>CATLAL010000005.1 GCA_949878425.1 uncultured Oscillospiraceae bacterium
CTTCAAGGGCTTCTTTTGTCAGGGTTGCAAGGTCAGCAACCTTTTTCTGTTCGCCAACGCTCCACGCCTTCCAAGCGGTACACCACCCATAAGCACCTTTTGTTGTGTCCGGGCTTACCGTGATAACGGGGGTTTGAAGTTCGTTGTTATAGAACTTTTCATTGAACTTTGAAAATAAATTTTCAAGTTTTTCAATCACGGGTTTCAAACTTGTTTCTTTCATATCTGCTACCGCCTTTCTTGAGATTACCGTTTTGCTAATCTATGCGCTAAGTATATCACCATTTTGCTAAGTTGTCAATAAGTTTTTTCAAAATAATTATCGTTTTGCTAATTTTTTGATTGACATATTAGCGTTTCGGGTGTATCATATAATTAGAAAGGCGGTGATTTTACTGAAAACATTCGGTGAAAAACTAATTGAAGCACGGGAAAAGCAAAATCTAACTCAAAAGGCTTTGGCTGAAATATTAGGCATAACGCCAACGAGATTGAATTATTGGGAAAAAGATAAACGAGAGCCGAATATTGCAATGATAAGACAAATGTCTATTGCATTAAATATTTCAATCTCTGAACTTCTTGAATTAGATGAATTTGATAAACAATACCCTGATGCGGGAATAGAATACACCCGTGAACAAGCCGTAAGAAGTTATTTAACGACTATCGGCTATTCTGTAAATGCTCAAGTTGTCAAATGGCATTGGGAAGATGAAAACGAAACTGATCCTGCTATGAAAGTGCAAATCCCGGATGAAGTTGAGTACATTCTAACTAAAGATGAGCATACCGCAATATTTACGCAAGCAGAATTTGAAGAACTGCAAGCGGGGGCAAAAGAAGCGATTGAAGGAAGGTTTTACAAGAAGGTTTTAGAGCAGCAAAAACAAAAATAGCCGTTACCCTCTGCAAAAGGCAACGGCTCAAACACCCGCTAATCATCTGCAAGTGATAGGCGGGAACTATTCAGACAAGAAGAAAATCCCCCGGTACTGCAATACCAAGGGATTTCCGAAGCACCAAACAACGAACCCGATCAAAGAATCATTGAATGGTATCTATATTATACCGTTCTTTGGTTCAGAAGTCAAGAAAGGACGGTACAATGAAGCTACCTAACAAATATGGATCAATCAGTAAATTATCAGGGAAACGCCGCCGCCCGTACATTGTGCGAACAGCAAGCACAAGCGGGAACTGTTCAATAATCGGCTATGCGGAAAGCCGGGAAGAAGGGCTTGCAATGTTGGCGGCATACAACGCTAACCCGTGGGATATTGACAAGGCAAAAATTACCCTTCAAGAGTTGTTCGACCTTTGGCAAGAGAAGAAAGCCCCAAAATTAGGGAAATCAAACCAATCTTCCTTGAAATCGGCTTTCAAATACTGCGTCCCATTGGGCGGTATGCCATACAGACAAATCAAAGCCTATCATATGCAAGATATTATTGATAGCTGCGGCAAGGGGTATTCCACGCAAGGCGCAATCAAAAATCTTTGGGGGCATTTAGACAAATTCGCCCTTGAATTGGATATATCATCCTTCCGCTATTCTGATCTGCTTACCTCTGAACCGATCCCGCCCACAAGCCGCCTACCGTTCACCAATGAAGAAATTGCCCGGTTATGGGAACATCAAGCGGAAGAATGGGTTGATACTGTGCTGATCTTCATCTATTCCGGTTGGCGTATCTCTGAACTGTTGGCGTTACGCCCGGAAGATATTGACCTTAAAGCCGGAACTATGAAGGGCGGCACAAAGACAAAAGCCGGAAAAGGGCGCATTGTTCCCATACACCCCAAAATCAGGGGGTTTGTAGAAGCCCGCCTTACCAGCAACCCGCCCCGGCTGATTTCCCAAAATGGCAAGCCTATTTCAACCACCGCTTACCGGGCTTTGTGGGCTGAAATCATGGGGAAGCTGGAAATGCAGCACACCCCGCATGAGTGCCGCCATACCTTTGAAACTCTGCTTGACGCTGCCGGGGGAAATCGCCGCTGTATTGATTTACTTATGGGGCATACTTCAAAAGATACGGGCAACCGGGTATATAACCACAAGACAATAGAAGAACTGCGGGCAACCGTTGAACTGATTTCAATTTAGGTGTTCAATTCAATAGTTCAATGCAACACATTTGCAACAAAGCCCCCGAAAAGCCTTGATTTTACAAGGAATTTCGGGGGCTGGTTTTTATTTTACCATATTATCTGCCGCAAAGATAGGGCTTGTTTTCAAGTAGTTTTTCGTTAGTACTTCAATAAATTCATTGGATCGTTGCCTTTATAGTGATAAGGAACAAATCTCAACTTAACTCGTCAGCTAGCAGTCCGTAGTGCGCAAGGCAAACAATCTATTTTAAGAGCGTGAGAGACTTGTTGCTGGAGTAATGACAGCCATTTCCGCTGCGTCCTTCGCTTTGCCGAAAAGGTGTAGACCAAAGTATAACTCTTCCGGCGAGAGCGCAGGGATATGGCTAAAAAGCGCCGCTGCGCTCCGTTTGACATCTTCCTCGTTTTGGGGGGAGGGGTGGAGTAGGCCCTATATAGAATTGATGACAGAATTATGAATTATTATATCATGTAGCATCTGTCCTTTTTTAGAGAAAAGAATAAAGATCAGCGGAATACCAAGCAGATATCGCGTTAAGGTTTTTATCGCGTTCCTTAGCAATGCACACCATAAAGTAAGGTCATGCTCATACTCAATATGCATCAGAATTTTACCAATCGTCCTTCTCACCGGCGACAGATCAAATGCGGAATATAATGCAACTTCGCTCACAAATGCGATAAAAAGTGAAAAGCAGAGCTGTTCTAAATTTATACCCAAAGAGCCCGGGTATTCAATGCTATGCTGGATAATCCCAAGTGGAGATAAAACTATCTGAAACGCGATAGCCGGCAAAATCTGAGGGTCAACATTTTTGCCAACAATATTGCCAAGGATCATATTACAGACAACGAACAAGGGGATGACCCCTAGAATGAAGTCAACTATGGCCGCAGTCATTCTTCTTCCCAACATAGCTTCACCTTTCCAAGTCGTAAACCCTGCCCGCAACCCTAAAGACGAAACAGGGTTGCGGGCAGTAATTGGCCTTATCTTATCGGCCTTCCAAGGGGTTCCAGCTGGAGATAGAAATTCTCAAGGCCGTGCGCATTTCCACTCACTTTCAACGGCAGAACAATGCGATAGCCGACTCCCGTTGTGACCGCAATATCGAATATGTCCCACCAATTATGGTCAGGCTTGAGCTCAAATGCGGAAACGGGGTCGCCCTCGATTTCATAATCGTAAAATCTTTCTTTATAACTGGCTAAAGTGGATAAATCCCAGGTAAATAGTTCTGTCAGGATCTTTACATTCGGCATCCCCAACCCGTTAAATGTGCTGACGCGCTTTACAACACTTGGCTTGGCCTTCAACGCTTTTATCGATGCGTTTAGGGCGAGGTTTCCTCCAAGGGAATGTCCGCAGATGTAGATATTGTAGCCGGAATAGTTGTTTACAATTTGCTCTGTAAACGCTTGCGCTGCGGGCGCCTGTGTGCTGATTCCCGTCATAACGTTAATGACGTCTGCGAATATCCAGTCGTCTATCCAGTCTATATCAATAAATCCATCATAAGACCCCTTCGAACCGCGGAAAGCCAGGATAATATTCTTATCCTTTTTGAGTGCTGCCGCATAGAATCCGGCACCACCATGCCAGGTATCAAGAACAGTCCATTCAACCATCTCACCGGCACTAGCTCCACTGCCCAAATTAATGGAAGATGATGTGTTTATTTTCGTTCCCCGTGCAAGATTGTTATAGGAAATTCCGGCGGCAATCGCTAGATCACGATCAGAAATATCCCATCGCCTGGGGTTACGGTCATCTTTATCCATGTATCCATCGTAATCGGTATCACATCGAACGGGATTGGACAAGTACTCCCAAACTGTTATGTGTGTTTTCCCTTGATAGTTCTCTACCGGCACATCATAGCGATTTGTTAAACTGCGTATATACGGAAGCATATCTACGACAACGCTTGTCCCCAGTTCCTGCGCGTCCGTCAGCCCATCCCCATCTGTATCGTTGAAATTCGCGTGATCGAGAGTATCGCTCAGCTTGACCGCTTGGAAATCATCAAGGAATACCCATTCGCCGTCCGCATTGGTCATCTCGCCAATTTTATCCGCAAGCTGCAATAAAATATCGCTGAAATCTCCGTAAATATATCCGTATAAGCCATCGGTCATTCCAACCAGATCCCGATAGAGACTTTCACTGTACGATATGGCAGATACAATGATGCTGTCATTGTTCAGCAGTCGTATCATTTCATCCATACCGGAAATGCCATACTGGTTATCAACCTTATAACCTGCATCAGTTACAAGAATGATAAATTTAGCCGCATCACCGCGCCAGTCAAGCCTACGCGCCATTTCTAATCCATCAATCGGGGTTTCCGGATTATCACCGCCACCACCAACAGAAAGATGGTTTACTTCGTCCCGGAGGATGCCTACATTCGTGAACCAGTTAGATGTGATATTTTTGTGATGTTTGGTGCTATCTAGTCCATCCACGGTTATATCACGGAATTCAATCAGCGCAAAGTTCGCGTCTACATTGTAGTCACTCACCAATTTTTCGGCAAACGCATTTACATTTTCCTTTACACCATAAATAGCGCCGCTCATGGAACCAGTTGTATCAATGACAAAGACCACGTCAGCTTTTCCCGTAGCTTCAGAACTTGCCGCAAGCGGTCGTGCCACAGAAACTATTCGTGTTCCTGCCGCAGATGTATCGTCCACTACCTGTTCTATGACATTCCCATCGTTGTCATAGAGATAATCAATCTCTGTATCTTCCGAGGAAGTGCCTACTGTCGTATCCGGAACTGGTTCCGCCGCAGGAGAGATAATATTGTCCAGAACGTTAATGCCAAGTCCTTTCAAAAACTCATCTAGGTCAAGCACGAAATAAGTTCCGCTTCCTACGATCTGACCGGAAAGCTTGTCTTCGTCTATGTAAGTATCAATGATTTCCAAACCATTTTCGCCAAATGAAGCGATGGTTAGGCTATTCATCGATCCCGTATAGGTTTCGTTATACGCAAACGAAAGTGTTAGCGGTGTGGTTTCATAATTTGTTGACAATTCTATAATATCGCTCAAAGCCGCACGATTGTCATTAAATACGCTGGTGGATGATTTCTCAAGGATTATATTTTTTTCTATATCACCGGGAACGTTGCCTTCCACCAACGGAACCAGCCAGTTGTCACTATCAAGCAATGCCTGATCCTTAATAGAATTTGAAGCGACTTGGTTAAATGTTCTCTCCGCATCGGGTGTGTGACCGTCAGTTTGGGGATTCATAGGGTCTAACCCAAGCTTTATTTCCTCTCCGTCTGTCAGCCCATCGCCGTCAGAGTCCGCAACCAAGGGGTTTGTCGCGTAGATATTGACTTCTTCGCTGTCAGTCAGGCCATCAAAATCTGAATCCACAGCGGTAGGCAAGGTTCCTAACTGAACTTCTGTTATATTGCTAAGTCCATCGCCATCTTCGTCACCGTCCGCATCACGAATACCGTCATTGTTCGTATCATATTTAGTGGGATCTGTGCCCACAATGATAAGTTCTTGATAGTCCGTCAACCCGTCTCCATCAGAATCATCCGTATCTTTTGATAATCCCAACGCCTCCTTTATTTCTTCTGGAATTGCCGGGGGAGATTCCGGTCCAGTGTTCTCTATCCATTTCGCATAAAGGTCAAAATTCCTGGTAACCGGGCTACTAAAACTATATGCTGTGGTTGTCGCGGCATCAGTATACCAACCGTCAAATATATATCCGCTTCGTGCCGGTACTGACGGCGCAGAGACTGCCCCGCCGTAGACTACAGAAGATGTAGTATGGACGGCATCCGTCCCATCATTCATGTAAAATGTCACGGTATAGAATGTAGTGCTGGGAGGGACGTAGCCGTCACTACCGGAGTTACCATCGCCACCCGAACTGCTGCTCCAATGCGCGTACAGAGTCAGATCTGAGGTGATACCTGTCTTGAAATCAAACTGCCTGCCGCCGGACTTCTCAACGTACCAGCCGCTGAAAGAGTACCCGCTGCGGCTGGGGTTGGTGGGTTTGCTGACGGTATCGCCCTCCTTAACGGTTTTTACATCGTACCGGGTATCGCTCCCATAGTTCAGGTCAAATGTGACAGTATAGGTTTTTTCGATGGCCGTATCCGGTGCAGGTGTGCTATTGGCCTTGTCCGCGATGTTCTGGCAGAAACGCATCAGGATCATCGCGGCCTGCGCACGGGTGGCGTTGCCTTTCGGAACCAGCGTGTTATTGCCGGTGCCGGAAATCAAGCCGTTCCCGATGGCCCAGCCCATGGGCTCTACCGCGTAGGAACTGACCTGCGCCGCGTCTGCGAAGCCCGTGATGCTGCCTGCCGCAGCCGTATCGTAGCCCTTGTACATCGAATAGCGGTTCAGGATAGCCACCATCTGCTCACGGGTAATGGGGTCATTGGAACCGAACAGGCCGTTGCCGTAGCCGCCAACGATCCCGTTTGCACTTGCCCAGGAGACCGCATCGGAGTACCACTGGCCGGCCGGAACATCCGTGAAAGCTGTGCCGGTGGCGGCAGGCGTACCTTCCATGCGGTGCAGGATGGTTACGATCATGCCTCTCGTGGTGGTGCTGTCAGGCGAAAATGTGGTGGTGCTGGTGCCGTTCATCATACCTTTTTCGTAGACGTACTGAACCGCATCGTAACACCAGTCCGTTGTGTTCACATCCGTGAACGGGAGATTGCCGCCAGCCGCGAACGCCGTGCCTGGGATTAAACCCAACACAAGGCATAGAGACAGCAACAAGCTGAGGATACGCTTTGTTTGCTTCATGCCATTCGCTCTCCTTTCAATTTCTGGGGGGCTTTCGATTATATAGGCAGAATTTAGCCTATTAAATTTATTTTAGCATAACAATCCATATAATTCAAGTAAATTTGTAGTGTTTGGACATTCCCCGATGACCGCTACAGCTTGACAATCCCCATAGCCCGAATTATAATGAATGGACTGACGCCGGAATGACTCCGGCAGTAAGGGATGGGATAGATTATGAGGAATGGACGCAAGGTTGTTTTGACCTCGGACGCCTTTGTCACGGCGCACGAGAAATGCTGGCGTTTTGATGCATCGTATAGGCTGCGGATCCTGCTCCGCAGCGGGGAGGAGATCCCCTTTGACAGCGCAAAAAGCATCCGGCGGACTCCACTGAAGACCGGACTGGGCGCGGGGGAGCGTGTGTGCTACGGGGAATTTCCGGGATACGGAACGCTCTCCTTCGAGACCCGGGTGCTGGTCAATTCCACCACAGGCTTTGTGGACTGCACTTTTGTCCCCGGGGACATGGCGGGGCTGGATGTGACGGAGATCTGTTGGCCGGCCCCTCTGGCGGCGGATGAGGAGGGCTCTTATGCTGTGCTCAACACCATGCAGGGGCAGCTGCTGCCTGTGGACTGGCCCGCGGAGGTGGGGGAAAAGCTGCCCTTCGGCGGGCAGATGGGCTCGGAGTCGGCCTATATGCCCTGGTGGGGCGAGATCACGCCCCAGGGTGGGTATCTGTGCTATGTGCGGCAGAGCTGGGACAGTGCCTATACGGTCAAGCATCCTGCCGGAGGCCCTACCAGGATCGCGGTGCGCCATCTGCCTTCCCTGGGGGAAATGCGCTATGCCCGCACGGTAACGTACTGCTTCGTACCCGCCGGAAGCGACTATGTGACCCTCTGCAAATTGTACCGTGAGATCGCGGACGAGGAGGGAAAGCCGCGTACGCTACGGGAAAAGGCCGCCCAAAATCCCAATGTGGCGAAGCTGATCGGCTGCTGCGTCATGCACGTGGAGGGCAAGACCCATGTGACCGAGGGCTCTTACTACTATGATAAGGAACATCCGGAGAGGAATGACCGCCTGGTTCCCTTTTCCCATTGGACCGAGCGCGTCCGGTTTTTGAAGCAAAAAGGTGTGGACCAGCTGTATCTGCATCTGGACGGCTGGGGACAGCCCGGCTATGACAATCAGCACCCGGACTACCTGCCGCCCTGTAAAGAGGCCGGCGGCTGGGAGGGGATGAAGGAACTCTCGGACACCATGCGGGAGCTGGGATATATGTTTGGCGTCCACGACCAGTACCGGGATTATTATATGGATGCCCCTACATACGACACGGACAACGCGGCCATGAGCGTGGACGGTACGCTCTTTGAGCTTGCCCGCTGGGCGGGCGGACGGCAGAATTTCCTCTGTGCCTCCCTGGCCCTGGACTATGTGCGCCGTAATTTTGAACAGCTTTTTGCCAACGGCATCCATCTGGAGGGGACTTACCTGGATGTGTTCACCTGCAACGAGCTGGATGAGTGCGTCAATCCCCATCACCCCATGACCCGCAGGGAGTGCATTGACGCCCGCAATCAATGCTTCCACTATTTGAGCGCCCACCAGATCGCGCCTTCCTCCGAGGAAGTCAATGACTGGGCGGTAGGAGCGCAGGTCTTCTGCCACTGGGCACCCTATATGGAGGGTTGCGCGATCCCTGTGCCCCTGTACAATCTGGTATACCATGACTGCGTCATCATACCGTGGATGATGCCCGCCGGACACTGGGGGATCCCGGAGGGGACGACCGGTTTCCTGCACGCTCTTCTCAACGGCGGCATGGGGTATATGGACGAGTACGCGGAGGGCGAGGAGCTGGAGGAAAATATCCGCCAGTGGAAGGTCATCCGTGAATTGCAGCGGCATGTGGCCATGGAGAAAATGGTGGACCACAAGTTCCTGAACAGCGACCGCAGCGAGCAGCGCACCGTCTTCTCCGATGGCACGCGGGTGATGGTCAATTTTAAAGAGAACACATACCGGATCGATTATCCGGAGGCTTCTTAAGCAAGGGGTCATGAAATGAGCACTCTGACGATGACAACATAACCATCCTGCCCTACACGTTGCAGGCCGGTGTCCTCGTAGGCGATCTCCGGTCCCCACCTGAAAGCATAGCCGCCCATACCGCTGATAGCCCAGGAGGAACCCCTGCTTTTTTCCTTGTTGTACTGTCCTGCGATGGCAGTCAGATCCTCTTCCACCAATCCATCCAACCCATGCTCCAGCACGAAGTTGAGAACGCAGGCGCAGAAGGTGTCCCCGGCCCCAGTGGTTTCGATCGTCCCGCCCAATTTGCAGGCAGGGACGAACACCCGCTTATCCTCATAATAGGAGCAGCTTCCTTCCGGCCCCGCCGTCACGTTGAACAAGCGAATGTTGGGATACTGCCGCCGCAGGGCAGCCGCGCCTTTATCGAGACCCGTCTCCCCGGTCATAAACTCCAGCTCATTGTCCGCGATCTTCAAAATATCGCACGAAGAAGGAAAAGTCCCTGTCGCCGTTGGACAGCTTCTTGACAAAAGCCAGGGTGGTCCGCGCGTTCCGGTCCGTTACCAGATAATCCCCGCAAATCCCGGCTTCCTCTACCACGGCGCGAAGCTGCTGGCCAAACATATCGTCCCCCACTTTGCCTGCAAAAGCGCAGCTCCGCCCCAACTTTCTCAGCATCGCCAGCACGTTGCAAGGCGCGCCGCCGGGGTTGGCCTCGAAGAGGGGATTGTCCTGACGGCTGAAGCCGTTTTCCGTAAAATCGATCAGCAGTTCCCCCAGAGCAACCACGTCAAAGGTCTTCTCCACCATAGCTCACGCCTCCTCATCAAACACCAGATCGTATTTCTCTACATCCATCAACACCGAACCGCCGGCCTCAAAGCTGATGGCATCCGCCTCCTGGCGGGTGTAGATCACCGCGCTGGCCGCCTGCTCGCCATCGTTGACAAAGACCTCCAGGCTGAAGCGGTCCAGCACCAGACGGAGCTTGATCTCTCCGTCCCTGGGTCGAACAAAAAAGCTGCGGGTATGGACAATGTCGTGGGGCAGGCCGCTGCGGGTCCGGTCGATCTTGACGGTCCCCTGGTCGGGGCGGTAGCGGATGATGGTCTCATGCTCCCCGTCCTTGGCCACCCGGATGCGGAACCAGCGGTAGGAATCCTTCCCAATGGGCCGGACGGTAACAGTCATGTCCAGCATCCTTCCTTGAACGCCGGGCAGGTTGACCTCACCGCTGACAGGAATGTTGTGGTGCATGACGCACGGACCGCGATAGCTCTCCAGCTCCCGCACGGGTATCTGATACAGCCGCCCATCCTTCACGGACAGCTCCCTGGGCACAGACATCTGGCCGAACCAGCGGCAGTGATAGGGCTTCGCCCCCACGGTGGCCCAATTCTGCATCCAGGCAATCATAACGCGCCGCCCATCCTTTGTAAGTAGCGTCTGGGGGGCGTAGAAGTCCAGGCCGTAATCAATAGCCTGTACAAACTGCCGGACAAACCTTTTCCCGGCAGGGTTGTATTCTCCGATGAGGCATACCGTGCCATTGCCCGCATGAAATTCCAGTCCCACGGGCTGCATCTCCTGGGGGCTGGTGAGCAGAACCTGCTTCCCGTCCAGCGGGAAGAAATCCGGGCACTCCCACATCTTTCCGTACTGGTTATGGCAGGCGTCAAGGGTGCGGACGAACGACCACTTCCGGCCGTCTCCGCTGCTGTAGAGCAGGATGGCCCCGCTGCCATCTGCGGCGCGGTTGCCGATGACGGCGTAATACGTCCCATCCTCCTCCCGCCAGACCTTGGGGTCCCGGAAGTCCACCGCGCTGCCGCCCTCCGGCAGATCCTCGCCGGTCAGAACCGGGTTCAGCTCGCATTTGCCGTAATCCACGCCGTCTCCGATGGCGATGCACTGGGTCTGGATATCCCGGATGAATCCATCGGCATCGCGCCCCCGCTGGACGCCGGTGTACATGAGCATCTGCCGTCCGTCGGGCATCTCCACCGCGCCGCCGGAGAAGCACCCCGCCGCGTCGTAGCCGCAGTCCGGGGCCAGGGCGGCGGGCAGACGCTCCCAGCGGATCAGGTCCCGGCTCTTCACGTGTCCCCAGTGCATGGGCCCCCACTCGTTGGAATAGGGGTGGTACTGATAAAAAAGATGGTACTCCCCCTTGTAGAGAGAGAAACCGTTGGGGTCGTTCATCCAGCCGATGGTGGGAGTCAGGTGGAAGGCGGGCCGTTCCCCGGAGGGGATGTGGGGGCCGTACTGGGCCTCGAAGGCCCGGGCTTTCTGAAGGGCTTCGCTGGTCATATCATGTTTCCTCCTCAATCACTTCAAATGATATTCCAAATACCGATCATATTCCGTATCTGCAAATTCACCTATGATGTATGCCGCATCTAAACATCCCATGCTGAAATAAAACGAAATCGTATCATGGGATGGAATCGCCGAAATAAAAACTCTATCCGCGCCCTTGCGCTTCGCGTGCCGGCAAATCTGTTGGAACAGTTTTTTTCCGATCCCTTGCCGCTGCCACCGGTTATCGATGAAAAGCATGGTCAAATTCGCATATTTTTCCGGTCTGCTCATCAGGATTCCGTCTAAAGACGCAAAACCAATCATCCGGCCATTTACGAGAGCTCCGGCAGCAGCGCCGCCTCGCTCTATCTGCTGCATCAAATATCCTGGAATCCAAATCCGTTTGTCGTTGTCCCACTCCCGTATTTCGTCAGTTTTTATCCATTTATAACCGTTTCCATCCTTCACCCATTTGTCAGATATGACCTGTCTGTGCTGAAAGCCAGCCAGCATCTGCGGGTGGAGGTCCGAAGGACGCAAGAACCTGATTACGATACCATCGGTCAATTTCCTCACCTCGTATTAAAGCTCCAGCTTACGCGCCTGCTCCACTTCCATCCAAGCCAGGACGCGCTCTATCTTCGCGGCATCCTTCCGACTCGTTTCGACGGCCCGGACCGTATACCACCAGAAAGGGCGCAGATACCGGTAGAGCAGCGGCGCGGCGTCTGCTTCCGTCTGGTTGAACGTGTAATGTTTTTTTATGATCTCGAGATTTTCTATGAACAGAGTAAACGCTTTTTCTTGCAGCTCTCCGTCGTAGAGCATATTGTTCTCATCATCCTCAAAATTGACGAAGGACTCCCGGAACAGCATATTGAGCACCGTCTCCCGCCCGCTCAGATTGAAGTCCAGCACACCCACAAGCCGTAAATCCTCATCCAGCAGTACATTCCCCCCGCCCATATCCGCCTGAAAAACGGAGGCGGGAAGCTGCTGGTAAACGCGGGACAGCGCGGCCTTGTTCTCCAGAAAGGCATCCCAGATTCGTTGGAAGCGGTTGCTTTGTTCCGGGAAATCCTTTTCCATCATCTTCTTGACGCACAGAGCGCACTCCATAACCTCATCATCGTCCTCGGACGGGTCGAAGGGCTCCAGGATGCAGTACGCCGATGGGAAGTCCACAAAGCCCCACCTTTGCGCGCCTGCCTGCGCCGTCAGGCGGAGGGCGGCCTCCCGGTACACACGCCGGCCGTCCTTCCAGATACGCCGCTGGTCAAACTGTTCCGCCGTCCGGTAGGCGGAGCATTCCTCCGCGAATACAATGCAGGGCAGGCTGTGATAATCTACCGCTTCGGTAGATTTTCCCTTCCGGTTGGGTATAATCCGAGGACAATAGCAGCCGATGGAGCGGTAGGCTTCGATTGCCTGCCGCCAGCCTTCCACCCGGAGGGGCGTGGTAAAGGCGTTGTGTGCGATCTTGATAACCAGCCGCAAATCTCCCCAGTCCGCAAAGACTATCTGCCGGAAGTCCGACAGGCCGCGGCTGTGATCCAACAAGTCATAGCGCAGCGGAGAGCGGGCGTCGTAGAGTGTAAAAATATCTTTTATATCCATCGCAGTTTTTGTAAAAAAGGGGGCGGCCCGGGGCCGCCCCCTTTCGAGAGAGAAATGGATCGTTTTCCGTATTATTCGGCGTCGCTGTAGCGGTTGTAGGCGGCCTGGTAGATCTCCAGGAGCTGGTTCATGCCGTAGGTATCGATCAGATCCTGCTTGTAGGCCTCCCACTCGGCGTCGCTGGGGCCGCCGTCCCGGAACCAGAGGGCCTCCTGCTCCTTGACGTGGTTCTCAAAGTCGGGCTTGTAGAGGTCCAGATCCTCCAGCTCCTGCTCGGTGAACACGCAGTCCACGGGGTAGAAGGTGAAGTCCTCCACATACTTGAACCAGAAGTTCTGGAGGTCCTCCAGCCGCTGGAGGGCCCGGTCCTCCATGTGGAATACGTCGGTGTAGTACTCGGAGAGGATCAGCTTGGGACCCTGGACCTCATAGGTGCTCTTGAGCTCGCCGGCGCTCTTGTTGTACTTGGCGCGGGCCTCGTCGTCTGTGATGGACACGTACATGCCCTCCGCGTCCTTCTCCTCGTTGAAGTACACGCCAATGGGGCCGTACTGGAGCTGCATGACGTTCTCGCCGGTGTACCACTGGTCGTAGAACTTCAGGAGGTTGGCGGGGCTCTCACAGGCCTTGGTGATGGACAGGTGCCCGGAGTTCACGGCGGAGCCGGCGGACTTGATGGTGACGGTGCAGGTACCGTCGGGCCCCTTCAGCGGAGGCAGGTAGACGTAGTCGGCAGCGTGCTCGCCCATGAGCTCGTTGATCTCCCACCAGGTGGCCACGCCCACGTAGCCCTGGGCGCACTTGGCCAGGTACTGCTTGTCGTCCTGGCTGAACACCTCGATGTCAATGAGGCCGTCGGCGTACCAGTCGTGGTAGTAGGTAATGGCGTCGCGGTAGCCGTCGCTGACGCAGTCAAAGACCACTTCCTTATCCTTGGTCAGACGCAGGTCGGCGCACACGTCGGACCAGTTGGTCAGGCCGAAGGGGGCGTAGAAGATGTTCTGGCCCCAGCACCACTGGTCAAAGCCGAAGGACATGGGGATGGTGCTGCCGGCGTCCGCGCCGTACATCTTGTGGGCCATGTCGTTGTCCTTGAAGGCCTGGAGGGCGGTCCTCAGCTCCTCCACCGTCTCGGGAACGGCCAGCCCCAGGTCATCCAGCCACGCCTTGTTGATCATGGAGAACTGCTGGATGGAGTGGATGGAGTAGTCGTCGGCCGCGCCGGTGGCGGCGGTGCCCATCATCTCGGCGGAGGGCAGGCCGTAGATCTTGCCGTCGTCCTGGGTGATGGCGGCTTTAATCTGGGGGTACTTGGCCAGAATGGCGGAGAGGTTGGGCATGATCTCGGGGTCGGTGACATAGGGGGTCAGGTCGATGAAGGTGCCGCCCCGACCATAGCGGCCCAGGTCGTAGTTGGACCAGCCCACGGCCTGCACGGCGTCGGGGTACTCGCCGCCGGAGAGGCGGATGTTCACCTGCTCGCCTAAGGAATCGGCCATGGTCTCCCAGTTGATCTTGATGCCCGCGTTTTCCATCATCTGGTTGAGCACCGGGTTGTCGTCGTAGCCGCCGGAGAGGGCGGAGATGCCGGAGATGACGTTGAACTCCGTCTGGTCGGTGTTGGTGTTGGGCTCGCCGGAATTGCCGGAGCCGCCATCGTTTCCGCCGCCGCAGGCGGTCAGAAGGGCCAGCGCCATCACGGACGCCAGGATAAGGGACAGAAGCTTCTTCATGATGATTCTCCTTGCTTTATAATACAGTCAAATTTGATTCGCCTGTGTAGGGGCGAGCAGCGCTCGCCCGCTCTGCCGTCGACCAACCGCGCCGCCGGAAACGCGTATTTGCCTTTTGGATAGGGGCGAACAGTGCCCGCCCCTACGCGGTGCGGATGGCGCAGCCAAAATATGACGGGGTTAATCCTTTCCGCCTGCTATCCCTTCACCGCGCCGGCCATGAAGCCCTTCTCGAAGTACTTCTGGACGTAGGGGTAGGCGATGAGCATGGGCACCGCGGCCACGATCATGGAGCAGAACTTGATGAGCTCGGTCTGCTTGTTGAGCTCCGCGTAGCCGCCGGAGATCATGCTGGCCTGCTCGGTGGCGGCGCTGCTCTTAATCAGGATGCCCCGCAGCACCAGGGGCAGGGGCTCGCCCTTGCCGCCCAGGTAGATCATGGCGGTGAACCAGTCGTTCCAGTAGGCCACCATGGCGAACACCGCCTGGACCGCCAGAATGGGCATGGACAGGGGGATCACCACGCTGAGGAAGGTGCGAAACTTCGAGCACCCGTCGATCTCGCTGGCCTCCACCAGGTCGTGGGGAATGGAGTTCTGGAAGTAGTTGCGGACAATAATCATATTGCCCACCCCTACGCCGCCGGGGAGGAACAGCGACCACATGCTGCCCGTGAGGCCGGTGGCCTTGACCACCAGGTAGGTGGGGATCAGGCCGCCGCCGAAGTACATGGTGATGACAAAGAAAAGGCTGATCCACTTCCGGCCCGGCAGGTCCTTCTGGGCCAGGGGGTAGGCGGTGATGTAGAGCATCACCACGGAGAAGATGGTGCCGATGACGGTGTACTTGACGGAGTTGAGGAAGCCGGAGACAATCTTCGGATCCGCGAACACCGCCTTGTAGCCGTCAAAGGTGAAGCCGCTGGGCAGCAGGAAGGTCTTGCCCGCGTACACGTCGTAGGGGTCGGAGAAGGAGGCCACCAGGACGTAGTAGAGGGGATAGGCCACGATGAGCAGGACCACGGTGCAGATGGCCACCAGGATGATGTCGCTGGTCCGGTCGGACAGGCCGGCGGATTTTTTCTTAACAGCGGACGCGCTTGCCATAGTTCTCCTCCTCCCTTACACAAACTGGACGTCCGAGGCCTTGGACGCGATCTTGTTGACGATGATCAGCAGCACAATGTTGATCGCCGTGTTGAACAGGCCCACGGCCGTTGAGTAGCTGTACTTGGCGTTTTCAATGCCCTGCTGGTAGACGTAGACGGCGATGACGTCGCTGGTGGCCTTGTTCAGGTCAGTCTGGAGCAGCCACACCTTCTCAAAGCCCACGTTCATGATGCCGCCGGCGGCCATGATGAGGTTCAAAATCGCCATGGGCAGCAGCTCCGGAATGTCGATGTTCAAGATCCGCTGGAACACCGACGCGCCGTCCATCTTGGCCGCCTCGTAGAGCCCCGGGTCCACGTTGGCCAGGGTGGCTAAGTAGATGATGCAGCCCCAGCCCGCGTCCTGCCAGATGCCGGAGGCGATGTAGATGGTTCGGAAGGCCTCCGACTGGGTGAGAAAGTCAATCTGGGTGCCCAGGATCAGGTTCAAAAGGCCGCCCGAGGGGCTTAAAAAGATCTTGATCATACCGCAGATGACCATCACGGAGATAAAGTGGGGCGCGTAGAGGACAGTCTGGACCACCCGCTTGAACCTGTGGAAGCGGACCTGGTTGATGATGAGGGAGAGGATGATGGGGATGGGGAAGCTCCACAGCAGGCCATAGAAGCTGATGAGCACGGTGTTCTTCATCATCCGCCAGAAGGTGGGGGCCTTAAAGAACCGGATGAACCAGTTGAAGCCCACCCAGGGGCTCCTGGTGAAGCCCAGATTGGAGTCAAAATCCCGGAAGGCGATCTGGATGCCGTACATGGGGATGTACTTGTAGACCACCGTCAGGATTACCGGAATGGCCAGCAGCGCGTACAGCTGCCAGTTGTCCAGGATTCGTTGTCCCAGCGTCCTCCCGTGACGCTGGGACAGGGCGGCGGACCCCGCCGCCGAGATTCGGACAGGCGTTTCGCTTTTTCGCATTTGACTCACTTCCTTAAAATAGAGCTTGTCGCGGGGAAAAGGGGGAAGCTGCCTGGGATTTCGCTGAGGGGATTGTTCCTTTGCAGGGTGCGCGCCGGCCGCGTTTTTCGTATAACGTTTCATATGCGTCTTTAAATTTCAGCAGCAAGTTCTGCTGCTGAAATTTCATGAAATGTTATACGCCTGTTGTGCATATCTTAGCAAACGTCCCGCCTCCTGTCAACAGATTTTTGCCATCTTTTTGAAGTTTATCAGTTTGAGCAAACTATGAACGCCATTTTTGTTGATTACTACAAAGCATAACGTTTCATGAAAAAATCGTGAAATTACTCTTTACATTTCACCGTCCAATCTGTTATGATAGTCCCAGAGGAAGCGTGGAAGGCACTGTTCGCATTTTAATATGAAACATTTCACAAGGAGGCGGCTATGAAAAACGCTATGCCCACCATGAAGGACGTGGCGCAGGAGGCCGGCGTGGCCCTGGGCACCGTGTCCAAAGTGTTCAACGGCATCCCCGTGGGGGAGAGCTACAAGGCAAGGGTGGAGGAGGCGGCCCGGAAGCTGGGCTATCAGGTCAACCAGTACGCCCGGGGGCTGAAAACCAACAAGACAAATGCCGTGGCGGTGATATTGCCGGGGGTGAACCACCCCTTCTTTGCCGCCCTGGCCCAATACACCTGCGAGGCCCTGGCCCGGCGGGACTACCGGATGCTGCTGTATGTCACCGCCTCCAGCCCGGAGATGGAGCAGAGCTGCGTCAATATGGTACGGCAGAACAAGGCGGACGGCATCATTGGCCTGACCTACAACCCCCTAGAGGTGGACGAGGACCTGCCCTTTGTGGGCATTGACCGCAGCTTCCGGGCGGACATCCCCTGCGTGGCGGCGGACAACTACGGCGGCGGACGCCTGGCGGCGGAGAAGCTCATCGAGCTGGGGTGCGCCCATCTGGCCTTTCTCCGCACCGGCTCGGCCAGCCCCGGCGAGACGGACAAGCGGGGGGACGGCTTTGAGGCCGTCTGCCGGGCCCGGCAGATCCCCTATGAGCTCCTGCGCCGCAACGACGGCGAGGACGGGGACGAGGTGCTCCGGGAGTTCCTCCGCGCCCATATGACCGGCGGGCGGCTGGATATAGACGGCATCTTCTGCTCCACGGACCTTTTGGCCTGGCGGATCCAAAATATTCTGGCAGAATGGGGCCTTCGTGCGCCGGAGGACGTGCAGATCATCGGCTTTGACGGCATCCGCCGCTTCGGCGGCCAGGCCCTCTACTGCTCCACCATCGTCCAGCCCGTCCAGAAAATCGCAGAGACCTGCGTGGACCTGCTGCTGACCAAGGACCGCTCCAATATCCCAGCCCTGGTCTGCCTCCCCGTCAGCTACGCCCCCGGAGGGACGACGCGGGAGTAGGGGCGGCATAGATTCGCGGGGCATGCATTCTTTTCTTTTGTGAACAAAAGAAAAGCGCCGCTTCGCGAGCCTAAGCCGCTAGAGCGGCCCACGGAATCAAAAGAAAACACTTTATTCGCAAAGCCTGGCTTTGCTCTATGTTTAGATTTTTGCAATCCGCGAGGGAGGGTCTGCGATGGCCAGCGAGTATTGGAAATGGAAGTACCGGGACGTACAACCGGAGGAGAAGCGGCCTCTGACGGCCCGGGAGAGGCGGCGAAACTGGTGGTACTACCACAAGTGGCACGTGGGCGCGGTTCTCCTCCTCCTGGCCGCGGCGGGCAGCATCCTCTGGAACGCCCTTTGCCGTGTGGAGCCGGACTACCGGATCGCCTACGTGGGGACGAGCCCCCTGCCGGACGACACCGCCGCAGCCCTGGAGGCCGGCTTCGCCTCCCTGGGGGAGGATCTCAACGGCGACGGCCGGGTTGTGGCCGTCCTGAACCAGTACGCCTCCTCCGGCGGCACGGACCCGGGCGTGGGCGCGGCGGCTGAGGTGCAGCTGATGGCGGACCTTGTGGAGTGCGAGAGCTATTTTTTCCTGCTGGAGGATCCGGAGCGGTTTCAGAGGGAGTACCACGTCCTCCGCCGCCTGGACGGCTCCCTGCCGGAGGAGGAGGACAGCTCCGGGACCTATCTGGCCTGGGACGCCTGCCCGGTCCTGGCGGCGCTGGAGCTTGGGGAGTATTCCTATGAGCTGATGGGGAGCACCGTAAGCGGCGGCAGTCAGGAGCTGGTCTCCCGGCTGTTCCTGGCCCGGCGGGGCTTTTGGACAGAAAAAACCACAGCCAGCCCGGAGGGCTGCGAGGCCCTGTGGAACAAGCTGACGGAAGGAGCGATTCCATGAAAAAGCGTCTTTTTGCGCTGCTGCTGGCAGTGTGCCTGTGTCTGGCGGGCTGCGTGCAGCCCATCCCGGCAGAGGCGGCGGACGGGGCCGCCTGGAGCGAGAAGTGGGACACCGTGGGGAACATCGTGGGTGTGGAGACCCCGGAGTCCTTCACCCTCCGGGAAAACAGCGACGTCCTCTCCACCCGGGGCATGTACTACGCCACATGGTCCGCCGGCCAGGCGGAGTCCTACACCAACGCCGAAGGCGAGGAGGCGGAGCTCTACGACGCCCAGTTCTATCTCCTGCTCTCGGGCTTTGACCGGGCGGAGAAGGCGGAGGAAGCCGCGGCGGAGTGGCTGGACATGGCCCGGGGCCAGTACGCGGTGGAGGAGTCCGCCCAGGGGACCTATAACGGGCAGGTCTTTACCGTTGTCACCTACACCTACCAATCGGAGGAGAACCCCTACGCCCGGGGCGCCTCCGCCTTTGGCGTGTACCGGAACTACGCGGTCAGTGTGGAGCTGTCCTGCCGGGAGGGCTTCCAGGGCGACGCCCGGGAGCTCCTGGCGGGGTTCCTGGACCGCTGCCACTACGCTGTATAAAGGAGGAGCGAGCCATGGGACTGTTTTTTCCGGAGGATCCGAGTTACAACGAAACTGAGCGGCAGCGGGGATTTAACCGCTACAAGCAGCTGCTCTCCATCCGCTTCGGCCAGTGGTGGAAGGTGAATCTGCTGACGCTGCTGGGGTTCGCGCCCCTGGCGGCGGGCGTATTCTACGCGATCGCTGTGTCCAGCATCCTCGTGCTGCTCCCCTGCTCCGTCCTGGGCGGGGCAATCGCGGGTCCCTTTCTGGCCGGGATGTACGACGCCGTCCTCCGGGGACTGCGGGACGATCCCACGCCCTGGTGGGACTGCTGGAAGCGCTCCTGGCGGCAGAACTGGCGGGACGGCATGGTCCTGGGGGCGGCGCTGGGGCTGCTCGCGGGACAGTACGCCTTTATGGGCATGCTGTTCTGGTGGGCGGAGACGCCGCCCAGCCTGGGCGCCGTGCTCCTGTATCTGCTGGGCGGACTGCTGGTTCTGGCCTTCGGCTCCCTGCTCTGGCCCCAGGCCGTGCTCTTTAGGCAGAGGCTGGGGATCCGGCTGCGAAACGCCGCCCTGTTTCTGCTCCGGCACTTTTGGCGGGTGATGGGCGCGGGGCTTTTGCAGCTGGGGTATTGGGCGGTTCTTGTGCTCTTCGCGCCGTGGACGCTGCTTCTGCTGCCGGTGACCGGGGTGTGGTACATCGTGTTCCTGTCCCAATTCCTGCTGTATGAGCAGATGGACGAGGCCTTCCAGATCGAACGGCTTTATGGTGAAGCGTCATAATCATAAAGCAACGCCCCGTTGCCGGGCAGTTTGCATTCTTTTGGGGAAAGAACCGCCGCGGACCGCGTCCGGCCCGTGCAGCGCGAACGAGCTTCTGTGGAAAACGCCCTATCGCGTTCTCCACAGAAGCTCGTTCGCCGCACCGCTGGTATCCTCCGAGGGATATTCGGCTCTGGGTCTCTAAAAATGCCGCAGTAAAACCACTGCGGCAGAACGATTTTGCTCTGATTCTTTGAAAAAAATTGACAGACCGCCCTTGGCGGCCTGTCAGTTGGAGCAGGGTACGGGAATCGAACCCGCCTCCTCGGCTTGGGAAGCCGATGTACTACCGATGTACTAACCCTGCCTTTCAAAACGAAATTATTATAACAGACTCTCCCCCAAAATGCAAGACAAAATTTTAGAACCGAGAAAATCTGAAAATGTCAAGGGTTAAATGCAGAAAAATCTAAAATTGTTTTTTGTGCATTATTTACAAAAGCAGTTCAAGCCCCTTAATACCCGCCTCCTGGGCAAGCTCCATCAGTACCCGCCCGGCACACCTTCCCCCAAGGATGCCGCGCGGGTATTCATTTACCCACCGCTGGACCTCCAGCGTGTCGGCCTCTGTTATCCCTGTAAAGTCGGTTCCCTTCGGCACCCTCCGCCGAATCATGCGGTTTCCGTTCTCGTTGCTTCCCCGTTCAAAGGCGCTGTACGGATGGCAGTAGTATATGTGGGTCCGATCTCCGCCGCCGGTCACGGCCCGCGTCATTCCCTCCCAGTCCTGAAACTCGCTTCCGTTGTCCACCGTGATTGTCCTAAATATCCGCCGGAAGTTGAAGCTGCCCAGCTTCGTTTCCAGCATATCCAGCACGGCCACTACGCTTGCCATTGTCCCGTCCGGCATAAGAAACATAAGGTCTGCCCGTGATTTCCGCTCGGTCATTGTCAGGAATCGCTTCTTGCTGTTTCCCTCCTTTGCGGACAACACAGAATCCATTTCCCAGTGAAACGGCTCTTCCCGCGTCGCCACTTCCTCCGGCCTGTCCTCGATGCTGTCTCCCTTCGGAACTCTCGCCGCCTGCACCTTCTTATATTCTGTCTTTCTTTTCCCGCCCATCGGCAGGCTTTTGTTGGTCACTCGCAGAAATACCCCGTCCCCGTCGTCTCCGTCCGCCTTGGCAATGCCCTCAATGCACTTGCCGGATGCGGCATCCCGATAGCTCACCCGGCAGGACCCGTACTGCGTCTCCGCCGCCCCGGTGGACAGATTGTAGGTTTCATAGGCGAGGCACTTCGGGTCCTTTCCGTATGCTCCGTGAGCCTGGGGCGCTGCGGGGAGTATCCTCCCGCCGTCCTTCTTGATGGTCGCCACAGGCGGCAGGGCTTCGTATACGGATTGGTCAAAAAGAACAAGCTGCCCGTCTGTGCATTTCAGGCTGATTCCCTCGTCGTGGCACAGCTCTGACAGGAATGTGATGTCGCTCTTTCGCGCCAGTTTCCTTTGCACCTGGGGCAAGGATACTCAACGCCCTTAATGGTCACTTTCCCCGTGTTGTCACAGCAGACGCAGGGCGCACGGGTTTCCTTCTTCTTCTCTGCCACGGTGTAATACTCCCGGTCCCACAGGACGGGGAACGCCGCCTTGATTCTTACCGTCAGGCCCGGCACTTCGCCCTCTTTTCCGCCCAGCATCAGCCACCACAGCGGATTGTACCGCTTGTCCTGGTGCGGGCAGCGCTTCCCGTCGCAGTTCTCCCGCTCGCAGGAATCACAGAACGCCCGGTGAAATTCCTCGTCCCACGGTCCGTTCGCCACGGGGAGGGAGGCCAAAAACTCGCCCAGCGCCTCCGGGGACTCCGTGATCTTCTCAAAGTTACTCACGCCTGCTTCGCCTCCTTCTGTTCCATTACCCTCTTCGGGCGGCGTCCACGGTTCCGCAAGTTCCGCTGATACACGGTTTCCCCCCGCTCGGCGCTGTACGCAGGCCGGAAGTTTTCATCCAGCACCACGTCACCCGCTCCGTCCGTCTCCTGCCCGCGCTTCAATTCCGTGTAGACCGTACACTGACTGATTTCCAGCTCTGCGGCAATCTTTACCGGGGAAGCATTGCGCCGCCACATCAATTCGATCTTCCGGCGGTCCTCCAGCGTCAAAGTTCTCACCATAATCACCCCTTTTCCCGTTTCTGCTCCCGTTCAGGCAAAAAAATAATGCAGAAAAAGGTTAAAAAACCTTTTCTGCATTTAACTTACTACATCAGCAGAACCGAGAAAATCTCTAGAGTCCCTCCTCTCCCGGGCAATTTACAGTCTGTTCACAGAAAATTAGCACTCTTGACATTAGAGTGCTAATTTTCCTCTTTACATTTCCGCTTCCAGGGGTTACAATAGGGGTCGGAAAGAAAAAAGAGGCGGTATGGCCCCGGTTTCGGGTCATACTAAGGCCCAAGGAGGTTTTGGAAATGAACTTTGATCAGTATACCCAGAACGCCCAGCAGGCGGTGGCGGACAGCCAGTCCATCGCCATAGAGAACGGCCAGCAGCAGCTGGAGGGGGAGCACCTGCATCTGGCGCTGCTGCGCCAGCGGGACGGCCTGGTGCCCCGGCTTCTGACCTACATGGGTCTGGACGTGGAGACGCTGGCTGGGGAGGTCCAGCGGGAGATCGACCGCCTGCCCAAGGTCACCGGTGCCGGCGCGGACCAGCTCTACGCCAGCCGGCGCTTCAGCCAGCTGCTGCTGGCGGCGGAGCGCCTGGCCCAGCAGTTCAAGGATGAGTACGTGTCCGTGGAGCACCTGTATCTGGCCCTGGTGGGAGAGAGCGGCGCCCCCAGCGGGAAGCTCTTCCGCCGGTACGGCGTTGACCAGGAGAAGATTCTACAGGCCCTGACCAAGATCCGGGGCAGCGCCCGGGTCACCAGCCAGAACCCGGAGGAGAGCTACGAGGCCCTGACCAAGTACGGCCGGGACCTGGTGGAGATGGCCCGCCAGGGAAAGCTGGACCCGGTGATCGGCCGGGACGCGGAGATCCGCCACACCATCCAGATCCTCAGCCGCAAGACCAAGAACAACCCGGTCCTCATCGGTGAACCCGGCGTGGGCAAGACGGCGGTGGTGGAGGGTCTGGCCCAGCGGATCTTAAACGGGGACGTGCCGGAGGGGCTCAAGGACAAGACCATCTTCGCCCTGGACATGGGGTCCCTCATCGCCGGGGCCAAGTACCGGGGGGAGTTCGAGGAGCGGCTGAAGGCCGTCCTGGGCGAGGTGGAGAAGAGCGAGGGCCGCATCCTCCTCTTTATCGACGAGCTCCACAACATCGTGGGCGCGGGCCGCACCGAGGGCAGCATGGACGCGGGGAACCTCCTCAAGCCCAAGCTGGCCCGGGGGGAGCTCCACTGCATCGGCGCCACCACCCTGGACGAGTACCGCAAGTATATTGAGAAGGACGCCGCCCTGGAGCGCCGGTTCCAAAAGGTGCTCGTTGACCAGCCCACGGTGGAGGACACCATCTCCATTCTCCGGGGGCTGAAGGAGCGCTTTGAGATTCACCACGGCGTGCGGATTACGGATGCCGCCCTCATCGCCTGCGCAACCCTCTCCGACCGGTATATTACGGACCGGTTCCTGCCGGATAAGGCCATTGACCTGATGGACGAGGCGGCCAGCAAGATCCGCATGGAGATCGACAGCCTTCCGGCGGAGCTGGACGAGACGGAGCGCAAGATCATGCAGCTGGAGATCGAGAAGCAGGCCCTGGGCAAGGAGGAGGACCCGGGCTCCAAGGCCCGGCTCGGCCACATCGACAGCGAGCTGGCGGAGCTGAAGGCCAGAAACGACGCCATGCGGGCTCAGTGGGAGACGGAAAAGCAGTCCATTGCCGGGGTAAAGCGCATCAAACAGGAGATTGAGGACACCCGCCATCAGATGGAGGAGGCGGAGCGGGGCTACGACCTGGAGCGGATGGCCAAGCTCAAATACGAGACCCTCCCCAATCTGGAGAAGCAGCTGGAGGAGGAGCGGCAGCGGGTGGACGCCGGGAAGGATGAGCACCTGCTCAAGGAGGAGGTGACGGAGGAGGAGATCGCCGGCGTGGTGAGCAAGTGGACCGGCATCCCGGTGAGCAAGCTGGTGGAGTCGGAGAAGGAGAAGCTGCTGCATTTGCCAGAGATCCTCCACCGGCGGGTGATCGGCCAGGACGAGGCGGTCTCCGCCGTCAGCGAGGCCATCCTCCGGGGCCGGGCAGGCCTGAAGGACGCCAGCCGGCCTATCGGATCCTTCATCTTCCTGGGCCCCACCGGCGTGGGCAAGACGGAGCTGGCCAAGACCCTGGCCGCCGCCCTCTTTGACGACGAGCGGAACATGGTGCGTATCGACATGTCGGAGTATATGGAGAAGCACGCGGTCAGCCGCCTGGTGGGGGCGCCTCCGGGCTACGTGGGCTACGACGAGGGGGGCCAGCTGACAGAGGCGGTCCGCCGCAAGCCCTACAGCGTGGTCCTCTTCGACGAGATCGAGAAGGCCCACCCGGACGTGTTCAACATCCTGCTCCAGCTGCTGGACGACGGGCGGCTGACGGACAACCAGGGCCGCACGGTGGACTTTAAAAACACCATTATCATCATGACCAGCAACATCGGCAGCGCCTTCCTCACGGAGAACATCCGCTCCGACGGGTCCATCGACCAGGCGGTCAAGGACCAGGTGCGCCAGGAGCTGGACAAGTACTTCCGGCCGGAGTTCATCAACCGGGTGGACGACATTGTGGTATTCTCCCCTCTGACGGAGGGGCAGATCGCCGGCATCATCGACATTGCCATGGAGTCCGTCTCCCGCCGCCTGGAGGACCGGGACATCCGTCTGAATCTGACGGAGGAGGCCCGGCGGTTCATCGCCCGAGCCAGCTACACGCCGGCCTACGGCGCCCGGCCTGTGAAGCGGTACCTGCAAAAGTACGTGGAGACGGAGCTGGCCTCCATGCTCATCCGGGGGACCCTCTCCGACGGCCAGCAGGTGAGCGTGGACAGCGACGGGGAGAAGCTCACCTTCCAGACGGCGGAGCCAGTGGGCGTATAAGAACCTGTTCAGCATCTCTCCGCGCACGTCTTGACGGCGTATTTTCTGTCCTGCCGGGTTAAAAAGTCTTGAAATGCGTCAAGTATTCCTGCGATTTTTGCCTTGCAGGACAAAAAATCCGCTGGCCAATCCGCACACGCTGAGATGCTGAACAGGCTCTAAGAAAGGCGTATTCCATCGCTTTTTCGACCAGCGGACCGCCCCCGCCCCATACGGGGCGGGGGCGGTCCGCTGTATGCCGCCTGACTATGCCAGCAGCGCCTCCAGGTCCTCCAGCGCCAGGGCGGGCTGGAGGGCCAGGTTCAGGCCGTAGCCCAGCAGCTTGGCCAGGTCCCGGATTTTCTCGTCAATGCTGTCCGGCGTGACGAAGAGCCGCCGGCCCCGCCCGCCCAGGGCGGCCGGCTCCCGCTCCTCCCCGCCGCCGGCTTCGGCCAGGATGTCCCGGGCCACGGTCTCCGCGTCCACCACCGTAGGCACGCCCACGGAGAGGACCGGCACGCCCAGAGTCTCCCGGTTCAGCGCCATGCGGTGGTTGCCCACCCCGCTGCCGGGAATGAGGCCCGTGTCCGAGAGCTGGACCGTGGAGCAGAGGCGGCCCAGCTCCCGGGCCGCCAGGGCGTCGACCACCACCACCGCCGCGGGCTGTACGTGCTCCGAGACGCCCCGGACCCACTCCGCCACCTCCAGGCCGGTGGTCCCCAGCACCCCGGCCCCCAGGGCCGCCACCGGCCGGAGCGCCGGCAGCACCTCCCCCAGGTGCCGGGTGATGAGAAGATGGTCCAGGACCCGGGGGCCCAGGGCGTCCGGGGTCATGGCGGCGTTGCCCAGGCCGGCGACGAGGACCGCCCCCTCCTCCGGCAGCAGGGGGGAGAGCAGCTGGGCCACGGCTCCGGCAGCCCTGGCGAAGGACGCCGGGTCCCCCCGCCGCCAGGCGGCGATGTCCAGCGTCAGATAGACGCCTCTGGGTTTGCCCAGAGCCTTCTCCCCCCGCTGGTCCAGAATTTCCACCCGGGTCACCGGAAAGCCCTCCGCGGTCTCCTCCCGGGCCCGAACCCCCTCCAGGCGGGTGGTCTCCCCTGCCCGCTCCTCCCAGAGCTTTTGGGACTCCAGCGCTAAATCTGTGCGGACGGTCAGCATGTTCTGATCCCTCGATTCCGTTCGTTTCAACGGCGGACAGCCTGTTTCCCGATCCCTCCGCCGCTGGGTCTAGTCTGTCCGGCGAAGCCGGAAATATGTGGGCCGCCTAACGCCAGACCCTGATGATTGCTATAAGCTTTGCCAATTTTTAACTGCGGTCACTATAAAAAATTCACTGCATTGCCGGTTGAAAGCATCCAACAGTCCAAGAGGAGAGCGGGAGGCGCATGCGCCTCCCGCTCTCCTCTTTTGAAAATAAGGAAGATTGGATGAAAAAGAAGTACGTTGTCCCTTGCAACTATAAGATTACCGGAAAGGTGTTAAGAATACCAGCAGAATTTGTTACAAAAGTCTAAAATCTTTTCTAGCGCAGCTCCAGGGAGAGGGCGGTGAGGATGCTGTCCTCCCCGGGCTGGTAGAGGATGGACACCTGGTCCCCCTCGCTGAGGATCACCGTCAGGGGGGCATCTGCGGCGCTGATGGAGTAGAAGGCGCTGCTGCCGATGAGGCGGATGAAGTAGACGCTGTTGCCGTTCAGGACCGCGGAGCGGATCTCCGCCACCGTGCCCTCCACGGACTCCGTACCGGAGAGGGCGGCGCTGCCGTCCACAATGCCGTTCTGGCTGAGCATGGCCAGGTAGTTCTGCTCGCACTCCGCCACCGTGTCGCCGGTGGCCACGATCTGGTACTGCTGGACGTTGACCATGGCGTACTTCTTCACCAGCTGGGCGTTGTCCTTCATGGCCATGAAGTAGGTGGGCTGGCCGCCGGTGTTCAGCAGCAGGGGGAAGGTGGCCACATACTTCAGGTGCTGGAGCTCGCCCTCGGCGCTGTCCATGGCGGAGTACTCCGTGGCCCCGGCGCAGGAGTAGAAGTGGCTCTCCTTGGTCCGCTGGTTGGTGAGGAGGAAGCCGATATTGGACTGGTCGCCGCCGGTGGAGGTGACGCCGGTGTAGGCCCACACGTCGTCCCCCAGGGCCAGGTAGTTGTACCCCTCGGTGGTGACGGTGACGTCCCGCTGACCGAACAGGGAGTTGAAAAAGCCGTTGTGGTACATGCCGTAGTAGTCGTACTGCTGCATGATGAGCCCCGCGGAGTAGAGGTTGTCCACCCAGGGGGGGACCTCCTCGTAGTACTGGCACTCCCCATTGATGGCGTTGACCAGCACGGCGCCCTTTACGTCCGTGCCGCCGAAGAGGCCGATGGTCTTTACCAGACGGGGGCAGATCCAGTAGGGCACGCCCTCCTCGTTGATCTCCATCACCGGCTGGCTGAACATATAGGTGGGGTAGTGGAAGCGGAGGTGGCGGTAGAGGTTGCGGCCGAAGTGCTCCTCTGTGGTGTACTTGATGCCCTCCTCCAGCCGCACCAGCTCCACGTTCTGGGTGACCATGTCGATGATCAGGTAGGCGGGCAGGCCCTCGGAGCGGTTGGTGAACCACTTAATGAGGTCCATATACCGCAGGGTGGCGATCCGCACGGGCCGGCCCCTGTAGTTGATCTGGGTGTAGTCCTCCACCACGTCGAACTGGCTGACCATGTCGCTGAGCTCCCCCAGCTTCCGGTCCCCCAGACGCTCGGCGGAGTCCTTGTCCAGCATGGGGATCTGGTTGTAGGAGATCTCGTCCACCTCGGCGGCGAAGTCCCCGGTCTCAATGGGCAGCAGCTGGGAGTAGCTCCTGGCCCGGAAGATGACGCTGCCCGCCAGGCTCCCCACCAGGCACAGCACCAGCATGGCCGCGGCCAGGACTACCGGGATGAGGCACTGCTTGCGCAGAAATTTGAAGTACCCCTTGACTCCTTGGCCCTGGAAGCCGGAGGTCAGAATGGCGCAGCCGCAGTAGATGATGCACAGCAGCAGCGCGAAGGAGTAGAAGTCCGGGGCCTGGAGGTTGATGGGCGGAAGGTTGATGTAGAAATAGACGAGCCCCACCGCCAGGGTCACGCCCAGGTTGATGAGCACCCGGGCCGCCGGACTGCGGACCGCCTTGCGGGGCTTCTTGGGCTTTTGCGGGGGCTTCTGGGAGGGCGCGCCGCTGTTGAAGTTCTCCCAGTTGAAGCCGCCGGCGTCGGTACCGGAAAATGCCATAGTACATGCTCCTTTCTGTCTGTGGAGGGAGGATAAATGGAGGGGGAGCTCAAGGCGATAGGCGGCCTTTGGCCGCCATAGCCCTAAGCCGGCGAAGCCCGCCTCGAATAAAATCTGCCGCCCCCGTGGGCCGGCCAAGCCGGCGTTCAGCGAACGCAGCGAGGACCTTTGTGACAGCGCAGCGGTCACAAAGGTATCGGCGGCATTGGGCTATCGATAAAGTCCAACGGACTTTATCGATAGCCCGAAGGGAGCGGGGCGAACCCCGTTTCCCCTATTCTACTCCATTTCCTTCTCAATAGCAAGAGCGTTTTCCCGGACGGAAAGCGCCAGGGTATCGCCGCTCTGGAAGCGGCCGGAGAGCAGGCCGTCCGCCACCGGGTCCTCCACCAGGCTGTGAAGCCGCCGCCGCAGGGGCCTGGCGCCGTCGGCGGGGCTGGAGCCCTCCCGGGCCAGGAGGTCCAAGGCTTCCTCCGACCAGCGCAGGGAGAGGCCCATAGGGCGCATTCGCTCCGCCGTCCGGTCCAGCATCCTGCGGGCGATCTCCTGCAGGTCCTCCGGCGCCAGCTGGCGAAAGACGATGGTGTCGTCAATGCGGCCCAGGAACTCGGGCTGGAAGGTCCGGCGCAGCTCGTCCCTGACGGACCGCCGGACCCGGCCCTGGCGGTCCGCCTCGCCCTCCTCCGCGCCGGAGAAGCCCAGGGGGGCGGCGTCCCGAGTGATCTGCTGGGCCCCCACGTTGCTGGTCATCACAATCACCGTGTTTTTAAAGTCCGCCCGGCGGCCGTGGCTGTCGGTGAGGCTGCCCTCCTCCAGGATTTGCAGCAGCAGGTTCCAGACCGACCGGTGGGCCTTCTCCATCTCGTCAAAGAGGACCACGCTGTAGGGCCTCTGGCGGACCTTCTCCGTCAGCTGTCCGCCGTCCTCGTGGCCCACGTAGCCGGGGGGAGAGCCCACCAGGCGGCTGGCGGCGTGGCCCTCGGCATACTCGGACATGTCCAGGCGGATCATGGCGTCCTCCTGGCCGAAGAGGGCCTCCGCCAGAGCCCGGCAGAGCTCCGTCTTGCCCACGCCGGTGGGGCCCAGCAGGAGGAAGCTGCCGATGGGGCGGCCCGGCTCCTTGAGTCCCACCCGGCCCCGGCGGATGGCCCGGGCCACAGCGGAGACCGCCTCGTCCTGGCCCACCACCCGGCGTTTGAGCTCCTCCTCCAGCCGCAGAAGGCGCTCCCCCTCGTCCTCGGTGATGCGCCGGACGGGGATGCCCGTCCACTCGGCGGCTACGGCGGCCACGTCCTCGCCGGTGACCGCCACCAGATCGTCGGTGCGGTCGTTGATCCAGCGGGTCCGCTCCTCCCGGAGCTGCCGGGCAAAGTCCTCCTCCACGTCCCGGAGCTTGGCGGCCTGCTCAAAGTCCTCCCCCGCGATGGCCTCCGCCTTCTCCCGGCGCACGGCCTCCAGCCGGTCCTCCAGGGCCTTCAGGCCCGGGGTCCTGGTCTCGCACTCCATGCGCACCCGGGAGCAGGCCTCGTCCATCAGGTCAATGGCCTTGTCCGGCAGGAAGCGGTCCGGCAGATACCGGCGGCTGAGCTCCACGGAGGAGCGGATGGCCTCGTCGGTAATGGACAGCTTGTGGTGGGCCTCGTACTTGTCCCGGAGGCCCAGGAGAATCTCGATGGCCGTCTCCGGGCCCGGCTCCTCCACGGTTACCGGCTGGAAGCGCCGCTCCAGGGCCGCGTCCTTCTCAATATACCGGCGGTACTCGTCCCGGGTGGTGGCCCCGATCACCCGGATCTCCGAGCGGCTGAGGGCGGGCTTGAGGATGTTGGCGGCGTCCACCGCACCCTCAGCGCTGCCGGCCCCTACGATGGTGTGGAGCTCGTCAATGAAGAGGATCACGTTGCCCATGCGGCGGATCTCCGCCAGGGCTGCCTTCACCCGCTCCTCAAACTCGCCCCGGTACTTGGTCCCCGCCAGCATGGCGGCCAGGTCGATGGAGAGGATGTTCTTCCCCGCCAGCTCCTCCGGTACATCCCCCGCCGCGATCCGCTGGGCCAGGCCCTCGGCTACGGCGGTCTTGCCCACCCCCGGCTCCCCGATGAGGACGGGATTGTTCTTCGTGCGCCGGGAGAGGATGCGGATGGTGCGGGTGATCTCCCGCTCCCGGCCGATCACCGGGTCCAGCCGGCCCTCCAGGGCCAGCACGTTGAGGCTGCGGGTAAACTGCTCCAGGGTCTTGGGGAGGGGGGCCGGATAGGCGGCGGAGCGGGGAGAGATGGCCTCCCGGGGAGAGGGGCGGCCGCCGGCACGGGCGTCCGGGTCGCCGTCCCGCGTCTCAGGGGACGGAAAGAGGGCGCCCCGGGACAGGCGCTGCACCACGCTCATACGCTGGAGCAGGGCGCTTTGCAGACGGCGGACATCCGTGCCCATGGTCTGGAGAACCCGCATGGCCATGGTGCCGTTTTCCCGGAGAATGCCCAGCAGCAGATGCTCCGTGCCCACGTAGCCGCTGCCCCGGCCCCTGGACTCCTCCACGGCGTTTTCAATCACTCGCTTGGCCCGGGGCGTCAGCCCCTGGGGCGGAGCCAGGCCCGGCAGGCCCTTGCCGATAATGCGTATAATGACGTCCCTGGCCCGCTCCTGGGTGATAGACTGCTCCGCCAGACACCGGCGGGCGGCCCCCTCCTCCTCCCGCAGCAGCCCCAGCAGCAGGTGCTCGCTGCCCACATAGCTGTGGCCCAGCTCCTCCGCCGACGCCTGGGCCAGCCGCAGGGCGTTCTGGGCCCGGGGGGTAAAGCGATTCTCGTACATATCCCACCATCCTTCTATCAGTTAAGAGCAAGTCGCAGGGGCGGGGGATGCCCGCCCCTGCAAGCGAATCTCATCCATTTTGAAGCCCGCTATAGGGCCGTCATTGGGCGAGCGCCCAACAACCGGCCCGACGGCCTGGAGCCGCCATGTCTCAGTATGCCCGACCCTGCGGCTTTTACACATTTCTCCTGGTTTGCGCAGAATTTACCCTTGCTTTTTTTTCAGTTCATGTTACAATAGGGATACCATTCTGAATAGGAGGCAATAACCTATGGCACACAAGATTTCCGACGCCTGCGTCAGCTGCGGCACCTGCGCTGAGAACTGCCCCGTGGAGGCCATTTCCCAGGGCGATACCCAGTATGTCATCGATCCCGACACCTGCGTGGACTGCGGCGCCTGCGCCGCCAACTGCCCCGTGGACGCCATTTCCGCTGAGTAAGCTACATAGGGTAAAAATTCCCGCCCTCCGGGGCGGGAATTTTATTGCGTGTAAGAAAAGCGGCGCAGCCGCTTTTCCGCGCGGTAAAATGCAGGACGCCGCCTCCGCCTCCCGGGGGCTGCTCCGGTTTTCTGACATCCGCCCGCCCTATGCCGCCGGTTATTGACAGATTGACCTTTTTCCGGTATACTATAGCCCATATAAAATTTCCAGAATCATGTGGAAGGAGTAAGCGGCGTGAAGCAATTTGTCGGCATAAGCCCAAGAGGGAATCTGGAGGAGGCAGTCAGCGGCCTGCGCGCACCCCAGTTTATTATGCTCCTATCAAACAACAGCCAGTTCGAGGCCCACGTCAAGGAGCTGGAGCGGCGTTTTCCCGGTGTTCCCAGCATCGGCTGCATCGGCATGAGCTACCAGATAAACGTTGTGGAGAACGGCGTCAGCGTCGTCGCTTTTTACGACGGCGTGGCCGCGGCGGCCAATGTGCTGGAGCAGGCGTCCTCCATGCCGGTGAAGTACATCCAGCGCCTGGAGCGGGATATGGGGGCCGTGGGCGGCGGCGGAAAGGACACGGTGTGCATCGACTTTTGCACCGGGAACGACGCGTGCGTGCTGACCACCATCTGCACCGCCCTCCGGCAGCGGGGCATCTCCCTGGTGGGGGGCACCGGCGGCGAGGGCCGGGTCTCCGCCAACGGGCGGGTCTATCAGGACGCCGTGGCCTATGCCCTGGTCCGCAATCAGGGCGGCCGGGTGAAAACCTATAAGGAGAACATCTACCACCAGCTGGGCGATTACCGCTTCATCGCCTCGGACACGGACCGGGCCAACTACATACTGGGCTCCCTGAACGGGAAGAGCGCCAAGCAGGTCTATAAGAGCATTCTCCACGTCAGCGACGAGGAGATTCTGACCCGCACCTTCCAGAACCCCTTCGGTAAGGTCAACGGGGACGACACCTGCATTATCTCCATCAAGGATGTCAGCGGAAACGCCCTGGCCTGCTACCGCCAGGTCAACGACTCAGACGTGCTGATCCTCCTGGAGCTGGGGGACTACCAGGCCATTGCCCGGGAGACCATCCGGCAGATCAGCCAGGAATTTCCCCGGCGCTCGGCGGTGTTCTCGGTGAACTGCCTCTTCCGCTACAAGCTCTTCTCGGAGCGGGGCTATATGCAGACCTATCTGCGGGAGATGGCATCCCTGGGCTGCCACGCCGGCGTGGTGGGCTACGGGGAGCACTACAACAACCGCTTTGTCAACCAGTCCATGACCTGCGCGGTCTTTGAGTAAGGGAGGGAGAGGACATGTTATTTTCGGGAAAAAACCGGCGGCAGGCCAAGCAGCCCGCCCAGGAGAAGAGCCTCTACCCGATCCTCCATGTGGCGGACAGCCTGAAGGCCTACCAGCAGGAGCTGGTGACAAAGGAGGTGGCCTCCCTCTCGGAGCTGGGCCGGGTGGGCTCCGCCTTCTCCGGCGTGCTCAGCGAGGCGGATCAGTTCCAGGAGAAGCTCCAGGAGCTGGGCGCATCCTTCTCCAATATTGACCAGACCTCGGAGCAGTTCGGCCAGGTTCGGGAGGAGATCGCCCAGACCGTGGCGGAGGCCCAGGGACAGATGGAGGCTCTGGGGCAGACGTCGATGCGGGTGCAGCAGTCCTACGCGGAGACGGCGGAGATCTTCTCCAAGCTGGAGGGCGCGATTCGGGAGATCCAGCAGTGTATGGGAAAGATCGTCTCCATCGCGGACCAGACCAACATCCTGGCCATCAACGCCTCCATCGAGGCCGCCCGGGCCGGCGTGGAGGGCCGGGGCTTCGCGGTGGTTGCCGCCCAGGTGAAGGAGTTGGCCAAGGAGATCAAGGTCCTGGCTCAGGAGGTCAACACCGGCGTCAGCGACGTGGAGGACCGGGCCGGCGAGCTCAGCGGCAGCATCCGGACCTCCCAGGAGACGCTGGAGCAGGGCACGAGCATCGTCTCCCAGACGGACGAGAGCTTCCGCAAAATCACTGCCGCCGCCGAGGGGGCTGTGGACGTTCAGAATCAGATTTCCGGCGTCATTACCTCCTCCCAGGGGGATCTGCAGGTGCTCTGCCAATTTTTCGACCAGATTAAGGACCAGTACCAGGAGGTGGTCAAGCACATCGACAGGGCCAGCCGCCTGGGTACCACCAAGAGCGCCATGTTCGAGGACATGGATAATATGATTTCCCAGATCCCGCCCCTTATCAGGGATCTGGAGTCGCCCAACTGACGTCCTGCGTCCCCCGGCGAGGCGGAAAGCCCGGTCTTTCCGCTGTTCCCCTGTCCATTTGTGGCAGTTTGTGAACATTTTGTAAAAGCGGGAAAAATTTCTCAAAACCCTCTTGCAATATGGGGAGAGATGATGTAATATAAGCACCGTTAGCACTCAGAGATACAGAGTGCTAACGGTGTCAGATTTTGTTTACAAAAAATAATGATATAGGAGGAACTTAAGCTATGAAACTCACACCTTTAGCGGACCGCGTTGTGCTCAAGCCCATGGAGGCCGAAGAGACCACCAAGGGCGGCATCATCCTCACCTCCAGCGCCAAGGAGAAGCCCTCTGTAGCCGAGGTGGTGTCCGTGGGCCCCGGCGGCATGGTGGACGGCAAGGAAGTGACCATGTCCGTGAAGCCCGGCGACAAGGTTATCACCGATAAGTACGCCGGCTCCAACGTAAAGATCGGCGAGGACGAGTTTGTCATCGTCCGGCAGGGGGATATCCTGGCCATCGTGGAGTAAGGCCGGCCTTCCCTTTCTTTGTGGACAAAGAAAAGGAAGCGAAGAGAAAAACTTTTTGCGCAAAACTCCGTTTTGCTTACGGTTCTTATATTCCAGAGCGGGCCAATAACCTGAAGCAAGGCGGAGCCTTGCGGAAAAAATTCTTTTTGATCCTTTTTCTTAAAAGAAAAAGGATGTATGCCAGATATTTTGATGAAAGATTATTGGGAGGTTATGCGATATGTCTAAGTTGATCAAGCGGGGCGAGGATGCCCGCAAGGCTCTGGAGACCGGCGTCAACCAGCTGGCCGACACCGTCAAGGTGACTTTGGGCCCCAAGGGCCGCAACGTGGTGCTGGACAAGAAGTTCGGCGCTCCCCTCATCACCAACGACGGCGTCACCATTGCCAAGGAGATCGAGCTGGACGACCCCTTTGAGAACATGGGCGCGCAGCTGGTGAAGGAGGTCTCCACCAAGACCAACGACGTGGCCGGCGACGGCACCACCACCGCTACCCTGCTGGCCCAGGCCATCATTGGAGAGGGTCTGAAGAATTTGGCCGCCGGGGCCAACCCCATTGTCATGAAGAAGGGCATTGCCAAGGCCGTGGAGGCCGCCGTGGCCTCCGTCCGGGAGGACTCCCAGAAGGTCAACGGCACCGACGACATCACCCGCGTGGGCGCCGTCTCCTCCGGCGACGCGGAGATCGGCAGGCTCATCGCCGAGGCCATGGAGAAGGTCTCCGCCGACGGCGTGATCACCATTGAGGAGTCCAAGACCAGCGAGACCTACAGCGAGGTCGTGGAAGGCATGATGTTCGACCGGGGCTACATCTCCCCCTACATGGCTACGGACATGGAGAAGATGGAGGCCGTGGTGGACGACGCCTATATCCTCATTACTGACAAGAAGATCTCCGTCATCGCCGATATCCTGCCCCTGCTGGAGCAGATGGTCCAGTCCGGCAAGAAGATGGTGATTATCGCCGAGGACGTGGAGGGCGAGGCCCTGAGCACCCTGCTGGTGAACCGGCTGCGCGGCACCCTGAACGTGGTGTGCGTCAAGGCCCCCGGCTTCGGCGACCGGCGCAAGGAGATGCTCCAGGATATCGCCATCCTCACCGGCGGCCAGGTGATCAGCGAGGAGCTGGGCTATGAGCTGAAGAACGCCGACCTCTCCATGCTGGGCCGCGCCCGCCAGGTGAAGGTCACCAAGGAGAACACCGTCATCGTGGACGGCGCCGGCGACAGCCAGGCCATCAAGGACCGGGTCGCCCAGATCCGCAGCCAGATCGGCGTCACCACCAGCGACTACGACAAGGAGAAGCTTCAGGAGCGCCTGGCCAAGATGGCCGGCGGCGTGGCTGTGGTCAAGGTAGGCGCCGCCACCGAGACCGAGATGAAGGAGAAGAAGCTGCGCATTGAGGACGCCCTCAACGCCACCAAGGCGGCTGTTGAGGAGGGCATCGTGGCTGGCGGCGGCGTGGTGTTCGTCAACGCCATCCCCGCTGTGGAGAAGCTGGTGGAGGCGCTGGACGGCGACGAGAAGACCGGCGCGCGCATCATCGCCAAGGCTCTGGAGGCCCCCATCCGCCAGATCGCGGCCAACGCCGGTCTGGACGGCTCCGTGGTGCTGGAGAACGTGAAGAAGGCCGACAAGGGCGTGGGCTTCGACGCCTACAAGGAGGAGTACGTGGACATGATCACCGCCGGCATCGTGGACCCGGCCAAGGTCACCCGCTCCGCTCTGGAGAACGCGGCCAGCGTGGCCGCCATGGTGCTGACCACCGAGTCCCTGGTGGCAGATAAGCCCGAGCCCCCCGCTCCCCCGGCGCCCGGCGGAATGGGCGGCATGGACGGTATGTATTAATCAGCCGCAAGGACAAAATAGGGCTTGTCGGCCACCAGGGACCGCCGCGAGTGCGGCGTAACGAGCGTTTTGCCGGAGGCAAAACCTCGGCGCAGGGCGAATTCACTTCGCCCGAGCAGTTCAAATCTTGGGGCCCCCATCGGGCCTGCCCGATGGGGCGGCAGATAAGCCCGAGCCCCCCGCTCCCCCGGCGCCCGGCGGAATGGGCGGCATGGACGGTATGTATTAATAAACGTTCTATAAGCTTTGCAATCACTGAATTTTTGGATAGTACAGCTGCAGCCGATACCCTCTTAGCCGGGGGTATCGGCTTTTTTAAAAAGGAGGTTAAACTGTGCAAAATAGTCAAACACTTGAAAAAACGCATTTTGCGTTTTTTCAAGTGAGTTGATGTAGTAACCGCAGTTGAGAACGAGTAAACCTTGGGCTCCGCTCAAACCCGCGGGCGTTGTCCCAGCCCCCACCGCCCCAGTGATTTTGCATGGCCGCACCGAGCGGCCATGCAAAATCACTGGGGCCGTTGCAAAATCACAGGGCGGCCCTAAGCTTTACCTCTTTTTAACTGTGGTCACGATATCTCCAAACAAGGCCGGTCAAATGAAAGGCTCTCGGCGAGCTATTCTTTTCCAAAGGAAGCTTTTGAAACGTGTGAACAAAAAGCGGCGCCCCCCGATGCGCATTCATGTGCCGCATCAGGGGGCGTCCGCATGTTCTGCTCCTTGGGGTACAGCAGAGCGGCCTGTGGGATCAGACCAGCTCGATCATCGCGGTCTCCGCAGCGTCGCCCCGGCGCACGCCGGTGCGGGTAATGCGGGTATAGCCGCCGCTGCGCTCCGCGTAGTTGGGGGCGATCTCCTTAAAGACCTTATGCACCACATCCTCGCGGGTGATAAAAGCCATGGCCTGCCGGTAGGCGGCCAGGTCGCCCTTCTTTCCCAGGGTGATCATCTTCTCAGCCATGGGACGGATCTCCTTGCAGCGGGTGATAGTGGACTCCATCTTCCCATTGTCCAGGAAATCGGTCACCTGCTGACGGAGCATCGCTCTGCGTTGATCGGTTGTCCTACCGAGTTTGCGCGTTCCGGGCATTGTAGGTTTCCTCCTTCAAAAAGGCGTTGTTCCGCGGTCCATACCGCTCCGCAGAACAGTCTGTCAGTTGGTTTCTTCGTCCGCCAGGGACAGGCCCATCATAGAAAGCTTGTGGATGACCTCCTCCAGGGACTTGCGCCCCAGATTGCGGACCTTCATCATCTCGTCCTCTGTCTTGCTGATGAGGTCCTCCACCGTGTTGATATTCGCCCGCTTGAGGCAGTTGAAGCTGCGTACGCTGAGGTCCAGCTCCTCAATGGTCAGCTCCAGCACCTTGTCCCGCTGGGTCTCCGCCTTCTCCACCACAGTGGAGCGGGAGCCGACGGTGTCGCTCAGGTCGGTAAACAGGGTGAAGTGGTCGCAGAGGATCTTCGCCCCCAGGCTCACCGCGTCCCGGGCGGAGATGGTGGAGTCCGTCCAGACCTCAATGGTCAGCTTATCAAAATCCGTCATATTCCCCACGCGGGTGTTCTCAACGGTGTAGTTCACCTTGTATACGGGGGTGTAGATGGAGTCAACGGGGATGACGCCGATGATATTCTGCTGAGCCTTGTTGCGGTCAGCGGGCACATAGCCCCGGCCATGGTTCAGGGTAATCTCCATATTCAGCGTAGCGCCGCTGCCCAGGGTGGCGAGATGGAGCTCAGGGTTGAGCACCTCCACCTCCCCGTCGCTCTTGATGTCGCCGGCTGTCACCTCACAGGGTCCCACCGCCTCAATAAAGACGGTCTTGACCCCCTCGCTGTGGAGCTTGGTGATCAGCTGCTTGACATTGAGAACGATCTCCGTCACATCCTCCTTGACGCCGGGGATGGTGGTAAACTCGTGCTGCACACCGGTAATCTTGATGCTGGTGGCGGCGGTGCCGGGCAGGGAGGAGAGCATAATGCGGCGCAGCGCGTTGCCGAGGGTGGTGCCGTAGCCCCGCTCCAGGGGCTCTACCACGTACTTTCCATAGGAATCATCGCCAGGGGTCTCGATACACTCAATCTGGGGCTTCTCGATTTCTATCATCCAGTACCCTCCTTCTCATGCAGATCCACAGCAGTGGGACCCGCTCTAAATCCAGTTCGCGTGATAATCGAGGGTAGACTCCGCTTACTTGGAGTACAGCTCGACGATGAGATGCTCCTCAATGGGCATATCATTGATGTCCTCGCGCACGGGCAGGCGGCTGACCGTACCCTTGAGCGCGTTCTTTTCCCGCTCCAGCCACTGGGGGACCAGAACCATGGGGGCGTCCTCGCCGGTCAGGCGCTTAAAGATCGGGGATGTGCGGCTGGTATCCCGGACCTCGATGACGTCGCCGGGCTTGACAAGGTAAGAGGGGATGTTGACTTTCTTGCCGTTGACGGTAAAATGGGCGTGGTTCACCAGCTGGCGGGCCTGGCGGCGGGTCATGGCAAAGCCCAGACGGTACACCACGTTGTCCAGCCTGCGCTCAATCAGGACCAGCAGCTCCTCGCCGGTCTTGCCCTGGCTTCTGGCGGCCTTCTCGTAGTACATCCGGAACTGCTTCTCCATGATGCCATAGACGAACTTGACCTTCTGCTTTTCCTGGAGCTGAAGGGCATACTCGCTCTTCTTCTTGCGCATCTGGCCGCCGGGGTTGCGCTCGGTGGTTTTCTTCCCGTAGCCCATGGCGGCGGGAGAGATGCCCAGCGCCTTGCAGCGCTTGGCAATGGGCTGCATATTCTTAGCCATAGAAAAATTCCTCCTTCTTCCGATTTACACGCGGCGGCGCTTGGGCGGGCGGCAGCCGTTGTGGGGGATGGGGGTGACGTCCTTAATCATGGTCACCTCCAGGCCCACGGCCTGCAGCGCCCGGATGGCGGCCTCGCGGCCCTGTCCGGGGCCCTTGACAAAGACCTCCACGGTCTTCAGACCGTGCTCCATCGCGGCGCGGGCGGCCACCTCGGCGGCGGTCTGGGCGGCGAAGGGGGTGGACTTCTTGCTGCCACGGAAACCCTGTCCACCGGAGGAGGCCCAGGAGATGGCATTGCCCTGGGTGTCGGTGACGGTCACCATGGTGTTGTTGAAGGAAGAACGGATATGGACCTGACCCCGTTCGATGTTCTTCTTTTCGCGGCGGCGGCGGATGACCCGCTTGCCAGTCTTCGGTGCAGCCATAATTCTTCTCCCTCCTTACTTCTTCTTGTTGGCAATGGTCTTCTTGGGGCCCTTGCGGGTGCGGGCGTTGGTCTTGCTGCGCTGGCCGCGGACGGGCAGGCCCCTGCGGTGGCGGATGCCCCGGTAGCAGCCGATCTCCGTCAGGCGCTTGATGTCCATGGCCACGGAGCGGCGCAGGTCGCCCTCCACGGCGTAGCCGTGGTCGATGGCCTCGCGGAGCTTGCTCTCCTCGGCCTCGGTCAGATCCTTCACCCGGGTGTCGGGGTTGATCCCGGTCTTTTCCAGGATGTCCTTGGCGCTCTTGCGGCCAATCCCGTAGATATAGGTGAGCCCAATCTCGATCCTCTTGTCCTTGGGCAGGTCAATACCGGCAATTCTTGCCATTAAATTCGCACCTCCAAATTCACTTAGCCCTGTCTCTGCTTATGCTTGGGGTTCTCGCAGATCACCATCAGGCGGCCCTTGCGGCGAATGATCTTGCACTTTTCGCACATGGGCTTCACGGACGGTCTTACTTTCATGCTGTGTACCTCCTACTTTGTACGCCAGGTAATCCGGCCGCGGGTCAGGTCATAGGGCGACATCTCCACCGTAACCTTGTCACCGGGCAGAATTCTGATGAAATTCATTCTGAGTTTTCCGGAAATATGGGCCAAAATGGTATGGCCGTTTCCAATGTCTACTTGGAATGTAGTGTTGGGGAGCGCTTCGACGACAACGCCCTCAACTTCAATCATATCGGATTTTGCCAAGTGCTTATCCCTCCTGGTCTGGATTACCATCCCCGCCGAACTGGGCGAGGGCCTTGCGGAGCTCACTGTTGGTGATTTTCTCTCCGCCTCTGATCTTTTCGGCGGCCCGGCAGCCGTAGCGGGTGACAAAGGAGACGTGCTTTTTTTTCTTCCGCTTCGGACTTTCCAGCTTTCGGGCCTTGCCGTCTGCCAGCAGGAGGAAGTCCCCCTCTACCTCCAGAACGAAGAAGAGCCTTCCCTGGTCCCTGCCGGCAGTGGATTTCACAATGTCTGATCGCGCAATCTCCATAGCCAATTACTCCGCTTTCGCCTCGGGATCCGTCAGAAGCTCCGGCTCCCCATCTGTAATCAGAATGGTGTTTTCATAGTGCGCGGAGAGCCGTCCGTCGGCGGTTTTGACCGTCCAGCCGTCCGCCATAACGCTGATGCCGGCGCGGCCCGCGTTCACCATGGGCTCCACCGCGATGGTCATGCCCCGCAGAAGACGGGGGCGGCCCATGCGGGGCTCCACAAAGTTGGGGACCTCCGGTGCCTCGTGCATCTTGCGGCCGATTCCGTGGCCCACGTACTCCCGGACCACGGAATAGCCGTTTGATTCCACATAGCGCTGGATCGCGCCGGAGACATCCGGCAGGCGATATCCCTCCCGGGCGTACTTGAGGCCCTCGAAGAAGCTCTGGCGGGTCACGTCAATGAGCCGCTGGGCCTCCTCAGAGATCCTGCCGCAGGGGTAGGTGCCCGCGCAGTCGCCGTGGAAGCCGTCCTTGAACGCCCCCACATCGATGGACACGATATCCCCCTCCTTCAGCACCCGGCCGCCCGGAATGCCGTGGATGACCTCGTCGTTCACCGAGACGCACACGCTGGCGGGGAAGCCGTTGTAGCCCAGAAAGCTGGGCTCGGCTCCGTGGGACTTGATAAACCGGTGTACCGCTCTGTCAATTTCTCGGGTTGTTACGCCAGGGGCTACCATAGCTCCCGCCAAGGCGCGAGCCGCCGCGGTAATTTTCCCCGCCTGGCGCATCAGTGCTATCTCATGGCTGGATTTGAGGGTAATCATTTTTCAATCCCCAAAACAGCCAGGATGGCCGCTGTGGTCTCCTCCCGGTCTCCGGCGGACGCCACCGGCCGGAGCAGGCCCCGCTGGCGGTAGAACTCCACCAGGGGCTCTGTCTCCGTGTGGTAGACCTTGAGGCGTTCGCGGACCGTCTCCGGGGCGTCGTCCTTGCGCTGGACCAGCTGTCCGCCGCAGTTGTCGCAGATTCCCTCCACCCTGGGGGGGAGGTTCGCCACGTGGTAGCTGGACCCGCAGGCCCCGCACACCCGGCGTCCGCTCATGCGGCTGAGAATCTCTTCCTCGCTGATCTCCAGGGAGACTACCGCGTCAAAGGCAATGCCGGCCTTCTCCAGGGCCTCGGCCTGGGCGATGGTGCGGGGCACCCCGTCCAGGATAAAGCCGCCCGCGCAGTCGCTCTGGGCCAGACGCTCATGGACAATGCCGATGATGACTTCGTCCGGCACCAGGGTTCCGGCGTCGAGATAGCTCTTGGCCTTCAGTCCGGTGGGCGTGCCGTCCTTGATGGCGGCGCGGAGGATGTTGCCGGTGGAGATGGAGGGGATGCCCAGCCGCTTGCACAGAACCTCGGCCTGGGTGCCCTTTCCTGCGCCGGGGGCGCCTAACAGAATCAGCCTCATATCCCTCTCCTTATTCCAGGAAGCCCTTGTACTGGCGCATCACCATTTGGTTTTCCAGGGCCTGGACTGTCTCCAGGGCCACGCCCACCACGATGATGACGCTGGTGCCGCCGATGCCCAGATTGACGGTAGTAAACTTGTCAGCAATCAGGGGCAAAATGGCCACAATGCCCAGGTAGATGGCCCCGAAGAGGGTGATCTTGCTCAGGACCCTGGCAATAAAGTCGCTGGTGGGCCGGCCCGGACGGAAGCCGGGGATAAAGCCGCCGTTGCGCTTGAGGTTGTTGGAGATCTCAACAGGGTTGAACTGGATGGTGGCGTAGAAGTAGCTGAAGCCGATAATGAGGATAAAGTAGATCACAAGGTAGAAAATGGACTTGTTGTCAATGGCGTTCAGCACGCCGGCCCAGAAGGTGCCCTTCTCCGGCGCGGGCAGGAAGGCCCCGATGGTGGCCGGAATGGTGGCAATGGACTGGGCGAAGATGATGGGCAGCACGCCGGACATGTTCACCTTCATGGGAAGGCTGCTGGACTGTCCGCCGTACATCTTGCGGCCCACCTGGCGCTTGGCGTACTGGACCGGGATGCGGCGCTCGGCATCGTTGACGAACACGATGAGGACCACCAGCAGCAGCACACCCACCAGTATGAGGATCACCCAGGCCCAGTGCATGGTGCTGGCCAGGATGGCGCTGTACAGGGTGGAGATCATGGAGGGGACGCGGGAGATGATGCCGGCGAAAAGGATCATGGAGATGCCGTTGCCCACGCCGAACTCGTTGCACTGCTCTCCCAGCCACATGAGGAAGCTGGAGCCGGCCACGAAGGAGACGATGATCACCAGGGCCGCCCAGATGCCGTTGTCGGTCAGGATGTTCAGCTGCCGCTTCATAATGAAGTAATAGCCCAGGGCCTGAAGGAAGGCGATGGCCACAGTGGAGTAGCGGGTGATGGACTGAAGCTTCCGCTTGCCCTCCTCGCCGCCCTCCCGCTGCATCCGCTCCAGGGCGGGGATGGCCACCGTCAGCAGCTGGATGATGATGGAGCTGTTGATATAGGGCTGAATGCCCATGGCGAACACCGTTGCCTGGGCCAGGGCGCCGCCGCTCATGACGTTGTACAGGCCCAGAATGGTGGTGCCCATATTGCCCAGATAATAGCGCAGGGCCTCGGTGTCCACATAGGGGACCGGGATGGCGCTGCCGATGCGGTAGATCACCAGGATCAGCAGCGTGAACATAATCTTTTTCCGCAGTTCGGGGATGCCCCACGCCTTGCGTATCGTTTGGATCATGCTTACTTCACCTCCGCCTTTCCTCCCGCCGCCTCAATCGCTGCCTGGGCGGACTTGGAGAATGCGGAAGCCTCCACGGTGAGTTTCTTTGTAATTTTTCCATTGCCCAGCACCTTGTAGCCGTAGGGGCACTTGCTGAGGATGCCCCGGTCCAGGAGCGCCTGGGCGGTGACGGTGTCGCCGTCGTTGAACGCGTTGAGTGCGCCGAGGTTGATGATCTCCAGGGGCTTGGCGAAAATGTTGTTGAAGCCCCGCTTGGGCACCCGGCGGGCCAGAGGCATCTGGCCGCCCTCGAACCCAACGCGGACGCCGCCGCCGCTGCGGGCGCCCTGGCCCTTGTGGCCGCGGCCCGCGGTCTTGCCGTTGCCCGTACCGGCGCCGCGGCCCTTGCGCTTTCCAGCGTGGGTGGAGCCGGCGGCGGGAGACAGCTCGTGCATATTCATAGTCCGGTACCTCCTTACTTCGTCTCTTCGACGCTGAGCAGATAGCTGATCTGGGCGATCTTGCCCCGCGTCTGTGGATTGTCGGGCTGGGTGGTGGAATCCCCGATTCTGCGCAGCCCCAGGGAGTTGGCAGTGGCGATGTGCTTATCCAATCTGCCGTTGAGGCTCTTTACAAGCCTGATGTTCAGCTTTGCCATGTCACAGCCCCTCCTTATCCTACAATCTCTTCCACGTTCTTGCCGCGGATGCGGGCCACCTCAGCGGGGCCCCGCAGGCTCCTGAGCCCCTGGAAGGTGGCGGCTACCACGTTCTGGGGGTTGTTGGAGCGCAGGCACTTGGCGCGGATGTCCTTGATGCCCGCCGCCTCCATGACGGCGCGGACGGGGCCGCCGGCGATGATGCCGGTGCCCTCGGGGGCGGGCTTGAGCATCACCCGGCCCGCGCCAAACTCGCCGATCACCTCGTGGGGAATGGTGGCGCCGGAGACGGTGATGTTCACCATGTTCTTCTTCGCGTCCTCCAGGCCCTTGCGGATGGCCTCCGGGACCTCGGCGGCCTTGCCCAGGCCGAAGCCCACCTTGCCCTTGCCGTCGCCGACAACCATAAGGGCGGAGAATTTCATCACGCGGCCGCCCTTGACGGTCTTGGAAACCCGGTTGAGGTGGACGACCTTCTCAATATACTCGCTCTGGGGTTTTTCAAATCTAGGCATATTCTCTCTCCTCCCTTAGAACTTCAGGCCGCCTTCGCGGGCGCCCTCAGCCAGCTCGGCCACGCGGCCGTGGTACAGGTAGCCGCCGCGGTCAAAGACCACCGTCTCGATGCCCTTGGCGAGAGCCGCCTTGGCCACAGCCTTGCCGACCTCGCGGGCCGCGGCCTTGTTGCCGCCGTTGCCCTCCAGCTTCAGGGAGGAAGCGGAGCACAGGGTGACGCCGTTTACGTCGTCGATCACCTGGGCGTAGATGTTCTTCTCACTGCGGAACACGTTGAGACGGGGCCGCTCCGCCGTACCGGAGATCTTGGCGCGTACCCGCTTATGCCTCTTGAGCCGCTGCGCGTTGGTATCAGGTTTCTTAATCATATTTCAGCTCGCCTCCTTACTTCTTCGCGCCGGTCTTGCCGACCTTGCGGCGAATGACCTCGTCCACATACTTGATGCCCTTGCCCTTGTAAGGCTCGGGAGGACGCTTCTCCCGGACTTCGGCGGCGAACTGGCCGACCTGCTGCTTATCGCAGCCGATGATAACGATCTTGTTGGGAGCGGGAACCTCGATGGTGATGCCGTCCTCCTCAGGCACGGTCACCGGGTGGGAATACCCCAGGTTCATCACAAGGTTCTTGCCCTCCTTGGCGGCGCGGTAGCCCACGCCGTTGATCTCCAGCTCCTTCTTGTAGGTCTCGTGGACGCCCACCACCATGTTGTGGAGCAGGGAGCGGGTGAGGCCGTGAAGGGAGCGGTGCTCCTTGGCGTCGGAGGGGCGCTTGACGGTGATCTCGGCGCCGTTCTGCTCAATGACCATGGCGGGATGGAGCTGCTTGGTCAGGGTGCCCTTGGGACCCTTGACGGTGACGACGTTGCCCTCGGCCACGGTGACTTCCACACCGGCGGGAACGGTAATGGGCATTCTACCGATTCTACTCATTTCAAATACCCTCCTTACCAAACGAATGCCAGGACTTCACCGCCGACGTGGGCCGCCCGCGCGGCCTTGTCGGTCATGACGCCCTTGGACGTGGAGATGATGGCGACGCCCAGCCCCCGGAGCACCCGGGGCAGCTCGTCCGCGCCCGCGTAGACCCGCAGGCCGGGCTTGCTGACGCGGCGGAGACCAGAGATAACCTTCTCCTTGCCGGCGTTGTACTTCAGGGTGATCCGGATGACGCCCTGCACGCCGTCGTCCACCAGCTGGAAGCTCTTGATATAGCCCTCGTCCAGCAGGATCTGGGCAATGGACTTCTTCATGTTGGACGCGGGGATGTCAACGGTGGCGTGCTTGGCGTTGTTCGCGTTGCGGATGCGGGTCAGCATATCCGCAATGGGATCGGTGATGTGCATAAAGTGTTTTCCTCCTCATTCGAAGTTACAGCTCTCGGCTGTTCAGGCGGCGAGGTATCGCCGTGAATTGGGAAATTCCCGGCGACCTTTCGCCATCCTTTCGGATAAATCTCTGCGGCGCGGGGCATAGGGCATACATACTTTTTCTTGAAAGAAAAAAGTATCAAAAAAGAACTTTTGTCGAAAAGCTATCGCCCTTCTCCGTATAGCTGTAATAGGAAAAACATAAGCAAAACGAAGTTTTGCGCAAAAAGTTTTTCTTTTTGATTCTTTTTCTTTGTTCACAAAGAAAAAGAATGTATGCCTCCCTTGTGGCCGGCCTCTTTACCAGGAGGCCTTGCGCACGCCGGGGATCTCGCCCTTATAGGCCAGCTCTCTAAAGCAGATACGGCAGACGCCGTAGTTGCGCAGATAGGCGTGGGGGCGGCCGCAGATCTTGCAGCGGTTGTACTTGCGGCTGGAGAACTTGGGCTCGGCCTGCTGCTTAAGAATCATAGACTTCTTTGCCATTTTTTAACCCTCCCTTATCAGCGCTCGAAGGGGGCGCCCACAAGCTCCAGCAGAGCCTTGGCCTCTTCGTCGGTCTCCGCGGTGGTGCAGATGATGATGTCCATGCCGCGGATCTTGTCGATCTTGTCGTACTCGATCTCCGGGAAGATCAGCTGCTCCTTGATGCCCAGGGCGTAGTTGCCGCGGCCGTCGAAGGAGTTGGGGTTAATGCCGTGGAAGTCGCGCACGCGGGGCAGGGCCACGTTAAAGAGGCGGTCCAGGAACTCCCACATCTTGCTGCTGCGCAGCGTCACCTTCGCGCCCACGGGCATGCCCTCGCGGACCTTGAAGTTGGCCACGGACTTCTTGGCCACGGTAATGATGGCCTTCTGGCCGGTGATGGCGGTCAGGTCGCGGACCACGGCCTCCAGGACCTTGGCGTTGTCCCGGGCCTCGCCGCAGCCCACGTTGACGACCACCTTGTCGATCTTGGGGATCTGCATGACGCTCTTGTACTCAAACTTCTTCATCAGAGCAGGAGCGACTTCCTCGGTATACTTTTTCTTCAGGTTCGGCATATCAGCCATAGTGTTCGTCCGCTCCTTTCTTACAGCTCCGCGCCGCAGTGCTTGCACACGCGGGACTTCTTATCGCCCTCGATCTTGTGGGCCACCCGGGTGCCCTTGCCGCACTTGGGGCAGACCACCTGGACCTTGCTGGCGTACAGGGGGGCCTCCCGGCGCACGATGCCGCCCTCCTCGCCCTGACGGCGGGGCTTGGTGTGGCAGGTGACCATGTTCACGCCCTCTACCACAACCTTGGAAGCCTTGGGGAGGGTGCTCTGCACCTTGCCCTGCTTGCCCTTGTCCTTGCCGGACAGGACGACCACCGTGTCGCCCTTCTTCACATTCATAGCCATTCTCTTTCGCTCCTCCTTACACCACTTCCGGAGCCAGGGACAGGATCTTCATGTAGTCCTTGTCCCGCAGCTCGCGGGCCACAGGCCCAAAGATGCGGGTCCCCCGGGGGTTCCGGTCGTCCCGGATGAGGACGGCGGCGTTGTCGTCAAAGCGGACGTAGGTCCCGTCGGCCCGGCGCACGCCCTTGGCGCTGCGGACGATGACGGCCTTGACCACCTCGCCCTTCTTCACCGTGCCGCCGGGGGTGGACTTGCGCACGGAGGCGACGATCACGTCGCCGATGTTGCCGTACTTGCGCTTGGAGCCGCCCAGGACACGAATGCACTTGATCTCCTTGGCGCCGGTATTATCGGCGACCTTCAAAAAGGTTTCCTGCTGGATCATTTTCCGGCTCCTCCTTACTTCGCTTTCTCAATGATCTCGACCACGCGCCATCTCTTATCGCGGGAGAGGGGGCGGGTCTCCATGACCTTGACCTTGTCGCCGACGCCGCAGCTGTTGCGCTCATCGTGAGCCTTCAGCTTGTAGGTGCGGCCGACGATCTTCTTATACAGCGGGTGGGCCACCCGGTCCTCGATGGCCACGACCACGGTCTTATCCATCTTGTCGCTGACGACCTTGCCAACCCGGGTCTTACGGGAGGAATTTCTCGCTTCACTCATCTCGATTTACCTCCTTCTCTTACTTCGCGGCAGCAGCAGCCTGCTGCTCGCGGATAACGGTTTTGACTCGGGCAATGTCGCGCTTGACCTCGGCGATCTTCAGGGGATTGTCCAGCTGGTTGGTGGCGTGCTGCATGCGCAGGAAGAAGAGGTCCTTCTTCAGGCTCACCAGCTTCTCGCTGCGCTCTGCCTCGCTCATCTTACGGATCTCACTTGCCTTCATCTCATTCACCTACTTCCTGCGGTTCCAGGTCCTCGCGCTTGACGATCTTCGTCTTGATGGGCAGCTTGTGGCTGGCCAGACGCAGGGCCTCCCGGGCGACCTCCTCGGGCACGCCGGCGATCTCGAACATCACGCGGCCGGGCTTCACCACGGCCACCCAGTACTCAGGGGAGCCCTTACCGGAGCCCATGCGGGTCTCGGCCGGCTTCTCGGTGACGGGCTTGTCGGGGAAAATCTTGATCCAGACCTGGCCGCCGCGCTTGGTGTAGCGGGTCATGGCGATACGGGCGGCCTCGATCTGGTTGCTGGTGATCCACGCCGGCTCGGTGGCCACCAGGCCGAACTCACCGTAGGTAACCGTGTTGCCCCGGGTGGCCTTGCCGGTGAGGCGGCCGCGATGGACTCTGCGGTACTTGACTCTCTTGGGCAGAAGCATTACTGAGCGCCTCCTTCTTTCTTCTCAGGGCGGGGGCCGCGGCTCTCGCCGCTGCGGTTGAAGCCGCCCTGCCCGTCGCGGCGGGGGCCGCGGCTGTCGTTGCTGCGATTGAAACCACCGCGGTTGTCGCGGTTAAAGCCTCCGCGGCGGTCGCCGTCCCGGCGGGGGCGGCGCTCACGGCGCTCCTCGTAGGGCTTGGAGGTGTCAATGGTGCGGGGGGTGGTGCGCAGGGCCTGAGAGAGGACCTCGCCCTTGTAGATCCACACCTTCACGCCGATGCGGCCAAAGGTGGTGGCGGCCTCCGCAAAGCCGTACTCGATGTCCGCGCGGATGGTCTGCAGGGGGATGGTGCCCTCGTGGTAGTGCTCCACGCCGGCGATCTCCCGGCCGCCCAGACGGCCGGAGCAGCAGCACTTGATGCCCTTGGCGCCGGCGCGCATGGCCCGGCCCATGGCGTTCTTCATGGCCCGGCGGTGGCTGATGCGCTTCTCCAGCTGGGCGGCGATGTTCTCCGCCACCAGCTGGGCGTTCATGTCAGGGGAGCGGACCTCCACGATGTTCAGCTTGGTGGGCTTGCCGATGAGCTTCTCCACCTCCAGGCGGGTGGCCTCGATGTCCTTGCCCTCCTTGCCGATCACCATGCCGGGGCGGGCGCAGTGGAGGAAGATGGTCACGCCGCCGTTGGAGCGCTCGATTTCGATCTTGGGCACCTGGGCGTTGAAAAGCTTCTTCTTGAGAAACTCGCGGATCTTCTTGTCCTCCACCAGGAGGTCGCCCACCTTCTCACTGCTGGCATACCAACGGGAATCCCAGTCCTTGATGACGCCCACGCGCATGCCGTGGGGATTTACCTTCTGTCCCATAAACTGTCTCCCTTCTTAAGCCTTCTCCGCGACCGCCAGGGTCACGTGAGAGGTCCTCTTGTTGATCCGGTAGGCGCGGCCCTGAGCCCGGGGCATCACTCTCTTGAGGATGGGGCCGGGGGTGGCGAACACCTGGGACACATAGAGGCTCTCCACATCCATGCTGTAGTTGTTCTCCGCGTTGGCCACAGCGCTCTTGAGGAGCTTCATCATCGGCTCAGAGGCAGCCTTGGGGGTCTGCATGAGGATGGCCATAGCGGCGTTCACGTCCTTGCCGCGGATCAGGTCCGCCACAATCTGCACCTTGCGGGGAGCGATGCGGAGGTATTTCAAATAAGCCATTGCTTCCATTTTATCCTGCGTCCTCCTTCATTACTTGCCCTTGGCGTGGCCGCGGAAGGTCCTCGTGGGGGCGAACTCCCCCAGCTTGTGGCCCACCATATCCTCCTGAATGTAGACGGGCACGTGCTTGCGCCCGTCGTGGACGGCGATGGTGTGGCCCACGAAGGCGGGGAAGATGGTGGAGCGACGGCTCCAGGTCTTGAGCACCTTCTTCTCGCCCTTGTTGTTCATTTCCTCGACCCGCTTGAGAAGCTCGGGAGCAACATACGGGCCTTTCTTGATCGATCTGCTCATATCCTCATATGCCTCCTTACTTCATATTCCTGCGCCGGACAATAAACTTATCCGTGGGGTTCTTGGTCTTGCGGGTCTTGTAGCCCAGGGCCGGCTTGCCCCAGGGGGTGACCGGGCCGGGACGGCCCACCGGGCTCTTGCCCTCGCCGCCGCCGTGGGGGTGGTCGCAGGGGTTCATCACGGAGCCGCGGACCGTGGGACGCCAGCCCATGTGGCGCTTGCGGCCGGCCTTGCCCAGGTTGATGTTCTCGTGCTCCAGGTTCCCCACCTGGCCGATGGTGGCCATGCAGTTGAGGCGGATGATGCGCACCTCGCCGGAGGGCATGCGGATCTGGGCGTCGGAGCCCTCCTTGGCCATCAGCTGGGCGCTGGCGCCGGCGGAGCGGACCAGCTGGCCGCCCTTGCCGGGGTGCATCTCGATGTTGTGGATCACGGTGCCCACGGGGATGTTGGCCAGGGGCAGGGCGTTGCCGGGCTTGATGTCGGCGGAAGCGGAGGAGAGCACCTTGTCGCCGGCGTTCAGGCCCACAGGGGCCAGGATATACCGGCGCTCGCCGTCCTCATACTCCAGCAGCGCGATGTTGGCGCTGCGGTTGGGGTCGTACTCCAGGCGCAGTACCGTGGCGCTCATGTCCATCTTGTCCCGCTTGAAGTCGATCACACGGTACTTGCGCTTGTTGCCGCCGCCCCGGTGGCGGACGGTGATGCGGCCGTAGCTGTTGCGGCCGGAGTGCTTCTTGAGCACCTCGGTGAGGCTGGCTTCCGGCTTGGCCTTCTTGTCAATGCCATCGAAGCCGGAGACCGTCATCTGCCGGCGGGACGGGGTAGTGGGCTTAAAAGATTTAATCGACATGGTTCATTCTCCTCCTTACACCATACCCTCGAACAGCTCGATGGTCTTGGAATCCTCGGTCAGCTGGACGATGGCCTTTTTCCAGTCCTTGGTGTAGCCGGGGCGGCCGGCGCCCATGCGCTTCATCTTGCCGTGGACGGTCATGGTGTTGACCTTGGCGACCTTGACGCCGAAGGCCTCCTCAACGGCCTTTTTGATCTCGATCTTCCCGGCGGCCGGGAGGACCTCGAACACATACTTCTTATCCGCGGCGCCGGCCATGGAGCGCTCGGTGATGATGGGGCGGATGATGACATCGTATGAGATCATTATGCGTACACCTCCTCGATAGTGGCGAGGGCGGCCTGGTCCACCACCAGGTACTTGGCGTTGAGGATATCATACACGCTCAGCTGCCTGGCGGGGGCGGTGACAACGCCGGGGATGTTGCGGGCGCTCCTCACTACGGTCTGGTCCACCTCGTTGGTGACCACGACGGCCTTGCCGTCGCACTTCACGGCGTCCAGGAAGCCCTGGAAGGCCTTGGTCTTGATGGCGTCCATCCTGATGGAGTCCACCACGATCACCCGCTCCTCAGCCGCCTTGGCGGAGAGGACGCTCTTCAGGGCCAGACGGCGCACCTTCTTGTTGAGCGTATAGCTGTAGCTGCGGGGCTTGGGGGCAAAGGCGATGCCGCCGTGGGTCCACTGGGGGGCCCGGGTGCTGCCCTGGCGGGCGCGGCCGGCGCCCTTCTGGCGCCAGGGCTTTCTGCCGCCGCCGGACACCTCGGCCCGGGTCAGGGCGCTCTGGGTGCCCTGCCGGCAGTTGGCCAGATGGTTTTTCACCACCTCATGCACAACGTGCATATTGGGCTCGATGCCGAAGATGGCGGCATTGAGCTCCACCTGGCCGACCTCGCTGCCGGCCATATTCAGTACTTTCGTCATTGCTCAGCACTCTCCCTTCCCTTACCGTCTTGCCGAGGCCTTCTGCGGGTTGACGCGGGCAGAAGCCTTCTGCGGGTTGGCGCTGGTGCCGGCCTCGCCCTTCTTCACGATGATGGTCTTGGCGGTGGAGCGGATGGTGACCAGGCCGCCCTTGGGGCCGGGAACCGCGCCGCGGACCACGATCATGTTCAGCTCCGGGTCTACCTTCACCACGTCCAGGTTCATGATCGTAACCTGGTCAACGCCCATGTGGCCCGCGCCCTTGGTGCCCTTGAAAATGCGGCTGGGGTCGGTGCCGGAGCCCAGAGAGCCCTGGTGCCGGGCCACGGGGCCGGTGCCGTGGGTGGCCTTCAGGGTGCGGTTGCCGTGGCGCTTGACAACGCCCGCGTAGCCGTGGCCCTTGCTGACGCCGGTGACGTCCACGTGGTCGCCCTCGGCAAACATGTCGGCCTTGACGATGTCGCCCACGTTCATCTCCGCGGCCTTGTTGAGCTGGAATTCCTTCAGGTGCTTCTTGGGGGACACGCCGGCCTTTTTCAGGTGGCCCTGCTGGGGCTTGGTCAGCTTCCGCTCGCTGACGTCCTCATAGCCCAGCTGCACGGCCTCGTAGCCGTCCTTCTCGGCGGTCTTTTTCTGCACCACGACGCAGGGTCCGGCCTCAATGACGGTAACCGGAATCACCTTGCCGTCGGTGTCGAAGATCTGGCTCATGCCGACCTTCTTGCCGATGATTGCTTTCTCCATTGGTCCTTACTCCTTTTTATCAGGTTATTGGTCGGCGCGGCTCCCGGGGCTTTGGCCCCTTGTCCGCAACGACTTGACCCCGTCCGCCTCACGCAAGTCGGCGGACAGATGGGTGGCAAAATTTCTTTCAAATGAAATGGTCCGGCCATTTCATTTGAGCCAGAGCGGTCGTTCAGCGGAGCTGAACGACCCAGCCTCGCTTCGTTTCGCGCCTCGCTGGCGCTCGGCGCTCACTCCGCGCGGTGTTTTTTCCGACGTACATGCCGCCGGAAAAACAATCTCAAGTTATTTTGCCGCAGCGGCGGCAAAACTCTTGCAGAGGGCCTTCCTTCGGGCGTCTTATCAGAGCTTGATCTCGATCTCCACGCCCGCAGGCAGCTCCAGGCTCATCAGGGCCTCCACGGTCTTGGGGCTGGAGTTGGTAATGTCGATGAGGCGCTTGTGGGTGCGGCGCTCGAACTGCTCGCGGCTGTCCTTGTTGACGTGGACAGAGCGCAGGATGGTCACAACCTCCTTCTTGGTGGGCAGGGGGATGGGGCCGGAGACGTTGGCGCCGGTGCGCTTGGCGGTCTCAACGATGGTCTCGGCAGACTTGTCGATGACCTGGTGGTCGTAGGCCTTCAGGCGGATGCGGATCATTTCTTTTGCCATTGCTCGTTCCTCCATAATTTGTACAAAGCAGTATTCGGGATGTTCCTTACTCTGTACGGCGGGAAAGTTCTTTCCGCTTATCCGTGCGTATCATTCCTGCTCATAGAAAATACCGGCGCAAAAAAGGCCGGTACTGTCCATGGCACGGCGATCTACGCCGCGGAAAAGGACCTTCTCAGCCGCCCGATTATCGGACATACTCCGCGGAAGTTACCGGCTCGCGCCGCAATCTCCCGCATCATCGCAGTGCCTGGCGGATGCCAAAGCATGGCAATCCCCGCGCAAGCCTTGTCAGTATACAGCAAGCGCGGGAAATTGTCAAGAGAAAGTTCTCTTTTTTTCATAAATCTTTGGAGAAATTTTCGTGGAAATGTACGGAGACGGAGGAGATTGGTCCAATGGGCCTTCCCCTCCGCCTCCCGCTGCGAATCTGCTAATCAATACGGGATAAACGCGAGATCCATATCCACTTTGCCGCTGATGCCCGGCACGGAGCCGCTGTCCGTATACTGCCAGATGCGGTAGTTGTAGTACATGGTGGGCCTCTGGCTGTACTGGGCGAACCAGACGTCGTAGCGGGTCAGCCGGTCCAGCTCGTAGCGGCCGTAGCCCACGGGGAGATTGTAGTAGATCATGGGCATGTACCCGTACATGGCCACGGTCTCGCAGAAGGTGATGGCGCAGTCGGTGAGCACCGCGTTGTCCAGGCCGCTGGTCCGGGCCCCGGAGGCGCTGATTACCTCCCAGTCGTAGACCAGGGGATAGTCCAGGGTCTGGCCGTTCAGAGCCTCCAGGACGAAGAGCGCCTCCTCCCGGGCCTCCTCTATGGAGATGGCCTGGGAGAAGAAGTAGGCCCCCACCTTCAGTCCCGCCGCCTTGGCCCCCTCCAGGTTCTGCTGGAAGTAGGGGTCCAGATTCAGCGTTCCCTCCGCGCCGTAGCCCCGGTAGCCCACCCGGATAAAGGCGAACTCGATGCCCGCCCCGGCCACCTGCTGCCAGTCCACCTCCTTCTGGTAGGAGGACACGTCCACCCCCAGGGCGGTGGTATAGGCCGGGTCGTTGTAGTACATGCGGCTGCCGTCTAGCACAAAGAGGTTCCTGTCATAGGGCGCAACCGCCACGCTGCGCTCCACGGGGTAGAACTTATCCCTATATTTAATGTAGCCGGACAGGGCGGGGTCGTTGGGCTCCTCGTACTGCCAGGAGCTGATCCGGGAGACAATGGCGCACATCTCCCCCCGGTTGATGCCGTCCAGGGGGTAGTAGTACCGCTGGCCGCCGGTGACGGTGCCGTTGACGATCCCCTCCTCGTAGAGGGCCAGGGCGTAGCCGTCGTCCACATCGGCAAAGGGCGTATTCCCTATCCGGGGCTCCAGGCCCAGGGCCACGGCGGTGACCCGGGCGATGGTCTGACGGCTGATACCGGCGTCCAGGTCCGATATCTCACCGGGGAACACGCACCCCAGACTCTCCGCCAGGGCCAGGTAGTTTCCGGCCCAGTTGCCGCTGGGGGCGTTGCCCGGGTCCTGATACCCGGCGGCCAGCAGCACCAGCTTCAACGCCTCCCCGGCGGTGAGGCCCTTGGCGGCCTGGAAGGTGCCGTCCGGGTAGCCGCCCACGATGCCCCTGGCGCTGAGCTGGCGCACATAGCTAAAAAACCAGTCCCCTTCCGCCACGTCCGTGTAGGGGTTCATCCAGTCGGAGAAATCCTCCCCGCCCGGGGCGGCCCCGCTCCCCTCGCCGTCCCACCTGGCGGTGGCGTTCAGTCCGCCCAGGGCCGGCTCCTGGCCGGTGAGCTGCACGCCGTCCTCCGTGTACCAGCCCAGGAAGGTCCGGCCGAAGAGCCGCGGCACAGGCAGCTCCCCATAGGCCATGCCCACGGGGTAAAAAATCGTGCGGTTGTCCATCTCGCCCCCGGCGGGATCGAAGTGGATGTAGGCGTAATTGTCCGGGCCGCTGTTAGCGTACTGCCCGTAGAGGAATAAGTAGGCCTCCCGCAGGCGGCGGTTCACCAGGTGCTCGCGCACGTCGGAGCCCTGGTGGCACCAGGTGGCGATGGCGTTGACCACGGCTTCCTCGCTGTACTGGTAGATTCCGCTGATGAGATAGCCGCAGAAGCGGTACTCCGGATTGATCCACTGGGTCCCCAGATTATAGGTCATGCTGACCATGGCGTCGAACTGGTACTGGGTGACGGCTATGTTGTACTTTATCAGGAGGCTGTTCACCACGTCCTCCGCCGTCTTCAGGGCCTCCCGCATCAGCAGCTCCGCCTCCTGCTCCGTGACGCCGCCCGGGTAGTCCTCCGGCTCGCAGAGGGTTCCGTAGCCGATGTACCACTTTCCGTTGTCGGCGTAGGCCACGGCGCTGAAGCCCTCAAACTCCTTGATGAAGGCCAGGCCCTCCTCGCTGGTGGTAAAGGTCTCCGCCGCCAGGGAGGAACCGGGCAGCAGCGCCAGCAACAGGGCCAGACACAGGACCATGGCCGCGCTCTTTTTCATGGGTTTGGTGATTGTCATGGGATCTCTCACTTTCTCATACGGCCCCTTCCCGGGACTACCGGCCCCAGGACAGCAAAATACGGCATTATTCTACCATATTCGACGGCGGAAGGGAAGGGAGAAGCTCCGAAATTAACAGAAATGTAATATCAGCGGGGCATCCGCTCCAAAAGCCCCTTGACAAACTCGGCCCAGCGTTATATAATAGCTGTTACATAACATATGTTATATAAGAAGGGAGGCGCCGTCATGCCGCCGCGAGGCAGAATTACCCGGGAGATGGTGGTAGACGCCGGCTTCGCCCTGGCCAGGGAGTCCAGTCTGGAGGCCGTCAGCGTCCGCGCCATCGCCCGCCGGCTGGGCTGCTCCACCCAGCCGGTCATGTACCATTTTAAAAGGGTGGAGGCCCTCAGACGGGCGGTCTATGAGCGGGCGGACCAATACCACACCGCCTATCTTACAGAGGTCTCCGGGCCGCGCCCCCTGCTGGAAATCGGCCTTGCCTACATCCGCTTCGCCCAGACGGAAAAGCCCCTTTTTCACCTGCTGTTCCAGTCCAACGAGTTCGCGGGAGGGAGCTTGGCCGAGCTGACGGACGCCGCCGCCCCCGTTCTCTCCGCCCTCGGCGAGGCCGCCGGCGCCGGCTCCGCGAAAGGGGTTTTCAAATACCTGTTTCTGTCTGTCCACGGGTACGCCAGCATGTTCGCCAACAACGCCCTGGTCTATGACGAGGCGGTGATTGCCGCGGATCTGGAGCGAATCTTTACCGGCGCGGTCCGCGCGTCGGGGGAGGAGGAAAGCCGATGACCCGTCTGTATCGAAAAAACCAGCTGGCCTTTTCCCTGGCGTGGGCCGGCCTGTACGTGGTCCTGTTCAGCGCGGCGGACAGCCTCTCCGCCTCTCTGGGGACGGCCAAGCTTGTCACGGCCCCGCTGTGCCTGGCCATGACCGCCCTTCTGGCCCTCTGGATCGGGAAAAACGGCCTGGGGGAAATCTACGGCCTGAGCCGGGTCCGGCTGGACTGCCGGAGGTACCTGTACTTTCTGCCCCTGGTCCTGATCGCGTCAACCAACCTCTGGGGCGGCTTCACCATGCGCTTTTCCCCCCTGGAGACCGGGCTGTATGTTGTCAGTATGCTGTGCGTGGGCTTTTTGGAGGAGGTCATCTTCCGGGGGCTCCTGTTCAAGGCCCTCTGGGCGGACGCGGAAAACGTGGGGTGGGCGGTGCTGCTCTCCAGCCTCACCTTCGGCATGGGCCACATCGTGAACCTGCTCAACGGCGCGCAGCTGCTGCCCACCCTTCTCCAGATCTGCTACGCTACCGCCATCGGCTTCCTCTTTACGGTCCTCTTTCTCCGCTCCGGGACCCTGCTCCCCTGCATCCTGACCCACAGCGCCGTCAACTCCCTGAGCGCCTTCGCCGTCGAGAGGACGGGCGCGCTGGACATTGCCGCCGCCGCCGTGCTGACGGCGGTGTCCCTGGCCTACGCCCTGTGGATTCTGCGCCGGAGCGCCCGCCCATGAAGCAGGTCAGCCTTCTCATCAAGCCCGCCTCCAGCCTCTGCAGCCTCCGCTGCCGGTACTGCTTCTACGAGGACGAGGCCGCAAGCCGGGCCCAGCGGAGCATGGGCGTCATGTCCCCCGGCACGGTGCGCGCCCTGCTGGAGGAGACCTTCCGGGCCGTGGAGCCCGGCGGCGCGGTGGGCTTCACCTTCCAGGGCGGGGAGCCCACCCTGGCGGGGCTGGACTTCTTCCGCGGCTTTGTCCGGCAGGCCCGGGCGCTGTGCCCCCCAGGCGTCCCCGTGGACTTCTCCCTCCAGACCAACGGCCTCCTGCTGGACGAGTCCTGGGCGAACTTCCTCCAAGAGGAGCGCTTCCTGGTGGGCCTCTCCGTGGACGGCTTCAAGGACCTGCACAACCTCCACCGGGTGGACGCCCAGGGCGGCGGCACCTGGAACCGGGTCCTCAGGGCCCTGGCCCTCCTGCAAAAGCACCGGGTGGAGGTCAACGCCCTGTGCGTGGTCACCGGCCTGTGCGCCCGCAGTCCGGACCGGGCCTACCGCCAGCTGAAGAAGCTGGACGTCCAATCCATCCAGTTCATCCCCTGCCTGGACCCCCTGGGGGCGGAGCGGGGGAGCCTGCCCTTCTCCCTGACGCCGGAGGCCTACGGGAAATTCCTCTGCCGGGTGTTCGACCTGTGGTATCAGGACTGGGCCGCGGGCCAGTACCGCAGCGTGCGCCTCTTTGACGACTACATCCGCATCCTGCTGGGGGAGGGGGCCAGCACCTGCGCCGTCTGCGGGCGCTGCGGGTCCTATCTGGTGGTGGAGGCGGACGGCTCGGTCTACCCCTGCGACTTCTTCGCCCTGGACCAGTGGCGCATGGGCCGCGTGGGGGAGCAGAGCCTGACGGAGCTGGCGCGGTCAGATCGGGCCCAGGCGTTTCTGGACTGGGGCAAAACCGGGCCGGCGGAGTGCGCCGCCTGCCGGTGGGCCTCCCTCTGCGGCGGCGGATGCAAGCGGGACTGGTACGGGGAACCGCCCCGCAACTACTACTGCGCCGCCTTCCAGTCCCTGCTGGACTACGCCATGCCCCGCCTGGTGCAAATGGCCCGGGCGGTCTATTGAAAATCGAAAGGAGATACGCGCTATGCTGTTCCAAGTGCAGGATTCTTTAAAGGAGGTGGGTCCATGATCCGTCTAGGGGAGATCACCCAGGAGAATTGGCTGGAGGCGGCCCGGCTGGAGCTGGGGGAGGGCCAGTCCGCCTTTGTGGCCGACCCCATGGGCATCCTGGCCCGGGGGTACGTCTACCGGGACTGCCGGGCGCGGGTGTGGACGGTGGAGGAGGAGGGCCGGATCGTGGGCCTGGCCATGGTCCGGGAGTTCGACGAGGAGCCTCTGGGCTATGAGCTCCAGCAGCTCATGATCGACCGGCGGGAGCAGGGCAGGGGCGTGGGCTCCGCGGCCCTGGCCCTGGTGCTGGAGCGCCTGCGGGCCGAGGGCAGCTGGCCCACTGTGGAGGTGTGCGTCAAAAGGGCGGACGGGCCGGCCCTGCGGGTCTATGAGAAGGCGGGCTTCACGGACACGGGCTACGTGGACCCTGAGGCGCCCGACGCTTTCAATCTGGTCTGTACGCTGTGATCGGCTAGGGCCTGTTTGAAAAATGTTAACACGCTCAAACAGCGGGCCTTTTTCCGCCGTGCATTGCCAAGTTTCCTTGCAATACATCCAGTATTCCTGCGTCAAATTGGCTCCGCCTGGCGAAAAAATCCCTCGCTTTGTTCAAACAGCGCCTAAAGATAGTCACACACTTGAAAAACGCAAAATGCGTTTTTTCGTCCAGGGAGCCGGTGGCCCGCTGGACGCGCAAAGAGCGTGTGTGTTGCCTATGAAGTCTACAGCTGGGCCGCTTTCGCGGCTCCTGCGGCGCACTGCGCCGCAGCACTTAAAAAGAATCAAAAAATTCTTTTCAAGTGCTTTGACTGTCCAGCGGATTTTTCGACAGAAGCGGGTAAACCCGGGAAATACAGAAAGGCTGGAAGGAATTACCTCTGTGCCGCAGAGCGGCGGTAATTCCTTCCAGCCTTTTCTTTCTGGATCCGTCCGGTTACTGGGATCAGCCGCCGTAGGTGGCGGTTTTATACTCCTCAGCGTTGCCCTGGATCACCTTCGTGGGGGGCAGGCTGGAGGTGGCGGGCAGCTGCTCGCCGGCCATGGCGTCCATGCACAGGTCGATCAGGATGCGGCCGTGCTCCCGGCCGCCGCCCAGGCCAATGGAACCCTTCTGGGGCTCGCCGTTCATAATGTTGGTGCACTCCTGCTCCGTGGCGTCCACGGAGAACAGGCCGTAGTCGTCCCACTCGTCCTGGGGCACGCCGGCCTTCATGGCCTCGTTGCCGCCCACGCCCGCGCCGGCGGAGATGCCCAGGTACACGCGGCAGTCAGGATTGGCCTGCATGAAGTTCTCGGTGGCGGCCACGCCCTCCTCCGTGGTCAGCACGGCGGCGGTTCCGATGAGGTTGCTGTTGGGATAACGCTGGAGCATGGCGGCCTCAACGGCGTCGCCCTCCTGGACGCCCAGCTCGATGGTGGGGATGTTCATAAACACCCAGTCAAAGACGCCGTCGGGATACTTCTCGTCAATCCAGTCGCCGGCCATCTCCACCAGGGCCTCGCCGGTGGCGACGGGGTCCAGGGCCAGATTGGTCTCCGCACCCTCGAAGTTGGTGGAATAGGCCAGCACGTGGATGCCCTGCTTCTTGGCCTCCTGCACCACGCCCACCACCGCGGCCGGGTCGATGGGCAGGACGCAAATCACGTCGCAGCCGCTGGTGATAAAGTTCTCGATCTGGGAGATCTGCTTCTGGGCGTCCGAGCCGCAGTCCACGTAAGTGACGGTGTGGCCCAGGCTCTCGCCGTACTTGACCGCCTCGTCAACCACCTCCGCCCAAACCGGGTTGGACAGGTTGTAGAAGGAGAAGCCGATCTTGTAGCCGCTGCCCTCATCCTCTCCGTCCGGCTGCTGCACGTCGCTGTTGTTTCCGTTGTTTCCGTTGTTTCCGTTGTTTCCGCTGCTGTTGTTTCCGCCGTTGTTTCCGCCGCAGGCGGCCAGGCCAAGAACCAGCACCAGGGAGAGCAATAACGCTGCCAGTTTCTTCATCTTCTGATACCTCCAATTTTCCTTTTGTTTTTGAGCCCGTAAGAAGCTGCCCCAATAGCCAAAGTGTGTGACCTTGCGAGAAAAAGCTGCTGCCGGCAAGGCAAAAAAGCGCGGGAATACTTTGTGTATTGCAAGCTTTTTTAACGCGGCCGGCAACGGTTTGGGCCGCAAAGGCATGCGCCGGGGCTATTGGTACAGCTTCTAAGGACCCTTATCAATAAAGCGGACGCCAGGGACCGCCTTATTCTGTCTCTCCGCCGCCCGCCGGGGCGGCGGGGCTGTGGGCATTACTTTACCGTGTTCTCGGAGTTGATGGCCTTGAGCTTCTTGACCCGCTCGGAGCTGCGCACCACGCTGGCGTCGTAGACCACCGCGATGAGCAGCAGCAGCCCCTTGACCACCAGCTGCCAGTACTCGTTGACGTTCATGAGGAGCATGCCGTTTTCCAGGAAGCCGATGATGAGCACGCCCAGCAGGGCCTGGTAGATGGTTCCCTTGCCGCCCAGGTTGCTGACGCCGCCGAGAACGCAGGCGGTGATGACGTTGAACTCAAAGCCCGCCCCGTTGGAGGAGAGGCCGGAGTTGGTCCGGGAGAGCAGGAGCACGCCGGCGATGGCGGAGAGCAGGCCGCAGAGGGTGTGGGCCAGGATCCGGACCTTGCCGGTGTTGACGCCGGCCAGCTTGGCCGCCTCCTCGTTGCTGCCCACGGCGTAGAGATACCGGCCAAAGGGCAGGGAGGTCAAAACAAAGTGTCCAACAAGGAAGATTACCGCCATGATGATCAGGGACACAGGGATGATCCCGAACACGGTGCCCTGGCCCAGGATGGAAAACCCGGCGGGGAAACCGTAGATGGGAATGCCCCGGGAGAAGAGATAGCTGACGCCGTTTAAAACCTGGGAGATGGCCAGGGTGACGATCATGGAGTGTACGCCGGACTTTACGATGATAATGCCGTTGATGGCGCCCACCGTCACACCGAAGACCAGGCAGACCAGAATCGCCAAAACCGGGTGCATGCCCATCTTTACCATCAGGTAGGCGCACAGCACGTTGGTCACCGACAGCTGGTAGCCCAGCGACAGGTCGATTCCTCCGGAGATGAGGACAATGGTGGTACCCACGGCGCAGATTCCCAGCGTACAGATCTGCCGGCTTACGTTCAGCAGGTTCTTAACCCTCAGGAAGTTGGGCGCGAAGATGCTGAACATGATAAACATCACGATAAACACCATCAGCACACCGTATTTGCTGAAAATCTGAGCAAAGCTGCGTTCTTTTTTCATATGCCTCCACCACCTGATGAATATTTTAATACCATTTCCTGACTGAACTCCTCTCTCTCCAGCGTTCCGGCAAAGCGGCCCTTGGCCAGAATCAGCAGCCGGTCAGACATGCCCAGCAGCTCCTCCATATCGGACGAAATCATAATGATGGATTTGCCGCTCTCCACCAGCTGTACCATGATCTTGTAGATCTCGGCCTTGGCTCCCACGTCGATGCCCCGGGTGGGCTCGTCAAAGATCAGTATCTCCGGATCAATGCCCAGCCACCGGCCCAGAACCACCTTCTGCTGGTTTCCGCCGGAGAGGTTCTTCACCAGCTGGTGCAGGCCCGGGGTCTTGATCTTCAGGGCGTCCACCTGCTTCTGGGCATAGCCCACCTGGGCCTTGCGGTCGATGATAAAGCCCTTGCGAAGCCTTTGCAGGTTGGAGACGGTCAGATTGTCCTGAATGGACATCTTGTCAATGATCCCGTGGCGCTTGCGGTCCTCGGGGACCAGGGTGATGCCCAGAGATACCGCCTGGGCGGGGTTGGCGGGGCTGATGCGCTTGCCGTTCAAATAGAGCTCGCCGCTCTGGATGGGGTAGCGGCCAAAGAGCATCTCACAGAACTCCGTCCGGCCCGCGCCGATCAGGCCGCCGAAGCCCAGGATCTCCCCCTTATGCAGCTGGAAGGAGATGTTCTTCACCCCGTTGCCGGAGACCGAGCGGGCCTCCAGCACCACCTCGTCCGACACGCGCCCGTGGGGCGGGAAGGTCTGGGACAGGGTGCGGCCAACCATCATTTTAATGAGGTCGTCCTTGGTGGTGTCGGCGATGTCCTTGGTTCCGATGTACTCCCCGTCCCGCAGCACGGAGACCCGGTCGGCCAGGCCGAAGATCTCGTCCAGCCGGTGGGAGATATAGATGATGGTGACGCCCTCCTCCCGCAGGGTGCGGACGATCTGGAACATGGAGTCGATCTCGTTGGAGGTCAGAGGGGCGGAGGGCTCGTCCATAATCAGGATCTTGGCGTCCCGGGAGATGGCCTTGGCGATCTCCACGATCTGCTGGTAGCCGGTGGTCAGATTCTTGACATACTCCCTGGGATTCAGGTCGATGTTCATCCGCTCAAACAGCTTGGACGCCTTGTCCGCCATGGTCTTGCGGTCAATCGCTATCCCCTTTTTCGGGAAGTCGCCCAGGAAGATGTTTTCCGCCGCGGTCATCACCGGCGCCAGAGTGAACTCCTGATAGACCACCGCGATGCCCTCCTCACGGGAGAGGGCGGGGGTCATGGCGGAGTAGGTCTTGCCCTCCACCACAATCTCCCCAGCGGTGGGGGAGATTGCCCCGGAAATGACCTTAATCAGCGTGGACTTTCCCGCGCCGTTCTCACCGCACAGGGCGTGGACCTCTCCCCTCCGAAAGGAGAGGCTCACCTTGTTGAGAGCGGTGACGCCGGGATACAGCTTTGAGATATCCCGCAGCTCTAAAATATTCTCTGCCACAGCAGCGCTCCTTTCCCTGGATGTGGCGCGCCGCGGCCCGCCCTGCGGCGCAGTTTCCCAGTGCCCATGCTACATCCCCAGCAGACGGTACATGGTCTCGCAGGGATAGCTCATGTCAATGGGGGGCTCGCCCGGACGCTGGTCGTGGAGGGCCACCCGGCAGAAGTCCAGGGCGCCGTCCAGAATAAAGCCGGGGACATTGTACTCCTCATAGATCCGCTTCATATAGCTGAGGTCCTTGGTGCCCAGAGCCAGGGCGAAGTCCAGGCGGTACTCCCTGGCCACGTACTTCTGGGTGTAGAAGTTGGAGATCCAGTTTTTCAGGTTGGACTCCTCAAACACCTTGAAGAGCTCCTCCGGCGCGATGCCAGCCTTTTCCATCACCGGGAAGAGCTGGGCGAAGAGGAGGGCCTCCGTCAGACTGCAAAAGTTGATGGCAATCTTCATCAGATGGCCCGTACCCGAGGGGCCCACCAGCTTATAGCTCTGGCAGTAGGCGGCGAAGAGCTCCGAGGCCCGGTCAAAGTCCTCCTTGTCCCCTCCCACGACGATATCCAGCGTTCCCGCCTCCGCCTCGTCTGGGCCGGCCATCAGGGGCGCGTCCAGAAACGCGCCGCCGGCGGCCTTCACCTGCTCGTAGAGCTTCCGGGTGGACATGGGGTAGCTGGTGGAGGTGTCAATAATCATCTTCCCCTCCACGCCGGTCCGGAGAAAGTCCGCCACCGCAGCCTCCACCACCTCGGTCTTGGGCAGGGAGAGGAACACGCACTCGCTGTGGGCCAGCACGTCCGCCTGGTCCTTGGCCAGGTAAGCCTTGTCCGCGAAGCGCTCCATGGCGGGGGCGAAAACATCGTAGACGGAGAGCTCATAGCCATGCTTGATGAGGTTGCCGCAGATCCCCTTGCCGATGTTTCCCAAGCCGATAAAACCGATCTTCTTCATAACGTTCCTCCTGTTCTCTTTTCCAAATATGTTTTCCAAAAGCGGCGCGGAAAATGCCGCGGACCGCTTTTCCTACAAAAGACGGGCCTGCCACTCCACCGCGTAGCGCTCCGTTGCGCCGGGGGCCACCCACTGGAGAAAGCGGCGGCTGTTGATCGAGTCCGGCAGGCCGCACCAGGGCTCCACGCACATGCTCTCCGACACCCAGGAGCAGACAGTGAGGACCTGGAAGGCCCGGTCCGGGACGCAGCGGACGGCGTAGCCGTCCCTGGGGGCCGTCAGCTGAAAGACGCCCGACCGGGGGGTGTGGAACACGTCGTCCAGCCGGCTGCCCAGATCCAGCCGCTCCGGCGCGGCCAGGTCCACCTGCCGCCGGTAGTCGTACTGGACGGTAAAGTCCCAGTCCAGGCGCATCCCTCCCTTGTCGCTGGTCAGGAAGAAGGGGTGCCAGCCCAGGCAGTGGGGCATGGGCCGCCGGGAGCGGTTGGTGACGGCGGCTGTGGTGAAAAGGGACGCCCCCTCCACCCGGTAGGTGAGCTCCAGGTGGAAATCAAAGGGGTAGCACTGAGCCCGCCAGGCGGGGCTGCCCTCCATCCAGAGGGTAATGGCGTTGCGCTCCCGGCTTTTTACCGCGAAGGCCGCGTTTTTCAGCAGCCCGTGCATGGGCATATAGTAGGGGGAGCCGTCCAGCTCGTAGCGGTCCTCCCGGGTCTTGCTGGGAAAGGGGAAGAGCACCGGCATCCCGCCGGCGGACATGGGGGCCGTCTCCAGGGCGCTCTCCTCCAGATGGAGCAGCCGGCGCCCCTGAAGCCGGAGCTGAGCCACCATGCCCCCGTGGAGGGGGGCAATATCCGCCTGCAGCACGCCGCCGGCTGTCTGGATGGTTTCAATATAGGCCATAGCGTATCCCCCCGGGTTGGCCGCGGGCCCCGGCTATGGGGCTGACCGGCCAATTTATTAACTAACTTTACTTAATAATACACGGCGCACACCTGTTTGTCAATACGGAAACGCAGGTTGACCGCACAAAAAAATCTTCCATTTTTTGTTGAAATTAACAAATGCGGCCGTCCTATTTTAATGTATATTTGGTGAAGTATCGAAGCCGCCCGGCCCCTGTTTTTCTCTCCCACAGATGCTCTCCCCCCCGGCAGCGGCTGTTTTCACCTCTTTCCCCCTGCAATACATCCAAAAATTCGCGCTAAAATCCCAAATTTATGCATTGACAAATGGCGCGTTTTATAGTATGCTTCTAATTAGTTAATAATGTTTAATTAATAACTGAGCCGACCCATCTGAGGATCCCTTCAAAATTTACACAGGAGGATGTTTTTATGAAATTGTACGTAGAGAGCAGCAAGGAGGCCCTAGGGAGCGCTGCCGCCGCGCTGATCGCCCGGCGGCTGAGCGAGGCCGCGGCGGAGCGGGGGAGCGCGCGGCTGGTGCTCTCCACCGGGATGTCCCAGTTTGAAACCCTGGAGGCGCTGGTGCGGTGCAGCGTCCCCTGGGAGCGGGTGACCATGTTCCATCTGGACGAGTACATCGGCATTCCGGACACCCACGCCGCCTCCTTCCGGAAGTACCTGAAGGAGCGCTTTGTCAGCAAGGTGCCCCTGGGGGAGGCTGTTTTCGTGGACGTGGAGGGGGATGTGGAGGAGCGGATTGCCCGCCTCACAGCCCGCCTGCGGGAGGCCCCGGTGGACGTGGGCGTCATCGGCATCGGCGAAAACGCCCACATCGCCTTCAACGATCCGCCGGCGGATTTCCAGAGCCGGGAGGCCTACTGGCGGGTGACGCTCAACGAGACCTGCCGGATGCAGCAGGTGGGCGAGGGCTGGTTCCCCACGGAGGCGGACGTGCCCCGGGAGGCCGTGTCCATGACCCCCTACCAGATCATGTGCTGTAAATGCATCGTCTCCCCGGTGCCCCGGGCGGTGAAGGCCCAGGCCATTGCCAAGGTGCTCTCAGCCCAGGAGGCGGACCCCATGGTGCCCGCCACCCTCTTAAAGACCCACGGGGACTACCACCTGTTCCTGGACCAGGACTCCGCCTCCGCCTGCCCGCCGGAGGTCCTGGAGCGGTACCGGCGCGAGGCGTAATTGCAGCTGGCAAGGCAAAAAAGCGCTGGAATACTTTGTGTATCGCAAGTTTTTTTAACGCGGCCAGGGGCAATTTGCGCCGCAAAAGCGTGTGCTGGGGCTATTGGTGCGGCTTCTTAGAGCCTGTTTAAAATCTCGCTGCACACGTCGAGATAATTTAAGAGACAAACAGCCGGTAAGATTGGAGGCGGAGCCCTATGAAAACGGAAACCATCGTGCTGAACGGGCAGCGCGGCGTGACCCTGACCGCCTATGTGCAGGACGCGGGCGACGGCTCTCCCTACGCCACCCGGCGGCCCGCTGTTCTGGTGCTCCCCGGCGGCGGGTATCGCTTCTGCTCGGACTGGGAGGCGGACCCGGTGGCCATGGCCTACCTGTCCCACGGCTTTCACGCCTTTGTTCTGCGCTACTCCGTGGGCCGGCACAGGACCTGGCCCAACCCCCTGGAGGACCTGGAGCAGGCCATGGCTTTGATCCGAAGCAGGAGCGAGGCCTGGAACCTCTACCGGGACAGGGTGGCCGTGGCCGGGTTCTCCGCAGGCGGCCACCTGGCGGCCTGCGCCGCCGCCATGGCGGTGAACCGGCCCAATGCGGCCGTCATCGGCTACGGCGTGACGCTGGACATCAAAAGCTGCAATGAGACGGCGCCGGACCCTATCCCCGCCGTCACCCGGGACACCTGCCCCTGCTTCCTCTTCGCCAGCAGGCGGGACACGGTGGTGCCCATCGCCAACACCACCCGGCTGATCCAGGCCCTGGCGGAACAGGACGTGGCCATGGAGGCCCACATCTACGCCTACGGCCCCCACGGCTTTTCCACCGCTGACTCCTCCATCACGCCGGTGACGGGCCCCCTCTGCGGCCGGATCCCCCACTGGGTCCCGGACAGCGTCCGCTGGCTCCGGGACGTGCTGGGGGACTTTGCACCCAACGGCATGACCGGCCCCCAATTCCGGCTGCACATGCAAGACGACCCGGAGCCCTTCTTCTCCGCCCACTGCACGGTCGGGTACCTGCTGGGCAATCCCCAGACCCGGGATCTGGTGTCGCCGCCCCTGGAGCGGGTCCGCGCGGAGGCGGCCAAGGACGAGATCCCGGATCCCCAGATGCTGCCGGGCATTTTTGAAAACGCGGTTTTGTCCGACCTTTTGACCGCCAGGGGCGTGTCCGGCGGCGAGCTGGCAGAGCTGGACGCCGCGCTCCGGGCCATTGACAAGGAGGACCGCTGAGGGCGGGACCGCCGCAAAGCCGGCGCGAAGCCGCGCCGCGTACAGGAGGTACAAAACATGGGCTACGAGCAGGATGCCTGCTATATGACACTGGTGGAGGAGCTCCGCCGGCGTTACCGCCGGCGGAGCCAGACGGTCTCCCAGCTGATTGAGGAGCGGGATCTGGCGGGCATTGCGGCCCGGCGGGAGGCTCTTCTGTCGGCCTTCCGCGCCCAGCTGCTGGACGGCGCGCTCCCGGTCTCCCCCGCCCAGCCGGTCTGTGCGGGCAGGCTGGAGCTGGCCGCCTATACCATTGAGAAAATCCGCCTCCAGGGGGTGGAGGGCGCGCCCATTCCGGTGCATCTCTACCTGCCCCGGGGCGGAGCGGAGCGGCATCCGGCGGTGCTGGTCACCATCGGCCACTGGCTCCAGGCCAAGCAGATGGTGGACATCCAGCTCCTCTGCGCCAATCTGGCGGAGAAGGGTATTGCCGCTATCACCTTTGACCCCATCTATCAGGGGGAGCGCTGCCCCTTTGGGGCGGCGGAGCTGGAGGCCATGTTCGGCCCCGTCCCGGAGGACATGGGGATGGTGGGCCTGCACATGTTCCCGGGCAATCTGGCGTACCTGCTGGGCCGGAATGTGGGGGCCCTCTTTGTGCGGGAGGCCCAGTGCGTGCTGGACTACCTCTGCGCCAGGCCGGAGATCGATCCGGAACGGATCGCCGCGGCCGGTCAGTCCGGCGGGGGCACCCAGGCCTGCTACCTGGCCGCGCTGGACAGCCGCGTGAGGCTTTACGCGCCGGTCCAGTGCCTGTCCCGGCTCTCCGTCACGCTGGAGGGGGGAATCGGGGACTGCGAGCAGTCCCTCTCCGGCATCAGCCGGGACAGCGGCACGGAGCAGTGTGACGTCCTCTGGGCGGCGGCGCCAAAGCCGGTGCTGCAAAGCGCGGGGGAGTTCGACTTCTTCGCCCTGGAGGGGGCCTACGCCGTGGCCGGCGAGATGGCCGGCCTCTACCGCGTGCTGGGGCAGGGGGAGGACTACCGGCTCCAGGTGGCCTCCTGCGCCCACGAGCTCTCGGAGGAAACTCGCCGCCACCTCTACGGCTGGCTGACGGAGCGGTTCTTTGGATACCGGGACGACGGGGAGCGGGTAAAAACCACCCTGAAGCCGGAGGACCTCCGGTGCCTGGCGGAACGGCCGGACCAGGGGCCGGAGGCGGCCTACCGCCGCGCCCTCCGGGACATGGCGCAGAACCGTCCCCGGGAGCCGGAGGTCCTCCGGGAGCGGCTGGGGGCGCTGCTGGGGCTGTCGGAGGAGCCCCTTACCTTTGCGGTCCACGAGGTGGAAATCCACGAGAATGTCTGCCAACAGTTGACATTTTCCATCCATTTAGCGTATAATAGGAGTGTTTTCTGCCGCCTGGTTCCAGGAGAGGCGGACCTGCTGCGGGTGGCGGTTGTGCCCCGGGATTTTGTCCTTGCGGACGCCGGGGGGCCGATCCTGTATGTCACGCCCTGGGCCATGGACGCGGCCTTTCGGAAGGAGCGCATGGGCTACGATCTGGAGACCTGCCTGTTCAACGCCGCTGCCGTGCTGGGAGAGAATCTGGCGGTGGAGCGCACGGCCCAAATTCTGGCGGCCGTGGAGCAGGGCCTCCGCTTTACCGGCGCCTCGAAGGCTGCGGCCGCGGCCCTGGGACCGGCGGGCGTGCCCCTGCTGCTGGCCGCCTGCATAGACCGGCGGATCAGCCGTCTGGCCCTGGCCGGCTGCCAGCTCTCCTTGGACGATCTCTTCCAGGGGAAGCCCTACTTCCTCCAGGAGACCGGCATTCTGCCGGGCCTGCTGGAGCTGGCGGACCTGCCGGACCTCTGCGCCCTGACGGAAGCCGTTGTGCTGGCCCCCCGGGGCCCCGACAACCGCCCCCTCACCCAAGAGGAGGTCCGGCGGGAGAAGCGGGTGCGCTGCTTGTGGTGCGAGGACGCCGTACAGGGGCTGTCCCAGTGGCTGGAGGACAGTCGTTCCGAATAGTAAACTTGGAAATACTGCATTTGATGGAGGCCGTTTTGCTGGCCGCCGGTTCCGGCGGCCAGCAAAATATGGCGGAGATTTCTTCCGGCTTTTCCGTTCGGGGGGAATCGGTTCTGACTGTGTGTGCTGCCGCCGGCGGGCGGCAAAATAGGGGGAGCTATGGAACAGATCTACACGCCAGAGCTCATTGGAGAGCTGAATCAAAGGCAAATTTTGAGTGTAATTCGGGAGGAGGGCCCCCTCTCCCGGGCAGATATCTGCCGGCGGGTCGCCTTGAGCTTTCCCGCGGTCTCCGCCAATGTGAAGGAGCTTCTGGAGCGGGATCTGCTCCGCGCCCAGGGGGCCGGCAACAACACCCTCGGACGCAAGAGCGTCCTGCTGGGCTTCAACGCGGAGTACGGCTATCTGGCGGCCCTCCAGCTGGGACGCCGGGACGCCACGGCGATGCTCTGCAACCTCCACGGAGAGCCGCTGAGCACCCAAAATGTGGACATCGGCCAGCAGTTTCGGGATCTGAGGCAGATCCAGGAGAACCTGGTCTCCCTCTCCGGGGCCCTCCTGGAGGAGAGCGGCATCCCAAAAGAAAAGGTGATCTGCGTCAGCGTCAGCCTGCCGGGGGCGATGGACAGCGATACCGGGGAGTTCTATATGGTGCCCTACCTCCCCCAGATCCGGCGGGACGCCCTGGTATCCGCCATACAGGAGGTCTTTGGCGGCATTCCCGTTCTTTTTGAGAACAATGTAAACAACGGCGCTCTGGGGGAGCAGTGGCGGGGCGCCGGAAAGGGCTTTCAGGACATCTTCTATCTCCACTACGACATCGGCATGGGCGGCGCCCTCATTCTGAATAACCAGCTGTGCAAGGGCAGCCACCGGGCGGCGGGAGAGATCGGGTACATGCTCCTGGGCGCCGGCTCCCTCCGCTCGGAGTTCCACTCCGAGGGCGCGGCGGAGAAGCTGCTCTCCGGACACGCGATTTTGTCCATGCTTCATGAGAGCGGTCTGGCGGAGAGCCTGGAGGCGTGGTTCGACGCCTGCGACGGCGGCAGCCGGCGGGCTCTGGAGGCCCTGCGGCCGCTGGTCGAGAGCGTAGGCATCCTCCTTGTCAACGTGACCTCCACCATTGACCCCCAGATTATCATTTTGGCCGGCGGCATCGGCCGGCGGATGTTCCGCCACGCCCGGGCGGAATGGGTCAAAATGCTGGGCACCCACGTCCCCTATGTCCCCCAGATCGTCTGCTCGGAGATGGAGGGTATGGAGAGCCTCTATGGGGCCATCAAGGTGGGGCTCGCCTATTTGAACGACCACAATTTCCGGGTATGACCGATGGTACTGTTTCTCGATAAAATTCTTTATTTCGATACCGTGCGGGAATTCAGGAATTGCAGCGGTTTGAAGAGCGTGGAACCGTCATTGGGCTTCGCCTTCTCGCGTCGTTTGCGCCAGCGGCGCAAACGACGGCTCCAGCGGCCTATGGCCGCTTATGACAGGTCCGGCAGCGCAAGCGCTGCCCAAGTTTTTGGATACTTTTTCTTTCAAGAAAAAGTATGAGAGGGGGCGCGGCCGCATGGCCGCGCCCCCCTTTTGCGCACTGAAACGGTCTAGACATTCTTGTCCGGCTCCTGGGTGGAGGCCGCCTTGGCCTCCGGCTCCCCGCTCTGGTCCCCGGCCTTGACCTCCAGGGTGATGGGCCGGGAGGCCGCCGCCGTGCCGCCCACCACGCCGGCCAGCAGGGCGGAGAGGTCCAGCCCCGTGGACTCCTTTACGCCGTCCATCACCTGCCCGGCGCTGGTCATCACGTCCCGCACCAGCTTGGTGGAGTTGCCGTCGCCGTACATGACGATCTTGTCCGTCTGGGCCAGAGGCTGGGCGGCGTTCTTCACCACCTCGGGCAGGGCGTTGAGGTACATCTCCAGCACCGACGCCTCGCCCATCTTCTTCTGGGCCTCCGCCTTCTTCTCAATGGCCTCCGCCTCCGCCAGACCCTTGGCCCGGATGCCCTCGGCCTCCTGCTCCATGGCGAAGCGCAGGGCCGCCGCCTCCGCCTTCCGGGCCTCGGCCTCCTTGACCGCCTCATAGGCCTTGGCGTCCGCGTCCCGCTGGCGGCGGACCAGCTCGGCCTCCGCCTCCTTTTCGGCCTTGTACTTCATGGCGTCCGCCTGCTTGCGGACCTCCGCGTCCAGCTGCCGCTCCTTCAGGGCGATCTCCCGGTCTGCCAGCTCCGCCTCCTTCTCCTTCCGGGCGATGTCGGCGCTGACTCTCGTCACCTCGATGGTCTTGCGCTGGGTCTCCTGCTGGATGGAGTAGGCTGCGTCGGCCTCCGCCTTCTTGGTGTCGGCCTTCACCTTCATCTCCGCCTGCTGGATGGCCAGGGCGGCGTCCTGCTCGGCGATCATCTTCTCCGACTGCACCTTGATGGCGTTGGCCTCCTGCTGGGCCTGGGAGGTGGCGATGGCGATATCCCGCTGGGCGTTGGCCTTGGCGATCTGGGCATTCTTGCGGATCTGCTCCACGTTGTCAATACCCATATTCTCAATGGTGCCGGCCCCGTCCTTGAAGTTCTGGATGTTGAAGTTCACCACCTCAAGACCCAGCTTGCGCATGTCGGGAACCACGTTCTCCGTGATCTTCCGGGCCACGCCCTGGCGGTCCTGGACCATCTCCTTGAGTCCTACAGAGCCCACAATCTCCCGCATATTGCCCTCCAGAACCTGGGTAACCAGGCTGATGAGCTCCTCGGGCCGCTTGCCCAGCAGGGCCTCGGCGGCCAGCTTCAGCAGCTCCGGATCGGAGCTGATCTTTACGTTGGCCACGCCGTCCACGCTGACGTTGATGAATTCGTTGGTGGGCACCGCCTCGCTGGTCTTTACATCCACCTGCATAATGCGCAGGGAGAGCTTATCCACCCGCTCGAAGAAGGGCACCCGCCAGCCGGCCCTGCCGATGAGGATGCGCTTGCGGCCCAGGCCGGAGATGATGTAGGCGGTGTCCGGCGGCGCTTTCAGGTAGCCCATAAAGAACAGCAGCACCACCAAAAGGACGGGGATAGCGATGGGTAAGTACTTCAGAAATTCCATAGTGTTCCTCCTTCATTCATTTCCCGATGTTTCTCTTTGGAACGTCCATCTAGAGGATACCTCCGCGGACGGTTTTTGTCAAAGGGGAAAGCAGCTCGTTCGTCCCCGGGTACGAAAAAGCGAGACCTCCACCTCTCGGTAAAAGTCTCGTTAAAATCTTGATCAGAGATCTCTGCGCGAACCGGGCTCCGGTGGAACCGTCCTGACGGCGCACACCCCGAATTGCTTCGAGGAACTACTCCCTTTTGACATGATTATCATACCACAGGCCCGGAAAAAATGCAATTGACATATTGACAATTTTTTAACACAGTTTTTGGCTATTTTGCAAATTTGTCCCGGGAAGGTCCCGCCGCCCTGTGGGGCCGCCTGCGGCGGATTAGGGCTTAGGCGGTAACGCCCGCTGGACGAACGGCTTGACAAAACCGGCGCGGTGCCGGTGCGAGGACCTGTACATCAACGCGCCGGACCCGGAATTGAAGCTGACCGTACCCGCGGAAGCGCCGGATTTTGACGGGGCGGATTCCGGCCGCTGAAAATTTTTCGCAAACCACTTGCAATCCCGGGAGGGATATGCTATGATAAAAGTCCTTGAAATGGAATGATGGGCGCTTTGGCGCGTTTCCATGAAGCTTTGGGAGGTACGTTCGATATGGTTCTCTTTATCACGATTTTGCAGCTGCTGTTCGGTCTGGTGGTGATTCTGGCCGTGCTGTTCCAGTCCGGCAAGAGCGCCGGGCTCAGCGGCGCCATCGGCGGCGTGGCGGACACCTTTATGGCCAAGGGCAAGGCCAAGACCTTTGACGCCAAGCTGGCCAAGGCCACCAAGTGGATCGGCGCGGTGTTCATTCTGCTGACCTTGCTGCTGAACATCCTGCACTAAGCGATTGCTTCGCCGCAAAGAGCTGCCGCCCCCATGGAACGGGGGCGGCAGCTCTTTGTCTGGGCAGTGTGCACATATTCTCAAAAAACATAAGCAAAACGAGGTTGTGGGAAAAAGATTTTCTTTTGATTCTTTTTTTGTTCAAGAAGAAAAGAATGTATGCCGCCGCCGTCTATTGCAGCGGGCGGATCTTCTGCGGCGAGGCGTAGAGGGTACCGGGCTGGGGCTCCACGCCCTGGATGCGGAAGAGCTCCTCTACAGTGACAAAGACGTAGCCCTCCGCCTGGAGGCGGTCGACGATCTCCAGGGCCGCGTCCACGCTGGTGGCGTAGAAGTCATGGAGCAGGACAATGTCGCCGGACTCTACAGTGTCCAGCACCGCCTTGACCACTCTGTCCTTGTTCAGCAGCTTCCAGTCCTCGGGGTCCACGGACCAGTAGATCATGGGCGTTTTCACCAGCTGGGCCCGCTGGATGTCGATAAAACCGTAGGGCGGGCGCAGCCAGAAGGTCTCCTGTCCGGTCACCTCCCGGAGCAGCGCCTCCGTCTTGTGGATCTCCTCCACCACGGCGTCCGTGTCCACCTTTTGCAGGCGGACGTGTGAGTAGGTGTGGTTTCCGATCTGGTGGCCCTCCGTCTCCATGCGGCGCAGCAGATCCTCGTTGCCCGGAATCTGCTCCCCGATTACAAAAAAGGTTGCCGCCGCGTCCCGCTCCAGCAGGCCGTCCAGCAGGCGGGCGGTGGTGTCCGCCCGGGGGCCGTCGTCAAAGGTCAGGGCCACATATTTTGGCTCCTGGGTGAGGGCCTGGCGCACCTCCTCGTCCAGCCCGCCCAGAATTTCTATGGGGATCTCCGCCTCTCCGCCAACGTAAGCGGTGAGATCGGGCTCCACAGGCCGGGTGCAGCCCGCGGCCAGCCCGGCCAGCAGCGCCGCCAGAAGAAAAGACACAGTTCGTCTCATTAAATTTCCTCCTCCGCATTTTTCGCTAGTATGTCCCGAGAGGAGAAAATCTCGCGTCCCCGCAACCTGTGTTTTTTTCCGCCTTTTCCAAAAATTTTGCAAAGAGAGAGCCCGCCGGGGAGGAATCCCCGGCGGGCTCTTCAGGCTGTCAAAAAAGTCCCGTGGGCTTTTTTGACAGCCCAATGCCGCCGATACGTTTGCTCCGGCTGCGCCTTCGCAAAAGTCCTCGCTGCGCTCGCCGAACACCGGCTTCACCGGCTTTTCCGTTAAGCGCTAGGCCGGCCGCAGGCCGGCCCACGGGGGCGGCAGATTTCATTCGAGGTGGGCTTCGCCCCCTCGGGCTCCCCCTTGTATAAAGTCCTCCCGCATGGGGGTAAAGATGTCCAGCAGTGCGCCGGCCTCCAGACAGGTGCACCCGTGGACCACCCCGTCCTCCTTCAGCAGGGTGTCGCCGGCCTGGACCACCCGGGTTTCGCCGTCAATGGTGAAGGAGAACCTCCCCCGGAGCACGTACGTAATCTGGGTGTGGGGGTGGCTGTGGAGCGCCCCAACGGCGCCCGCCTCAAACTGGTTCTCCACGCACATGAGACCGTCCGTGTAGGCCAGAACCCGCCGGACCACCCCCTCCCCGGCAGCTTGGGGAATCGTCTCACCCCACGAAACCCAGCGCTGCCCCTTGCTCGGATATCCCATCGCCGCCGCCTCCTTCTGACACGTGTAATTAGGCATACATACTTTTTCTTGAAAGAAAAAATATCAAAAAGAACTTTAATCGAAAGGCTATCGCCTTTCTCTCACATTTTGTAAAGGCCGGTGCCGGTAGTATGGCAATCATCAAAAATAACGGCAATCTCTGTAGGGGCCGGTGTCCCCACCGGCCCGTCCCATCAAGCTGTGGTCCCGTCAGAGCGGGCCGATGGAGACATCGGCCCCTACAGGCTTGCTGTCAACAATTTTGAAGATCGCCATAATTAAAAAATGATAAGCGAAACGTAGTTTCGCGCAAAAAGTCTTTCTTTTGATTCTTTTCTTTCTTCAGAAAGAAAAGAATGTATGCCCGCTCTCAGCTGAAATACTGGGGGTACTTCTCCCGGATCGCGGCGGCGTCGATGCGGTAGCGGCCCAGGTGGGTCTGCATGAGGTAGCGGGCCCGGTCCGGGGTGCGGCTGCGGATGGCGTCGAGGATCTGGGCGTGGTCCTGGACAATCTTCAAATCCTTGACACTCTCCAGGGACATTCGGCGCACCCGGTCGAAGTGGATGGAGATATTCCGGGTCAGGGCGTAGACCTGGGTTTTCTGGGCGATCTCGAAGAGGATCTCATGGAACTGGTCGTCCAGGGCCATCAGGGCCTCCGGCGGGCCGTCCTCCAGGTAGAAGCGCTGGAGCCGCACGTTCTCCTCCAGGCGGCGCAGATCCGCCGGCTTGGCCATCTCGCAGTCCAGCTCCGCCACCGCGCACTCCAGGACGTTGCGCATAAAGCGGGACTCCTCCACCAGCTCGTAGTCAATGGGGGCCACGACGCTCCGCTTCTGGGGGGAGATTTCCACAATCTTCACCTTGGACAGCTCGATGAGCGCCTCCCGCACCGGCGTGCGGGAGAGGCCCATGGCGGCGGAGAGCTCGTTTTCGCTGACAGGGCTGCCGGGAGCCAGCTCCAGACTGATAATATTCTCTTTTATGGTACGCAGCGCGTAGTCGCGCCCGCTCTCCCGCGGCTGGCGCTCCGGCAGATGCATCTCACTACCCCCGTCCCGGCGAATTGCGGCCGCTCAGGTCCCCGCGGCCCCTCCTTTACAGATACTTTTTCAGCGTGGAGCGAACGGCGCCTGGTCCCGCCAAAAGCTCCCGGAACATGCCCTCGATCTTTTCGCCCAGGCCCGCCCGGTTCAGATCCACGCCAAAGAGCACCGCGTTGGAGAGAATGGGAGAGACCTTCCCCGCCGCGCTCTCGGGCCTGCCCAGCTCCACGCCGGCCAGCTGGCCCTGGAGGGTCTCCAGCATGGGGTCGCTGCTGCACGCCATGGGCCTGCCGGCGTCGTCCACCGCCAGGAGGTAGCGCAGCCACCCGGCGATGGCCAGGGGGATATAGGTCAGATCCGCCGCGTTCAGGTCCTCCCGGGCCAGATAGCTCTTCACGGTCTCGCCGAAGCGAATGGCCACCTTCTGGCTGGTGTCGGTGGCAATGCGCTGGGGGGTGTCGGGCATGAAGGGGTTGGGCAGGCGCGTATCGATCACCTCGTGGATGAAGTCCATGGGGCTGAGGATCTTGGGGTCCACCACCACGGGGATTCCCTCGGTGTAGCCGATCTTCTCCACCAGGGCCTTCAGCTCCCGGTCCTTCATCTCCGCGGCAATGGACTCGTAGCCCAGCAGGCACCCGTAGACCGCCAGGGCGGTGTGGAGGGGGTTGAGGCAGGTGGTGACCTTCATCTTCTCGGTGTTGTTCACCGTGTCCCGGTCCGTCATATAGACCCCGGCCTTTTCCAGGGGCGGGCGGCCGTTGGGGAAGCGGTCCTCCACCACCAGGTACTGAGGCTGCTCGGCGTTGACAAAGGGGGCAATGAAGGTGTTCTTGCCTGTGATAATGGGGGCCATGTCCTCCACCCCGGCAGCGGCAAGGGCCTCCTCCACCACCTTGGCGGGGCGGGGGGTGATCTTGTCGATCATGGACCAGGGGAAGGACACCTTCTCCTCGTCCCGGACCCAGTCGGCGAAGGCCTGGGACACGAAGCCGTTCTCCAGCCACTTGTCCACCACGGTCATAATGCTGGCGCGGAGCTTCTCGCCGTTGTGGGAGCAGTTGTCCATGCTCACCACGGCGATGGGCGTACCGCCGGCCTGGAAGCGCTCCAGCAGCAGGGCGGTGACCATGCTCATGGCGTGGGAGCACTTGGCGGGGCCGTTTTGGAAGTCCGCCTCCACAAAGGGGAAGAACTGGCCCTGGAGATTGGTCAGGGCGTAGCCCTTTTCGGTGATGGTAAAGCTGACCATCTGGAGGGAGCTCTTTCGGAAGATGGCCCGCAGCTGCTCCATGTCCTCCGGGAAGGCGCCGCCGGCCCGGAGGCCCTTGGCGATGGAGGCCACCACCTCCTTTTCCAGGGAGCCGTCGGGCAGCAGGCTCACCATGACGGTCATGGAGTCGAAGGGCTTGTAAATCTTGTCAATGATGTCGTAGTCAAAGGTGTCCGCGGCCACGATGCCGCCCTTTACCAGGCCCTGGTTCAGCAGGTCCTGCTGGAGCCGGGCGATAAATCCCCGGAAGATGTTGCCCGCGCCAAAGTGGACCCAGGTGGGCGCCGCCTCCGTGGCCTCGCACATCTCCTTCCAGTCAAACTCCGGCAGCTTCACGCCCGCGGCGGACCAGGCCGCCCTGTCCCGCAGGCCCTCGTAACTGAGCTTCATGATGCGTGTCCTCCTCTATATTCTTCCGGCTTCCCGCTCCAGCGTGTCCCAGCAGCCCCACAGATACATGATGCCCAGGGCCCGGTCGTAGAGGCCGTAGCCGGGGCGCACCGTACCGGGGGCCTCGCCCCAGAGGTGCCGGCCGTGGTCGGGGCGGATATAGCCGTCAAAGCCGCAGTCGTGGTAGGCCCGCATAATCTCCAGAATGCCGGTGTCGCCGTCGCAGTCCCGGTGGCTGGCCTCGGAGAAATCGCCGTTGGGCATGTGCTTGACGTTGCGGATATGGGCAAAGGCGATGCGGTCACAGCAGGAGCGGACGATGTCCGCCACGTCGTTTTTGGGGTTGGCCCCCAGAGAGCCGGAGCACAGGCACAGGCAGTTGTGGGGGTCGTCCACCATCTTCAGGAAGCGGTGGATGGACTCCTTGTCCACCAGCAGGCGGGGAATGCCGAAGATGTCCCAGGGGGGGTCGTCCATGTGGATGGCCATCTTGATGCCGGTCTCCCGGCAGGTGGGCATGAGGGCCTCCAGGAAGTACCGGAGGTTCTCCCACAGCTTCTCCTTGGTGACGGGGGCGTACTTCTCAAAGAGCTCATCCAGCTTGGCCATCCGCTCCGGCTCCCAGCCGGGGAAGGTCATGTGGTACTTCTCGGTAAAGGACATGACATAGTCCGCCATGGCCCTGTAGTCCCGCTGGATCTTGTCCCTCTCGTAGTAGAGGGCCGTGGAGCCGTCCCCCACGGGGTGGAAGAGATCCGTACGGGTCCAGTCGAAGATGGGCATGAAGTTGTAGGTGACCACCTTCACCCCAAAGGGGGCCAGGTTGCGCAGGGTCTGCTTGTAGTTCTCAATATACTGGTCCCGGGTGTCCAGGCCGATCTTGATGTCGTCGTGGACGTTCACCGACTCCACCACATCCATGTTGAAGCCGTACGCGTCCAGCTGCTTTTTGACAGAGGCGATCTCCTCTGTCTGCCAGACCTCGCCGGGCATCTTGTCGTGAAGGGCCCAGACAATGCCCGTCACGCCGGGGATCTGCCTGATGTCGGCCAGACTGATCTGGTCGTTGCCCTCGCCGTACCAGCGGAACGTCATTTGCATAGCGGAAGTCCTCCTTTTACTTTAAGAAGAGCAGCGGAACCGTGGGGTTATAGCCGCACAGCTTCGGAATAATGAGGCTGATATCCGGGATGTAGGACACCAGCAGCAGCGTGATAACCATGCACAGGTAGAAGGGCAGCGTGGCCTTCACCACCTTCTCCATGGGCCGCTTGGCCACGGCGGAGCCGATGAAGAGCACCGCGCCCACCGGCGGCGTCAGCAGGCCGATGCCGCAGTTGAGCACCACCATAATGCCGAACTGGATGGGGTCCAGGCCGCAGAACTGGGTGGCCACCGGCAGCAGGATGGGGGTGGCGATGAGGATGATGGGGGCCATGTCCATAATCATGCCCAGAACCAGCAGGATGATATTCAGCAGAAGAATAAGAATGATCCGGTTGTCCGTGAGGCCCACAATGGCCTGGGCGGCCAGGTCCGGCACGTGGAGCTTGGTCAGGCAGTCGCCGAACACGGCGGAGGTGGCGATGAGGATGAGCACAATGGCCAGGGTGCCCACGCACTCGTCCAGGGCCTTCCACACGCCCTTCCAGTTGACGCCCTTGTAGACAAAGACGGAGACGATGAGGGAGTAGATCACCGCGATGGCGGCGGACTCGGTGGCGGTGAACCAGCCGGCTACCACGCCAACCACCACGATGACGATGGCCAGCAGGGCCCAGAGGGACACCCACAGCTGCTTGAGGAAGTTCAGGAGGTGGAAGCGCTCCCCCTTGGGGTACTTCCGCCGGACGGAGATGATGTAGGAGCCGATCATCAAAGACAGGGCCAGCAGGGCGCCGGGCACGTAGCCGGCCAGGAAGAGGCTGCCCACGGAGATGCCGCCGGCGGTGGTGGCGAAGATGACCATGTTGTGGCTGGGGGGCACCAGCAGGCCCTCACAGGAGGAGGTGATGGTGACGGCGGTGGAGAAGTCGGCGTCGTAGCCCTGGTCCACCATCATGGGGATCATGATGGAGCCGATGGAGGCGGTGTCCGCGGAGGCGGAGCCGGAGATGCCGCCGAAAAAGTAGGAGGCCACGATGTTCACCATGGCCAGGCCCCCCCGCATCCAGCCCACGCAGGCGTTGGCCAGGGCGATGAGCTTATCGGAGATGCCCCCCTTGCCCATGAGCACGCCCATGGTGATGAAAAAGGGCACGGCCATGAGGGAGAAGGAGCTGATGCCCTTCACCATCAGCCGGCACACGGCGTTGAGGCTGTTGCCCATGGTCAAAAGGCAGAACACGGAGCTGAGACCCACGGCGTAGGCGATGGGGAAGCGCAGCAGGATCATCAGCGCGAAGGAGCCAAGCAAGACAATAATAGCCAAGGTGTTTGTATCCATTATGAGCGCACCTCCCCTTCCTCAACAAAAAAGGACTTGATGTGGTTGTATACGGACTCCAGCTCAAAGACGATCATGGCGATCCCGGCCAGGGGCACGGGAAAATACATCCAGAACCGGCTCAGCCAGGGGATGGACTCGTAAAAGCCCTTGCCGCCCAGGGTGGAGGCGTACTTCCAGCCCTCCACCACCATGATGACGCCCAGGACCATCACGGCTACATCGGCCAGAATGTCCAGGACCTTGAGGAGCTTTTTGGGCAGGTAGTTGTCAAAGGCGGTCATGCGGATGTGGGCCCCGGTGCGGATGGCCAGGGCGGCGGAGAGCACCGCCATATAGGACATGCAGGTGAGCACCACCTGCTCCGTCCAGGCCGGGTCCTTGATGACGGCCAGGAAGCGCAGAAATTCGTACTCCCGGGACCACTGCTGGCAGAAGCGGCCCAGCACCGCGTAGGAGGCGATCAGAATGTCGGCGATGAGCAGGATCTTGCACAGGAACATGACGATCTTATAGGTCAGATCGTAGGCGGGCCGGATCTTGTCCAAGGTGGTAAAGATTTTCGGCATTTGATTCCCTCACTCTCAAATAGAATACGGGGGGACGCGGGAACTGTCCCGCGTCCCCCCGCGCCGCGCATGATTGGACGGAAAGTTCAGACTCTCAGGCCTCTTAGGGCTTCATGTCCAGAATCTGCTGATACAGCTCGGGAGCCTTGTTGATGGCCTCCTGGATGGCGGGCGCGCTGGAGCAGGCGTCCTGCCAGGGCTTCTTGTCGGTCACGTCCACCACGTTGCAGCCCTCGTCCTTCAGCTGCTGGAGGACCTCGTCCTCGGCGGACTGGGACAGGCTCTGGTTAAAGGCCTGAACCTCCCGGCCGGCCTCCATGATGACGGCCTGCTGGGCGGGGGTGAGCTTGGCCCAGGCAGTGTCGGTGATGACGCACTGGATGGCGCCCAGGGTGTGGCCGTCCAGGATGAGGTTATTGGCCACCTCGGGGAAGGCGTTGGACTTGTAGTTGGCAATGGGCTGCTCGGCGGCGTCGCACACGCCGGTGTTCAGGGCGGAGTAGAGCTCGCCGAAGGAGACCACCGTGGGGGAGCCGCCCAGGCTCTCCACCATGCCGTTCATGATGGGGTCGTTGCTGACGCGGATCTTCAGGCCGTCCAGGTCCTCGATGCTGTTAATGGGCTTGTTGGCAAAGAAGTGGCGGAAGCCCTCCTCGCCGTAGAACACGCCCCGCAGGGGCAGGCCGATCTCCTGGGGCTCGTTGAGGAACTCCTGGGCCAGGTCGCTGTTGGCAAAGGCCCACCAGTGGTCCCGGCTCTCAAAGGTGAAGGGCAGGGAGAGCAGCACGGACTTCTCAGCGCCGTAGCTGGTCAGGGCGAAGGCGGAGATGCGGCTCATGTCGATGGAGTCGTCGCCGCCCACAATGGCGTCGAGCACGTCGTTCTCGGAGCCCAGCACGCCGCTGTCGCGGATGTCAATGATGATGGAGCCGCCGGACTTCTCCTCCACCAGGCGCTTGAACTCGCTGGCGGTCTGGCCCACGATGGTGTCCAGGGGGTTGACCTCGGCGTAGACCAGGGTTACCTGGGGGTCGTTGGCCACGTCGCTGGTGTCGCCGCCGCCGCTATTGCCGCCGCTGTTGCCGCCGCTATTGCCGCCGCCGTTGCTGCTTCCGCCGCTGTTATTGCCGCCGCAGGCGGCCAGACTCAGAAGCATCAGCGCGGAAAGAAGTAGTGCGAGAACTTTCTTTTTCATTGGAAATCCTCCTCAATAAGTAAGTTTTCATTTTTTCCGCATTTGGGGACATCCCTTACTCTAGCACACTGGGCAAAATTTGTCCACTAGTATACTAGATAACATTTTCCCGCGGGTTTTGTGCAAATCGTCAAAAATGCGGCGGAGGTCTTGCAAAAAAACAGTTTAAATGTAAAGATAGGGGGAAAGACGTCCCCTGAGACGCCGGAACAGGAGGCTGACGCTGTTATGAAACGGAACGAGCTGCTGCTGGAGGCGAAAATCACGCCGGAGGTGTTCCGGGAGTTCGCCTTTTTCGACACCATGGGCCGCCAGGGGCGCTGGCGGGCTCCGGCGCTGTTCGCCGGGATTCTGCTGGCCGCCGCCTGCGTCTGCTTCACCCAGTGGGGGCGGATCCGGGGGGCCGGACTGCTGGGGGGCGTGCTGGCCGGCGTGGGGCTGGTGCTGCCGGCGGGGTACTTTCTGTCCTTTTTCCTCTCCGTGCGCGCCCAGGAGAAGCGGCTGAAGGGGGCTCCCTCCGCCTACACCCTCCGCCTGTCCGAGGGAGGGGTGTCGGTGCTCCTGGGGAAGGAGCGGCGGGAGTACGCCTGGGGGGATGTGCTCCGGGCCTGCCGCCTGCGCCGCAGCGTCTGCCTCTACGTGGAAGAGAACCGGGCCTACATCCTGCCCGCCGGCAGTGGCCGGGCCTCCCTGGAGGCGGTATGGGACCGGGTGTGCGGCTATGTGCCCGAGGGGCGGCGGGAGGCGCTGGGGCGGCGCATGCGCCGCCGGCAATGAGGGCGAAAAATGGCGGAAACTTTTTGTTTTTCTTATTGAACCCCCGGCGCGCGGGCGGTATAATGGATACAAGCATTACCGGGCGCTTTACCAGAGAACAAAAACCCAACCGGACAAACAGGAGGAACAAGCTTATGAACGCAGTCTTGCAGACCATCTCCAACATCGGGATTGTCCCCGTCATCGCCATCGAGGACGCCGCCAAGGCAGTCCCCCTGGCCCGGGCCCTGGCGGAGGGGGGGCTGCCCGCCGCCGAGGTGACCTTCCGCACCGCCGCCGGGGAGGAGGCCATCCGCCGCATCGCGGCGGAGGTGCCGGAGATGCTGGTGGGCGCGGGGACCGTCCTCACCAAGGACCAGGTGGACCGGGCTCTGGACGCGGGGTCCAAGTTCATCGTCAGCCCCGGCTTCAACCCGGAGACCGTGAAGTACGGCCTCTCCAAGGGGGCCCTCATGCTCCCCGGCACCGCCACCGGCGGCGAGATGGAGCAGGCCATGGCCCTGGGGCTGGAGGCGGTCAAGTTCTTCCCCGCGGAGCAGAACGGCGGCGTGGAGAAGCTCAAGGCCCTGGCGGGCCCCTACCGGACCCTGAAGTGGATGCCCACCGGCGGGGTGAACACCAGGAATCTGACGGACTACCTGGCCTTTGACCAGATCCTGGCCTGCGGCGGCACCTGGATGGTGAAAAAGGACCTCATCGAGGGGGAGCGCTGGGAGGACATCACCCGCATCTGCCGGGAGGCGGTGGCGGCCATGCTGGGCTTCACCCTCCAGCACGTGGGCATCAACTGCGAGAACGGGGAGGAGGCCCGGAGCGCCGCCAAGACCCTCTGCGCCATCTTCGGCCTGGCGTACAAGGAGGGCAACTCCTCCGTCTTTGCCGGCGGGGCCGTGGAGTGCATGAAGCAGCCCTACCTTGGCAAAAACGGCCACATCGCCATCGGCACCAACAGCGTGGAGCGGGCCGTCTACCACCTGGGCCGCCGGGGCGTGGCCTTTGACGAGTCCACCCGCAAGGCCGACGCCAAGGGCCGCACCACCGCCATCTATCTCAAGGAACAGTTCGGCGGGTTCGCCCTCCACCTGGTGAGGAAGTAGTTTACTCCGCTTTTTGGCGTCAAAAAGCGGCCCCGCGCCGGAGCGCGGAACCTCCCCGGGGGTCCGGAGGTACCCCCCGGTGCCGCCGAATAGACAGGCATTCCCACGCCCCGCAAAATATTGAAAATAAGAGGAGTTTTCTATGAAGGCGTTTATGGACAAGGACTTCCTGCTGGAGACCGACACGGCGAAGCACCTCTACCACGACTTTGCCGCGTCCATGCCTCTGGTGGACTACCACTGCCACATCTCCCCCCGGGAGATCTACGAGAACCGCCGGTTTGACAACCTGGTCCAGGTGTGGCTTGGGGGCGAGAACCCGGACGGCACCTACTTCGGCGACCACTACAAATGGCGGCTCATGCGCTCCAACGGGGTGGGCGAGGACTACGTAACCGGGAACAAGCCGGCCTTTGAACGGTTTCTAAAGTTCGCGGAGACCCTGGAGATGGCCGTGGGCAACCCCATGTACCACTGGTGCAATCTGGAGCTGCGGCAGTTCTTCGGCTACGACAGGCCCCTGACGCCGGAGACGGCCCGGGAGTGCTGGGACTTCTGCAACGAGAAGCTGCAAAAGGACCCGGACCTCACGGTGCGGGGCATTATTGAGAAGGCCAACGTGGCCATGATCGGCACCACCGACGACCCCATTGACTCCCTGGAGTGGCACGAGAGGATCGCCGGGGACCCCGCCATCCAGGTGAAGGTCTGCCCCTCCTTCCGCCCGGACAAGGCCATCAACATCCATAAGCCCGGCTTCGCGGACTACATCGCCAAGCTGGCGGAGAGCGTGGGAAAGAAGGAGCTGAAAACCGCCGGGGAGGTCTGCGAGGCCCTGGTGGAGCGGCTGGAGTTCTTCAAGAGGATGGGCTGCCGGGCCAGCGACCACGGCCTGGACTACGTGCCCTTCCGCCCCTGCTCCCGGTCGGAGGCCGACGCCGCCCTCCAAAAGGCTATGGCGGGCCAGGCGCTGACGGCGGAGGAGGCCGAGGGCTACCAGACCACCGTGCTGCTGGCTTTGGGCCGGGCCTACCACCGGCTGGGGATCGTGATGCAGCTTCACTACTCCTGCCTGCGCAACGTCAATGAGCGGATGTACGGGAAGATGGGCCCGGACACGGGCTTTGACATGATCGCCCAGAACACCTGCGGCGGGGCCATCGCGGCCCTGCTCTCCGCCCTGGACAGCACCGGAGAGTGCCCCAAGGCCATCCTCTACTCTCTGAACCCGGCGGACAACGAGCAGCTGGGCACCCTCCTGGGCTGCTTCCAGTCCGACGACCTCCCCGGCAAGATCCAGCACGGCTCCGCCTGGTGGTTCAACGACACCAAAAGCGGCATGGAGGCCCAGATGAAATCTCTGGCCAACCTGGGCCTGCTGGGGAACTTCGTGGGCATGCTCACCGACTCCCGCTCCTTCCTCTCCTACGCCCGCCACGACTACTTCCGCCGCATCCTCTGCAACCTGTTGGGCAATTGGGTGGAAAACGGCGAGTACCCCAACCACGACGCCTCCCTGAAAAGGATCGTGGAGGGCGTCTGCTACACCAACGCGGCCCGGTACTTTGCCCTGTGAGCGCCGCGGACCGTTTAGACGCCGCCCAGTCCCGCCGGGAGGACCGGCTGCTGCGAAACACCCTCTTCGCCTTTTTTGTCAGCGGCGCGGCCTCCCAGCCCCTGGGCTCCTTTATCCCCTTCCTGCGGGAGTCCTACGGCTTCAGCTACGACCTCTCCGGCATCCTCCTCTCCTGCCAGTCCGTGGGCAACCTGGCGGCGGTCCTCCTCGCCGGGTTCCTGCCGGTGTATCTGGGCCGGCGCAGGAGCATCCTCACCACCGCCGTGTGGATGGCCGTGGGCTACCTCATCTTCGCCAGCGGCATCGGCGCCCCGGCGCTACTCATCGCCGCCTGCCTCATGACCGGCGTGGCCCGGGGCGGAAACTCCAACTTCGCCAACACCATGATCTCCACCCTGCCCGGGGACAAGGCCGCCCGGGGCTATAACCTGCTCCACGGCTGCTTCGCCGTGGGGGCCCTCCTCTCCCCGCTGCTGCTCATTTTCTGCGTGGGGCGGTGGCCGGAGATGGGCTGGCGGCTGGTGGCGGGGCTGCTGGGCCTGCTGTGCCTTGGCCAGCTGGCCGTCTATGCCGCCATGCCCCTGCCGCCGGAGCGGCGGGAGAAGTCCCTCAAGGCGGTGGACCGGAGCTTTCTGAGGGTCAAGCAGTTCTGGCTGGGCGCGGCCATGCTCTTTTTCTACATCTCCACCGAGTACGCCATTGTGGGCTGGCTGGTGACCTATTTCCAGGACATCGGCGTGCTCAGCGCGGACCACGCCCAGATGATGAACAGCCTCCTCTGGCTGGTGATCTTTATCGGGCGCATGGTGGGCGCGGCCATTGTGGGCAAAATCCCCCGGACCGCGCTGCTGCTGGCCGACGGCGTGGGGCTCTTCACCTTCTTCCTGGTGATGTTCTTCAGCCGGACGCCGGGCCCCATTATCCTGGGGCTGGTGGGCGTGGGCTTCTTTATGGCCACCATCTACCCCACCGCCTTTGCCTTTGGCAGCGACTGCATCAAAGGCAACGACTTGGGGTGCAGCATCATGATCTTTACCGGCAGCGCCGGCGGCATTCTCACCCCCGCTCTGGTGGGCTTTGTGGCCGAGCGGGCGGGTATCCGGGCGGGCATGGGACTCATTGTGGCCTACACCGCCCTGCTGCTGGCGTCCATTGTCCTCAGCGTGGCCAGCGTGCGCCTGGACCAGAGGAGGAGCGCGGGGCGGTAAGGACACCCGATATGGGAGGGGGCGGTCCCGCTGGGAGCTGCCTCCTCCCCCGCCGTTCTGGAGAATTTTCCAGGGCGGGGGCTTCGCCCCCGGAGCTGCCGAATAGATTGGCGCTCGCCCATAACAGGACAGCCAGTCAAAAATCCCCTCTGGATTCGCAAAATTGATTTCCCTGATTTTCCAGCCCTTCCCCTTGTTCTTCCGAGGAATTTGTAGTATACTAGCTATGAATAAACGAGACTACCTATCCCAAGGAGGGTTCCATGGTCGCCATTGTCACCGACGTCCGCTACCGCATGTCCCTGGCCCTGATCCGGGATCTGGGTCAGGCCGGCGTGGAGGTTATCACCTGCGAGCGGGAGCGCTGCCGCCAAAACGCCGCCTCCCCGGCTCTGGGGGCCCTGTCCCGCTGGACCTCCCGCCACGTGTGGCTGCCGGAGGAGGGGTACGGGGAGGCCCTGCTGGACCTCTGCGGGGAGATCGGGGAAAAGCCCGCCCTGCTGCCGGTGGGCGCGGCCACGCTGGAAACCGTGGCCCGGGACCGCTCCCGCTTTGACGCCGTCTGCGGCCTGTGCGCGCCCACCTTGGAGCAGCTGGACCGGATGAACAGCAAGGAGCGGGCGGCCGCCCTGGCGGAGAGCCTGGGCGTGCCCGTGCCGGAGTCCTTTGTCCGGCGGGAGGGGGAGGATCTGACCGATTTTGCCCGCCGCCTCCCCCTGCCCTGCGTGATCAAGCCGGTGTGCGGGGAGAAGCTGGGCCTCCACGCGGCGGAACGCTACGCCGCGGTCTCCACGCCGGAGGAGGCGGAGCGCGCCTACGCCCGCTTCCTGGCCCTGGCGGGGTCGCCCCCGGTGGTCCAGCGCCAGCTCACCGGAGGCGCCCTGGGCTGCTCGGTGCTGGCTCTGGAGGGCCGGGTCCTGGCCTCCATCTGCCACCGCCGCCTGCGGGAGTACCCTGTCTCCGGCGGGCCCGCCTCCTGCTGCCTCCGGGTGGAGAGGCCCGACCTCCCCGCCTACGCGGAGCGCATGGCGGCGGAGACCGGCTACACGGGGCTGGCCATGTTCGAGTTCAAGGAGGATGGCCAGGGCCGCCCCCATCTGCTGGAGGTGAATCCCCGGATCTGGGGCACCTTCCCCCTCACCCGGGCGTCCCGCAGCGGCATCCCCCTGCTGTGGTTCCTCCTCGCCTGGAACGCCGGGCACCCGGAGGACCCCGTCCCCCTGCCCCGGCCGGACCCGCCCCGGTCCAAGAAGATGATCTTCGCCGCCTCAGACCTGTCGGCGGCGGCGGGCTACCTCAAAAGGGGACAGCCCCGCCAGGCCCTGGGGGCCCTGGCCGACCTCGTTAATCCCACGGTCCGGGACGGCGTCTTTGAGTGGGGGGACCCCCTGCCGGGACTGGCCTATGTCCGGTCCCTTCTGGCAAAGGAGCGCCGCCCATGAGCCTCTTTCGCGCGGATCTGCACGTCCACACCGCCGCCTCCCCGGACGGCCGCTCCTCTCTGGAGTCCCTGGCCGCCGCCGCCAGGGACCGGGGCCTGGACGCCCTGGCCATTACGGACCACGACCTGTGCACCGCCGTACCCCGGGAGTGCGCGGGGGTGCTGCTGATCCCCGGGTGCGAGGTCTCCACACGCGCCGGCCACATCACCGGCCTCTTCCTGGACCGGCCCCTGGAGCCGCTGCCCCACCTGCCTCCGCCGGAGGAGGCGGTGGCCGCCATCCGCCGTGCCGGCGGTCTGGCGGTGCTGGCCCACCCCTGCGCACGGCCCGGCGCGCGGCCGGAGGAATTCGCCTTTGACCTGGACGGCCTGGAGGCCGCCAACGCCCGGGCCGCTTTCAAGGTCCCGGCCGCCAACGCCCGGGCCGCGGCCCTGGCCGCGGACCGGGGACTCGCCGCCGTGGGCGGCAGCGACGCCCACGACGCCGCCGAGGTGGGAAACGCCTTCACGGAGCTGGAGGCGGAGGAGCGGACCCTCCCCGCCCTCCGGCAGGCCCTGGCCCAGGGGCGGTGCCGGGCTGTACTCTCGCGAAACACCCCCCATTTCCGCAAGGGCCTCTCCCAGTGGACCAAGGCCCGGCGCTCCCATAAGCTCCCCCGGCTGGCCAAAGCCGCCGCCTATCTGGCCTACTGCGCCGCCCTGGACGCGGTTCGCCCCCTCAGGACGCGCCGGTGAGGCATATGTGAGGCATATGTGAGGCATACATTCTTTTCTTTTAAAAAAGAAAAGAATCAAAAGAAAATTTTGTTCCGCAAGGCATTCGCCTTGCTCCAGAGGCCTTGTTTTGACAGCAGGGGTAACCAGAAAAACAGATAAGCAAAACGAAGTTTTGCGCCAAAGTTCTTTTTGATTCTTTTTCTTTCAAGAAAAAGAATGTATGCCAGCGCCCCATTCTTTCGCCATTGGGAGGTGTATCATGTCTCTTGTGACCAAAGGCATTGGTCTTGCCAAAAAGGCCAAGCACCGCTTTCAGGACCAGCTCCGGGAGCGGACCCCCGTCTATCTCTCCCCGGTCCGCCGGATTGAGCGGGTTGCCACGGAGGAGCGGATCTGCGCCATGACCTTTGACGACGGTCCCTGCCGTCTGCCGGCCAACCCGGACCGTTTCCGGGGCAAGGCGCTGACCCTGGTACTGGCGGAGATTCTGGAGCACTACGGCGCCAAGGGGACCTTTGACGTGGTGGGCGACACCTCGGCCAACTACCCGGACAAGGCGGGCAAGCACGGCTCCGCCTCCTGGGGCGGGGTGGCCTACGACCACTACCCGGACTTCGGCAAGGACGGCCAGGGCGGCGCGGTGAACTGTCCGGAGCTGATCGCCCGGCTGCTGGCCGGGGGCCACGAGATCACCAGCCACACCTACTCCCACGTCCTCTTCGGCTGGAAGCCCCTGGTCTACGGGCGCCGGAAGTACCTGAGCGGCCTGGAGCCGGTGGTGGAGGACCTGAAGAGGCTCCACAGCACCTTGGAGTCCGGCTGGGGCTATCCGGTGCGCCTGAGCAGGCCCCCCCACTACGTGGACGCCATCAAGGGCGGCTTGTCCAGCTACGACGCCTACGCCCTCATGGGCTACCAGTACATGGCAGCCAGCTTCGACGGGGCGGGCTGGCTGCCCCTGGCCTCCTACGAGGCGGAGGTGGAGGCCACCTGGCGGCCCATGGAGAAGCTGCTGCTGGAGACGCCGGAGGCATTCCGGGGCCAGATTATCTTCCAGAAGGACGGCTTTAACATGGCCCGGCGGACACCGGTGGCCGACGGGCTGGACAAGCAGCTGCAATTGCTGACGGACCACGGCTACCGGGTGCTGACAGTCTCGGAGCTGCTGGAGCGCTCCCCCTTCCAGGACGCGCTGCCGGAGAGTCCGGCGGGCCGGGCCGCCCGGACCCTGCTGGGCCGGGGGTGGTGCGTGGCCTATCAGGACAACACTCTGCGGGCGGAGGCGGTGCTCACCCGGGGGGAGCTGGCCATGATGGCCTTTGGCTGGGAGACCGTCCGCCGGCGCATTGACCTTGTGCGCTCCGGCCGGGCTCCCTTCCGGGACATGGCCCCCCGCCACCCCTACGCCGCCGCCGCCCTCCAGGCCACGGAGACCGGGGCCATGGCGGCGGTGGACGGCCGCTTCCGCCCCGAGGACCCGGTTACGGCGGTGGAGCTGGCCCAGTTCTTCTCCACCCGCCTGGGCCGGACCCCGCCGCTGGAGAACTGGTCCCAGCTGACCCACGAAAAATTCTTCTCCATGGCAGCGGGACTGCTGGAGAAGTAATACTATTTCTTGATAAGAAGAATTCGTATAAAAAACTGGCCGCCGGCTCTTTGCCGGCAGCCAGTTTCATGCTGCAAACTACTCGCCCCGCCGTAGGACAGAACGTGGACCGTCACGGGGAGACGCTCGTTTCCCGGCATGGAACCTGTGACAGTCTCCACCTCCGCAAAGCCTTGGGACCGGTAGAGCGCGAGGGCCGGATTATTCCCGGCCAGAACCTCCAACGTGACAGGCCGGGCCGCAGTGTGGTCCAGCATATAGCGGACCAGCCGCGCGCCGATTCCCCGCCGCATGAAGGCGGGGTCCACATAGAGCCACGCCACCTCCGACTCCGTATAGGCGATGAATGCCGCCGGCTCTCCCGCCAGCTCCGCAATTTGCAGCGTGTAGCCAAAGAGGTTCTCCCGCTCCGCAGCCGTCTCCAGCGGCAGAAAGGCATCCTCCAGTCCGGCCAGGCGCAGCTCCTGCATGCGGGCGGCATCATGGATCGCCGTCAGGCGGGGCCAGTCCGACGGACGGTAGGGACGTACGATGAGGGGATCCACAGCGGCCTCCTATCCAATATCAATCATCAGCTCCAGCAGCCGGGTGAAATTCCCCTTAGCCTGTGCTGCGGCGGCCACAACCTCATCGTGGCTGAGGGGCTGGGGCAGAATGCCGGCGGCCATGTTGGTGATACAGCTGACGCCCATCACCTGCATTCCGCTGTGCCGGGCGGCGATGGCCTCCGGCACGGTGGACATCCCCGCCGCGTCGGCCCCGATGGTCCGGAAGAACCGGATCTCCGCCGGGGTCTCGTAGCTGGGTCCGCCGTACATGATGTAGACTCCCTCCCGCAGGGGCAGGCCCGCCTGGGCGGCCAGGGGCCTGAGCTTCTCCCGGAGGGACCGGGTGTAGATATCGCCCATGTCCGGGAAGCGGGGGCCGAATTCCTCCAGGTTGGGGCCGGTCAGAGGGTTCGCCCCGGCAAAATTGATGTGGTCCGCCAGGAGCATCAGGTCCCCGGGCCGGTAGTCCAGGTTGATGCCTCCGGCGGCGTTGGTGAGGATGAGGGTTTTTATGCCCAGCGCCGCCATCACGCGCACCGGCAGAGCGGCCTGCTGGGGGGTGTTGCCCTCGTAGCAGTGGAGCCGGCCCCGCAGGGCCAAAACCGTCCGGCCCCGGCTGCGGCCCAGAACGAAGGCGCCCCGGTGGCCGTCCACTGTGGGCAGAGGGAAGCCGGGTACGGCGGAGAAGGGGATCTCGGTCCGCTCCTCCAGGCTGTCGCAGAAATCTCCCAGGCCGCTGCCCAGAATGAGGCCAAGCTCCGGCTGGAGCGGACTCTGGGCGCGGATCGCGGCGCAGGCCGCGTTAACCAGCTGTCGGGTGTTCATGAAAGGGCCTCCTTATGTAGGGTATACATACTTTTTCTTAAAAGAAAACGTATCATAAAGAATTTTTTCGCAAGGCATCCGCCTTGCTTATACTCATATTAGGGCTTATTTGATAAATAGCAGAAGGTCCAACAGCGAGAGATTTTTTCACGCAGTCCGGCGAAAGAGATCCGCTGCTTGGGCGTTTTGATATTTTTAAAACATGCCCTGATTATCTTCAGGCAAACCGACGCCAGACAAATACTGCCAGCGCCAGCTGGACCAGCAGGATCAGCGGCATGCCCCAGACGAAGTACCAGTGCCTTGTCTTGTGCCGGAAGGTCCACATGCCCAGGATGGCCCCCAGGCTTCCGCCCAGAGCGGCAAAGACAAAGAAGGTGATTTCCCTGACGCGCCAGCGCCCTCTCTGCGCCCGACGCTTGTCCGCCCACATGAGATAGAAGGAAAGGAGGTTCACCAGCGCCAGCCAGCGGAGCACCGCCGCCGGTGAACCAACTGCCGCCCAGATCTGGTCTCCGGTGGCCTCCGGGAGGAAGGAAAATCCCCCCATTTACCGCATTCCAGCCAGCTCCACGGCGGTCTGCGCGGCCAGGCGGGCGTTGTTGAACACCAGCTGGATGTTGCTCTCCAGGCTGTCGCCGCCGGTGAGGTCCTTCACCCGGGCCAGCAGGAAGGGCGTGGTGGCCTTGCCGTGGATGCCCTGCTCCCGACTCTCCGCAATGGCCTGTTCGATGGCCTTGTTAATGGTATCCGGGTCCATGGCGTACTCCTGGGGGATGGGGTTTGTTACCAGCATGCCGCCCTTGAGGTCCATCTGCCGCTGGGCGTGGAAGGCGGCGGCCAGCTCCCGGGGGGAGTCCAGACGGTAGTCCACGCCGAAACCGGACTTCCGGGTGTAGAAGGCGGGCAGCTCCTCCGTTTGATAGCCGATCACCGGCACGCCCTTTGTCTCCAGGTACTCCAGGGTCAGCCCCAGGTCTAAAATAGACTTGGCTCCCGCGCAGATGACCATTACCGGCGTCTGGCCCAGCTCCTCCAGGTCCGCGGAGATGTCCATGGTGGTCTCCGCCCCCCGGTGGACGCCGCCGATGCCGCCGGTGGCGAACACGGAGATCCCCGCCATGTGGGCGATCATCATGGTGGTGGTGACGGTGCAGGCCCCGTCCTGGCCCCGGGCGATGAGCACCGGCAGGTCCCGGCGGCTGGCCTTGGCGATCTGGGGGCCCTTTTTGCCGAAGTATTCGATCTCCTCCGCCGTGAGGCCGGCCTTCAGCCGCCCGCCGATGATGGCGATGGTGGCGGGCACGGCGCCGTTTTCCCGCACGATCCGCTCCACCGCCTGGGCGGTCTCCACGTTTTGGGGGTAGGGCATGCCGTGGGAGATGATGGTGGACTCCAGGGCCACCACCGGCTTCCCCTGGGCCAGGGCCTGGGCGACCTCGGGGGCGACGTCAAGATATGGGTTCATGGGAGAATCCTCCTGTAAAAAGATTTTTGCCGCCGCTGGCCAAAAGGCCGGCAGCGGCGCTGGATCGCAGTGCGGGTCCGGGGACGCGTTTTCAGGAAAAGCGCCCCGCAGAGGCCGTGTGAGTCCTGTTATAACCTGCACATAATAGGCAGGTGGGTCGCCTGCACCGCCCTTTACTGCTTCCAACTTCCAACCGCAGGTGGCAGCCGGGAGGCCTGCAAACCAGACGGTGAACCAGCGTCCCGTATAACGAAATGTGGGTTAAAAAAAGACTCATCACGCACCCCGCAGGGCACTTAACGTTCCTTCTCAGTGGGAGCTCCCGGCGGGAGCCCTTTTGGGAGGCGCTCTATTCGCCGTCCTCCTCCTCGTCCTGGTAGAGGCGCTCCATAAAGAGGTCGTAGACCTCCTCCAGCTCCTCGTCGCTGTCCAGGGTGCTCAGCAGCTCCTCGCCGTTCTCCTCAATGGACTTGAGGATCACCATGCCGTAGTCGTCGCTGTCCTCGTCCGCGCCCTCCTCCACAGCCGGAAAAAAGGCCATATAGGTCTGGCCCTTGTGTTCCAGCGCGTCCACCAGCTCCAGCTCAATGTCGTTGCCGTCCTCGTCGGTAACGGTGATGAAATCCGGTCCAAATTCCCCGCTCATGGAAGAGGCCTCCCTCCTGGCGTTCTCACCGGCGGCCCGCCGCCGTTTTCGTTTCTATCGTCAACGCGGCTGAAAACCGCCGGCCCGCGGCGCGCGCTTCCCTTGGATGCTGTTCAACTGCGCTGGCTATAGTGTAACCGTTTTTTGCGGAAATTGCAAGAGGGTTTTCATGTGACATTTCGACGATTTCATCACTTCCTTTTTGTATTTTTTGAAGAAATTTCGGGGACCTTGGGGAATCTGTGAGAAATCTGTCGATTTTTCCTCCTTTTCAAAGTTGACAAGCCGTGTTATACTATAAATTGGCATATCAGAGATATGCCCGCTCAGCCAGTCAAAGGAGGTATGTCTTGCCATGGCTCAGTCCAATCCCAGCGGACCGGCCCCCAAAAGCGGCCCGCCCGCACCCCGCAGGGATAAGAAAAAAACGCCGGCCCATGTGATTGTGGGACGCGTTGTAAAATGGTTCCTTCTCACCCTTTTTACCTTGGCCGTCATCGGCGTGCTCACCTGCGCCATTTTCTTCAAAATCTTCATGACCTACATCGACACCACCCTGGTGCCATCTCTTGGCGGGACGCTGAACGCCCAGGAGCTGACCCTGTCGCTGACCTCCACGATCTACGATAAAAACGGCAAGGAGATTCTCAAGCTGTACGACAACAGCGAGAAGCAGGGCGGCAACCGGGAGCTCATCAAGTACGACGACCTGCCCGAGCACCTGATCCAGGCCCTGGTGGCCATTGAGGACAAGCGCTTCTGGACCCACCAAGGCGTGGACTGGTACGGCACCCTGGGGGCCATCAAGTCCACCGTCACCGGCGGGGCCACCCGGGGCGGCTCCACCCTCACCCAGCAGGTGCTGCGCAACATGTACGACGACACCGAGGTGACCGTCAAGCGAAAGCTCCGGGAGATTTTCCGGGCCCTGGAGTTTGAGAAGGACCCCAACGTCACCAAGGAGTATATCATCACCGAGTACCTCAACCGGGTGTTCTTCGGCCAGAGCTACTACGGCATCCAGACCGCCGCCAAGGGCTACTTTGGCAAGGACGTATCGGAGCTGACCCTGGCGGAGAGCGCCGCCATCATCGGCATTACCAACAACCCCTCCCTCTACGACCCCTTCCGGGACGCCAAGTTCAAGCAGGAGGACGGGTCATATAAGACCTGCCGGGAGTTCAACAAGAGCCGGCAGGAGCTGATCCTGGACCAAATGTGCGAGCAGGGCTATATTGACGAGGCCGCCCGGGACGCCGCCAAGGCGGAGAAGCTCCTCTTCACCGACACCGACGAGTACCGGATTGCCCACGGCCTGACCGTGGCCCCTCAGGAGGGGGAGGACGAGGGGAGCGAGGAGGAGACCTTTACCGGCGAGTCCTACACCTGGTTCGAGGACGCCGCCATCAATGAGGCCATCACCCTCATCCAGGAGGAGCGGGGCGTGAGCCGGGAGACCGCCTCCACCCTTCTCTACAACTCGGGCTACCACATCTATACCACCCTGGATCCGGACATCCAGGCCATTGTGGACGAGGTGTACGAGGACCCGGCCAACTTTGACTACCCCTCTCCCTCGGGCAAGCCCCTGGACTCCGCCATCACTGTGGTGGACCCCTACACCGGGGATGTGGTGGCCATGGCCGGCGGCGTGGGCGTCAAGACTGGCCGGCGGGGACTGAACCTGGCCACCTCCCCCCGGACCCCCGGCAGCGCCCTGAAGCCTGTGGCCGTCTACGCGCCGGCTCTGGAGTACGACGTCATTAGCCCCGGCACCGTGTGGGACGACTACCCCCTGCGGCTCAACTCCGCCCAGACCGGCGGCTATCCCAAGAACGACCCCGTGGGCTACAAGGGGTACACCACCGTGGCCTCCGGCCTCCAGCGCTCTGTGAACACCATCGCCAGCCGCTCCCTGGAGGCCATGGGCTACAGCCGCTCCTATGAGTTTATGACCCGCAATCTGGGCTTTACCACCCTGGACGTCCGGGACCTGGCCCTGAGCCCCCTGGGGATGGGCGGCCTGACCTACGGCGTCACCACCACGGAGATGGCCGCCGCCTACGGCGCCTTTGTCAACCGGGGCACCTACTCCCGGCCCAGGATGGTCACCCGCATCGAGTCCTACGACCACTCGGAGGTGATTGTGGACAACCCGGTGCGCTCCAACACCGCCATGAAGGAGAGCACCGCCTATCTCATGATTAAAATGCTGCGCAGCGTGATGAGCAGCCCCGGCACCGGCGCCAGGTACCGGTTCGACGGCATGAGCATGGCCGGAAAGACCGGTACCACCAACGACAAGTATGACCGCTACTTCGCCGGCTTTACCCCCTACTACTCCGCCGCCGTGTGGGTGGGATACAAGGACAAGGCGGAGCGCATCGACTCCGGCAGAGTGAACCCGGCCGCCGCCGCCTGGCAGATGGTGATGGAAAAAATCCACGAGGGGCTGGAGGACAAGTCCTTCTTCGATAACCCCGGCGGCATCAGCAGCGTCCAGGTCTGCGCCGACTGCGGCAAGCTGCCCACCGCCCTGTGCGCCGCCGACTACCGGGGCAGCCGGGTGATCACTGTGGACTGCCAGACCAGCGCCCTGCCCACGGAGGAGTGCACCTGCCACGTGGAGGTCCAGGTCTGCGTGAACCCGGAGACCGGGGAGGCCCGCCTGGCGGGCGAGTTCTGTCCGGAGGACACGGTCCAGACCCGGGTGATGCTGGAGGGCCGGGAGTTCCTGGGCCTGCCGGGCTATGAGGTCACCCTGGAGGACGGCACGGTGACCACCAGCCGGCCCATCGAGTCCGACGACATGGCGGCCCACCTGACCTATCTCAAGACCCTGGGGCTCTGCCCGTACCACGACGAGAACTTCGACCCGGAGGCCCAGCTGCCCGGCGAGGGCGAGGAGGGCGATCCCTCCCAGCCCGGCGAGGACGGCCAGTGGCCCACCACTCCCTGGGATCCCAATCCCGGCGAGCCCGCCGATCCCACGGAGCCCTCCAACCCCGGAACCACCGAGCCGTCCGGCGGCGGAACCACGCCCGGCGAGCCGTCCGGCGGCGGAACCACGCCCGGCGAGCCGGACGGCGGCGGCCAGCCGCCGGAGCCGGACGAGCCCGACCTGCCGGCGGAACCGGAGTTACCATAGGTGGCCGGAGGGCCGCCGGAATACCAGGAGAAGCCAGCGCATGGAAGGCGCTGGCTTCTCCCTTTGAGGGCAGGCATGCGGCAGGCGTGTGTAGGGACAGGCAGCGCCCGCCAGCGAGATATAGTGAATAGAGCTGAAAACTAGGGCCTGTTCACATAAGGCGAAACGCGGGCCTTTTCGGCCAATTCTGCCGTCTGACGCGTTAAAAATTTTTGACGTACAATGCTGGCCACTACACGATGCTGCGAGCTTGGATGATTGCTACAGAAAATTTTCAGGGACCGCGAAACCTCTCCTTCCCGTTTCCGACTATAGGTGCAGCAGAGCACAGAAAAGGAGGAGATTCCATGGAGCGTCAACAGACCGTCCGCCTGGACTGGCGGCAGGCGGACCGTGCCCCGGAGCGGGCGGAGAAGGGGGGGAGGAAAGCCTTGGAGGACCAGACGATCATTGAGCTGTACTGGCGGCGGGACGAGGAGGCCGTCCGGGCCACGGCGGAGAAGTACGGCGGCTACTGCCGCAGCATTGCCCGCAATTTCTTGGCGGACCGGCGGGACCAGGAGGAGTGCGTCAACGACACCTGGGTGGGGGCCTGGAACGCCATGCCGCCCCACCGGCCCGGCCGTCTGCGGCTGTTTCTGGGGAAAATCACCAGGAGCCTGGCCTGCGACGCCCTCCGCTCCCAAACCGCCGCCAAGCGGGGCGGCGGGGCGTATCCGGAGGCCCTGGAGGAGCTCTCGGAGTGCCTGCCGGCGGCCTCAGACGTGGACCGGGCGGTGGAGGGCCGGGAGCTGGAGCGGCTCATCAACCGGTTCCTCCACACCCTGCCGGAGCGCGCCTGCGGCGTCTTTCTGCGGCGGTACTGGTACGCGGAGCCCCTGGAGGCCATCGCGGAGCGCTGCGGCATGGGGGAGGGGGCCGTGAAGAGCAGCCTCTTCCGCACCCGGAGGAAGCTGCGGGCCTATCTGGAGAAGGAGGGAATCGCGCTATGACGAGAGAGGAAAAGCTTTTTGCCGCCATCGGCGGCGCGGACGAGGCCCTGCTGGAGCGCAGCGAGGGAGGACGCCGGAGCTCCTGGAGGGCCTGGGGGGCGGCTCTGGCGGCGTGCCTGCTGCTGGCGGTCCTGCTGTGGACGATGCTGCCCAAATCCCCGGCGGCGGACCCGCCGGACGTCCCCCCGGTCCAAACCAATCCGCTTCCCCCGGTGCAGGCGGACCCGATCCCCGACGGCTGGCCCCAGGGGGAGGAGACGGTCCACCTCCTGCAATTGCGCGTCCCGGCGGAGGAGCCGGCCTTCCGGATCTATATCAACAAGGAGAGCTATTCCACCTACGAGCAGGACGGGGTCTACGTCGTCCGCCCCCTCCAGCAGCCGGAGGGTACGCCGGAGTGCGCCCTGGCCATCTCCTACCTGCCCGGGACCACGGCGGAGGAGGCGGCACAGCAGGTGCTGGAGCGGCTGGAGGCCCGGTATGAGCGGGCGGAGGAGGTTCCCGGCCCCCCCAACGGCTGGTATGACGTATCGGAGGAGGAGCGCTGCCTCTTCGCCAGCGACGGCGACGCCTGGGACGACGCCCAGCGGGAGGTCTGGATCCGTCCCGACGGCCAGGGGGGCGTCTTTGTCCTGGAGGCCGGCTACTTCCTGGAGGCCGCAGAGGGCCACGGGGCCCGGTTTGTGGACATGATGCGCTCCTTTGCCGTCGAGAGCGGGCAGGGCGGCGACGCCTGGTCGGAGGAGCTGCGGCGGGAGGCGGAGCGGCTGGCGGAGGCCGTCTTTGCCGACGACCTCTCCGGCGTGGAGGACCTGCTCTCCCCGGAGGCGGAGATCGACGGCTACGGGGAGGACGTGTCCGCCTATGTCAGTATGACCTGCATCGACTGCACCGTCTCCGGCGGGGAGGAGCCCCTTACCGCCACCGCCTCCGTCAAACACCGCCTGGGCGGCGAGGACAGCTATACCTTCCTCACCATCGGCCTCACCTGGCGGGAGGGACGCTGGCAGGCGGACTGGGCCGGACTGGAGAAATAACGGCTTCCTAACCATATAGTCAACGCAGCGAAAAAGCGGCGCGAGGCCCGCCGGGATCATTCCGGCGGGCCTCGCTGTTCGGGACAACTGAGCCGTCCCGCGGCTTCTTACAAGAAAAAGGATTACTTCATCCCGGCGGTGATAATGGCCATCTTGTAGACCTCCTCGGCGTTGCAGCCCCGGGAGAGGTCGTTGATGGGGGCGTTGAGGCCCTGGAGGATGGGGCCGTAGGCCTCGTAGCCGCCCAGGCGCTGGGCGATCTTATAGCCGATGTTGCCGGACTCGATGTTGGGGAATACGAAGGTGTTGGCGTAGCCGGCCACCTTGCTGCCGGGGAACTTCAGCTGGCCCACGGTGGGACTGACGGCGGCGTCGAACTGCATCTCGCCGTCAATGGCGAACTCGGGGGCCAGCTCCTGGGCGGCCTTGACGGCGGCGGCGGAGAGGGGCACGGTAGCGCCCTTGCCGGAGCCCTTGGTGGAGAAGGAGAGCATGGCGACCTTGGGCTGGATGCCGAAGAACTGGGCCGTGCGGGCGGACTCCACGGCCACCTCCGCCAGCTTCTGGGCGGCGGAAACAGCGACGTTGCCCTCCTTGTCCAGGCTGTCCTCGTAGGAGATGTTAATGGCGCAGTCGCCCATGCAGAGCATCCGCAGCGCCTCGTCGCCGGTGTCCCGCTTCAGGATAAAGCAGGAGGAGACCAGGTGGGCGCCGGGCTTGGTCTTGATGAGCTGGAGGGCGGGACGGACGGTGTCCGCGGTGGAGTAGGTGGCGCCGCCCAGCAGGGCGTCCGCCTTGCCCAGCTTCACCAGCATGGTGCCAAAGTAGTTGCCCTTCTTCAGCGCGGCGCGGCACTCGTCCTCGCTCATCTTGCCCCTGCGCAGCTCCACCATCTTGGACACCATCTCGTCCATACCGGGGTAGGTCTCCGGATCGAGAATCTCCGCGCCGGAGACGTCAAAGCCGTTTTTCTCCGCGGCGGCCTTTACCTCGCCCACATTGCCCACCAGGATCACGTTCATCAGGTCCTCCCGCATCAGGCGCTGGGCGGCCTCCTGGATGCGGGCGTCAGGGCCCTCCGTAAACACAATGGTGCGGCGGTTTTCCTTCAGATTTTTCAAAAGAGCGGTAAACATGGCGCATTCCTCCGTTTTTTGTTGTACCGGGCGGACCGGTATCCCGTGATACGGCCCGGGTCCCCGCAGGCTGGCTCCATTATACACCACCGGGCGGCGTTCCTCAACGTTAAAAATGAAATATTGGGCAAAAAATTGGGGCACGCCCGAGGACGATATAGTCAACACACCTGAAAAAAGGGCGTTTTGCGTATCCAGCGAGCCGGTGGCCCGCTGGATACGCAAAGAGCGTGTGTGTTGTCTATGAGGTCTAAAGCCGAGCCGCTTTTGCGGCTCCTGCGGCGCAGTGCGCCGCAGGACTTGAAAAGAACCAAAGGATTCTTTTCTTTGACTGGGCGCTGTTCGGGCATGTTAACATTTTTCAAGCAAGCCCTATAAATCTGCCTGAAAATCCCGGCGTTTCCCCGGGGATTTCTTAGCGAAATCTTGCGGCGGCGCCGCTTGACACAGGCGGCGCCCCGTGCTATAGTCAAGTAGGTTTAAACGTAAAGGAAAGGAGAGATCCAACGAAATGGACAGGAGAAAGCGGACGGCGCGACTGCTTTGGTTTGCCGCCGCCGCGCTGGTTTTTCTTGTTGGAGCGATCTGTACGGGCGGCGGCGGAAAGCATGAGAGCATCCAGGAGACCATGCGGGACGCGGTGCTGCATACGTCCGCGCGGATCCGTTTTTTTGGCCTGGACGTCAACCCTGGGCTGCTGTCCGCTTTTACCGTGACGGGAGTTCTGATTCTTTTTGCCCTGCTGGTGCGGCTTCTGGCCATCCCCCGCTTCCGGTATGTGCCCGGGCGGTTCCAGCTGCTGCTAGAACAGGCGGTGGGACTCTTCGACGGCCTGGCCAGATCCAACAGCCCCCACCGCTGCGGCTTTTTGGGGGCCTACGTCTTTGCCGCGGGGACCTACATATTCGTGGGCACGCTTTTTGAGCTGCTGGGCGTCCAGGCCGTTACCACGGCGGGGGCCTCCGTCTCCCTGCCGGCGCCCCTGTCGGATATCAACGGGGCCATCGCCCTGGGGTGTCTGAGCTACTGCGTCATCCTCTCCGGAGGAATTGCCGGAAACGGGCTGCGGGGCGTGGGGAGGGCGCTGAAGGATTTCTCCCTGCCCATCTCCATGAGCTTCCGGATGTTCGGCGCGCTGCTCAGCGGCGCGCTGGTGACGGAGCTGGTCTACTACTACATCCATCTGAGCTTCGTGCTGCCGGTGGTGGTGGGGGTGCTCTTCACCCTGCTCCACGCGCTCATTCAGGCCTACGTGCTCACCATGCTCACCGCCCTCTTCTACGGCGAGGTCTCCGAGCCGTCCCACAAAAAGGAAAAGCCGGCCAAAAAACGTCAAAGACAGCGAGCTTAGATGAGATTCGTTTGTAGGGGCGGGCGCTGCCCGCCCGCAGGATACCGCGAATTTTCCGTTAGAAACGGGTGAGCGCTGCTCGCCCCTACACCCTATACATCTATCTATAATACATTGGAGGAATATTCCCATGAAAACAATCTGGAAGCATGTTTTTGCCGCGCTGCTGGCGCTGCTGGTAATGAGCGCTGCCGCTGTGCCCGCCCTGGCGGCGGAGGAGGACGTTCCCAGCGAGGCCGCGGCGGCGGAGGAGGATCTTACCATCTCCGGCAAGGCCCTGGCCGCCGCCATCGTGGTGGGCCTGGCCGCCGCCGGCGGCGCCATCGCCATGGGCATGGGCATCGCGAAATCCGTGGACGGAATCTCCCGCCAGCCGGAGGCTGAGGGGAAGATCCGCACCACCCTGATGCTGGGTCTGGTATTCGTTGAGACCGTGGTCATCTACGCCCTCATTGTGGCAATCCTCATTATCTTCGTGCTGTAGGAGGCGCTCCCATGCCGTTGAATATTGATTTCCAGCAGATTTTTCTCCATCTGCTGAACTTTACCATCCTCCTCGGGGCCCTCTACTTCCTGCTCTACGCCCCGGTAAAGGACTTTATGGCCAAACGCACGGCCCACTACGAGGACCTGGACCGCCAGGCCAGAGAGCGCCTGGCGGAGGCGGAGCGCTCCCGGGAGGCCTGCCGGCAGAGGCTGGACCAGGCGGACGAGGAGATCCGGCAAAAGAACGAGCAGGCCCAACAGGCGGCCCTGGACGCCGCCGGGGCCCAGCTCAGCCAGGCCCGGGCGGAGGCGGAGCGTATCCTTGCCAGGGCCCGGGCGGACGCCCAGGCGGAGCGGGAGCGCATCACCGGCGAGGCCCAAAAGGAGATCCCAGAGCTGGTGGCCCAGGCGGTGGAGAAGCTGGTCCTGGAGAACACCTCCGCGGTCTACAACCAGTTTTTAGCGGCGGTCGGGGAGGAGAACGGGGATGCGTGAGGAAGCTAAGCCGCGCTACGCGATTTTGTACTCCGCCGAGCCCCCCAGCAGGGATCAGGAGGAGCGGTTTCTCCAGTTCCTGCGGGGTAAGTACGGCCCCGATGTGACGCTGAGCTGGGAGAAGAGCGACAAGTACCCCGGCGGCTTCCGCATGGCCGTGTGCACGGAGTTCTACGACTGGAGCGTGGACGGGCGGCTGCGCCAGTTCAGGGAGAAGCTCAAAGAGCTCCCCGGCGGGGAGGTGATCCCCCTCCTGCGGGATGCGGTGCAGAGCTGGACCCCCCAGGCCCTGGCGGAGGAGGAGGGGACTGTGGTCACTGTGGGAGACGGCATCGCCGCCGTCTCCGGCCTCAGCCAGACGCGCTACGGCGAGATTCTCCTCTTCCCCACCGACTCCGGCGGCCAGGTGCGGGGCATGGCCCAGGACCTGCGGGAGGACGCCATTGGCTGCATTCTCTTTGACGAGGACGGCCAGGTCTCCCAGGGCGGTCCGGTCCGCCGCAGCGGCAAAACCGCAGGCGTCCCTGTGGGAGACGCCCTCGTCGGCCGGGTGGTCAGCGCCCTGGGCGCGCCTCTGGACGGCAAGGGCGAGATCGCCTGCGGCGAGTACCGGCCCATTGAGCGGCCCGCGCCGGGCATTTTGGACCGGCGCAGTGTGAACCGGCCCCTGGAGACCGGCATTCTGGCCATTGACTCCATGTTCCCCATCGGCCGGGGCCAGCGGGAGCTGATTATCGGCGACCGCCAGACCGGCAAGACCGCCATTGCCCTGGATACCATTTTGAACCAAAAGGGCAAGGACGTGATCTGCATCTACGTCTCCATTGGGCAGAAGTCCGGCTCCGTGGCCCAGCTGGTCCGGAATCTGGAGGAGCGGGGGGCCATGGACTACACCATCGTGGTCCACGCCTCCGCCAGCGACAGCGCCCCCCTCCAGTACGTGGCCCCCTACGCCGGGTGCGCCATGGGGGAGTACTTCATGGAGCGGGGCCGGGACGTGCTCATTGTCTACGACGACCTCACCAAGCACGCCGCCGCCTACCGGTCCCTGAGCCTGCTGCTGGGCCGCTCCCCGGGCCGGGAGGCCTACCCCGGGGACGTGTTCTACCTCCACTCCCGCCTGCTGGAGCGCTCCGCCCAGCTCAGCGACGCCAAGGGCGGCGGCAGCATGACCGCCCTGCCCATTGTGGAGACCCAGGCCGGCGACGTGGCCGCCTACATCCCCACCAACATCATCTCCATCACCGACGGCCAGATCTTTTTGGAGAGCAGCCTCTTCTTCGCCGGCCAGCGGCCGGCGGTGAACGTGGGGCTCTCCGTCTCCCGTGTGGGCGGCGACGCCCAGACCAAGGCCATGAAGGCCGCCGCGGGGGCCATCCGGCTGGACCTGGCCCAGTACCGGGAGATGGAGGTGTTTACTCAGTTCGCCGGCGACCTGGACGACGCCACCCGCGGCCAGCTGGCCTACGGCCAGCGGCTCATGCGGCTGCTGCGCCAGGAGCAGTACAGCCCCCTGCGCCAGCACGAGCAGGTGATACTGCTCACCGCCGCCCTGAACCGGGTGTTCAGCGCCGTGCCCCTGGAGGAGGCGGGAAGCTTTGCCGGGGAGCTGCTGGAGGGCTTCCACCGGGAGCGCCGGGCCCTCTGTGAGCGCCTGGACCGCACGGGGCTCCTCTCCCCGGAGGACCGGGAGGACATCATCCAGACCGCCCGGGCCCTGGCCGCCCAGGCGGCGGAGGAGCGGAGGTGGTAGCCCATGGCCAGCGCCAAGGAGATTAAAAACCGGATCGCCAGCGTGGGAGATACCCAGAAGATCACCAATGCCATGTACCTCATCGCCTCCACCAAGCTCCAGAAGGCCAAGCAGGAGCTGGACCGGACCATGCCTTACTTCAGCGCCCTGCGGGGGGAGATCAAGCGGATCTTCCGCACCGTGGGGGACATTGAGAACCAGTACTTCTACCCCATCAGCGGGGAGCAGGACGTGCACGGGGCCTGCGGCGTCCTGGTGATTACCGCTGACAAGGGGCTGGCGGGGTCCTACAACCAGAATGCCATTCGGGAGGCCCAGCGGCTGATGGAGGACCACGAGGGGAGCAAGCTCTTCGTGGTGGGCGAGTATGGCCGGCAGTATTTTACCGCCCACGGCGTCCCCATTGAGCGCAGCTTCCTCTACACCGCCCAGAACCCCACCATTCAGCGCTCCCGGGAGATCTGCTTCCAGCTGCTCAACCGCTACCAGCGGGGGGAGCTGGTGAAAATCTACATTGTCTATACGGACTTCGGCGGCCTGGAGGCCAGCGCCCGCACGGTGCGCCTGCTGCCCTTCCACCGCGCCCAGTTCTCCTCCGCCAGCCGGGAGAAGACGGTGAAGATCCCCTTTGAGTTCTCGCCAGACGTGGAGACGGTGCTGGACAACATCATCCCCAGCTATGTCACCGGATTTATCTACAGCGCCCTGGTGGACAGCTTTTGCAGCGAGCAGAACGCACGCATGCGGGCCATGGACTCCGCCAACCAGAACGCCCAGGAGCTCCTCGACGAGCTCAGCGCCCGCTACAACCACCTGCGCCAGGGCGCCATTACCCAGGAGATTACGGAGATCTCCGCCGGGGCCCTTGGTCAGCGGCGGCAGAGACAGGAAGGAGGCGCATTGTCATGACAAAGGGAACCATTACCCAGGTATCCGGCTCCGTGGTGGACGTGCGCTTTGCGCCGGGCCAGCTGCCGAAGATTCGCGAGGCCCTGGCCGTCACCGTGGACGGGCGCCGCAGGGTGATGGAGGTGGCCCAGCACATCGGCGGCGGCCGGGTGCGCTGCATCATGCTCGCGGAGAGCGAGGGCCTGGCCCGGGGCATGGAGGTGTCCGCCTACGGACAGGGCATCCAGGTCCCCGTGGGGGAGCGGACCCTGGGCCGGATGTTCAACGTCCTGGGGGAGCCCATCGACGGCGGCGAGCCCCTCCCCCGGGAGGCGGAGCGCTGGTCCATCCACCGCCGGGCCCCCGCCTTTGTGGACCAGCGGCCGGCGGTGGAGATCCTGGAGACGGGCATCAAGGTGATCGACCTGCTGGAGCCCTACCCCAAGGGGGGCAAGATCGGCCTCTTCGGCGGCGCGGGGGTGGGCAAGACCGTGCTCATTCAGGAGCTCATCCACAACGTGGCCATGGAGCACGGCGGCTATTCCATCTTTACCGGCGTGGGCGAGCGCTCCCGGGAGGGGAACGACCTGTGGCGGGAGATGGGGGAGAGCGGCGTTATCGACAAGACGGCCCTGGTTTTTGGCCAGATGAACGAGTCCCCCGGCGTGCGCATGCGGGTGGCCCTGTCGGGGCTGACCATGGCGGAGTACTTCCGGGACCGGGAGAACAAGGACGTTCTGCTCTTTATTGACAACATCTTCCGCTTCGTTCAGGCGGGCAGCGAGGTGTCCACCCTGCTGGGCCGCATGCCCTCCGCCGTGGGCTACCAGCCCACCCTGGCGGAGGAGATGGGTGCCCTTCAGGAGCGCATCACCTCCACCCGGAGCGGCTCGGTGACCTCCGTTCAGGCGGTCTACGTACCCGCCGACGACCTGACCGACCCCGCCCCGGCCACCACCTTCTCCCACCTGGACGCCACCACCGTCCTCAGCCGCAAGATCGCCGAGCAGGGCATCTACCCCGCCGTTGACCCCCTGGCCTCCACCTCCCGCATTCTGGAGGCGGACGTGGTGGGCCGGGAGCACTACGAGATCGCCCGGGAGGTGCAGACCATCCTGCAAAAGTACCGGGAGCTCCAGGATATCATCGCCATCCTGGGCATGGACGAGCTCAGCGACGCCGACAAGCGGACTGTGAACCGGGCCAGGAAGCTCCAGCGGTTTTTGGCCCAGCCCACCCACGTGGCGGAGAAGTTTACCGGTATTCCCGGGGTCTACGTGCCCCTGGCGGAGACTCTGCGGGGCTTCCGGGCCATCATCGACGGCTCCATGGACTACTATTCCGAGGCCGCCTTCTACAACGCCGGGACCATTGACGACGTGATGGAGAAGGCCAAGCGGATGGAGGAGGAGAGGGGCCGGTGAAAACCTTTCAGGTCAGTATTCTGGTGGCGGAGCGGCCCTTCTACGAGGGGCCCTGCCTGTCCCTCCAGGTCCCCGCCAGCGACGGGGCGTACGGCATCCTGGCCGGCCACCGGAATATGATCGCCGCCCTGGTGCCGGGGACGCTGCGGTTCCGGGGCCCAGACGGCGGGGAGCAGATCGCCGCCGTCTCCCGGGGGCTCATCAAGGTAGAGGGCGGCCAGGTGCTGATTCTGGCCGACACCATCGAGCGCCCGGAGGAGATCGACGCCAACCGGGCCCGCCGGGAGGCGGAGGAGGCCCAGGAGATCCTGCTGCAAAAGGCCAGCATTCAGAGCTACCACGCCGCCCAGGCCCAGATGGCCCGGGCCCTCAACCGTCTGCGGGTCAAGGAGCAGCAGACGCTGGAGTGATTGACAGACGTATCCCCCGCAGGCATGGATTGCCCGCGGGGGATTTTCAATTGCGGCCATTATACTATAGTCGCCGCAGTTGAAAAGCGGTAAAGCTTGGGGCCGCCCTTTTCAAAGGGCGGTGGGGTCTGGGGCAAAGCCCCAGCGGGTTTGGGCGGAGCCCAGCTTTTACTCGTTCTCAACTGCGGTCACTAACTATTTCAGCTTCTGCCACTCCCCCACCGCCAGCTGGTCGCAGCGGTTGTTATAGGGGTTCTCGGCGTGGCCCTTGACCCAGTGGGTGTGTACCTGGTGGATGTCGCAGAGCTCCAGAAGGATTTCCCATAGGTCCGGGTTCAGAGCCGGCTTTTTGTCACTCTTCACCCAGCCTCTGGCCCGCCAGCCCTTGGCCCAGCCCTTGGAGAGGGCGTCGATCACATATTTGCTGTCGGAATAGAGCTCCACGATGCAGGGCTCTTTCAGGGTTTGCAGGGCGCGGATCACGCCGGTGAGCTCCATGCGGTTGTTGGTGGTCCCTCTCTCCCCGCCGCTCAGCTCCTTGGTATGCGCGCCGTACTGGAGGATGGCGCCCCAGCCCCCGGGACCCGGGTTGCCGGAGCAGGCTCCGTCGGTGTAGATTGTAACAGTTTTCATGTCAGCCCTCCTTTTCCGTTTGCCCTGGGCGCTCGCTGGTTTTCAAACAGACTCTACAGCCTGGCAATGTCCCGGGGGATCTTCTTGAACACGATTCCCATCCGCGCCAGCTGGTCCGCGCTGATGGTGCAGCGGTCGGCATAGATCACCATGGCGTCCGCCTCCTCCTTGAGGGTGGAGAGAAAGGCGTAGTCCAGCACCGTGACCGCGTCCCTCTCATAGCAGAAATAGTAGCCGGCCCCGCCGTGTTGGCCGAGGCAGTAGGGATGCCCCCCAGCGGGGGGGACGTAGGGAGTCCTGGTCTCCATAAACCAGATGTACTCCCGAATCTTCTCGGTCCCAACGGCCTCGTTGAGGCAGTCCCCCAGCAGCAGCGGCTGGCCCAGCTCATAATAGGAGAAGCCGCCGCCGGTCCCCTCCACCGCGCCTTTCCCCTCCCCGTAGCCGTCGATGACCCGCTTGACCCGCCCGGCGGTGATGCGCTCGGCGTAGTCCTCCATCTCGATGAGGATGAATCTGCGGTGGCCGCCGTCGGCCTTGTTCATGTTGAGGACCGCGTGGGCCGTGGTGCCGGAGCCGGCGAAGGAGTCCAGAATGATGGAATCAGGGTCTGACGCAATCTGCAAAATGCGTTCAATCAGCCGAGTTGGCTTTGGCGTATTAAAAATATTAGGTTCATCGTTGAAAATTGAGCGAATCTCAAGCTTTGCATCAGCATTTTGTCCCGCAAACTGATAGCTCCAAAGTGTTGTGGGAACGATCCCCTGTTTTGCTTCATTTAGAAATTTTTTTATACGTGGAACGCTATCTTTATTTTGTCCCCACCAAATACGATTGTCTTTGACTAATTCGTCGAAGGTTTCTTCTGATATTCTCCACGATGTTCCGGCTGGCGGAAGAAAAACTTTTCCAGTCGGTCCGATAATTTCATAATGTCCAGAGGCGTAATAGTTTCGAGCCTGAATGGCGTTTGAGGTCCATACGCCTCTGGGATCATGATCAGGATTTGAATAATTGCTATCCGCATCCTTTGTTCGTGGAAGCAGATTCCGTTTTTTGATCTTCGGGTCGTTGACATTGTCGTTATAGACCCAGCCCTCGTTTCCCGTGTTGTAGGGCGGGTCGATGTAGATACACTTGATTTTCCCCGCGTATTGGGGCAGCAGGGCCTTCAGGGCCTCCAGGTTGTCCCCGTGGATGATCCTATTTTCGCCGCTGTCCCCGCCGTAGGCATACTGCCGCTCCAGCACCCGGAAGGGAACCTCCTGGTGGTGGTTGACGACCTTTGCTTTTCCAATCCAGTCTAATGTGGGCATGGGCGGCCCCTCCCGGTTGGCTTATGTTTCAAGGTCAGTATACTATAAATTTTCGCAAATAGCAATTTCTGAAAAAAGAATCTGCGCAGATGGAAGTAGATGGAATAGACGGAAAAAGGGAGGCGGGAGCTCACAGCTCCCGCCTCCCCTCCAGCGCCCGCATTAAGGTGGCGTCGTCGGCAAACTCCAGATGCCCCCCCACGGGGATGCCGTAGGCCAGACGGGTCACCCGGACGTGAAAGGGCTTGAGCAGCCGGGCCAGGTACATGGCCGTGGCCTCGCCCTCCGTATCCGGATTGGTGGCCATGATAACCTCCTTTACCTCCCCCTGGGCAACCCGCTCCACCAGGGACTTGATCTCCAGGTCGTCCGGCCCCACGTGGTTCATGGGGGAGATCACCCCGTGGAGCACATGGTAGCGGCCGGTGTACTCCCTGGCCCGCTCCATGGCCGCCACATCCCGGGGGTCCGCTACCACGCAGATGGTGGCTGCGTCCCGCCTGGGGGAGGCGCAGATGGAGCACAGGCCGCCGGCGGTGAGGTTCTGACACACCGGGCAGCAGGTAACCAGACGCTTTGCCTCCAGAATCGCCTCCGCGAACTCCCGAGCCTCCTCCTCCGTCAGGCTCAGCACGTGAAAGGCCAGACGCTGGGCGGACTTGCCGCCAATGCCCGGCAGACGGGCAAACTGCTCCACCAGCTTCTCCAGGGGAGCGGGAAAGTACTCCAACATATCCGCTGTTCTCCGATTACAGATAGACTTTTATGGATAGAAAATTACGCTTCGGACCGCTTCTCCGCCCGCTCCCGCAGGGCCTGGATCCGCTCCTGGAGATTCTCCGCCCGGTATACGGCGCTGCCGGCCACCAGGACCTGGGCCCCGTTCTCCGCCGCTGTTCGGCAGGTAACGAGGTCGATCCCCCCGTCCACCTCCAGCTCGCAGGGGAGGCACCGCTGGTCCACCCACTGGCGCAGCCGGCGCAGCTTGGGCATCGTGTCCGCCAGGAAGGACTGTCCGCCGAAGCCGGGCTCCACCGTCATCACCAGCACCAGGGCGCACTGGTCCAGAAAGGGCAGCGCCGCCTCCGCCGGCGTGGCGGGCTTGAGCGCCAGCCCCGCCCGCTTTCCGCACCCCCGGATCAGCTCCAGGGCCTTCGCGGTGTTCTCCGCGGTGTCGGACTCCACGTGGACCGTGACAATGTCCGCGCCGGCCTGGCAGAACCGCTCCACATACCGCGCCGGGCGCTCGATCATCAGGTGCACGTCCAGGGGCAGCTCCGTCACAGGCCGGATGCACTGCACCACCGGAATGCCGATGGTGATGTTGGGGACAAAGCAGCCGTCCATCACGTCTACGTGGAGATAGTCGGCGGAGCTGACGCGGCGGATATCCCGCTCCAAATTTGCAAAATCCGCGGAAAGGATCGAGGGCGCAATCTTCACCATAGCCGGATACTCCTTATTCTTCAATTTTGCCCCCCGGACAGGCCGGACAGCCGCCCGGCCCCGGAGGGGGGACAAAGCACCCCGGGCGGGGATTCTTCATAGGATACCGTAAGCGGCGAGAGCGTCTGCGGCGGGGCCGGTATCTACTATTCCCACGCCCCGCCTGCCCCGGGCCCGCGCCCAGGCGCGCCGCTTTCAGGCGCTCCCTTTGAGCGCCGGGCAGCGGGGAGGAATCCCCACTGCCCCATAGATGTTCCTGAGGCGGTATCGGGCGGCAGAACGCCGCCGGGCCGCCCCGCCCAAGGCCGCCGGAGTGCGCTCCGGCGGCCTCCTTTTGAGCTCCGCCCAAACCCGCTGGGGCTTTGCCCCAGACCCCACCGCCCTTTGAAAAGGACGGCCCTAAACTTTACCGCTTTTCAACTGTGGCCACTATAAAGAAAGTTTTCGCCGGCCTTTTTCAAAAGGCCGCGGAGTCCAGAGGCGGAGCCTCTGGCGGGTTTGGACGGAGCCCAACTTTTGCTCGTTCTTAACTGCGCTCACTATACCATGGCGGCTCAGGAGGCGTGGCTGTGGCCGTGGTCCGGCAGATCCTGGTGGGTGTGGAGGTGCCGCTCCTCGTCCGGGCCGTGGACGTGGAGGTGGGAGTGGACATGGGAGTGCTGGTGGGTGTGGACCAGGCCGCCGTGCTGGTGGGCGTGGGTGTGAACATGGGCGTGGGTGTGAACATGGGCGTGGGCGTGGGTGTGCTGTAGGGCGACGGTGTCCCGGACCATCAGGACCGTGCCGGCGGCCATGACGGCCAGGGCGGCGTAAAAGCGGGGGCCGGGCCGCTCCCCCAGCAGCATACTGAGGGCCACCCCCAGGAAGGGGGCGATGGAGTAGTAGGCGCTGGTTTTCGCCGCGCCCAGATCCCGCTGGGCCAGGATATAGAAATAGATGCTCAGACCGTAGGACACAAAGCCCAGCAGGGCGGTCAGCAGCGCCCACCCGGGGGCGGGGAGGGACTCCCCTGCCGCCAGCGCCACCAGGAGGCTCCCCAGTCCGGAGAAGCAGCCCTTGATGATGACAATCTCCTGGGAGCTCTTGCTGCTGAGCATCTTGGTGCAGTTGTTCTCAAAGCCCCAGCACAGGCAGGCCCCCAGTACCAGGGCCGAGCCCCGGTTGAACACAAAGCCCGAGCTTCCCTCCCAGCCCAAGAGGGCGCTGGCGGCTGTCACCAGGCCGATGGCCAGCCACAGCCGCCGGGAGAGGACCTCCCGGAAGAGGACAAGGGCGATGAGGGAGGTGGCCACAATTTCAAAGCTGCTCAGCAGGGACACGTTGGCCGAGGTGGTCCGCTCCACCCCCAGCATCAGCAGGATGGGCGCGGCGATATCCAGCGCCACCATGGCAGCGGTGTAGGGCAGCTCCTTCCGGGTGAGGGAGGTGGCCCGCCGGTCCAGCCCCCTTCCCGCCAGACGGCCGGCCAGGAGACCCAGCCCGGCCCCCAGATACAGCAGCGCCGCCATCATGGTGGGGGAGACGTGGAGCAGCAGGCGCTTGGAAAAGGGGATGTTGACCGCGTAGAGCGCCGCGGCCAGCACTGCGTACGAGGTGGCGCGTCTCCTCATGGGCGGACCTCCGCCCCCTTAGAGGGAGACCGGCAGATTCCGGACCACCCTGGCGCAGCGCGGGCAGAGGCCGGGGTGCTCCCCGTCGCTGCCCACGCTGGACAGGATCTTCCAGCAGCGCTCACACTTGGCCCCCTGGGCGGGTTCAACATGGATCCCAATCCCAGACCCGGTGGACACGCGCACCCGGGAGACGATCAGAAGGTCCGCCAGCTCGTCCGCGTCCATAAATTTCTTCCCGGCCAGCTCCGCGGGAACCGTCAAATCCACCTTGGCCTCCAGGCTCTTGCCGATCTTCTTCTCGCTCCGGGCGGCCTCCAGGGCGGCGTTGACCGTATCCCGGACCTCGATGAGCTTCGTCCAGGCGGCCATGGCGTCAGCGTCCAGGGCGTAGTCCGCGAAGGGGGCGTTCATCTGGTTGAGCAGCACATTTCGGGGATCGTCGCCCTCCCGGTGGGGCATGGCCTGCCAGATCTCGTCGCAGGTGAAAGCGAGGATCGGGGCAAAGAGCTTGGTGACGGTATCCAGGATGAGCCACAGGGCCGTCTGGGCGGAGCGGCGGGGGAGTCCGCAGCGCTCCTCGCAGTAGAGCCGGTCCTTGATGATGTCCAGGTAGAAGCTGGAGAGCTCCACCACGCAGAAGTCGTTGACCGCGTGGCTGACCACGTGGAACTCGTAGTTCCGGTAGGCGGCCTCACACCGCTCGATGAGGGCGTTGAGCTTGGTCACCGCCCAGCGGTCCAGCTCCAGCATCTCCTCGGGCCTCACCAGATTGTTGGCGTCAAACCCGTCCAGGTTGCCCAGGCAGTAGCGGGCGGTGTTGCGGAACTTGAGGTAGTTCTGGCTGAGCTGCTTGAAGAGTACTTCAGAGCCGCAAACATCTACATGGTAGTTGGCAGAACCCGCCCACAGCCGGACCAGGTCGGCGCCATACTTTTTGAACAGGTCAGCCGGATCCACGCCGTTGCCCAGGGACTTGTGCATAGCCCGGCCCTGTGTATCCACAGTCCAGCCGTGGGTGACGCACTCCTGGAAGGGGGCGCCCCTGCCCAGAGCGCCCACGGCGGTCAGCAGGCTGGACTGGAACCAGCCCCGGTACTGGTCCAGACCCTCCATGTAGACCGTGGCGGGCCAGAACCCCTGGTCCCGCTGCATGGAGGCGAAGTGGGTGGAGCCGGAGTCGAACCAGCCGTCCAGAGTGTCCTCCTCCTTGGTGAAGCGGGTCCCGCCGCAGTGGGGGCAGGTATACCCGGCGGGGAGGATCTCCTCTGCGCTCTTCTCATACCAGGCGTTGGAGCCCTGGTTGGCGAAGAGCTTGGAGACGGCGTCAATGGTGGCGTCGTCGCACACCGGCTTGCCGCAGTCGGCGCAGTAGAACACGGGGATGGGCAGGCCCCACCGCCGCTGGCGGGAGATGCACCAGTCGCTTCGCTCCTGGATCATGGAGATCATCCGGTCCTTGCCCCAGGCGGGGAGCCAGCGCACGTCCTCCGCGGCGGCCACGGCGGCGTCCTTGAAGGCGTCCACAGAGCAGAACCACTGGGGGGTGGCCCGGAAGATGATGGGGTGCTTGCACCGCCAGCAGTGGGGGTAGGAGTGGGTGATGTCCTCGCTGGCAAACAGCGCCCCGCTCTCCCTCATGTCCGCGAGAATCACGGGGTTGGACTCGTCGGTGGTCATGCCGGCGTACTTGCCGGCGTAGTCGGTGTGGCGGCCCCGGTCGTCCACGGGCACCACCATCTCCATGCCGTAGCGCTTGCAGGTCTCGTAGTCGTCCGCGCCGAAGCCGGGGGCGGTGTGGACGCAGCCGGTGCCGGAGTCCATGGTGACGTACTCCGCCGTCACCAGGCGGCTGGTCTTGGGCAGGAAGGGGTGGTTTGCCAGCATGTTCTCGAAGAAGGCGCCGGGGTGGGTCTCCAGAATTTCGTAGTTCTCTACGCCGCCCACCTTCATCACCTTCTCCGCCAGGGCCTCGGCCAGGATATACATCTCCCCGCCCTCCGCTTTTACAATGGCGTAGCTGTCCCGGGGGTGGAGGGCGATGGCCAGGTTGCCGGGGAGGGTCCAGATGGTGGTGGTCCAGATGAGGAAGGAGAGCTTGCTTTTGTCGTAGGCGGAGAGCTTGCCCTGGTCGTCGTGCAGGGGGAATTTCACATACACGGTGGTGACCGGGTCGTCCTGGTACTCGATCTCCGCCTCCGCCAGGGCGGTCTCGTCGTGGGGGCACCAGTACACGGGCTTGAGGCCCTTGTAGATGACGCCCTTTTTGTACATGGCCCCAAAGACCTTTACCTCCTCGGCCTCAAAGCCCGGGTCCATGGTGAGGTAGGGGTGCTCCCAGTCGCCGACCACGCCCAGGCGCTTGAAGCCCTCCCGCTGCACGTCCACGTAGTGCTGGGCGAAGTCGCGGCAGGCGGAGCGGAACTCGGGTACGCCCATCTTCTTCCGGTTGAGCTTGTTCTTTTTGATGATGGCGGACTCGATGGGCATGCCGTGGTTGTCCCAGCCGGGGATGTAGGGGGTGTAGTACCCCCGCATGGCGGCGGAGCGGACCATGAAGTCCTTGATGGACTTGTTGAGGGCGTGGCCCATGTGGAGGGCGCCATTGGAGAAGGGGGGGCCGTCGTGGAGGGCGTAGCGGGGCTTGCCCTCGTTCTTCTTCAGCAGCTCATGGTAGAGATCCATGCCCTCCCAGCGCTCCAGCATGGCGGGCTCCCGGGCCGGAAGGCCCGCCCGCATGGGGAAGTCGGTCTTGGGCAGCTGGATGGTCTTGTTGTAGTCCATTGGTATTACTCCTTCATTATATTACAAATTGTATTTTCAATAGTTCGCGACCACCTTGCGGCAGTCCCGGCAGAGAAAGGCGGCGGGGAAGCCGCCCTTGACCAGGCTCACATCCTCCTTGCCCAGGAAGAGGGTCGCCTTGCCCTGCTTAGGGCTCCAGAGCAGAGGCGCTCTGCAGTAAATCCAGCCGGGCTCTATCTCTTTTCCGCACGTGGGACAGGTCATAGGCATCCTCCTTTTTCGCAAATAAAACGCCCTTGTCCCCTATCAAGAGACAAAGGCGTTCCATCCTCTGCGGTACCACTCTTCTTGCCGGCGCTTGCCGGCCGCTCAGGCGTGAGATAACGGTCACTACCGGGCGGTCCTACTGGGCAAGAGCCGTTCAGCCGCCTGCTCCCAGGGGATATTCCCCCGGCCCGCCTGGCCGCCCTTCCACCGAAGCGGGCGGCTCTCTGTGCAGGGACAGCCGGGGTACTGGTCCTGATCCACGCAGTTTATCCTAATATCCTATCATATTATATGCCGTTTTCCCGGTTTGTCAACGATTTTTTGCGCCAGTCCCCCGGGAACGGCAGGCGCTGGACTTCGTTCTCGGATTTGGCGGGCGCCAGCCCGCCTGCATCCTGCGGCCTCGCCAGCTCCCGTTTTTACTCGCTGGCAGGTCCTTCGGAGCTTTTCGGGAGGGAAAACCAGCTCTGGCAGGGCGGACGAGGCCGCAGGGCTGTCGCCCGGCAACGAGGATAACGCCGCCAGCGCCGGCTTTTACCCCGAAAAACCGTATTTCCCCTTGTCAATCGAAGGTATACAAAAGCAGGGGGCAGATTTCCTGTTTTTCCATGGAAATCCGCCCTCTTTCTTCTATTGCTCCGCCGGGGTGTGGGCGGCCAGGCACCACAGGACCCACAGGTCCGACGCGCCGTCCACCACCAGACTGGCCCCCAGGACCATCAGCATGGTCTCCGCGGCAGGAAAGGGGTTGACGATCAGCAGCAGACCCAGCGCCGCCGCTATGGCGCCCAGCACCAGGACCGACCACCAGTGTGCGTAGCCGAAGCGCTTGAGCGCCAAGGCCCGCTGCACCTTTACCGCGCACTCCATCAACAGATAGACGCCCAGAGCGATGGGCAGGATGGACAACACCGCCTCCGGCTGGAACAGGGCGAAGATGCCGAAGGCCAGCAGCAGCACGCTGACCACCAGATCCGCCTGGAAGAACCAGCTGGCCTCCCGCTCCCGCATGACGGACGCCCCCCGGACGCCGCCGAATATCAGGGCCAGCACGCCCGCCGCCCGGCAGATGACAATACCGGTAATGCCCGGACGGGTAATCAGCGTCACGCCCAGGGCGATATACACGGCGGCGAGGATCGCCTGTCCGATTTCAAGCTGTTTGAGATTTTTCAAGGTTGTCTCCTCCTCTAAGAGCCTGTTAATTTCAAGTCAAATCAACGCGGTACAGCGGAAAAAGTTGTGCCGGAATGGCGTTTTGACAGATTCTAGGCAGGCTCTAACGGATTTCCGGCACTTTGACCGGGCCGGAGGGGCCGCGGGCGGGGATAAATTAGGTAAATTGTCCCCTTTTCCTGGGCCGTTTTTGTGCTATAATAACTGCGGTGGGGCCGCTGTGCGGGCGTCCTGGCCCCGGATGGGGCGGTACGTCCCGGCCGGAGCCGGCGACCTTGCTTTTTAGTATACACCATTTGGGACAAAATTGGAAGGGACAAAATGTGAATTCTTCCCCCAAATTACCCGAAATATTTTTCGCGCGGAACGCATGGACGCAATATAGTAAGGAGAGAGGCAATGGGTTATCAGATTTTTACCGACGCTACCGCGGATGTAAGCCAGGAAATTATGGAGGGGCTGCCTCCGGTGGTATATATCCCTATGGAGGTAGAGCTGGGCGGTACGCCGTATACTTACGGCCCCGGCGGAAATCTGACGGTGTCCCAGTTCTATGCCGCCCAGCGCGGCGGTCTCTTCGCCACCACCTCCCAGATCAACCCCGCCGCGTACCGGGATGCCTTTGAGCCCTGCCTCCGGGAGGGGCGGGATATCCTGTACCTGTGCTTCTCCTCGGGCCTCTCAGGCACCATCCAGAACGCGCTGCTGTGCATCCGGGAGCTGGAGGAGGAGTATCCGGACCGGACCATCCTCCTGGTGGACACCCTCTGCGCCTCCGTGGGGGAGGGCTTCCTGGTCCGGGAGGCCGCTTCGCGGCAGGCCCAGGGCATGGGCCTGGAGGAGCTGGCACGGTGGGTGGAGGACCACCGGCTCCAGGTGTGCCACTGGTTCACCGTGGACACCTTCGACCACCTGCGCCACGGCGGCCGGGTGTCCGCTGTGGCGGCCACCGCCGGCACGCTGCTCCAGATCAAGCCCCTGCTCCACGTGGACGTGGAGGGAAAGCTCCAGGTGGTGGAGAAACCCCGGGGCCGGCGCCGGGCCACGGAGAGCCAGCTGGCCCGCATGGAGCAGGGCTGGGACCGGTCCATGGGGAATCTGGTGCTGGTGGGCCACGGCGACTGCCCCCAGGAGTGCGCTCAGCTTCAGGAGGAGGTGGAGCGCCGGTTCCCCGGTGCAAAGACCTATCCTGTGGATATCGGCCCCATCATCGGCGCCCACACCGGCCCCGGGATGCTGGCAATCATTTTCTGGGGCAGCGCACGATAGGCAGCCATAGGCCCCCAGCCGCAGGCGGCAATGACGAGAGAGCGGGGCCTACCGGCGCTCTCCAAGCCGTATCAAATGACAGGTCCGGCCCAGCGCTGCGAGACGCACCGGGCCGGACCCTTTTTGTGTAAGAGCCTGTTTAAACTCTAGTGGGCCGGCTTCCGCCGGCCCGACAGCTGGGGCCGCCTACAGGGCGGCCTAACGCCATTGAGGGGCCGTGTGGAATTCAGTCGCGCATGGGAGCTCGATGCGCCCGCTGCGCGATCTGCGCGGGAATACTTTGTGGTATTTCAAGGCGAATCAACGCGGCCCAGCGGAAAAAGGCGGGCCGGGATGGCGTTTTGACAGCCTTGAAACAGGCTCTAAAAAACCGGACGGTCCGACAGACCGTCCGGGGGCGCGTCACGGGGCGCTTGTCAGCGGGGCAGGCGGGCCAGGGTGGCCGCCAGGGCGATGTCCAGGTTGGCGTCGCGGCGCCACTCAGCGCTTGCTCTGCTGTCCTTGGTTCCTGCGGCACGAATCACCTTTTGAATGCTCTTCATTACCAAATCACTCCTTCCCTGTGGAAATCAGTGAATGAATTTCCTGCTGTGGCAGAGGCTGGAGCCCCTAACCGAGAACGAAGTATACGCGCCTTTTGTCGCCCTGTCAAGGATGAATTTTACAAAATTGTTTGCGGTATACAGCCGGTCCCTCTTGTGCAAAATTACCAGGAGGCCGGCTGCGTTTCGCCGCTCCGCTTTTCCGGTTGGATCATCCTAAAAAAATCCTAAAGTTTTCTTATAGCCTCCTCTCTTGCTCCAAAGCGGCTTTTCCTGTATGATAGCGGTTAAGATAGGGGGACAGCGCGCCTGCCAAAGCAATTTGGCGCGGTCTCCCGCCGGGAGGTGACCGAATGCGCCTGAGCATAGAGCTGCTGCTGGCCGGTATTTTTTTACTGTTTCTGTTGATTTACGCCGCCGCGCTGCTGCTGCGGAGATAGGAGGGATTTTCTTGTTGGCATTGAACTATCGGGATTCCGCGCCCATCCATTCTCAGATTCGGGACGGACTGCGCAAGCTGATCGTCACCGGGGCTCTGGCCCCCGGCGAGAAGCTGCCCTCGATCCGGGCCATGTCTATGGATCTGGTGATCAATCCCAATACCATACGGCGGGCCTACACGGACCTGGAGCGGGAGGGCATGATCCACTCCGTCCCAGGAGAGGGCAGCTTCGCCGGCGGCGGAGCGCCCGCGCCGGACAGCCCGCGCCGGGAGGAGCTCATGGCGCAGCTCCGGGACGCTGCGGCCCAGCTGCGGGAGCTGAACGTAAGCGATGAGGAGCTCATGCGGGCTATCGAGGAGGTGGCGGGAGAATGATCGAAGTAAAAGACCTGGTGAAAACCTTTGACGGCTTCCCCGCCCTGGACGGCGCCAACATCACGGTGCCGGACGGCGGGGTTTACGGCCTGGTGGGCCCCAACGGCGCGGGCAAGTCCACCGTCATCCGCCACCTGACCGGCATCTACCGGCCCGACAGCGGCCAGGTGCTGGTGGAGGGGGAGGGCGTCTACGAGAATCCGGAGAAGAAGGCCCTGCTGGCCGCCATTCCCGACGACTGGTACTTCTTCCCCTCCGCCACCATCCGGGACATGATGCGCTTCTACCGGGGGTTTTACCCCGGCTTTGACGCCAGCCGGTACGAGAAGTTCAAGGAGGTTTTTTCCATCCCCGAGCGGTCCGTCATCCGCCGTCTGAGCAAGGGGATGCAGAAGCAGGCCGCCTTCTGGCTGACCATGTGCTGCCGGCCTAAGTATCTCATCCTGGACGAGCCGGTGGACGGGCTGGACCCGGTGATGCGCCGGCAGGTGTGGAGCCTCATGATGAGCGACGTCACCGAGCACGGCACCACCGTGCTGGTCAGCTCCCACAACCTCCGGGAGCTGGAGGACGTATGCGACCATGTGGGCATCATGAACAAGGGCAGGGTGCTCATTGAGCGCAGCCTCAGCGCCCTCCAGGAGAACATCGTCAAGCTCCAGGCGGTGTGGAAGCCGGGGGAGGCCCCGGTGCTGCCCCGGGAGCTGGAGGTGCTCCACACCTCCCATGTGGGCCGGGTGTACACCTATATCGTCCGGGGGAAGGCTCCCGAGGTGACGGAGCGGCTGGAGCGGCACGAGCCGCTGATGCTGGAGGCCCTGCCCCTGTCCCTGGAGGAGATCTTTATCTATGAACTGGGAGGTGAGCACTATGCTGTCAAAGAGATCATTCTTTAACCCTGTCCTGTTCCAGAAGAACCTCACCCGCTTCTGGCCCCTCTGGGGCGGGCTGAGCCTGCTGGGCAGCCTGGCGCCCCTCTACATGCTCCTGGCCCTCCTCAGCGGCGCGGGCCGCAATCTCGGCAGCCTGGACTTCACCTTTGCCCTCTACGAGGTCACGGCCAGCGCCGGCCCGGTGGTTTTCTTCCTCTATGCCATTATCTGCGCTGCCCTGGTGTGGAGCTACTTATACAACCCCAGGGCCGTGGGGCTGATGCACACCCTGCCGGCGGGCCGAACGTGCCTCTTTGTCACAGGGGTCCTCTCGGGGCTGACCATGCTGCTCATCCCCTGCGCGGTGGTGGGCGCTCTGGTCTGCCTGATCGCCCTCAGCTGGGGCTTTTTTGACCTGATGGCCGTGGCCAACACCGTCCTGGCTATTTTGCTGCTGGCCCTGATCTTCTTCGGCCTGGCCACCTTCTGCGCCATGCTCACCGGCCACGCCCTGGCCCTGCCGGTCCTCTACGGGCTGGTCAACTTTCTGGCGCCTCTGCTGGAAGCCCTGATCGTGAGCCTCTCCTCCGAGTTCCTGATCGGGCTGGAGATCCGCAGCAGCGGTTGGACCATCGCCCTCTCCCCGGTGATCAAGCTCACGGAGAGCCTCTCGGTCCGCTCCATCACGGAGCTGGAGGGCGAACGGGGGGTTGTTACCGGCTATCTGCTGGATGGCTTCGGCGTTCTGGGCCTCTGGGGCCTGGCGGGGGCGGCTCTGCTGGGATTGGCCTGGCTGCTCTACCGCCTCCGCTCCAGCGAGAGCGCCGGCGACGCGGCCGCCTTCCCCTGGCTGCGGCCCGTGTTCCGCTACGGACTGTCTCTGCTCAGCGCCCTGACCTTGGGCCGGCTGCTCTATGAGCTGATCCGGGCCGCCCTCTTCCTCTCCAGCCGCTACGCCAACCGGGCCGTCATGGCGGTGTGCATGGCCCTGGCCGCCGTGGTGGGCTACTATATTGCCTCCATGCTGCTGGAGAAGTCCCTGCGGGTGTTTCGGGGCAGCGCCCGGGGCGTGGCCCTGGCCACGGCGGCGGCGGCGGCGGTGTGCCTGCTGGCCAGCTATGACCTCTTCGGCGCGGAGCGGCGGGTGCCGGAGCTGGAGGAGATCAGCCAGGTGGAATTCTACGACAACGGCCTGTACCTGCTCTGCACCGCCGCAGAGGACCCGGAGCTGCTTGCGCAGATTCGAGACCTCCATCAGACGATTGTTGCGGACAGGGACTATGTCCGCTCCGCCGCCGACTACCCCTCCAACGTGCCGGGTCAGCGCCGCTACCACAGCCTGCGCCTCACCTACACCCTGCGAAACGGCACCCGTTTGAAGCGGTACTACGCCTTCTGGGTACTGGAGGGGCGGGTGGCCGATCCGTCCACCTACGACGGAAAGCTGGCCGCCCTCTTCAGCGCCCCCCAGGTGATTCTGGACCAGTTCGCCCTGCAGGAGGGCGGGGTCCTGACGGGTATGCACTGCTTGAACCATTACGAGGGCGCCGCCCTTGAGCTGGACGGGGAGCAGCGGCAGCGAGTCTATGAGGCGATGCTCCGGGACGCCCGGGAGGGCAATCTTCCGGGCCGCAGCGTCCTTGGCGGCGAGCCGGAGCCCTACGCCATGTCCATTGAGCTCCAGTACCGCACGCCGGCCCAGCCCAGCGGCTACGACTACGGCTACAAGGAGATGCAGGTCTATCCCACCATGATGAACACCCTGCACACCCTGCTGGAGCTGGAGCTGGTCTCCCGGGAGCAGCTGGAGCAGTGGGACGAGGAGCTGGGTATCTCCTCTGTACTGGAGCGCACGGAGGAGGGCTGCTGACCCGGGCCCCCGCCTTGCCGGTCCGGCCCTAACGGCCCAATCCTAACGAAAATTACCTATTGCCGAACCTGTTCAACTATGATATAGTACCATCAGCAGGCCGCTTCCAGGTCAGGGGAGCGCCGCGGCAGCAGGACCGCCCTTCGGCTTACTAGCCGGAGTCGAAGGGCAGTCCTGCTTTTTTGCTGTCCTCATACCCTTTTTCCTTGTGAACAAAGGAAAAGGATCAAAAAGAAAAGCTTTTTGGCGCAAAGCTGCGTTTTGCTTTTGGGTCATGGGAGTCTGATTCAAGAATGAGAAATTTTTTCAAATGGGTTCAACTTTTTTAGGCGCTGGCGCATCTAATACGGTGAGAGACCTGATTGGAGGCGTATGCTATGGAGTACCGAATTGATACCTACACACCCAGAGGGGGCCCTGGTACGCCGCTCCAGAGGCGGCGGCGTGTAAGGAGACGGCGCGGCACGCCGCCTATTTTTCGGTTTGCGCTGCTTGGGGCGATGTTCAGTATTGTGCTGCTCATACTGCGTATCAGCCTTCCGGCACACCTGGGGCAAACTGCGGCGCATGGATTGGTTGATGGAGACACGCCTTCTGTATTTGAAGCCACTCCAACGGAAAATGGTTCCATAGCAGACTCGGCAGAAAATCATCTGATCGCTGCTGTCGAGCCTGCCATCCCCCCTGCTGAGGCGGACGGCACGCCGGACCAAGCGTACGATTTCTCTGCGCCCGTACCAGAATCCTCCCCAGTTGAGGACAGCTATTTTGACGACGCAGTATTCATTGGCGACTCCAGAACAGAGGGGATGATTCTCAATACCGGGCTATCCAATGGGACCGCTTATGTGTATAAAGGGCTGATGGTGGATACCGTTTTTACAAAGCCGGTTGTCAACAAAGACGGTCAAAAGCGTTCTGTTATGGACGCGCTGAAATCAACCCAGTTTTCCAAGGCTTATATCATGCTCGGCATCAATGAGACGGGATGGGTTTACAGCCAAAGCTTTCAGACAAAGTATGACAGCATTGAGATTCCCGACAATCTGAATGAGGTGGTCCAGGGCGCGATTGCCGAAGGAATGGCGCGGCGGCGCAGGAACAGGATCGTGAAGCTGTTCAAAAGGGCGGGCTCTATTGCCGCTGTGTTTTTCCTCTGCGTGGTTACGGCGCTGAATTTGTCGCCCACCTTTGCGGCGGCTGCTTGTGAGATTCCGTTAGTCGGAGATTTGTGCCGGGTTTTCCTGTTCCGGGAGTACCATATGGAGGACGAAATAAAATATATTGACGCCAAAATTCCGCAGATAGAAAACACAGGGAAAACAGAGCTGGAGAACCGGGTAAATCTGGAGATCCAAAGGGTGATGCGCGAGTGTCTGAGGGCAAGCGAGGAGAGGGCAAAGGACTATTACGATGCCTTTGTCGAAACCGGCGGGGACCCAAAGGATTTTGTTCCTGTGGGCATTACGATTGACTACGAAACAAAGTACATCAGTCAGGAATGTGTGTCCTTTGTTGTGTCGCAGTATGAAACCAGATTTGACGCATATAACTGCGATCTCTACTACAACATTGACCTGGACAGCGGCAGGATCATCACGCTGAAAGACTGGTTCGGCCCGGATTACCGGCAGATTGTGTCAGAGAGCATGGAAGCCACGATTGCGGGCTGGAGCGAGGAAGAGCGCGGCATTTTGTGGGAGGATTTGTCTATTATTGATTTGATTTCTGAGAATACGAATTTCTATTTTAACCAGGACGGGCAAATCGTCGTGGTCATTGAGAAGTATGCGGCCGCATATGGAGCTGCGGGAAATCTGGAATTTACGATACAGCCGAACGGAAGTCGAAAGTAATACTTTTTCAAGAAAATTTGCCTTGTCCAGCAGAAAAATCTCTCGCCCCTATGCGGAGCGGGGAGCAAAACAAAAGTTTTGCTCCCCGCTCACTATTGCATTAGGAAGGAATCAAGTTTTATGGGACTTATGCGGCTTCTCAATTAAAGGCTCCATTTTGTTACCAGGCAGACGTGTAGGATTTGCAAATAGGCCTAGGCCGAAACTGAAGTTCTTTTTGAGCCTTTTTCTGGAAAGAGAAAGGATTACTGCATCATCGCCATGAGGATGGCCGCGGCCTCGCCGCGGGTGACGGCGTCATGGGCGGCAAACGCCTCCACCGCCTGGGCGACAGCAGCCGCGTCCTCTCCGTACTGGACGAGGATCTCCGTGAGCTGCTCCGGCGTTACGCTCCCCTCCGGGTTGAACGCACCGTCCTCCGCGGGGATGACGCCGCCGGCAACGGCCCACTTGGCGGCGCTGGCAAACCAGCGTCCGTCAGCATCGGAAAGGGACACATCCTCCGCCTCCGGCATGCCGGCGGCGCGGTAGAGGGCCATAGCCAGCATCGCGCGGCTCATAGAGCTGTCGGGAGCAAAGACAGCGCCGGGCACACCGGTGAAGATGCCCTTCTCCGTCAGGAAGAGGACCGCCTCGTAGCAGGCGTCGCTCTCCTTGAGGTCGCTGTAGGGGTTGACGGCCCCGGACTCGCCCAGCTGCTCCCGCAGGCCGGCGATCAGCTCAGCGTCCCGGGCGGCGTCCAGACCGTTCACCACAGCCCGGAGGGCGGCGGTGTTCTCCTCCGTGGGCCGCTCCTCGGCCATGGCGGCTGTCAGGTCAACCATGGCGTAGGCGGACTGCACGACGGGGTGGTCAGAATCGGTGACATCCGCGCCCACCAGCCGCAGGTGGTCAATGGCCATATCGCCCAGCAGGGCGTCCAGCGCGGGCTGGATGTCGGCGGCGGCGGAGTTGTCCGTCAGGCCCTGGTAGAGGATGTTGGCCACAAAGCCCAGGGTGGAGGCGGTGTACCAGTTGCCGTCAAACTGGTTGGCGTTGACGGTGTTGTCGGTGACGGGGGAGTTGATCTTGTTGGTGAGGTAGACCACCACCAGATCCTCGGCGGGATCGATCATGGTCAGCGTACCGGTCCAGCCCTGGTGGCCGATGGTGTTCCGGGACGCCTGCACGCCGAAGTACCAGGGGCGCTGGCAGCTGCCCTGCCGCCACCAGCCCTGTCCCCAGTTGGCCAGGGCGTCCTTGCGGGAGGTGAAGTAGCTGTTGACGTTGGGATCGAAGAGCTTGGTCTCGCCGTAGCCGCTGTGGTTGAGCATCACCTGAGCCAGCATGGCCAGGTCCTCGGCGTTGGCGTAGAGGCCCGCGTGGCCGGACACGCCGCCCATGGCGTAGTAGGCCTTCTCATCGTGGACCGTACCCTGGATGACGCCCTCCCGGATGCCGGTGAAGTCAATGACGCCGTCGCGGCTGTTGCCGTTGAGCTCTGTGCCCGCGCAGTCGCTGGCCTCAAAGCCGCAGTCCAGGGGGGAGTAGGTGATGTGGCTGAGGCCCAGGGGCGTATAGAAGGTCTCCTTCAGGAAGGTGTCCAGATCCTTGCCCGTGACCTGCTCAATGATAAGGCCAAGGAGCATGTAGTCCACATCGGAGTACACGGTCCGGGTGCCCGGCTCATAGTTCAGGGGCGCCTTGCAGATGGCCTCGGCCACCGCCTCGCTGCCGATGGCATAGAGGGGGTTGTCCACGCCGGCCTCGGGGGTCTGGGTGTCCTGGTTGAACTGGTCGTTGTGGAACTGGGGATCGGGATCGAAGCCCGCCTGGTGCTGGAGGATGTCCTGGATTGTCAGCTGCTGCTTCCAGCTGACAATCAGGTCCTTGTCCGCGTCGGTGATGGGCTGGTCGTTGAAGTTGGTCTTAAAGGCAATGTTGTCCCGCTCGGCGAAATTGGGGAAGTAGTCCACGATCTTGTCCCGGAGGCCCAGCTCGCCCTGGGCGACCAGGTACTGGAGGGCGTAGTTGACCGCGTACATCTTGGTGTTGGAGGCCAGGTCGTACAGGGTCTCGGTGGTGGCGGGGACATAGTCCGCGTCGCCGGGCTGGATGCGGGTGCCGTCAGAGTGGTAGGAATTGGCGGCGCCCCAGGCGTTGGAGTAGACCATGCGGCCATCCTTGATGACGGCCAGCTGGGCGGAGGTGAAGCCCCGGTCCACATCGGCCTGGATCATGTCGTCAATGAGCTCCAGCGTCCGGGCATCAATGCCCACATCGGAGGGCTTGCCGGAGATCACGGTGGGGTTCACGGTGACCATCAGCATGGAGAAGCGCTCGGTCTCAATAGGCATGCCGGTGACCTGGACGCTGTTGCGGCCGCTGTGGGTCACGGAGGACACGTCAATGGCGAAGAAGCTGAGGCCCTCCTGGTTCAGCATGGCGGACACGTCCACCGGCTGGCCGTTGACGTAGATCTGGAGGGTGGGAACGGAGGCGTACACGGCGAAGTAGACGGTACCCTGGCCCTCGTAGGACTCAAACCAGGTGACGCCGTTCTGGTAGCACCAGGAGGTGCCGGTGCCGTAGGCCCGGGGGAAGTAGACCGCGTTCTGGTCCCCGCCGGTGAAGTTGCCCTCGCCGTCCACGCAGGGAATGGCGTCCACGGCCACGGCCTTCAGGGGGGCGGTGTTGGCGGAGCCGGCGTTCACAGTGACGGCGTCCAGACGGGCCTGGAGCTCCTCCAGCCACTGGGCGGCGTTGGCCTGATTGGCCTCCACGTCCACGTACTGCTCCACCGCGGCGGCCAGGTCGTCCAGGACGGTCTGGGCGTAGTCCTTAGTGGTCTGGGTCTGGCGCTTCTCCGCCCGGGTGACGGTGAGGTCCGCCAGGGCGAAGGCGTCGTTCATGTGGGGAGCCTGGTCATAGGCGCCCTCGGCGTGGTCGGCCAGCATAATGATGCGGTCCACGGCCAGCTGCATGACGCTGGCGTCCATGGCCTCGGGGGTGGAGGTGAGGGACTCATAGATGTAGCCCGTCACGCAGCCCAGGCCGCCCAGGATCATGTTGTCGGAGTAGAAGTCATTGGCGGACTGGGTGTTGTCCATCACCGGGGAGTTCTTCTTGTTGGTCAGCAGCACTACCACCAGATCCTGCTCCGGATCAATGACAGTGAGGGTGCCGGTCCAGCCCTGGTGTCCGATGGTGGAGCTGGAGGAGTGGGTGGAGAAGTAATGGCTCCGGCCCACGTTGCCCTGCCGCCACCAGCCCAGGCCCCAGGTGGGGTAGTCGGTGCTCTTGGGCTTGGTGAAGTCGTCGATGACGTTGTTGTCAAAGTACTTGACGCCCTCGTAGCCGCCGGTGAGCATCAGGGAGGCCAGCCTGGCCAGGTCCTCGGCGTTGGAGAAGAGGCCGGCGTGGCCGGAGATGCCCTCCATGGCGTAGTAGGCCTTCTCGTCGTGGACCGTGCCCTGGATGACGCCCTCGCGGCAGTTGGCGAAGTCAATGGCCCGGCCGTGGTCCGTGTTGTCGGTGCGGTGGTTGCCGTCCAGCTCCGTGGCCGCGCAGTCGCTGGCCTCAAAGCCGTTCTCCAGGGGGTTATACGTAATGTGGGTCAGGCCCATGGGATCCCAGAATTTCTCCTTCAGGAACTCATCCAGGCCCTGACCGGTCACCTTCTCCAGGATGAAGCAGAGGAGCATGTAGTCCACGTCGGAGTACACGGTCTTGCTGCCCGGCTCATAGGTGAGGGGGGAGGCCAGCACCATCTCCAGGGTGGTTTCCCGCTCCTGGGAGAAGAGGGGGTTGTCCACACCCGCCTCAGGGGACTGGGTGACCTGGTTGAACTGGTCGTTGTGGTACTGGGGGTCGGGATCAAAGCCGGCCTGATGCATCAGGATATCCCGGACGGTGAGCTGGCTCTTCCAGGCATAGATCTGGGCCTGATCCTCGGCGGAGGTGCCCTCCTTAAAGATGGTCTTGCCCTCGTCGTCAAAGGTGGGGAAGAACTTGGTAATGGGGTCGTCCAGACCGATGTCGTAGCCCTCGTGGCTGAGCATGTACTGGAGGGCGTAGTTGACGGAGTACATCTTGGTGTTGGAGGCCAGGTCGTACAGCGTGTCGGTGGTGACGGGCACGTAGTCCTCGTCGCCCTCCTCGATGCGGCTGCTGTCGGCCCGGTATCCGTTGGCAGCGCCGTAGGCCTCATTGATCACCAGCTTACCGTTTTTGATGACGGCCAGCTGCGCGCCGGAGAAGCCGTACTTCACCTCGGCGTTGATGAGGTCGCTAATCATGTCGATGGTGCTCTGGTCCATGCCCACGCTCTCGGGGGTGCCCTCGATCACAGTGGGATAGGGCACGTGAACGGTGACAGCGTCCTCGATGTCGGCGGGGGTGATGGCGGAGACCTGAATGGTGTTGGTGCCGTCCACCGTCACACCGGAGATGTCCACCTTCCAGGTGCTCCCCGCCTTCATGGCGGAGGTATCAATCTCCGCGTTGTTCACGAACAGGCGGAAGCTCTCCACGCCCTCGGCGGGGGAGACATAGATCTCGCCCTGGCCGCTGAAGCAGGTGAAGCTGTAGAGACTGTTCATTGCCAGGGTGTCGTCCACATAGTCCGCCCAGTCGGGAAAGGCGACTACGCTCTGCCAATCCTGGGCAGGCAGGGAGGCCTCCTGGGCGGAGCCGGCGCGGGCGCCGTCCACAGGGGCCGCCAGCGCCGGCGTGACCATGGTAAAGGCCAGCACTGCCGCCAGCGTCAGACTGAGCATTTTTTGTAGCAGCTTTTTCATACTCCTCTTTCTCCTTCTGAATTGATTTGCCTACCGGCCGGCAAGCCCAGGACGAGGCAGGGCCGGGGACATGCGCCGCGCTTCTTCCACCGCCGGATCCTGATCCGGCGGCAGAGGGGCGCCCCTCCGCTGTTTGCGCTGTTCCGCGGTTGGCCGGTAAGCTGGTTCCCCCTCCTCTGGAGCGGGGCGGCCAGGCTCCGTCCCAGCCCGCCGCCGGTTGCCGCGCCCCTCTCAATACGGAAAGACGCTGCTTGGCTCCATGCTTGCGAAATTTATCATACGGGAATCCCGCCGCTCTGTCAATTTGTACCCCCGGTTGCGGTACTTTGTTTCACGAATCGGATGGATTCCTCCGTCTTTATGCAAAATCATGAAATCACTGCTGTTTTTCAGCCGCGGCTTATTGGCCTTGCACAGATTTGATGAAGCTTTTCCCGGTACTAGGCGCTGTTTGAAAAATGGGAATATGCCCAAGAGTGAGGTTTTTTTTCGCCAGGCGAAGCCGATTTGACGCCGGAATAGGCGTCCTGTCCGCGGCTGTGGGCATCCTGCGGGGGCTGCTGATCCTGGTCCTGCTGGTTTTTACCTGCCGGGCGTGGAAAAAGCGGGAGGCTCCCGAAGAAGGCTCATAACATAGGAAAGGGGGCGGGAAACATTCCCGCCCCCCTTTATTCTCCCGACAAACGCGGCCCCTATCCCCCCAAAAACGCCATGCGCAGGCACCGCTGGAAAATCTGCCAGTAGGTGAGCCGGGCCACGGCCTCCCGGGCCACCAGAGGGATGACGGAGAGGACCTCCCCGCCGGAGGAGACCGTCATCCGGCCCAGCTCCTGGCCGGCCTCCACCGGGGCCTCCAGCCGCTCCTCCAGCTCCACCCGGACCTCCAGGCCCCCGGCCTTCTCCTTGGTGGTCAGAAGGGTGCTCTCCCCCGCCAGCCTAGGCGTCACCGCCGGGGCGTCCCCCAGGGCCACCGGGATGGGCTCCAGCTCCTCCGGCGGCTGGGCCGTCACCAGAGTGTAGGCGGCAAAGCCGTAGTTGAGCAGGACTTTCGCCCCCTCGAACCGCTGGGGGGAGGTGGGGGCCTTGAGCACCACGGCGATGAGCTCCATGCCGTCCCGCTCCGCCGTGGCGGAGAGGCAGTACTTCGCCCCGTCGGTGCTGCCGGTTTTCAGTCCCGTGGCCCCCTCGTAGAAGCGGATGAGCTTGTTGGTGTTGTTCAGGGCGGAGGCCCCGTCCCGGAGGGTGTCCATCCAGATGGTGGTAAACCGGCGGATGTCCGGGTGGTTCAGGATCAGCTCCCGGCTCATGAGGGCGATGTCGTAGGCGCTGGTGACGTGGCCCTCGGCGGGCAGGCCCGTGGGGTTGACGAAGGTGGTGTCCTCCATGCCCAGCTCCCCGGCCCGCTGGTTCATCTTGTCCACGAAGGCATCCACGCTGCCGGAGATGTGCTCCGCCAGGGCCACGCTGCAATCGTTGGCGGAGACCACGCACACCGCCTTGAGCATATCCTCCACCGTCATCTGCTCGTTCTCCTTGAGCCAGATCTGGCTGCCCCCCATGGAGCAGGCGTAGGCCGAGGCGGTGACCAGGTCGTCGTAGTCCAGGGCGCCGGAGTCGATGGCCTCCATCACCAGCAGCACGGTCATGATCTTGGTGACGCTGGCCGGCTCCAGCTGCTCGTGCTCGTTGACGGCGTAGAGCACCTGGCCGGTGGTTTTCTCCATCAGCAGGCACGCCTGACTCTCCACCGCCAGCTGCTCCGCCGCCGCCGGCGGGGCCAGCGCCAGGATCACCAGCAGGGCCAGCAGGCCCGAGAGGATTCTCTTCATTTTACAGTCCGTCCCCTTCCTTATCTTGGTCTTTCCCTCTCAGGATATGCTCCCCCGGGGGCGCAAATGACCGGTTTTGTCCGGCGCGGGGAAAAAACGTCCCCCGCCCGGACTCGCCGGGCGGGGGACGGGGGAGTGCGATTTCCTGGCCTGGTGGAGCACCGGCCCCATTAGGCCCGTCACTGCCGGCTTCGCCGTCAACGACCGGGCCGGCGGCCTGGCGGCCGCCTATGAGAGCCGCTGCTCAAAGTTCCGGCTGACCCGGACGCCCTCCTGCACGATGAAGAAGGCCTTGGGGTCGATCCTGTACAGGGCGGCCCGCAGGTCGTCGATCTCGTACTTATTCATGCACACGCAGAAAATGTGGGTGGCCTCGCCGGTATAGACCCCCTTGCCCTCCCACCGGGTCAGGCCCCGGTGGAGGTTCTCCATGATAAAGGCGGTGAGCTCCGGGCTCTCCTGCTTGGTGAAGATGAGCACCTGGACGGTGACGCTCTGCCGGTGGGCCCGGTCGATGGCCATGGTATGGAAGATGGTGTTGAGCACGGAGTAGATCATGGTGGGCACGTCGAAGAGCACGCCGCTGAGGAGGAAGAGCACCGCGTTGAAGCCCAGGTTGAACTGGCCCATGGTCATTTTAACGCCCTTTTTGGACATATAGAGGCCCAGCACGTCCAGTCCGCCGCCGCAGCAGCCGCTGGTAAGGGCCAGGCCCGTGCCCACGCCGCTGATGACGCCGCCCAGCAGGCACCCGGTGAGCACATCCTCCACCAGCGGCGCGGCGGGGATGGGCACGATGCTGACAAAGAGGGTGTAGGCGGAGGCGCAGATGAGGGTGTTGCGGAAAAAGAGGCGGCCCATGGTCCGCCAGGCCAGAATGAAGATGGGGATATTGATGGCGTAGAAAATGAGGCCGGCAAAGTCAAAGGTGATGGACCCCCTCCCCAGAAGCCCCAGAATCAGGGACCGCAGCAGCTGGCAGGCGCCCATGAGCCCGCCGGTAAAGATGCCCAGAGGCACCAGAAAGAGGTTGACGCCCAGGGAATAGATAAACGCGCCCAGCACCGCCAGAAGCACCCTGCCCCAGTTGGTTTTCATAACGTTCTGCACCATACGACCGCTCCCACTTTCCGCGAAAAATCGACCCGCAGTTTGCACTCCAAAGTGTAGCAGATCAGAAGCTATATTGCAAGCATCTTTTTAACCTCTCCCTGGCTCTGGCCAGGGTCCGGGACACGGAGGATTTGCTCACCCCCAGGGCCTGGCCCACCTGGCTCATGGGCAGGCCCAGATCGTAGTAAAGGTGGACCATCTCCGCCTGACGGCGGGTCAGCTCCGCCGCCCGGGCCCGCTTTAAATTCCGGCGCAGCCGCTGGAGCTGCTCGCTGTTGTCGGCGCTGTTGGACCGCTCCCAGGCCTCCAGATCCCCCAGCAGCTCGTTGTCCCGCCGGGGCCCGCCCGCATTGTAGTGGGTGCCGCTCATTCCTTATGATACCTCCTGTCATAGTAGTGCTCCAGCACCCGGGCCGTGGCCTGGGTGTCCCGGTAGAGCAGGGTCAGGTCCCGAATCCGCTGCTCCAGGCAGCGGCGCTCCTCCGGCTCCGCCGTGCGCTGGGCCTCCCGCAGGGCCACGATCCGCAGCCAGAGCAGCCTGGCGCTTTGGCGGTACCCGGCCGCCATGTGCAGCAGCGTCACAGCTCCGCCTCCTCCCACCGCGTCCGGTAGGGCTCCAGCTCCGCCAGCAGCCAGGGGATCAGACACTCCTCGCAGAGGGTCCGGCCCCACACCCGCCAGCACGCGCTTCCCGCGTACAGCTCCCCGCCGCACAGGGCGCATTCTCCCCTGGGGACCGCCCGCTGCCGGTCCGCGTTTCGCTTTCGTACTGTCCGCAAAAAAATTTCCTCCTGTAAAACGTGAATTTCTTGTTGACAAATGGGCAAAATTCTGCTATCATACATTTCGCTGCTAATCTTGCTGGTATAGCTCAGTTGGTAGAGCAGCTGATTTGTAATCAGCAGGTCGGGGGTTCGAGTCCGTCTACCAGCTCCAACCTCCTCTGCGGCAGCATCACGGGAGACCTTTGGCGGGATAGTTGAATATAAGGGAGCGTTCCCGAGTGGCCAAAGGGGGCAGACTGTAAATCTGTTGTCGACGACTTCGGTGGTTCGAATCCACCCGCTCCCACCAAGTAAAGAGCCGCTGTGCCGCTGGCACAGCGGCTCTTTACTTTCAAATTCCGGCCGGGCCTTCCCAAAGAGTTTCGATCCTCCCTCCTTTTGGAACGTTTGTTTCTGCCTGGCCCCTATAGTAGCACATTCGTTCTTTTTTGTCAAGAGGGAATTCTATATTTTCTGTCCTTTTTTTAAAAATTCCAGAAATACTGTAGTATCCGGCTGTAAGGAGGGCCGCTATGAGCTTTGGTCAGAGACTGCGGGAGCGCCGCAAGGAGCTGGGCATCAGCCAGGGGGAGCTGGCCAAGGCCCTGGGGGTCAGTGTGTCCGCGGTGAGCAACTACGAGAGCGGGCAGAACGCCATGCGGGAGGAGGTGCTGCTGCGGCTGTTCCAGGCGCTGGACGTGGAGCCCAACTACCTCTATCAGGACGCCTTCTCCGGCAAGAGCTTTACCTGCTCTGCGGAGGAGCAGGCCCTGGTGCGGACATACCGGGGCCTGCGCAGCGCGGGACGGCAGGCCATCCGCTCCCTGGCGGACGCCCTGGGCGTCTACCAGGCGGAGCTGGAGGGTGACGCCTTGCCGGAGGAAGTCCGCCAGATCCCCCTCTACCGCAGTCCGGCGGCGGCGGGCTACGCAGCTCCGGTGTTTGGGGAGGACTTCGACTACATCGCCGTCTCTGGCGGCGTACCGGCGGGGGCGGAGTTCGGCGTGCGCATTCAGGGGGACTCCATGGAGCCCTATATTCCGGACGGCTCGGTGGTCTATGTCAACCGGGACCCGCTCTCCAACGGCGATGTGGGCATCTTCTGGGTGGACGGGGACATGCTGTGCAAGCAGTATGTCCGGGACAAGCTGGGCATGGTGTACCTCTTTTCCCTCAATCGGGCCCGCGCGGACGCGGACGTGGTGCTGCCCCGGGACAGCGGGCGGAGCCTGGTCTGCTTTGGCCGGGTGCTGCTGCCGGTCCGGCCAAAAACGCCCGGCCTGTTTTAGAAGCTGTATTTATAGGTGAGGGGATGCTGGATGGGCCAGGAAAAAGAAATTCCGGAATCCCTTGCATTCCAGGGCCTCCGGTGGTATACTCGTGGTATCAGCTCTCCGCTGAAGCGGGGAGCTTACAAGGAGGAATTGCAGTGCATTTGAAAAGGCTGTTTGCCGCCGGAGCGGCGGGATTTCTGGCGCTTGTCCTGTTGACAGCCACGGCTTTAGCCTGCGGCGGACACCACCGAGCTGTAAGCACCACTTGTCAGCTGTGTACGGTGGAGGGCTGTGATATTGCCGGACGCCACACCCACAGCGGCGTGACCTGCTGCGGCTATGCCCACGCGGCCGGCTTCTGTGACGGCGCCTGCGCCCCGCTGTGCGCGGTGGAGGGCTGCGACATCGCCGGACGCCACACCCACAACAGGAGCGCCTGCTGCGGCTATGCCCACGCGGCCGGCTTCTGTGACGGCGCCTGCGCCCCGCTGTGCGCGGTGGAGGGCTGCGACATTGCCGGACGCCACACCCACGGCGGAACCGCCTGCTGCGGCTACCACCA
>CATLAL010000006.1 GCA_949878425.1 uncultured Oscillospiraceae bacterium
CGGGGAGCGGCAGCGCATCAGCATCGCCCGGGCCATGCGGGTCCACCCGTCCATCATGGTTTTTGACGAGCCCACCACCGGCCTGGACCCGGAAAACGTGGAGCTCATCGAAAACTTCATCTTCCGGCAGGGGGATATGACCCGGATCGTCATCACCCACAACTGGTCCGAGGCGTATTTGAGGCGGTTTGACGATGTGATCCGCATCGGCGACCCGCCGGAGGAGCTGGCGCAGCGGACCGTGCCCGCCCTCTGAGAGCAGCCCCCCTGTAAAACAGCGGAAAGGCCGCGGTCTCCCCCAAAGGGAGACCGCGGCCTTTTATAGTGGTCACAGTTCAAAACCGGCAAAGTTTAGGGCCGCCCTTTTCAAAGGGCGGTGGGGTGCAGGGGCAAAGCCCCTGCCGGGTTTGGGCGGAGCCCAACTTTTACTCGTTCTCAACTGCGGTTACTATAGTACTCACCTGCCGGAGGGGCCTCTCCTGCCGTTCCGGGGCTTTGGCGGCGGGGCGCCGGGACCCTTTCTGCCGCCGGGGCGGCTCTTCCCGTCTCCGGGCCTGCCGCCGGGGCGGGCCTGGCGGCGCTGGGGCTTCCCCGGGGCCTTGGGGGTCTCGCCGTCCCCGCGCTTTCGCTGGCCCAGGGGCCGCACCAGGCACTCCTTTCCGTAGCCGATCAGGTCCTCCCGTCCGGCCCGGTGGAGGGCCTCCACCACCAGCCGGCGCAGCTCCGGCCGCTTCCACTGGAGCAGGGCGCGCTGGAGGGCCTTGTCGTGGGGGCTCTTGGCCACGTAGACCGGCTCCATGGTCCGGGGGTCCAGCTCCGTGTACCACATGCAGGTGGAGAGGGTGCCGGGGGTGGGGTAGAAGTCCTGGACCTGCTCCGGCTGGCGGCCCGTCCGGTTCAGGAATACCGCCAGCTCCACCGCGTCGGCCAGGGTGCAGCCCGGGTGGCTGCTCATGAGGTAGGGCACCAGGTACTGCTCCAGGCCGTAGCGCTGGTTGAGGCGCTGGTACTTGTCCCGGAATTTCTCGTAGACGTGGAAGTGGGGCTTGCCCATGCAGTCGAGAACGTGAGCGGAGCAGTGCTCCGGGGCAACCTTCAGCTGGCCGGAGACATGGTGGCGCACCAGCTCGGAGAGAAACTCGCTGTTTTCCTCGCAGAGCAGGTAGTCGTAGCGGATGCCGCTGCGGATAAACACCTTTTTCACCCCCGGCACGGCCCGCACCTTCCGCAGCAGTGCCAGGTAGTCGGCGTGGCTGGGGTCCAGGTTCTTGCAGGGGGTGGGGGCCAGACAGGAGCGGTTTTTGCACATGCCGTTTTTCAGCTGCTGCTGGCAGGAGGGGTGGCGGAAGTTGGCCGAAGGCCCCCCCACGTCGTGTACGTAACCCTTGAACTGGGGGTCCCGGGTAAACCCCTCCACCTCCCGGACCACGCTCTCGTGGCTGCGGGAGGTGACCATCCGCCCCTGGTGGAAGGCCAGGGAGCAGAAGTTGCACCCGCCGAAGCACCCCCGGTTGTGGGTGACGGAGAAGCGGACCTCCTCGATGGCCGCCACGCCCCCCAGGGGCTCGTACATGGGGTGGACCTCCCGGGCGTAGGGCAGCTCCGCCACGGCGTCCAGCTCCGAGCGGCTCAGGGGCATGGCCGGCGGGTTCACCACCAGGGTCCGGTCCCCGTGGCGCTGGAGGAGGGCCCGGCCCCGGATGGGGTCGTGCTCCTCGTACTCCAGCCTCGTGGCCAGGGCGTAGTCCCGCTTACTGGCGCACACAGCCTCAAAGGAGGGGAGCTCCACGGCCTCAAAGGGGAGCTCCGGTCCGTTCCGGCCCGCCCAGCAGGTCCCTCGGATGTCCGTGAGGCGCTCCACCGGCTCCCCCCTGGCCAGGCGGTCCGCGATCTCCCGGGTGGCACGCTCCCCCATGCCGTAGACCAGCAGGTCCGCCCCCGCGTCGAAGAGGATGGACCGGCGCACGGCGTCGTCCCAGTAGTCGTAGTGGGCAAAGCGGCGGAGGCTGGCCTCCAGCCCGCCGATGACGACTGGGATGTCCGGAAAGGCCTCCCGGGCGCGGCTTGCGTAGACGATGGTGGGCCGGTCGGGCCGCAGGCCCATCCGGTTCCCGGGGCTGTAGGCGTCGCTGGAGCGGCGCTTTTTCGCGGCGGTGTAGTGGGCCACCATGGAGTCGATGTTCCCTCCGCCGATCAGGACGCCGTACCGGGGCCGGCCCATGGCCCGGAAGGCGTCGGCGCTGTGCCAGTCTGGCTGGGCCAGCACCGCCGTCCGGTAGCCCGCCGCCTCCAGGCACCGGGCGATGATAGCGGTGCCGAAGCTGGGGTGGTCCACATAGGCATCCGCAGTGACCACCAGGAAGTCGTAGTACCACCAGTCCCGGCTGTGCATGTCCTCCCGGGATACGGGAAGGAAAGCGGTTGTATCCATAGCCTGCCTCCTATCTGTTTCGGTTTTTTCCAGTATACCATAAAGCGAGACAAAAAAATATAGGCAACACACTTGAAAAAACAGAAAATGCGTTTTTCCAAGAGTGTTGCCTATGAAGTCTAAAGCTGAGCCGCTTTCGCGGCTCCCGCAGCGCAATGCGCCGCAGGACTTGAAAAGGATCCCTTGATCCTTTTCAAGCCCTTTGACTATAGCAGGATTCTTCTCTTGAAAAAGCTTGGGCCCCCGAAACGAATCCGTGGCCCAAGCTCTTTCGCTCTAAAGAGAACGGCGACCGTCTTTCCACAAAGGCTCTTTTCCGAAACGATCCGTCATATCCGCTTCCAGCTGGAGCCCTCCTTGGTATCCGCCACCTCAATGCCCCGGGCACGCAGCTCCTCCCGGATGCTGTCCGCCAGGGTGAAGTCCCGGGCCTTCTTGGCCTGGGCCCGCCGGAGGACCAGAGCGTCAATCTCCGGGTCCCCCTCGCCAGTGATGACAATGCCGCCGGAGGCGCTGGAGGCGGCCTTGGACTTGGCGTCCGCCTCCCGCTTCGCCGCCGCCTTCTCTATAAGGCCAAGGCCCAGCACCTGGTCAAAGTCCGCCAGAAGCGCCAGCTTGGTCCGGCCCCCGGCGCTGAGCTTGAGCACGTCATAGAGGGCGGTGACGCCAAGGGAGGTGTTCAGATCGTTTCCCATGGCGGCGCGGAACCGCTCCCTCTGCTCCTCCACCACTGCCCGGTCCACCGCGCCCTCCTCCGGGTCCAGGGCCGCGGTCCGGGCGATCAGCTTGCCGTAGGCCCCCTGGGCGTTGTCCAGATTCTCCCAGGTAAAAACCAGGGACTTGCGGTAGTGGCTCTGGAGGCAGAAGAGCCGGTAGGCCAGGGGGTCGTACCCCTTCTCCTCCAGGAGGGACACGGTGAGAAACTCCCCCCTGCTCTTGCTCATCTTGCCGGAGTTGGTATTGAGATGGAGCACATGCATCCACCAGCTGCACCACTTGTGGCCCAGATAGGCCTCGCTCTGAGCGATCTCGTTGGTGTGGTGGGGGAAGGCGTTGTCAATGCCGCCGCAGTGGATGTCCAGGTCCTCCCCCAAGTGCTTCATGGAGATACCGGAGCACTCGATGTGCCAGCCCGGGTAGCCCACCCCCCAAGGGGAGTCCCACTTGAGGGCCTGGTCCTCGAACTTGGACTGGGTGAACCAGAGAACAAAGTCGTTCTTGTTTCGCTTGTTCCGGTCCTCCTCCACGCCCTCCCGGACGCCCACCGCCAGATCCTCGGCGTCGTGGTCGTTGAAGATATAGTACCGCTCCAGCCGGCTGGTGTCAAAATACACGTTTCCTCCGGCCCGGTAGGCATAGCCGGTGTCCAGAAGCCTGGCGATGATTTTGGTATACTCATCGATGCAGGCGGTGGCGGGCTCCACCACGTCGGGCCGCTTGATGTTCAGCTTGCGGCAGTCCTCGAAGAAGGCGTCGGTATAGAAGCGGGCAATGTCCATAACGGACTTGTTCTCCCGCCTGGCCCCCTTGAGCATCTTGTCCTCGCCGGTGTCGGCGTCGCTGGAGAGGTGGCCCACGTCGGTGATGTTCATCACCCGCTTGACGTTGTAGCCCTCCCAGCGCAGGAACTTCTCCAGCACGTCCTCCATGATATAGGTGCGCAGGTTCCCGATGTGGGCGAAGTGGTACACCGTGGGGCCGCAGGTGTACATCTTCACCACATCCGGGTGGTTGGGGACAAACGCCTCCTTGCGGCGGGTGGCGGAATTATAGAGGTACATATCTATTCTTCTCCTTCTGGTTGAATGGTTTTTTCAGCTTCATCCAGCTTTTTCTCCAGCTCCTCCACCCGGCGGGTGAGGGCCTCTATTTTTTGCAGCGTGGGGTTGGTGACGCTTGTCTGGTCCACCTCGTCGGCGTAGCGGCGGACCCTTTCGCCGTTCACCCGGACGATCTGGGCGGGCACGCCAACGGCGGTGGCATTGGCAGGCACATCCTGGAGCACCACCGCCCCTGCGGCGATGCGGGCGTTGTCGTGGACGGTGATGGGGCCCAGAACCCGGGCCCCCGCCCCCACCATGACGTTGCTGCCCAGGGTGGGGTGGCGCTTTCCCATCTCCTTGCCCGTGCCGCCCAGGGTAACCCCCTGGTAGAGCAGCACGTCGTCGCCGATCTCCGCGGTCTCGCCGATGACGATGCCCGTGCCGTGGTCGATCACCAGGCGGCGGCCGATGACGGCTCCGGGGTGGATCTCAATTCCGGTCCAGAACCGGGCCCACTGGGAGATAAACCGGGCCAGAAAGCACAGCTGATGCCGGTGGAGCCAGTGGGCGAAGCGGTAGTACAAGGTGGCGTGCACGCCGGCGTACAGCAGGAGGATCTCCAGACAGCTCCGGGCGGCGGGGTCGCGCCGCTGGTAGGCGCGGAGAGTTTCCATCAGCATAGGGGTTCCATATCCTTTTCTGCGTGGTTCCGCCGGGCGGGGCCGCTGGAAAGCGCCCCGCCGTCCCAACGGACGGCGGGGCGCCTGCGCGGTCCCACTCCCCTGACGGATGCACTTCCATTATATTACCAGCGGATGGGACTGGTGTCAAGAACAGCTTTGGAATGGAATACGCCCCCTTTTTCCGGTCCGGGCAGGTCTCCCTGGACAGTCCCAGCCGGCACACCGTCTCCACCGGGACCGGCGCGGCGACGCAGTCCGAACAGCGGCAGTTGGGGCCGTCTTGACTGCCCATGATAACACGCTCTGCTGCCGCGCATACCGTGCCGCTAAGGCATTTCTGTGGAAAAGAGGGAGCGGAAAGCCGTGCGGTCTCCCCTTTTTCTCTCCGCCCCCTTGACACCGCCTCCCGAATGTTGTATACTGCACCCAGATACTATTTATTAAACAGTAGTATTGTACAGTAGAAAGGATGATGTTCTATGAAGCTTGCGGATCTGGGTCTCCGAAAAGCGCCCCCCGCCACCCGGCAGGCCTGGCTGGACCAGCTGGGCAAGGCGCTCACCGGGTATTTCCTCGCGGGGCAGATTCTGGACATCCTCTCCGACTACGCCGGCCGGCTTCAGGAGGCCTGGGAGCGCACCAGGAGCGAGGAGGCGGCCCTCAAGGCCGTGGACGCCCCGGAGGAGGCGGCGGCGCGGCTGCTGGAGGAGGAGCCTGCCGCCGGCCGGCTGCGCCGGTGGGCGCTTTGGGGCGCGGCGCTGCTGCTGTGCTGCGGGGGGCTGCGGGTGTGTCTGGCCTCCGCGGCCCCGGCGGTCTTCTGGACGGGCTCCTGCCTCTTCCTCCCCCTGGCCGGGTCCGCCCTGTTCCTGCTGCTCCAGGGGCCGGACCGGGTGGAGATCGAGGGCCGGTTCCCGCCGGAGGGGACGGCCTCCCCTGTTCCGGTCTACTGCGTGCCCTTCGCCCTGACGGCGGCCTACGAGGCGGTTGAGCAGCTCCTGGCGGCGGCGCTGGGGGCGGGCTGGATACCCCCTGCCGCCGTCCCCCTAGGCGAGCTCAACACCTGCTTCCTCCTTGCCCTGGAGCTGGTCCTGCTCCTGCTGGCGGCGTGGCTGCTCCTGCGGAGCGTCACGGCCTCCATCCGCTATTTCCCGGGCGTCCTGCACACGGTGGGGGCGGGCGGAACCCTCTTTTACTCTTATCTCTTTTTCACCTCCACCAATGTGGAGACGCCCTGGGGCATCTCCCTGGCGCTGCCGCTGCGCCTGCTGCCCTACTGCGCCGGACTGGCCTCGGCGCTGGTGTTCCAGCGGTGGGTGGACGGCTGCGCGCCCCTCCCCCGCTGCTTCCTGGACGCCTCCCTCACCCGCCGGGGCTGGCTCCACCGGCTGGGGCAGCGCCTGCTGGCCTGGTTTCCCGCCGGGCAGGCCCTGGAGGTCCTGGAGGACTACCGGGAGCAGTTCGACCTGGGCGCGGAGCGGGGCAGGTCCGACGCGGAGCTGATCTTTCACATAGGCCGTCCGGAGACCGTGGTCCGGGACCTTATCCGGGAGGCCCCGGGGGCCCGGCTGTACCGCCGCCGGTCCCTGCGGTGGGCGCTCCCGCTGGCGGCGGGCGTCTGGCTCCTGCTGCAAGTCTTCCGCACCTATACCGGGAGCAATACCGGCCATCTCTACCGGTGGTACACGCCCCAGATCGCCGCGCTGGCCCTGCCGCTGGCGGCTGTGCCCCTCTTCGCCCTGGTCCACGGGCGGGGGCGGAGCCTGCTGGAGGCCCGGTTCCCGGCGGAGCGGGGGCCCACCCTCTGGCCCGTCCTGCTGCCGCTGACGGCGACGGCTCTGACCGCAGGGGGCGGCGCGTATCTGATCCGCAGAGCGGACGATTTCCCGGCCCTCCTGAAGCTGTTCACCGGCCTTTCCGTGGCGGATCTTGTGGCCCTCTCCGTTCTGCTGCTGGCCGTGGTGCTGGTGTGGACCCTGTCCCGGTGCTTCTCCGGCTCCATCCGGTACTTCCCCGCCGCCCTCCACGCCGCCGGGAGCATGGCCTGTGTGCTGTGCGCGGGGACCTTTCTCCACGGCATAGATGTGGAGTACGCTACAGTCTGCTGGCACGCGGCCATCCGGGGCTATCTCCTCAATCTGCTGCCCTACCTGGCGGGCCTGCTGCTGGCCCTGGCGTTCCGGTGGGTGATCCGGCGGAGCGGGTCGGAAGGAGGAGAGGGATGATATGGACGCCCAGCTGAAGAAGGGCATTTTGGAGCTGTGCCTGCTGCAAACCATCAGCGGCGAGCCCCAGTACGGCTACGACATCATCCAGCAGATGCGCCAGTACTTCCCCGAGGTGACGGAGAGCACCTTCTACGCCATCCTGCGCCGCCTGAGCAGGGAGGGCGCGGCGGACACCTTCCAGGGCAGCGTCTCCCACGGCCCGGTGCGCAAGTACTACCGTCTGACCGACGAGGGCCGCCAGCGGCTGGACCGCATGGCTGCGGACTGGCGGCGTCTGCGGGAGGTGGCCGAGCAGCTGGGCATCCAATAAATGGGCCCAGTCCCTCTCCAGCAGGTTGATTGACTTGGCGGCGATGCCGTGGTATGCTTATGAAAAGCGCCCGACAGGCGCAAAGCGTACGCTGGGGGCGCCCCGCCTCTACAGAAGCCTTGTCTATCAGGGCGAAGTCTTCCTTCTGCTGGAATACATAGAGGGGAAGGACCTTCGAAAATGTGACCGGAAGTCCCTGACCGCCGCTCTGGACGCGCTGATCTATTTACAGAATACCTATTGGGAGCGGCGGGAGCTGCAAGGGATCGGCTACGGCTTCCAGGCCAGCCTGCCGGGGCGGCAAAAGCGCGGCAGCTATATTTGAAGGACCCGGACCTTGCCAGGGCCTATGAGACCTACCTGCGGCTGTACGCGGAGGTCCCGCGGACGCTGTGCCACGACGATCTGCTGCCCTTTAAGGAGCATATAAAACGATTGCTCTGAAAAATCTGAACCGGGGGATACAGTGAGAGGGAGGCGATCCGCCTCCCTCTCACTCCGGTACGCGCCAGCGCGGCATTGGGCGCTGTTTGAAATCTGACCCGCAGGCGGCTCTACCTGGTGTCGTAGCGCTTAGGGTCAAATTTTCGCTCCATGTTCAGCAGGCTGGTGGCGCTGCGGCTGTGGCAGATGGCAATGGCCAGCGCGTCCGCCGCATCGTCGGGCCGGGGTATGGCCTTCATTTTCAGCAGCCGCTGCGTCATCAGCATCACCTGCCGCTTGTCCGCCCCGCCGTAGCCCGCCACCGCCTGCTTGACCTGCATGGGGGTGTACTCGAATACCGGTACCCCGGCCCGCTCCAGCTCCAGCAGAAGCACGCCCCGCCCGTGGGCCACGGCAATGCCCGTGGTGATGTTCTTGGAGAAAAATAGCTCCTCCACCGCCGCCTCCTCCGGCTGGAACTGCTCCAGCAGCTGGGACATGTCCTGGGAAATCTGCCAGAGCCGGTGGGATAGAGGCAGCCCCGCCGGAGTCGTAATCACGCCGTATTGAATGAGACGCGCGTTGGCCCGGTCCGCCTCAACTACCCCAAAGCCAATCGTCGCTACCCCCGGATCGATGCCTAAAACGCGCATTGCCGTGCTACCTCTCTGTTTTTTGCATACATACTTTTTCTTTTTGAAAAAAGAAAAAATATCAAAAAGAAAAACTTTTTGCGCGAAACTACGTTTCGCTTACGCTTAGAGCCAGCAGATAAAACAACTGCGGCGCACGCCAGCCAGCTTCTGCCTTGACGTGATGAAAAACCGGAATAAAATACGGAGAAAGGCGCTAGCCTTTCGACTAAAGTTCTTTTTGATTCTTTTTCTTTCAAGAAAAAGAATGGATACCGCTCCCCCCGAATACCTGCGCGGCGGCTCTGGCGGACTGGGCGGCGTCCCTGACGTAGAAGTCCGCGCCGATCTGGTTGGCGAAGTCCTGAGTGACGACGGCGCCGCCCACCATCACCTTACAGGGCGCGTCAGCGGCGCGGAGGGCCCGGATGGTCTCGGCGATGTTCTGGGCCGTGGTGGTCATGAGGGAGGAGAGCCCCACCAGTGGCGCTCCCGTCTCCAGGGCGGCCCGGACCACGGTCTCCGGCGCCACGTCCCGGCCCAGGTCGATGACGCGGTAGCCGTAGTTCTCCAGCAGCATCCCCACGATATTCTTTCCAATGTCGTGGACGTCGTTTTTCACGGTGGCCAGGAGAATAGTCCCCCTCTCCGCCGTCCCCTGGGGCATACGGCGGCGGAGGACAGCAAAGGCGGCCTTTACCGCCTCGGCGGAGGCCATCAGCTGGGGCAGGAACAGCGTGCCCTCCTCGTACAGCTCCCCCACACGGTCCAGAGCGGGGATGACGTATCCGTTGACCACCTCCAGGGGCGTCAGCCTCTCCAGAAGCGCCTCCGCGGCCGCCGGGGCCTCCGCCTTTTGTCCGCTGAGAATGAGGGCTTCCAAAGACTGTTCCGCGCTCCGGGCGGCCGGCTCCGAGGGGGCCGCCGCCTGCTGCTCCGCGATATAGGCGGCACAGCCCGGGTCCTCCCCCAGGAGCACCCGGGACGCGGCCAGGGTCTGGCGAATCTGCGAGGAGCCCGTGTTGACAATGGCCACGTCCAGCCCCGCCGCCAGGCACGCGGCCAGGTAGGCGCAGTTGAGGGCGTCCCGCCCCGGCAGGCCGTAGCTGACGTTGGACACCCCCAGGACCGTCCGGTATCCCGCCTGGCGGACCAGCCGGATGGCCTCCGCCGCGGCCAGCACCGGCGTCCGGCTGGCGGAGGCCGCCAGGGCCAGGCAGTCGATCAGGAGGCCGCCCCGGTCCACGCCGGCCTCCTCCGCCGCCCGGGCCGTTCGAATAGCGGTCTCGGCCCGCTCCTCCGGACTGCCGCTGATGCCGTCCTCGTCCAGGGCCAGCACAATGAGCCCGGTCCCGTACTTCACCGCCAGGGGCAAAATTTGCTCCAGGCTCTCCTGACAGCCGTTTACGGAGTTGAGGACCGGCCGCCCCCGGCAGACCCGCAGGGCCCTCTCCAGAGCGGCCGGGTTGGAGCAGTCGATCACCAGCGGCAGGGGCGACACCCTCTGAATGGCCAGCACCAGCGCCGGCAGGGCCTCCGCCTCGTCGATGTCCGGCAGACCCGCGTTCACCACCAGGAAGTCCGCCCCCTCCCGCTGCTGGGCAATGGCGGCCTCCCCGGCCCAGTCCCAGTTCTTCTCCCGGAGGGCCCGGACCATCGCTGGCCGGCCCGTGGGGTTGATGCGCTCCCCCACCGTCCGTACGGACTCCAGGGACACGCCCCCCTGCCAGCCGCAGAGGCAGCTGGGCCCCGGCTCCCGCGCCTGCGCCGGCCCCCGGTCCTCCAGGACCCGGCGCAGCGCCCGGATGTGGTCCGGACCCGCGCCGCAGCACCCCCCCAGGATGGACGCGCCGTCCGCTAAAAAGTCCCGGGCGCAGGAAGCGAACTCCTCCGGCCCCACGCTGTAGACGGTGTCCCCGTCCACCAGCTGGGGCAGGCCCGCGTTGGGCTGGATGACCACCGGCAGATGGGTGGCCCGGAGGAACTCCCTCAGGACCGGCCGCAGCTCCCGGGGGCCCATGGAGCAGTTGATCCCCACCGCGCTGGCCCCCAGACTGGTGAGAGTGACGGCCGCCGCCGCCGGGTCCACCCCCAGAAAGGTGCGGCCGTCCCCGCCGAAGGTCATTGTCACAAAGACCGGCAGGCCGGTGCGCTCCCGGGCCGCCAGCAGAGCCGCCTTGGCCTCCAGCAGGTCGCTCATGGTCTCAATGAGCACCAGGTCCGCGCCGGAGCGCTCCCCGGCCTCCACGATTTCCGCGAAGAGGCGGTAGGCCTCCTCAAAGGTCAGCTCCCCAAATGGCTCCATCAGCGCCCCCAGAGGGCCCACGTCCAGGGCCACACAGCGCTCCTCCCCCGCCGCTCTCCGGGCAAGGGCGATTCCAGCCGTGATGTAGGGCTCCGGGTCCTCCCCCAGCTTCCGGCGGCTGGCCCCAAAGGTGTTGGCGGTGAGGATATCCGCCCCCGCCTGGGCGTAGGCCCGGTGGACCGCCTCCACCGCCTCCGGCTTTGTCAGATTCAGCCGCTCGGGGGTGCCCTCCAGACCGGAGCGCTGGAGCAGAAAGCCCATTCCGCCGTCCAGCAGCCGGCAGTTCTCCACGCTTCTCATGGCCGTCAGTTGATGGCCGCCCGGGCCCGGGCGTAGTCCCGGCGGTGGACGTAAATCGCGTAGCAGTAGTTGGGGGTGTCCACGGTGTCGGAGAAGCGCTGGGCCCCGTTGGTCCAGCTCATGCCCATCCGGGCGTGGACCATCCGGCCAAGGGAGCTCCCCATGCCCACCGTTTTTATTGTATAGGGGATGCCCTTTTCCCGCAGGATGGACCAGGTCCGGGCCGCCTCCTCGGCGGAGCTGTCCAGAATCAGCCGCTTCCGGTTGAAGATGGTGATCATGGGAACTCCCTCCTTTTTTCGTTTTTCAACAGGCTCCGATGCCGCTGTTTGCTCTGCTCCCATTGTACCACATTTCCCCTGGGACTGCAAACTCTTTTGGGGGCGTTCCGGTTTCCCCGCCGCAAAAGCGGACGAATCCCCAGTCATTTGCCGGATTACACAAAAACGGGCCGGAAATTTTGGCGGCTGCCCAGAACGCCGCCCCGGATTTTTCTATTGAATTTTCCCGGACAGTCCGGTATAATAGAGACAACTTCATAGGGTGGTAGCTGTAACGGAGTGCTCTGCGCACGGGCTGCAACTATCGCTCAGGTCATGCTGGGTGTTTCAAACCAAAGGGTTTGAAACATTTTTTATTGGAAACCGGACGGATTCCATGGAAAAAGGAGGAACGCGCATGTACATTCTGGCAAACGGCAGGCTCATCACCCGGGACGCCGCCCTCCCCTGCCTCCCCGACGGCGGCGTAGCCATCGACGGGGCCAAGATTCAGGCGGTGGGGACCACGGCGGAGCTGCGCTCCCGCTACCCGGAGGCGGCGTTCGTGGACGCCCGGGGCGGTGTCATCATGCCGGGGCTCATTAACGCCCACACCCACATCTATTCCGCCCTGGCCCGGGGCCTCAGCATCGAGGGCTACAGCGCCTCCAATTTTCTGGAGGTCCTGGAGGGCCAGTGGTGGAACATTGACCGCCATCTCACCCTGGCGGGCACCCGGGCCAGCGCCGACGCGCTGTACCTGGACTGCATCAAGCAGGGCGTCACCACCATCTTTGACCACCACGCCTCCTTCGGGGAGATCCCCGGCTCCCTGTTCCAGATCGCGGAGAGCGCAAAGCGCTTCGGCATCCGCTCCTGCCTGTGCTACGAGGTCAGCGACCGGGACGGTCCGGAGAAGGCGGAGCAGTCCATCCGGGAGAACAGGGACTGGCTGGACTACTGTGAGAAAACCCCCAGTGGCATGCTGGCAGCCATGTTCGGCGGACACGCCCTCTTCACCATCAGCGACAGCACCTTCGAGAAAATGGCGGAGGCCAACAATGGCCGCACCGGCTTCCACATCCACGTCTCCGAGGGCATGAACGACGTCTACGATAGCCTGCGAACCTACGGCCGCCGCCCGGTCCAGCGGCTCCAGGACCACGGCATTCTGGGGCCCCGGACCCTCCTGGGCCACTGCATCCACGTGAATACGGCGGAGATGGAGCTGATCAAAGAGACGGAAACCATGTGCGTCAACAACCCGGAGAGCAACATGGGCAACGCCGTGGGCTGCTCCCCCGTCCTCCAGCTCATGCGGCGGGGCATCACCGTGGGCCTGGGCACCGACGCCTACACCAACGACATGCTGGAGAGCCTGAAGGCCGCCCTGGCCATCCAGCGGCACAGCGCCTGCCTCCCCAACGTGGGCTGGAGCGAGGTAACGGACATGCTCTTTAAGAACAACCCGGCCATCGCCGAGATGTACTTCGGCGTGCCCCTGGGGCGGCTCACCCCCGGCGCGGCGGCGGACGTGATCGTCATGGACTATAAGCCCTTCACCCCCTTCGACCACACCAATGCCGACGGCCATATCCTCTTCGGCATGACCGGCCGCCAGTGCCAGACCACCATCTGCAACGGCAAACTCCTCATGAGGGACCGCCAGCTGTTGGATGTGGACGAGGAGGCGGTCAACGCCCATATCCTGGAGGAAGCTAAAAAGCTGTGGGGCGCGCTGAACCACCGCGCCTATTGATTTGGCGGCATACATTCTTTTTCTTTGTGAACAAAGAAAAAGAATCAAAAAGAAAAACTTTTTGCGCGAAACTACGTTTCGCTTGCGTTTTTATCCCGGTAAAAATATAGAGAAAGGCGTTAGCCTTTCGAGAAAAGTTCTTTTTGATACTTTTTCTTTTAAGAAAAAGTATGTATGCCGCGCGTATGCCTTCGCCCCGGCGGACAAATATGACAAGGAGGAACCACCATGTCTGAACAGATGACCCCCATTCCCTTTCGGGAGCTGATGCGCTGGATCACCGCGGAGCACGAAAGGGAGGGTAGCGTCTTTGGCGTCTACCGCCCCTACCGGGCGGGGGGAAAGTCCCTGCCCATTTTTGGCGGGGAGCGGATCGAGACGCCCTTCGGCCCCGCCGCGGGGCCCAACACCCAGCTGGCGGAGAACATTGTGGCCGGCTACTTCGCCGGGGCCCGGTTCTTTGAGCTAAAGACCGTGCAGAAGCTGGACGGAGCGGAGCTGGCCGCCTGCATCAGCCGGCCCTGCATTCTGGCGGAGGACGAGTGCTACAACTGCGAGTGGTCCACGGAGCTGACCGTGCCCCAGGCCTTTGAGGAATACGTGAAGGCCTGGTTCGCCTGCAGGATACTCGCCCGTGTCTACGGTCTGGGCGACCCCGACGGCTTTGTCTTCAACATGTCCGTGGGCTACGACTTAGAGGGCATCCAAGGGCCCAAGCTCGACAAGTACCTCAATGAGATGCAAGACGCCTCCGCCACCCCCATTTTCCGGGAGTGCGTCCAGGTGCTCAGGGAGCTCTTCCCCGGCGAGTCCGATTTTATCGGCGCCATTCCGGGCCGGATCTCCGACAGCGTCACCGTCTCCACCCTCCACGGCTGTCCGCCGGACGAGATCGAGCGGATCGCCTCCTACCTCATTCGGGAGAAGCACCTGCACACCTTTGTCAAGTGCAACCCCACCCTGCTGGGGTACGAGTCCGCCCGGTCCATTCTGGACGCCATGGGCTACGGCTACGTGGCCTTTGACACCCACCACTTTGACGAGGACCTCCAGTACGCCGACGCCGTCCCCATGTTCCGGCGGCTCCAGGCCCTGGCGGACCGGGAGGGGGTGGAGTTCGGCCTGAAGCTCTCCAACACCTTCCCGGTGGACGTGAAAAACGGGGAGCTGCCCAGCGGGGAGATGTACATGGCCGGCAGGAGCCTCTTCCCCCTGACCATCGAGATGGCCCGGCGGCTCAGCGGGGAATTCGGCGGAGCGCTCCGGCTGAGCTACTCCGGCGGCGCGGACTTCTTCAACGTGGATAAGCTCTTCCAGTGCGGCATCTGGCCCATCACCATGGCCACCACGGAGCTCAAGCCCGGCGGCTACCAGCGCTTCCTCCAGATCGCGGAGAAGCTGGAGGCGCTTCCCTTCCGGCCCTTTGACGGCGTGGACGCGGAGAGGACGGCGGAGCTGGCCCTGGCGGTCCGAAAGGACCCCCACCACCTCAAGGCCGTTAAGCCGGCGCCCCGGCGGAAGCTGGAGGAGAAGGTCCCCCTGCTGGACTGCTTCACCGCCCCCTGCAAGGGCGGCTGTCCCATCCGCCAGGACATCCCGGAGTACATGGAGCTGGTCCGGCAGGAGCGCTATGCCGATGCCCTCCGGCTCATCCTGGAGAAAAACCCCCTCCCCTTTATCACCGGCACCATCTGCGCCCACCGCTGCATGGACAAGTGCACCCGGAACTACTATGAGTCCTCCGTCCGGATTCGCGCCGTCAAGCTGCTGGCGGCGGAGCGGGGCTATGATCAGGTCCTGCCTGAGATCAAGCCGGCGGCCAGGCGTCCCGGCCTCCGGGCCGCCATCGTGGGCGGCGGCCCCACCGGCATGGCGGCGGCCCACTTCCTGACCCGCGCCGGGGTGGAGACCACCCTCTTTGAGCGGGAGGAGACCCTGGGCGGCATTGTTCGCCAGGTCATCCCCGCCTTCCGCATCGGGGACGAGGCCATTGAGCGGGACGCGGAGCTGCTGCGCCGCCTGGGCGCGGACATCCGCACCGGCCAGGAGGCCCCCGGCGTCCAGGAGCTGAAGGACCAGGGCTACACCCACATCTTCCTGGCCGTTGGCGCGTGGAAAGCCGGGAGGCTCCCCCTGGAGGGCAACGTCCGGCCCGTCATCGGCTGGCTGAAGGACCTGAAGGCCGGGAGAGGCGTCCATCCGGGCCGGCATGTGGCGGTAATCGGCGGCGGCAACACCGCCATGGACGCCGCCCGGGCCGCGAAACGCCTGGAGGGCGTGGAGACCGTCTCCCTGGTCTACCGCCGGACAAAGCAGTACATGCCCGCCGACGCCGAGGAGCTGGAGCTGGCCCTCGCCGAGGGCGTGGCGTTTCGGGAGCTGCTGTGCCCCGTCAGGCAGGCGGAGGGGAAGCTGCTGTGCCGGAAAATGGTCCTGGGCGAGCCGGACGCCTCCGGACGCCGCTCCCCCGTGGAGACGGAGGAGACCGTGGAGCTCCCCTGCGACACCGTCATCTCCGCCGTGGGCGAGGAGGTGGACGGGGACTTCTTCACCCGCCAGGGCGTGCGGCTGGACAGGCGGGGCCGCGCCCCCTTCTGCACCGGCATCCCCGGCGTCTACGCCGGCGGCGACGCCATGCGGGGCCCGGCCACGGTGGTGGAGGGCATCGCCGACGCCGCCCGGTTTGCCCGGGCGGTGCTGGGTGAGGAGCACGCCTATGCGCTCCCCCACGGCGCTCTGCCGGAGCGGCGGGACGCCCTGGCCAAAAAGGGCGTTCTGGCAGAGCCGGCGCTCTGCGAGGGGAGCCGCTGCCTCAGCTGCAACACCGTCTGCCAGCTCTGCGCCGACGTGTGCCCCAACCGGGCCAACGTGGCGGTGGCGCTGCCGGACGGCCGCGCCCAGATCCTCCACCTGGACCGCCTGTGCAACGAGTGCGGCAACTGCCTGGTGTTCTGTCCCTACGACAGCGCCCCCTACAGGGAGAAATTTACCCTCTTCCACCACCGGGCCGGGTTTGACGGCAGCCCGGACAATCAGGGCTTTCTGCCCCTGGGGGAGGGACGGGTCCTGGTCCGCCTGGCGGGGGAGGTCCGGGAGGAGGACATGAACGGCCCAAACAGCCTCCCGGCGGAGATCGATACGCTGATCCGCACGGTGCTCTCCCAATACCACTATCTCATTAGATAAACAGCTGGGGCTCCGCCGCCGTCCGGTATGACGGCGGCGGAGCCCCAGCTGTGCAAAAGCGGGAAAACTGCAAATTGACCTCCTCCCCTCCCCCGGGTATACTGGAGGCAGGAGGTGATTGGATGGAACCCACACAGGCGCTGCACCGGACCGTGGAGGCGCTTCTGGCGGGGCTGGACTTCGGCGGGCTCTGGCCGGGCTTCCACCCCTTCCCCTTCGCCCTCCGCGTCGGCGGCCTGGTCTGCCTGGATAGCCGGCTCCAACAGGCGGATGGCCGCTTTCTGGGAAATACGGCCATTCCATACAGGGGCGGCTTTCTGGCGCTCTGGAGCCTGGACGATGAGGCCGCGCCCCCGGACCCGGCGCGGCTGGCCGCAGACCTGGTCCACGAGATGTTCCACGCCTTCCAGCTTGAGCAGGGGAGGTCCGGTTCCCGGACGACCTGGAGGCCCTGGACTACCCCATGGACGCTCACAATTTCTCCCAAAAGCTGGCGGAAAACCGACTCCTGGCCCGACTGGGGCAGCCCTCCCCGCGCCCATAGTTGGCTCCCGGCCTGCCAAGAAAACTTTGCAACGCCTTTTGACAAGAAAACTTGGCGTGGTATAATCAGAATGTCAAGTAAACTTGGCAATACAGGTCGGGAGGCGCGCCATGGACAGAGATGAGATTTTGGCCAGGAGCTGGGACTGGCGGCGCTCTACATCCTCTTCGCCCTGTTTTTCGCCGGGATTTTCGTGCTGGAGCTGACGGGACTGCGCCGTGGATGAGTCGCTGGTCCTGAAAAACCGCCTGAAGGAGGCCCGGGCGGAGCACGGACTCTCCCAGGCGGAGCTGGCGGCGCTGGTGGGGGTTTCACGCAACACCATCAGCTCCATCGAAACCGGCCAGTTCAGCCCTACCGCCAAGCTGGCCCTGATCCTCTGCATCGCCCTGGACAAGCGGTTTGAGGAGCTCTTCTACTTTTAGGAGCCGCCTGTACCGTTAACGCACTTGAGGGCGCGCAATATTTGCGCTCCCTCAAAGCCCTTGCCTGCCGCATAAAAACGCGGGTCTCTCCCATAGGGAGAGACCCGCGTTTTTATGCGGTGAAAGCCGGCTGCACTCCCGCAGGCCCTCTCTTTCAGACGCTGGTTATATAGTAACCGCAGTTGAGAACGAGTAAAAGTTGGGCTCCGCTCTCCGGTTAAAAGTTTACAAACATTATCGGGCAAAAATTCAGGAATAGCACCGGCTTTAGGCTCGCATTAAAGTTCTTTTTGATACTTTTTTCTTTCAAGAAAAAGTATTATTCCCTCTCCCGCTCCGCCTCCAGGGCCGCCTCGTAGAGCCGGTTGCGGCTCAGGCCCGCGGCCTCGGCCACCTGCCCCACGGCCTCCTTCATCCGCAGGCCAGCCTCCCGGCGCTCCAGCACCAGCTCCACGGCCTCCTCCAGGGAGAGCTCCGGGGACGCCGGCTCCGGCCCGCCGGCCACCACCAGCACGAACTCCCCTCTGGGTTCCACCTCCCGGTAGTAGGCCTCCGCCTGGGCCAGAGTGGTCCGGCGGACCTCCTCGTGGAGCTTGGTCAGCTCCCGGCACAGGGCCACGGGCCTGTCGCCAAAGGCGGCGTGAAGGTCCTCTAGCGTGGCGCGGAGCTTGTGGGGCGCCTCATAGAAGATCATGGTACGCCGCTCCGTCAGGAGGGATTGCAGGTGCTCCCGCCGGCTCTTTTTGTTTACGGAGAGAAACCCCTCAAAGGTGAACCGGCCCGCGGCCAGACCGCTGACCGCCAGAGCGCTGACGAGGGCGCAGCAGCCGGGGATGGACGCCACCGGCACGCCCGCGCTGGCGCACAGCTTCACCAGGTCCTCCCCCGGGTCGCTGATGGCTGGGGTGCCGGCATCTGTCACCAGAGCGCAGCTCTCCCCCGCCAGCAGCCGCTCCAGAATCGCCGGCCCCGCTGACGCCCGGTTGTGCTGGTGGTAGCTTACCAGGGGCTTTTTCAGACCCAGGTGGTTTAGAAGCTTCAGGGAAACCCGGGTGTCCTCGGCGGCGATGAAGTCCACAGCCTCCAGCGTCCCGGCGGCTCGGGGACTGAAATCCCCTAAATTGCCGATGGGCGTGGCCACCAGGTACAGCGTCCCGCTCAAGAGGCGCTCCTCGCCTCGTCGGGGATGGTGAACTCCGTGGCGCTGTTGATATTGGAGCAGGTCAGCACAATCACCATTTTGGGGATGCGCATGGCCAGTCCAGCCTCCGCGCCGCCGGCGCTCTCCATGATGTTCTGAACCAGGGCGTCCATAATGCCAGTCATATCCATCTCATAGCGGATGGGGAACAGATCCTCCTGGCTGATCCAGAGGGATACCGTGATATCGCCCAGTCCGGAGAGCATGCTCTCCAGCTCGCTACCGCTCAGGCCCAGGCTGCCGCCCATAGAGTCCAGCGCGCCGGAGGAGCGCATCACTTCCTCCATCTCCCTGCCGGTAATGGCGCCTGTGTACTTATAGGCCTCCACGCCGTCCACAAGCTCCGTACCCGCCTGGGTGAAGGAGGCGACGCTGTCCATGTAGCCGCCCATCTCGCCGCTAAAGTCGTACTCCTCCAGCTCCGCCGGGGTGGCCTGCTGGACCTGCCAGCCAGAGCCGTCCTGCTGTAGATACATTGTATAGCCGCCCGCGCCGTCCTCCTCAGCGTAGAGCGCCATGTAGGGCACCGTGACGGCCTCGCCCATCAGCCCGACCTCCATGCTCATATCCATTTTCAGGCGCATGGGGTCGTTAAAAACCGTCATGTTCATGGTAGTGACGCTCTCCATCACCTCTCCGGCGATCTCCATGTCCAGCTCCATCACCATCGTGCCGTCCATGCTGGTGACGGCGTCCATATTCGCCCGGGCGGCGGACAGGGGATCGTCTCCTCCGCCTCCCGGACCGCCGCAGGCGGTGAGCGTCATCAGCATCACCAGTACTCCGGAAAGAATCTTCTTTTTCATGGGTTGTCATCTCCTGCAAAAGATTTTAAAAGCCGTACTCACAAGCGGAGGCTGCCGAACGGGCCAGACGGCGTTCCACGCTTCTGGATACAGCGGGGCTCTGCCCCGCCTCTATTGTATCACCCCGCCTGGAGGTTGACAAGAGGGATTTTCGCCCCCCGCGTCCCGCGCAAACGCCTTGCAAAGAGCGGCGGGATCCGATATAATGGCTCCACAGAGGCTGCTGCCCGGTTTCCCGCAGGGGAAATCAAAATTTTCACGGATGGAGAAGAGTCAATGGCACAACTGTACTTTAAATATGGGGCCATGGGGTCCAGCAAGACGGCCAACGCGCTGATGGCCCGTTTCAACTACGAGGAGCGGGGGCAGAGCGCCCTCATGGTCAAGCCCCAGCTGGACACCCGGGACGGGGACCACATGGTCTACTCCCGCATCGGCCTGACCCACCCCTGCATCTACTTTCACGAGCTGCGCGCCATGAGCGAGGAGGAGCTGGAGCGGCACGACTGTATTATCGTTGACGAGGCGCAGTTCCTCACCCGGGAGGAGGTTCACTACCTGGTCCATCTGGTGGACGACTGGGATATCCCGGTGATGTGCTACGGCCTGCGGGCCGACTTCAAGGGGGAGCTGTTTCCTGGCAGCTATGAGCTGCTGGTGATGGCCGACAAGCTGGAGGAGGTCAAGACCATCTGCTGGTGTGGAAAAAAGGCTGCCTTCAACGCCCGGTTCGATGAGAACGGCAAGGTACTCAAAGAGGGGGCCCAGGTGGTCCTGGGAGCCAATGACAAGTACATCGGCCTGTGCCGCCGCCACTGGATGGCGGGGGATCTGGGACCGGATTTCGATCTGCGGGGAGCGGGAGACTGAGCGGTTACGCCAGTTCCCTGCTAATCAGCGTGTCGGCGATATGGAGCGCCTTGACCCGCCGCTTTGCCAGCGTGAGCTGGGATTTGTATCTCTCCGGGTTCTCCTTTGCCTCCAAGGTTTTTATGGTTTCCTCCAATTTATGCAGAATTGAGCCGATCTGCCGCCGGGCCTCCAGCAGCTCCTCCTTGGAAAATTCCATGGATTCCTCCTCATAAGCATACATCAAATGGCGCGGTATGGTTCAGCATACCGCGCCATTTGCTCTCATTGACCAGCGAAACGGAGTTTCGCGCAAAGCGTTTTTCTTTTTGATCCGTTTTCTTTTTTAAAAAAGAAAACGGATGTATGCCGAATACGCCTACTTCCCGGGCTTCACGATCAGGTTTACCAGCTTATTCTTCACGTAGATCACCTTCACGATCTCCATGCCCTCGAGGGCCCGGGCCACCTTGTCCACGGTCTTGGCGGCCTCCACCACGGCGGCCTCATCGCTGTCCACGGGAACACGGACGGCGCCCCGGAGCTTGCCCTGGACCTGGACGGCCATCTCCACTGCGGAGGCCACGGTCTTGCTCTCGTCGTAGACGGGCCAGCTCATCTCACAGACCATCTTTCCCGTCTCCCCGGCAAAGCCCAGTCTCTCCCACAGCTCCTCGCAGATATGGGGGGCAAAGGGGCTCAGCACAGTGACGAGGGTGCGCATGTCGCCCCTGGAGCAGCCGTTGGCGTAGAAGTCGTTGACCAGGGCCATCATGGCGGCGATGGCGGTGTTGAACTTCATGGCCTCGATGTCGTCGGCCACCTTCTTGATGGTCTTATGGATACCGGACTCGTTGGCGGGGGTGTAGTCCGGGCTGTCCGTGCAGCTCTCCGCCAGGTTCCACACCCGGTCCAAAAACCGCTTGCAGCCCTTCACCGCGTTGTCGGACCAGGCGGCGGCCTTCTCAAAGTCGCCGATGAACATGATATACATGCGCAGAGTGTCCGCGCCGTAGGCGGCCACGATGTCGTCCGGGTTCACCACGTTGCCCCGGCTCTTGCTCATCTTCTCGCCGCCCTCGCCCAGGATCATGCCGTGGCTGGTGCGCTTCCGGTAGGGCTCCTTGGTGGGGACCACGCCGATGTCGTAGAGGAACTTGTGCCAGAACCGGGAGTAGAGCAGGTGGAGGGTGGTGTGCTCCATGCCGCCGTTGTACCAGTCCACCGGGGACCAGTAGTCCAGGGCCTCCCTGGAGGCCAGGGCCTTGTCGTTGTGGGGGTCCATATAGCGCAGGAAGTACCAGCTGGACCCGGCCCACTGGGGCATGGTGTCCGTCTCCCGCTTGGCGGGAGCACCGCAGCAGGGGCAGGTGGTCTTGACCCAATCCGTTATCTTGCTCAGGGGACTCTCGCCGTCGTCAGTGGGCTCGTAGGACTCCACCTCCGGCAGCAGCAGGGGCAGCTGGTCCTCCGGCAGGGGCTGCCAGCCGCACGTCTCGCAGTACACCATGGGGATGGGCTCGCCCCAGTAGCGCTGGCGGGAGAACACCCAGTCCCGGAGCTTGTAGTTGACCTTGGCCTCGCCGATGCCCTTCTCCTCCAGCCATTTGGTGATCACCGGAATGGCGTCCTTGACCGTGAGGCCGTTGAGGAAGTCGGAATTGACCAGGATGCCGGTCTCGTCCTTGGCGGTGAAGGCGGCCTTCTGCACGTCCTCCCCGCCGGAGACCACCTCCACGATCTCACAGCCGAACTTCTTGGCAAACTCCCAGTCCCGGTCGTCGTGGGCGGGCACAGCCATGATGGCGCCGGTGCCGTAGGTGGCCAGGACGTAGTCGGAGATGAAGATGGGGATCTCCCGGCCGTTCACCGGATTCACCGCCCGGACGCCGTCCAGACACACGCCGGTCTTTTCCTTGTTCAGCTCCGTGCGCTCCAGGTCGCTCTTGGAGGCGGCGGCGCGCTGGTAGTCCTGCACGGCGGAGGCGTTTTTCAGCAGGGACATCCACCTTTTGAGGAGCTCGTGCTCCGGGGAGAGGACCATGTAGGTGGCCCCGAAAAGGGTGTCGGGCCGGGTGGTAAAAACCACGATGTCGTCCCCGGTAGTGGCCTTGAAGGTGACCTCCGCGCCGGTGGAGCGGCCGATCCAGTTCTTCTGCTGGGTCTTTACCCGCTCGATAAAGTCCAGATCGTCCAGGTCGTCGATGAGCCGCTGGGCGTAGGCGGTAATCCTGAGCATCCACTGGCTCTTCTCCTTGCGGATGACGGCGCTGCCGCAGCGCTCGCAGACGCCCTCCACCACCTCCTCATTAGCCAGCACGCACTTGCAGGAGGTGCACCAGTTCACCGGCATGGTGGCCTTGTAGGCCAGGCCCTTCTTGTAGAGCTGGAGGAAGATCCACTGGGTCCACTTGTAGTAGCTGGGGTCGGTGGTGTCCACCACCCGGTCCCAGTCAAAGCCGTAGCCCAGCCGCTTGAGCTGCTCTGTGAAATGGGCGATGTTGTTCCGCGTGACCACCGCCGGATGGATGTGGTTTTTGATGGCGTAGTTCTCCGTGGGCAGGCCGAAGGCGTCGAAGCCCATGGGGAAGAGCACGTTATAGCCGTCCATGCGCTTTTTCCGGGTGACGATGTCCATGGCCGTGTAGGGCCGGGGATGGCCCACATGCAGCCCCTGGCCCGAGGGGTAGGGGAACTCAATGAGTCCATAGAACTTGGGCTTATCGCTGCGGTCGGAGGCGGCGAACACCTTGGCCTCCTCCCACTTCTTCTGCCATTTAGGCTCAATCGCTGCAAATTCGTACTTCACTTTGATCACACTTTCCTCTATAGTAGTCCGGCTTCCTCCCGGCAAATGCTCATACCGGGCTATTATATCGGATTTTTTGACAGATTGCAAGGGGGCCGCGGCAAGTTTTCACGCTTCCTCCTCCGCGTATCGTCAACGGCCGCGCCGCAGAATTTAAAAAGGGTCAAGTGATTCTTTTCAAGTGCGGTCACTATAGTACTGGGCCTGGGCATTCCAGAGCTCCCGGTACTTGCCCTCCTCCGCCAGGAGCGCGTCGTGGTTCCCCTGCTGCACGATCCCGCCGCCGTCAAAGACCAGTATCTCGTCGCAGAACCGGCAGCTGGAGAGCCGGTGGCTGATATACACGGCCGTCTTGTCCCCCAGGATGCTGTTGAAGCTGGAGTAGACCTCCGCCTCCGCCACCGGGTCCAGGGCCGCCGTAGGCTCGTCCAGGACGATGAAGGGCGCGTCCTTGTAGAGGGCCCGGGCCAGGGCGATCTTCTGGGCCTCGCCGCCAGAGATCTCCACGCCGCCCTTGTCAAAATCCTTGTAGAGGCAGGTTTCCAGGCCCTCCGGCATCTTCTCCAGCCGCTCGCCGAACCCCGCCAGCTCCAGGCAGCGCGCCGCCCGCTCCCGGTCGTAGTCCACCGCCGCCGCCACGTTCTGCCCCAGGGGCAGGGCCAGCAGCTTGAAGTCCTGGAACACTACGGAGAACAGGTCCAGGTACTCGTCATAGCGGTACTTGCGGATATCGATCCCGTTGAGGAGAATCCGGCCCTCCGTTGGGTCGTAGAGGCGGCAGAGGAGCTTAATGAAGGTGGTCTTTCCGCTGCCGTTTTGGCCCACCACCGCCAGACGCCGTCCCACGGTGAACCTCATGTTCACGTGGCGCAGGGCATAAGCTTCGCTGCCGGGGTAGCGGAAGGACACGTCCTCAAACTCGATGCTGTAGCGCCTGTCGGAGCGCTTCTCCGTGGTCAGGCTGCCCTGGTACATCCGGTTGGGGGTATCCAGGAACCGGAACACCGGCTTGAGATACTCCCCGTTGTTGCCCATATCCCCCAGGGCCTGGAGGCACTTTGCCACGCCGCCCGCCAGGGCCGTCACCGCGGCGATATACTGGGTCACCGCGCCCACGCCGAAGGCCCCGCCGTAGGCCTTGAGGCAGGCGAAGAGGTACACGCACCCCGTGAATAGGCGGCTCACCGCCTCCGAGGCCGCCTTGTACAGGCCCATGGGGCCCCTGGCGTATCCCGCCATCTCGGATTTCTCGGTAAACCCGGTGTCAATGTTTTCCTCGTACTTCCGGTCAAAGAGCCTATCCTGCCGGTAGGTGCGGATATCCAAGCCCCGCCCCCGCTCGCGGATGGCGGCATAGGTGTAAAAGGAGAAAATCCGGTTGCCCAGCCGCGCCGCTTCGCCGCTTCTCGCCCAGTAGGCCTGCCCCCGGTTGTAGAGCGCGGGGGAGAGGACCGCGGCGGTGAGCAGGATCAGAAGCATCACCGCCAGGCTCAGGGGGTGGTTGAGCCAGGCGAGGCCGCTGTCCGGGCGCACCCGGCTGGTGAAGAGCCCCACCGAGAGGGCCACGGAGCCGGTGATCCGGGTGAGGGCGGTAATCAGATTCTCAAACTGCTCCTGCACCCTGGGCAGGCCCCAGCCGGCCCAGTTGGCGTTCTGCCGGATGAGGGCGTAGAGCCCGTGGATCTCCGGGTCGTCCACGTCGCGGAAATCCATATGGAGCAGCTTTTCAAAGTAGTTTTTTGCCATGACATAGTCCCTGCCGGCCTGGACCGCCTCCTTCCAGCGGCCGCACAGTGCCCCCGCCAGGCCCGCCGCCGCCGAGGCCAGCAGCAGCGCCAGCGTCAGGCGCAGCAGGACCGCCGGGTCCCGGCCCCCCGCCAGCTCGTCAATGAGCCGGGCCGTAAAGTACATCCCGATGTAGGGCGCGGCGGCCCTCACCGCGCAGGAGGACGCCGCTGAGAGGAAAATCTGGGGGTCCAGCCGCCACCACAGGGCAAAGGCCCGCTTGTTATAGCGCGCCGCCTCCCGCAGCCCCGCCATCCGATTCCTACTCATGCTCCATAGCCCCCTTCCGGTAGTACTTGCTCTGGACCTCGTAGAGCCCCGCGTAGATGCCGCCCCTGGCCATCAGCTCCTCGTGGGTCCCCTCCTCGGCGATGCGCCCCTCCTCCAGCAGGAGGATGCGGTCGCAGAAGCGGGTGGAGGCCAGACGGTGGGAGATATAGACGGAGGAGCAGTTCTCCGTCAGCTCGTTGTATTTCCGGTACAGGTCGCTCTCCGCGATGGGGTCCAGGGCCGCGGTGGGCTCGTCCAGCACCACGATGGGGCTGTTCTTATAGAGGGCCCGGGCCAGCATCAGCCGCTGGAGCTCGCCGCCGGAGAGCTCCACCGCGTCCTCGTAGACCTCCCGGCTCAGCTCAGTATCCATCCCCTTGGGCAGGGCATCCACCCGCTCCGCCAGCCCCGCCTGGTCCAGGCAGCGGCCCACCCGCTCCCGGTCGATGCCGTCCATGCTCTGGGCCACGTTCTCCGCCACCGTGGCCGCCAGAAGGTAGCACTCCTGAAACACCGCGGAGAAGTGGGCGTAGTAGTCCCGCCGGTCGTACTGGCGGATGTCCTGGCCGTCCAGCAGCACCGCGCCCTCCGTGGGGTCGTAGAACCCGCAGAGCAGCTTGATGAGGGTGGTCTTGCCCGCGCCGTTGAGGCCCACCACCGCCAGCTTCTCGCCGGGGCGGAGGGTGAGGTCCATGTGGGAAATGGTGTCCCTCTCCGCGCCGGGGTAGCGGAAGGTGACGTCCCGCAGCTCCACGGTGTGGCGCTGGCCGGGGACAGGGGGCAGGGGCTTGCCGTCCGCGAAGCGGAAGGACTCCTCCGCCTCCAGGAATTCCCGCATGACGCTGAGCTCCGCGCTCTGCCGGTGGAGGGTGTTGAGATTGCCCAAAATGCCGGTCACCCAGCTGGTAAAGCCGCCCACGGCGGAGAAGTAGAGCAGAAATTCCGGCGCGGTCAGCCCGCCCTCCAGGGCCAGCCGGATCAGGTAGCCGTAGGCGATGCCGTTGCGCAGAAAGGCCAGCAGCACGTCCAGGGCGTCCGCCCAGAGGCACATGCGGGCCGCCCTGGCCTGAAAGTCCCGGTACAGCTCCAGATAGCGGTCAAAGAGGTCCGCCAGCCAGGGACCCAGGCCGAAGATGCGCACGTCCTTGGCCAGGGACCGGTCCCGGGCCCGGATGGCGGCGTAGGACAGCCGGTGCTGAATGGCGGCCACCTCCTCCCGGTGGCGGTAGCGCCACTGGCGAATCCGCGTGCCGGCCAGGTAGCTTGTCACGGCGGTGGCCGTGGTCACCGCCAGGACGAGGGGGCCCACCTGGGCCAGCAGGAGCAGATAGACGGCAAAGCTGACCGTGTTTACCGACAGGTCCGTCAGCGTGGTCCACACCGCCTCCGCCGCGTCGGAATTGTTGCTTATGGACTTTAAGGCCCGCTCCGTCCAGTCCAGGAACTTGGGGTCCTCGGTGTGGGGGTAGGAGGTCCGGCAGAATTTCAGGTGGACCTCGTTGCTGAGATTGGCCCGGATCCGGACCCGCCCGAACATGACGTTGGCATTCAGATAGGTCTGGAGGCAGTAGACCGCCAGCATGGCGGCGGAAAATCCCGCGATGAGCCCCAGCAGGCTCCCCACCTCCGCGGCGCTCTCCACCGCCCGCAGAACCGCCGGCACTACGAACAGCTCCAGCAGGTTCACCGCCACGCCCACCGCCACAACGGCCAGGGCCAGGTACAGAATGCTCCGGCACTCCCGCCAGGCCCTGTCCGCCATGTAGCGGGTGTTCTGCCAGGCGCCGTATTTGGGTTTGCTCATTTTGATCACCTCCCCCGTAGCATAACACAAAAATCCCCCGATTGGTCAATCGGGGGATGAATCGCCGGATTCGGGGGACGAACCGCTCTCCTGGGGGAGCAATATCTCTGTGGTGAAGGCCCCGTCCTCGCTGTTGCGGCTGAGATAGCCGGCCAGGCGCTCCACGATGGCGTCCATGCGGACGAGGCCCAGGCCCCGGTCCCGGCCCTTGGTGCTGGAAAACCGGCCCCCGGTCTTGGGGAGCTTCCCCGCGGCGGTGAGGTTGGTGAAGGAGACGTAGAGCTGGCTTCCCTTCATGTCCATGTACACCCGGATGAGCCGCCGGTCCTCCGGCAGGGCCAGACTTGCCTCGATGGCGTTGTCGAAGAGGTTGCCCAGGATGCAGCACAGGTCCAGCTCCGAGAGCCGCAGGCGCACCGGAATGTGGGCGTCCGCCTCCACCCGGATATGCTTGGACCGGGCCAGGGAGATCTTGCTGTTGAGGATGGCGTCCGTCATGGGGTTCCCGGTTTTGACGGCGGTGTCCAGGGCGGAGAGGTCATCGTCCAGGGCGTCCAGGTAGCGCCGGACGGCCTCCAGGTCCCCCTGGGCGGCGTAGGCCTTCATGGCCTGGAGGTGGCTGCGCCAGTCGTGCCGCCAGAGCCGCACCTGGCGGTACATGTTCTCCACCTCCGCGTAGTGGGTCTCCATCAGGTCCCGCTGATAGGCGGCTACGCGCCGGTCCATGCGGCGGCTCAGAAATCCCATAGGCCCTCCCCTACTCCATGGCGATGATCGCCCGGTTGACAGACTCATAGGCCCCCCGGGGCAGCGGTATCACGGCGCCGTCCTGGAGGGTGATGTCGGTTTTGGTCACCCGGGCGATGCAGGTCAGATTGACGATGGCGGAGCGGCCCACCCGGAAAAAACGCTCGTCCAGGGCTTCCGCCACCCGGCCCAGGGACATTTTCACCGTGTAGTCCTCCCCGGCGTGGATTGTGACGTAGTTCAGCCGCACGTCCACGTACCGGATCCGGTCCACGGGCAGGCGCACCATCCCGCCGCCCAGGTCCAGGCTCAGCACCCGCCCGGCCCGGCGCAGGCGCTCCGCGGCCCGGTCCAGCACGGCGAAGAGCTTCTCCTCCTTCACGGGCTTGACCAGGTAGTGGAGGGCGGAGACCTCGTAGCCCTCGGAAATATAGTCGGAGTAGCCGGTGACAAAAACGATCTGAAGCGTCTCGTTGTCCCGGCGCAGCCGCTTGGCCAGGGAGACCCCGTCCATGCCGTCCATCTCGATATCCAGGAGGAGGATGTCCCAGCCGCGCCGCTCCTCGTACTGGAAGAGGAAGCTCTCGGCGGAGACGAACTGCCCCAGCTCCGCCCGGCGGCCCCGCTCCCTCGCCCACCGCCGGACCAGGGACGCCATATAGTCCCGGTCCGCGGCCCGGTCGTCGCAGACGGCGATCTGATAGTCCATGGTCTCCCTCCCGATCCGGTTATTTTGCCGCCGTGGCGGCCAGACGCCGCTTCGCTCCCTCCGGCCCGGCCAGCCGGCGGCAACACCAGAAGTAGGCGGGAATGAGGAACGCGTCCGCCAGGATCCAGGCCGCCGGGGAGGCGAAGCAGGCGGCGCTGAAGCCGAAGGCCGGCACCAGGAAGGCCAGTCCCCCCCGGGCGGCCATCTCCAGCACGCCGGCGCAGGTGGCCAAGGGGGAAAAGCCCATGCCCTGGATCATAAACCGGACGATGTTCACCAGGGCCAGGGGGAAGAAGAACACCGCGCTGGTCATGAGGTACTGCCGGGCCAGGGGGGCCAGGTGGGCGCTGGCTCCGTCCAGGAACAGCATGCTCAGCGGACCGGCGAAGAAGTACAGCAGCGCCAGGGCCAGCACGGAGTAGGCCGCCCCCAGGGTCACACAGGCGCGCATCCCCTGGTTGAGCCGCTCCCACTTGCCGGCTCCCACGTTCTGTCCGCCGTAGGTGGCCATGGTGCTGCCCATGGCGTCAAAGGGGCAGCACAGGAAGATGGACACCTTGGTGGCCGCGGTGACAGCAGTGACGTACATGGTGCCCAGGCCGTTAACGGCGGTCTGGATCATGACGCTGCCAATAGCGGTGATGGAGTACTGGAGCCCCATGGGCAGTCCCATCAGGCACAGCTCCCCCATCCGGCGGCGGTCAAAGCGCCAGTCCTCCCGCTTCAGCTTTAAAATGGGAAAGCCCCGGAGCATCCGGACCAGACAGCCCGCCCCCGCCAGAGCCTGGGCCAGGACCGTGGCCAGGGCGGCGCCGAATACGTCCATGCGGAAGGCCAGAATAAAGACCACGTCCAACACAATGTTCACCAGGGACGCCCCGATCAGCCAGAGCACCGGGGTCCGGCTGTCCCCCAGGGCCCGGAGAATGCCGGCGCAGAAGTTATAGAGCATATAGGCCGGAAGGCCGGCGAAAATCGTGACAATATAGCTGTAGGAGCGCTGGTAGATATCCGCGGGCGTACTCATGGCCGTGAGGATGCATCCGCACAGCGCCACCGTGGATGCCGTCAGTACCGCGCCGAAGAGAACGCTCAGCTCCGCGCCGCCGGCCACATACCGGCGCAGCTCCTCCTCGTCCCCCGCGCCGAACTGCTGGGCCGCAGGGATGGCGAAGCCGGTGCAGATGCCGATGCAGAAGCCCACCACCAGGAAGTTGATGGACCCGGTGGACCCCACCGCCGCCAGGGCCGCGCCGCCCAGGGTCTTGCCCACAATGGCGGTGTCCACCACGTTGTAGAGCTGCTGGAAGAGGCACCCCATCAGAACCGGAACGCCGAAGCTTAGAATCAGCCCCATGGGGCTGCCCTTTGTCAAATCCTTTGTCATCGCGCATTACCTCGCTGCAAGAAAAAATGCTGACCGTCCTTCCCCTCCGCCTTCAGGGCTCCATCCCCCCGAGAGCTTTAGGAAATTATAGCCGTTTCCCGCCAAAATACAAGGGGCAAGTTGCGCAAGGTTCTCCTCTCAACCGGCCGGTCCTCTTGTGCACAATGTTATTGAAGTCCGCCGGCGGGCCTCTCCCCTGGATTTTCCAAAAAACTATGGAAAAAGGCGGAGGCTTGTGCTATAATCAGATGACTTGCCCGCGCCCCGGCATATCTTGGGGAGCGGGGAGCCATAAAATGCGCTTTTTCCGAATAGAATCGGAGGAAACAACCATAAAGGAGGCGGCGCTGTGTCCTTGATTAACGCATTGATTTTAGGTCTCGTACAAGGGGTGGCGGAATTTCTGCCCATCTCCAGCTCCGGCCACCTCTCCATCGCCCAGAACCTGCTGGGTCTGGGCGTAGAGGGCGTGGACGACATATTTTTTGACGTGCTGCTCCATCTGGGCACCCTGGGAGCGGTATTCGCAGCCTACTGGGCGGACATCCGGGAGATGGTTCTGGAGTTCTTCCAGATGATCCGGGACGTGGCCGGCGGACAGGTCCCGGAGTCCGTCCCCCCCGCCCGGCGGCTGATCCTGCTGATCGTGGTAGGCACGCTGCCCCTGTTCCTGGTGCTACCCTTCAGGGCCATGGTGGAGTCCCTCTACGGCAACACCTTCTTCGTGGGCGGCGCGCTGGTGGTGACGGGGATCCTGCTGTTCTTCTGCGACCGGATCCCCAAGGGCCGGAAAAACGCCAAAAACACCGGCATTGCCGACGTTCTCATCGTAGGCGCGGGCCAGGCCATCGCCACCTGCCCGGGCATCTCCCGCTCCGGCATGACCATCTCCATGGGCTGCTTCCGGGGTATGGACCGCCGGTTCGCCGTGCGCTTCGCCTTTCTGCTGTCCATCCCCGCCGTGCTGGGGGCCAACCTGCTCCAGGTCAAGGACGTGGTGGCCGCCGGGATCGACCTGAAGCTGCTGCCCGCGTACATACTGGGCGTGGCGGCGGCGGCCGTCTCCGGCTACCTCTCCATCCGGCTGGTGCGCATGGTGGCCGACAAGGGCCGCTTCGGCGCCTTCGCCTACTACTGCTGGGCCGCCGGGGCCGTTACGATCCTGCTGAGCATCCTGAAGGCCCTGGAGCTGCTGCCCTGGCTGAAGGCGGCCGCTCTCTGAGCCGCCTAGAGGGAGAACCATGGCAACGACACGAAAGAAAACCGCATCCAGTGCCCGGGGAAGGGGCGGCAGCCGGAGCTCCCGCTCCGCCGCCAAGGGCGGCAAGCGACCCATCCGCCGGGAGGTGGGGGGCATCGTTCTGCTGCTGCTGGCCCTGTGCGTGCTGGTAAGCTATTTTACAGACGACGGCTGGCTCATCGAGCTCTTTCCCCCGGTGCTCAAGGGGCTCATGGGCTGGGGGTTCTATCTGACCGTCCCGGCCCTGGCGGCGGCCTCCTGGGTGCTGCTCACCCACCGGGGGAGGCCCGTGGCCCTTCGGACCGCTTGCGCCCTGCTGACCCCCTACCTCTTCGGCGGACTCTGGCACCTGCTCTTTTGCAGGGTGGACCTCTCGGAGCCGGAGCGCCTCTTCCAGATTCTCTGGGAGACCGGCGGCACTCTGACCTCCGGCGGAGCCCTCTCCGGCGCCACCGCCCACGGCTTTACGGCCGTGCTGGGCAAGAGCGCCTCCGCCATCATCTTCGCGGTGCTGCTGGCGGTGCTGTTGATGGTGGTCTTTGAAGTGACGCCGGCCTCTCTGCTCCAGATGTGGCGGGAGCGCCGGGACTACGACGAGGAGGATTACGAGGAGCCCCCGCCCAAGCCCGCTAGGCCCGCCAAGCGGCCCCCGGCCAGGCGGGCCGCTCCGGAGCGGCCCGCCATTGATATTCCCCTGGACGGCGAACCGGCCCAGAAGGACGAGCCCCTCCCCCGGGAAAAGCGGGGCGGATTTTTCCGGCCCAAGGACCAGGAGCAGCTGACCCCCGCCGACCTGCTGGCCTCCCCGCCGGAGACGCCCCAGGAGCCGGAACCGCCCGAACCTCACCCGTCAGCGGCTGACCCGGAGCCGGAGCCGGTCCCCGCTCCGGAGATCCTGCCGGAGCCCGACCCGATCCCGGAGCCCATCCGGAATCCCGTCCCGCCGCCGGAGCCGCCGCCTCCCCCGCCAGAGGACCGGCGGAAGCGGCGGGAGAGCGCCCAATCCCTGGAGGAGGCCTCCGCCCAGGTGGCGGCGGAGATCGAAAGCGGTATGGCCGGGAACACCGGCGGCTACGACTGCCCTCCCGTCTCCCTGCTGGAGCAGAACGTGCAGGACAACTACATCGAGGCCGGGGCGGAGCTGCGGGTCAACGCCCAGCGCCTCTACGACACCCTGCGCAGCTTCGGCGTCAGCGCCGCTCCCGGCGACGTGGTCCGGGGCCCCGCCATCACCCGGTATGAGTTCATGCTGGAGCAGGGGGTGAAGCTCAGCAAGGTCACCAACCTCTCCGACGACATCGCCCTGGCCCTGGGGGCCAGCGGCGTGCGCATCGCCCCCATCCCGGACAAGATCTCCGTGGTGGGCATCGAGGTGCCCAACCGGACCGTTTCCCCGGTGCTCATCCGGGACGTCATCGAGTCCCGGGCCTTCCTGGACCACCGGTCCTCCGTGGCCTTTGCCGTGGGCCGGGACATCGGCAACAACAACATTGTGGGCGACATCTCCAAGCTGCCCCACGTGCTCATCGCCGGCACCACCGGCTCCGGCAAGTCCGTGTGCACCAACTCCCTCATCATCAGCCTGCTCTACAAGTCCGGCCCCGAGGACGTGCGCTTTATTATGGTGGACCCCAAGATGGTGGAGCTGGCCCCCTACAACGGCATCCCCCACCTGCTCATCCCCGTGGTGACGGACCCCAAGAAGGCCGCCGGCGCCCTCCAGTGGGCGGTATACGAGATGATGAAGCGGTACAAGACCTTCTCCGAGCTGGGGGTCAAGAAGCTGGAGGAGTACAACGCCGTGGCCGCCCAGCGGGAGGACCTGCCCCACATGGCCTCCGTGGTGGTGGTCATCGACGAGCTGGCGGACCTGATGGTGGTGGCGGCCAAGGAGGTGGAGGAGTCCATCTGCCGGGTGGCCCAGATGGGCCGCGCGGCCGGGGTGCACCTGGTGATCGCCACCCAGCGGCCCTCCGCCGACGTGATCACCGGCCTGATGAAGGCCAACATTCCCAGCCGCATCGCCTTTGCCGTGGATTCCGCCATCAACTCCCGGATCATCCTGGACAACCCCGGCGCGGAGAAGCTGGTGGGCCGGGGCGACATGCTCTACGCCCCCCTGGGCATCGGCAAGCCCATCCGGGTCCAGGGCTGCTACATCACGCCGGAGGAGATCGAGCGGGTGGTCAGCCACGTCAAGTCCGCCGGGGAGACCCAGTACTCCGAGGAGGTCATGCAGAAGATCGAGGAGTCCCTGCAGGAGAAGGACAAAAAGGGCTCCGCCGCCGCGCCGGCCCCCTCGGAGGACGAGGAGGGGGACGAGCTGCTGCCCGCCGCCGTGGACATCATCCTGGAGACCGGGCAGGCCTCCGTGTCTATGCTCCAGCGGCGGCTGAAGCTGGGCTACTCCCGGGCGGCCCGGCTGGTGGACCAGATGGAGGAGCGGGGCATTGTGGGGCCCTTCGAGGGCTCCAAGCCCCGGCAGCTGCTCATCACCCGGGCCGAATGGCAGGAGATGCGCATGGGCGGCGGCACGCCGGTCCCGGCGGCCGAGGAGGCTGAGGACGACGCCCCCTGGGAGGAATAATATCAAAACCCCCGGATTTTCTGGACGAAAATCCGGGGGTTTGACCTGCTGTTCAGCTGAGATATAATATACGCAGTTGAGAACAAGTAAGAGTTGGGCTCCGCCCAAACCCGCCGGGGCTTCGCCCAACGACGGCCCCAGGGGGCGGCCCTAAACTTTATTCAACTGCGGCGCCGATAGTTTTAATCATAGAGAAAGGCGATAGCCTTTCGAATAAAGCTCTTTTTGATCCTTTTTCTTGAAAGAAAAAGGATGTATGCGTAACCGCGCGGCTTGACGGCGCTACAGCTTGAGGACGCGGATGGCGTTTTCCCGGCAGATGCCCCGGTAGTGCTTCTCGCTGATGCAGCCCTTCTCGTAGCCCTCGTCCAGGAAGGCGGCCAGGGCCTTGATCTGGCGGTCACTGGGGAGGCACATATCGATGCCGTAGAGCATCCGATCGCCGAACTCCTCAATGAACCGGTAGCCGTAGTCCGCGTCCCGGGTCAGGGCGTTGCAGCAGCTATAGGCGGACATGTCGCAGTAGAGGTTCTCGTACTCCCGCAGCAGATAGGCCAGGCGGCCCTCCTTCACTGGGCCGGTGGGGTAGGTGTTCCGGTTCTCCTGGCAGCAGCCGGCGTCGATCTCCGCCCAGAAGGGCTGGGAGTGGCCCAGGATCTTCAGCTTGGGGTGGTTTTTCAGCATCTTCTCCAGGCGGGGCAGGCCCACCTCGTCGATGATGCCGTAGCAGCTGCCCTTCTGGGGCCCGATGTGGATAGTGACGGGCATATCGCAGGCCTCGCAGTGGGAGAAGAGGCTGTCCACCAGGGGGCTGTCGGCGTAGAGGTTGGCCGTCAGCTCCCCCATGCCCTTGGCCCCCAGGTCCCTGTAGAACTCCAGGTAGGCGGAGAAATCCGTCTCCGGCGCGTTGTCCCCCAGCCGTGGGTCCACGTTGCAGAACCAGTCGAACCGCTCCGGGTACCGCCGGACGATCTCGCGGACGCAGCCGTTGCTCATCACCAGCGTCTGGGCGTCCGGGGCGGTGATGGGGAGCAGCACCCCCTTTTCCACGCCGATCTCGTCGTAGACTGCCAGAAGCTGCTCCGGCGTCACCACCACGTGGGCCGGAAACTCGTACTCCTGAAACAGCACCGCGTGGGCGTGGGCGTCGATCTTGCTGATCTTGTTCATGCTGATGGCCTCCATTTCAAAATTTTTTCCTTGGTATGAGCAAGACTATAATACAGGCTCCTGGCGCCGTCAATAATTGGTTCATTATTTTACATGAAATTGCCGTGTCTATACATGGCAGAGTTGGTCGAAATGCTGTAAACTATAGCCATAGACGCCAGGAAATTATGCATCATTGTCAGGTCCGGGCTGATATCACTGCATATTTCTCCTGTGATCCGTCTGTAAGTGCCTGTAAAATCATATTTTGAGGAGGAGACACATGAAAAAGATTTTTTCACTGCTGCTTGCTCTGGTGATGGTTCTGAGTCTGGCCGCCTGCGGAGGAAACAACGGCAAGGCCCCTGCCGGCGATTCCCAAAACAACAGCGGGGATACCGGAACCCCCTCCACCCCTGACGACACCTCCGGCGGCGGGGAAGCCGAGCTGACGCTGAAGTTCGTCGAGCAGCTGCCGGACGGCCACATCATGGCGGACACGCTCTACTATTTCGCCGAGCAGGTCCGCGCCCTCTCCAACGGCGCCATTGACGTGGAGGTCTACACCGGCGGCGTCCTGGGCGACGACACCGCCATGTCCGAGGCCATGCAGCTGGGCACCATCGACGTGTGCCGGGAGGAGTTTACCACCCTGGTGAACATGGGCGCGAAGCTGGGCATTGCCACGACCATGCCCTATGTGTTCCGCGACCGGGACCACTACTGGGCTGTGGCCGACTCCGACGTGGGCAGGGACCTGGTGGACAGCATCCAGGCCGACGGCACCGGCATGGTGGGCCTGTGCCTGGTGGAGGAGGGCGCCCGCCACTTCTTCGCCAACCAGCCCATCAACAGCATCGAGGACCTCAATGGCATGAAGCTGCGGGTGCAGGACACCGAGATGTGGGCCGCCATTGTGCGGGCCCTGGGCGCCTCCCCCACGCCCATGTCCTTCTCCGAGCTCTACAGCGCCATTAACTCCGGCACCGTGGAGGGCGCGGAGCAGCCCCTCTCCGGCTACGTGTCCAACAACTTCTACGAGGTGGCCCCCTACCTCATTCTGGACGGCCACGTCTACCCCACCCAGGCCTACTGCATCTCCGAGATCACCTGGAACAAGCTGACCGACGAGCAGAAGGACGTCCTCAAGGAGGCCGCCCAGCTCACCGCCGCCTATAACCGGGAGCACATCAAGCAGACTGAGGCCGACATTATGGCCTCCCTGGCCGACCTGGGCGTGACCGTGGTGGAGGTCGCCGACAAGACCCCCTGGATCGACGCCATGCAGAGCGTCTATGAGACCTTCGGCGATGCCGATACCCTGGCCATGCTGGAGCGGATCCAGGGCGTGCAGTAGCCGGCTCTCATCCTTTTTCTTGAAAGAAAAAGGATCAAAAGGAACATGGGCAGCGCTTTGCGCTGCCTGAGCAGTCGTTGACGCCGCAGGCGGCAATGACGCGAACACTCGAAAGCCTATCGCCTTTCTCTATGGCTAAAGCTATCGGCGCCGCAGTTGAATAAAGTTTAGGGCCGCCCCCTGGGGCCGTCATTGGGCTTCGCCCAGCGGGTTTGGGCGGAGCCCAACCCTTACTCGTTTCCAACTGCGCCTACCTCGCAACAGAAATACTTGGGCATAGGAACCGCGGCGGAGCAGAGGCGCTACGCGCTCTGCTCCGCCTTATAGGAGAAACGGAATATGTTTGGGAAAATAACGGACAAGATCTTCAAGGGCGTCACCTTCCTGTGCTGTGCGGCGCTGTGCTTCCAGGTGGTCCTGGTCACTGTCACCGTGTTCTGCCGCAAGGTGTTCAACTACACGCCCATCTGGGGCGAGAGCCTGACGCTGCTGCTGCTGGTGTGGGTCAGCATGATCGGAGCCTCCCTGCCCATCCGCCTGGACACCCACATCCGCGTGACGCTGATTGACTATCTCATCAAGAAAAAGGGCGTGCGCTGTCTGGACATCGTTGTGGATATTTTTTCCATTGTCTACTGTGTTGTCATCTTCAAGGCCGGCTTGGAGATGACGCAGCAGGTCTCCCGCACCATCCTCACCGGCGTACGGATCAGCAAGGCGTACCTCTTCGCCTCCGTCCCCGCGGCCATGGTGCTGATGCTGCTGGCCTTTGCGGAGAAGTACTATCTGCGCTTCAAACGATTCAAGGAAAAGGAGGGGACCGACCTATGACGCAGACCGCTGTCGCCACACTGATTCTTCTGGGCCTCTTCATCGGGCTGCTGCTTCTGCGCTTCCCGATTCTCTACGCCATCGGGCTGTCCACCCTGGCCACGTTCTGCTATCTGGACATCTCCCTGGGTATGGTAATCAGCAACATGGTCAAGGGCGTCAACTCCTTCTCCCTCATGAGCATCCCCTTCTTCGTGCTGGCCGGGGAGATCATGAGCGCCGGGGGCATCTCGGACCGGCTGATGCTGCTGGCCAACGCCCTGGTGGGACAGTTCCGGGGCGGCCTGGCCCACGTCAACGTGCTGGCCAGCATGTTCTTTGGCGGCGTGTCCGGGTCCCCCATCGCGGACATCTCCTCCCTGGGCACCATTGAGATCCCCCTGATGGTCAAGGCCGGCTACGACCCGGAGTTCACCGCCGGCGTCACCATGGCAAGCTCCATCCAGGGCCTGCTGATCCCGCCCAGCCACAACCTCATCATCTTCGCCACGGCGGCGGGGTCCATCTCCATCGCGGGCCTCTTCATGGCCGGGGTGGTGCCCGGCGCGCTGCTGGGCATCTGCCTGATGATCTACTGCTACATCATGTCCGTCAAGCGCAACTACCCCAAGGGGGAGAGCTTCTCCTTCAAGAGGCTGCTCTCCGCCATTTACCAGTCCTTCTTCTCCATGATGACCATCGTCATCATCCTGGTGGGCATCCTCACCGGCATCTGCACCGCCACCGAGGCAGCGGCCCTGGCCTGCGTGTGGGCCTTCTTTGTCACCTTCTTCGTCTACAAGCAGATCCCCCTCAAGGCCTTCGCCGGCATCGTCAGGCGCTCCCTGGCCACCCTCTCCACCATCATGATCCTCATGGGCATCTCCTCCGGCTTTGGCTGGGTCCTGGCCTATTTAAAGGTGCCGGAGCTGATTCTGCGGGCGGTGATGAGCCTGACCACCAACCGGGTGCTGATCCTGCTGCTGATGAACGTATTCCTGCTGTTTTTGGGCATGGTGATGGACATGGCCACCTCCATCATCATCACCACCCCCATCCTGCTCCCCATCGCCACGGCCATCGGCATGGACCCGCTGAACTTCGGCGTCATGCTGATCTTCAACCTGGGCATCGGCCTCATTACCCCGCCGGTGGGCTCTGTGCTCTTCGTCACCGGCGGCATCGCGAAAACCAAGATGGAGGACCTGGTCAAGGCCATGCTGCCCTTCTATATCGTCCTGCTGGCGGCGCTGATGCTGGTAACCTTTGTCCCCCAGTTCTCCCTGACCCTGCCCAAAATGATGTTCCCCCAGCTGTGGGGCGCCTAAAGTAGATTTGTCTTTCCCCGCGCCCGGTAGGTGGCCCGGTAGCTGGTAGGGGCCATGCCCATATAGGTCTTGAAGGTCTTGCTGAAGTGGAACTGGTCATAGAACCCCAGCAGGTCGCTGATCTCCGAGAGCTCCTTGTCCGTGGAGACCAGGTAGTTGGTGGCGGCGCGGATCTTGGCGTCCTGGATATAGCTGAACACCGTCTCCCCCGTAATCTGCTTGAACACCTTGCACAGGTAGCTGGGGCTGACGCTGGCCAGGCCGCTGAGCTCCCCCAGGGTCAGCGGCGCGGCGAGATGGGTGTCAATATAGCCCTGGATCTGCCGGACAATGGCGGCCTTGCGGTCCGAGTCCCACATCCGCTCCGCGAAGGCCAGCTTCTGGATCAGCATGGTCAAAAAGGCGGCCAGATACACGGTCACTGCGCTGGCGGCGTCTGGGCCGTTCATCTCGCTGATGGCCTCCCGGAGCAGATAGCCGCCGGGGGCCAGGATGTCCATGCCCCACCGCTTCTGCCGCTCCCCGCCGTTGTAGTGGGACACGCCGGGGCGGATGGTGTCGTTGGTGGCCGCCACCCACAGCATGGAGACGGGGCCGCCCTCCGGCACGCCCAGACGGTGCTTCACATCCCGGTCAATGAGAAGGATCTGGTTCTCCTCCAGCCGGTAGGCGTTCTTTCCGCAGGAAATGACGCTGGACCCGCTCAGCTGCACCGCCAGCTCATAGTACTTATGGGACTCATACGGGAAAAAGAAGTGCCCTCCGCTCTGCTGTACCAGCTCCCGCCCCATTGGGCGGTACGGGATGGGATTTTTCAGAATATCCGGCAGGGTGTCCTCGCTGATCTCCCTGCGGATGGCGCCAAGCTTTTGAATCAACCGCTGAAGCATGCCTGCCGGCTCCTTTCCCGCCGCCGCGTTTCTCAGATTTTTTAACTATATTATACTCGCTCTGTCAAGAGGGCCACAACAAGGAGGAATATCATGTTAGGTGTAGGCATCATTGGGTGCGGCGCCATTGCCAGGCTCCATATCCAGTCCTTTCTCGAGCTCCCCCAGACCCGCGTCGCGGCGGTGGCGGACGCCCATGAGCCCGCGGCGAAGAAAGCCGGCCAGGAGCTGGGCGTGCCCTGCTATACCAACTTCCGGGAAATGCTGGCCCGGGAGGACGTGCAGGCCGTATCCATCTGCACCCCCAGCGGGCTCCACAGCGAGGCGGCGGTGGCCGCCGCCCGGGCGGGCAAGCACGTCATCGTGGAAAAGCCCCTGGACGTCACCCTGGAGAAGATCGACGCCGTCATCGCCGCCTGCCGGGAGGCGGGCGTCAAGCTCAACTGCATCTTCAACAACCGCTACCGGGAGTCCAACCTCTTTCTCAAGCGGGCGGTGGACCAGGGCCGCTTCGGCCGGCTGCTCAACGCCAACGCCGTCATCCGCTGGTACCGCCAGCCGGAGTACTACACCCAGTCCAGCTGGCACGGCACCTGGTCCATGGACGGCGGCGGCGCGCTTATGAACCAGAGCATCCACTACATAGACCTGCTGCTCTGGCTGGCCGGGGACGTCTCGGACGTCAGCGCCTACCGGGGCACCCTCCTCCACAAAACCATGGAGACGGAGGACACGGCCGTGGCCGCCCTGCGCTTCCAAAACGGCGCCCTGGGCACGGTTCTCGCGGCCACGTCCATCTATCCCGGCTATCCGGCCATTATCCAGCTGGCCGGGGAGCGGGGCTCCGCCTCGGTCACCGACGGCATCATTCTGGACTGGAACTTCCTGGACAGCGACCCCATGGATGAGGAGGCAAAACAATTTATCACCAACGCCGCCGTGGACAACAACCGGGCCGCCGTCCCCATGGCCTTTGACCACACCTACCACAAAAAGCAGATCGCCCGGGCGGTGGACTCCATCCTGGAGGACGTCCAGCCGGACATCGGCGGCGAGGAGGCCAGGCGGTCCGTGGAGCTCATCCTTCGCATCTACGAGTCCGCGGCGAAAAACGAGCGGCAATGAAATCCCATTCTATTTTTTAGGAGGTTTCCCCCATGGAAAAATTAGCGCTTCACGGCGGCACGCCGGTACGGACCGCCCCCTTCCCCCCTCAGATGCCGGGCGCGTCCCTGCTGGGCAGCGAGGAGCTCAAGGAGATCACGGACGTCATCTTTGCGAAGAGTCCCTTCCGCTTCTACGGCATCGGCCAGCCCGGCAAGGCCGCGGCCTTTGAGGCCGAGGTTCGCCGGCGTCTGGGCGTCCGGTTCGCCCTGGGCGTCTCCAGCGGCTCGGCGGCGCTGCTGTGCGCCGTGGCGGCTCTGGGCCTGGGCCCGGGGGACGAGGTGATTATCCCCAGCTTCTCCTGGTACTCCGACTACTGCGCCCTGCTCCCCTTCGGCGTAACGCCGGTATTCGCCGACATCGGCGACGACCTGAACCTGGACCCGGCGGATGTGGAGCGAAAAATCACGCCCCGGACCAAGGCAGTGATCATCGTCTCCTACCAGGGCTGCCCGGCCAAGATGGACGCCCTGCTGGAGGTGGCGGCCCACCACCATCTGCTGGTGATCGAGGACTGCGCTCAGGCCTTCGGCGGGTCCTACCGGGGCCGCAGGCTGGGCACCATGGGCGATGTGGCCATCGCCAGCTTCCAGACCCACAAGACCCTCACCTCCGGGGAGGGCGGGCTGTTTTTCACCAACAACGAGGACTACTTTGTCCGCGCCGTCCGCTATCACGACCTGGGCGCTGTGCGGCCCTTCTTCCTGGACCAGCTCAGCGACCCGGAGAAGGCGGCCCCAAGCGGGCGCTTCCCCGGCCTCCAGCTGCGCATGAGCGAGCTCCAGGCGGCCTGCCTCCTGGGGCAGATCCGAAAGCTGGACGCCATTCTGGACACCTGCCGCGCCCACCACGCCAAGCTGCGCCGGCACATGGAGCGCTATCCGGAGATCAAAGTCCGCTACGAGGACGGCGACTGCGGCATCGCCTTTATCCTGCTCATGCCCACGGAGCGGGACGCGGAGCGCTTCGCCAGGGCCATGCAGGCGGAGGGCATCCCCTGCGGCCCCACCTCCGCCTGCTGCAACCTGATGCGGGAGGACTTCATCCAGGACCGGCGGATGGTCCACCCCCTGCTGCCCCCCTTCGGCCCCGGCTGTCCGGGAGAGAGCGCCGTCTACGCCCCGGACGGGGACTGCACCCACACCGACTCCATCCTGTCCCGGTTTGTGGCCATCGGCATCGGACCTCTGTTCACGGATGGGGATATTGACGATATCATCCGGGCAATCGACAAGGTTTTGGCGGCAGAATAGATCCCATACGGTTCTAATACAGTAAACGCAGTTGAAAACGAGTACATGTTGGGCTCCGTCCCGTGGGCCGCGCTCTGCCCGGCTTAGGCTGGAGCGGCCTCTGGCCGCCTAACGCCAACCCCGCTGGAGCAGCCGTTGGGCCGCAGGCCCAATGACGCGAGCAAGACCCCGCCGCCCTTGTGATTGTGCAATGGCCGCATCCGTGGGCCGTCCTGCGGACGGCTTAGCGCTCAAAGCGCCGGCGGCGCTTAACGGAGCGGCCATGGAAAATCACTGTGGCCGTTGCAAAATCATAAGGGCGGCCCGAAACTTTACCGCTTTTCAACTGCGGTCACTATAGTGAAACGATATAAGGATCCGGCGGGAAGCGACTGCTTCCCGCCGGATCCTTCATGCTCTTGGATGGGCCTTTTGATATACCTCCTGGAGACTCCGCTTGATCATATGGGAGTAGATCTGGGTGGAGGAGATATCCGCGTGGCCCAGCATCTCCTGAATGGAGCGCAGATCCGCGCCGTTTTCCAGCAGATGGGCGGCAAAGGAGTGGCGCAGGGTATGAGGCGTGATCGCCTTGCTGATCTGGGCCTTTCCTTGGTAGTACTTGACAATCTTCCAAAATCCCTGACGGCTCATGCGCTCGCCGCTCAAATTGACAAACAGGGCCTTCTCCCTCGGCGACAGCACCAGCTGGGGCCGGATATCCCGCATATAGCTGCCCAGCGCCTTCACCGCGGTGGCATAGAGGGGGATAATCCGCTCCTTCCCCCGGCTGACGCAGCGGATAAAGCCGGCTGGCAGGTTTACATGCTCCACGTCCAGTCCGATCAGCTCGCTGACCCGAATTCCAGTGGCGTACAGCAGCTCCAGCATGGCGTGGTCCCGGTAGCCCTTGGCGTCCACGCACTGGGGCTGCTCCAGAAGCAGCTCCACCTCCTTGCCGGTGAGGATCTGGGGCAGCTTGCGCTCTGTCCGGACGGCCGACGCCCCCCGGGCCGGATTGCCCTGGATCGCGTCCCGGCTCTGGAGATACCTGTAAAAGGACTTCAGAGCGGCTATACCCCGGGCCATGCTGGCGGGGGACTTGCCTTTGCCGGCCATATGGCTGAGATAGCGCTCAATCTGCTCCTCCTTACAGTGGAGCAGATCAGAGTCCTCCTCCTCCGCAAGATAGCCGGCAAACTGCGTCACATCCCGGACATAAGACGAGATGGTGTTGTCCGAGGAGTGTCGCTCCAGCTCCAAATAGTTCGCGTAATCGGCAATATAGTCCGCCATCGGGCCCTCCCCCCTTTCCCAAAATCAGTCATTGCAGCACCATCCCCATGGCCAGACGCAGGAGCCGCGGTGTAAAAAGCAGCTCGCAGCACACACCAACCGCCAGGATCACAGCACACAACAAAAATATAAAAAAGTAGCGCTTGCCATAGAGCACGGGCGCGGAACGCCTGCCCTTCCCAAAGGAGAGCAGCAGCAGATCAATGGACAGCGGCCACGCCTCCCCCGCCAGGGCAAGGAAGCAGGGCAGCGTAAAGAGCAGCCGCACCAGCAGCGCCCCCATGGCAAGGACCGCGCCCTGACGGCCAAAGCACCGGACAAAGCAGGAGACCGTATACATGGAAAAAAAACCAAAGACCCCCGTAAGGGCCGGAATCAGCGCCGCTCCCGCGGAGGAAAACCCCAGCAGAAACGCCAGCAGCACATAGCCAAAATAGATTGCCGCGCAGCTGAAGGCGGACACCGCCACGCCGCCAGCATCGTATACAGCGCAGTAGTCTACAAGATACCGCTCCAGCGCCTCCTGGGCCTCCACGCCGCAGGCGCCGGCATACAAATGCCCCACCAGGGCGCCGGCCAGGAAAAACAGCGCCAGCAGGATCCCCCGCAGCAGGGACGGGTCCCAGGCGCCCAGCCTGATTGTACGCAGGACAGTCCGTCCTCGCATTTCCATCACCTCTCCACAGCATATGCGCCGTGGACAAGGTTTAGAAGCAGCGGACCACGCCGGAGGGATCTTCCTTACTATAGTGCAAATTAGCCGGTTTCGCAAGGGATAAAAGGCACTTTTGATAGATTTTGTCATTTATCACAAACCGCCATCTCCCCATCCGCCGCGGACACACGGCCCGAGAGAGAAGCGGCGGGCCTCCCAAGGAGACCCGCCTGAATATCTGGTGGAGACGCCCCGCCCAGGCCACCACATGTTGGACCGCCTGGCAGGCAAAGCGCTCCGCCCCGCGGTTGAGCGGGGAATACGCTTTTTTTAAAATTTGGGCGGGGTTTGGTCATTTTGCTCTCATGCCCCCGGCTCCTGTCGAGGAGCCGGGGGGCGGCCTCCCCTCAGCCGCGCTGGCTGTATCGCCGGCGGCGGGGCTTGGAGCGGGACCTTCCGCCTCTGGGGAGGTTATGCCCCACCAGCGCGGCCAGAAGCCCGCCGGCCGCCATGGACAGCCCCAGGCCCGTCACGCCGTTGTCAATGGAGATCGTCTCCGCAGTGAGAAGCGCCGCGGCCAGCGTCAGCGTCATAAAGACCGCCACCACCACCGGCACGGTCAGCATGGACGTCCCCTTCCCCTTCAGCACGCTGTAGCCGCAGCCCAGAAAGGACGCCAGAAACGCCGCCACACACACCATGGGGTAGAGCCGCTCCATCCCAAGCACCCCTTTGTCAATGAGCAGCGCGCACACCAGCTGCAGCGCCGTATAGCTCACCAGGGCCAGCACGCCTCCAATCACGCTGTCCTTCAGCATTCCCTTAGGCAGTGACATGACTACTTTTGACATAATAACAGAACCTCCCGGCAATTCTACTGGTAAAACCAGTATATTTGCCGGAAGGTCCGGTTATTCTGCTGTCTGACAGGTTATTTGTTGTCCGCGCCGTCCTCAATCCGGGGCGCTTCCTCCTCGCTCTTGGCGCTCTTCTTGTCCTTGGCCTCCTCGCCCTGCTGGGTGTTGTTGGTGGATACGGCCCACTTGGTCAGCTCCATGCGGACCCTGTCCTCGCTGGTCTCAATGACAATGGTATCCTCCGCCACATGGACGATCCTGCCCACAATGCCGCCAATGGTGGTGATCCGGTCGCCCTTCTTCAGGCTGTTGCGCATGGCCTCCGCCTGCTTCTTCCGCTTGTTCTCCGGACGCATAATCAGGAAATACATCACCACAAGCATCAGAATCAGTGGGATAAACAGTGAGCCCATGCCCACCGCAGTATCTTCCGGCATAGTACGTGCTCCTCCTTTGCTGCTTCAAATTTCCCCTCTGGAATAAAAGGCGCTTTTGTCATTATACAGAAGTTGGACAGGTTTGGCAAGTCCTATTTTTATAAATCAGCCCTCAGGTCCCTCTGAACCCGCGGGATCCCCCGTACAGCGGCGGTCCCGCCCCTTCCCTCCCCATAGCGGGCGAAAGAAGCATAGGCAAAGCCGGAGGGGCGGCCCCTCCGGCGTATCGCCGACGCGCTGGGAAATCACAGGATCAGCAGCAGGCCCAGAGCGATCAGCAGCTCCTCGTCCTCGCCGTCCTGAAAGAGCAGGAGGAGGATCAGCAGGAGCAGCAGATCCCCGGTGTCTATGCCGTCCAGCCGGAGGCGGCGCAGGATTCCGGAGAGGAATCCCCTCTTCTCTCCCTTTGAGGACTGGGGCCCCGATCCCCCATGGGGCGGCGGGCCGCCCGGAGGGGGCCCCTGCTCCGGCGGCGGGGGCGGCGGCGGGGGACCGCCCCCGGGCTCCTCCTGCATAGGGATACGCCGGTAGCGGCCGTTGTCGTTGGGTATGTATCGGTTATACATTGGACTCCCCCATGACGGACAGCAGCTTTTTCCCCACGCGGATAAACCGGGCGGCTTTTACCGCCCGCTCCACCTTGTCCCGCCGCTCCGGTTTGAGGAAGGGCCGCAGGGCATAGAGCAGCTGGAGGCGCTCATCCCCGCCGCTGTCGCCGCCCAATAGCTCCCCAGCCATCGGCAGCAGGCGCTCCAGCAGCTTAGGGTCCAGCTTGCCCAGCAGGTCGCCCAGGCCCGCCAGGCCGTCCAAGCCCCCCGGACCGCCTCCGGAGGGCGCAGACTCCCCTCCGGAGCGCTCCGTCTCCTCCCCGCCGGACTCCCCCTGGCCCCCGCCCAGATTTAAAGACTGGGCCAGGCTTGCAACCTGGGCCAGGGCATCCGGGTTGGACAGGATGGCATTCAATTTTTCTTCGAATTCGCTCACATGCCGCCCCTCCTTCCCGGAGCCGCCAGGTCCCGCGCCTCCCGATTGGGCGCTACTTCTGCTCTAAGCTGCTGTTGAGCCGCTGGAGCAGCTCCGCGCCGCCGGGACTGCGTACAATGGATTGAATCAGCTGATTCAGCTGGGCGGTGTCTCCCTTGGCCGCCTTCTCCGCGATGTGCTTGAGGGAGGCCTGATCCTGGCTGCGGGTCAATATGCTGGCCAGAGCCTTGGCGTCCGGCGATTTCGTCAGCTGCTCAATCGCCTTTTTGTCGCTGAGCAGCTGCTGGAGATTTGGTTGGTTGTTCTGTTTCATACCATGCCCTCCCATGTTGAGTTCCTTCCAGTATATGAGTGCAAACGCAAAAAAGTGCCCCTATCCCAAAAAGGACAGCGCGGGCGCTGCCGTTCTCCCTATATCCGGAAAAACGGCGGCGCTCCCGCCGTCTCCGGCCGCGGTTTTTCCGCTCTTTTATGGGTATCTCGCTTATCTCCAGAATTTTATATTGAAATATGGGAAAATTTACAGTATACTCAAGCTGTAACCACCTATGAAACCAAACCGGGAGGGACTATGAGCACCGTCATTACATCCATTGACCGCCGGTCCCCGGCGGAGCGGGCTGGGGTGCGCCCGGGGGAGCGGCTCCTCTCCATCGGCGGCCACGCCGTGGAGGACGTGCTGGACTACCGCTTCTTCGGCTATGACCAGGACCCGGAGCTGGTGCTGGAGTCCCCAGGCGGCGTCCGCCGTACCCTGCGGGTGAAGAAGCCGGAGGCGGAGGACCTGGGCCTCAATTTCGACACCTACCTGATGGACGAGCCCCGGCCCTGCTCCAACCACTGCCTGTTCTGCTTCGTGGACCAGATGGCCCCCGGCTGCCGGGAGACTCTCTACTTTAAGGACGACGACGCCCGGCTCAGCTTCCTCATGGGCAACTATGTCACCCTCACCAACCTCTCCCCCCGGGAGGTGCGGCGGATCATTGACCTGCGCATCAGCCCCATCAACGTCTCCGTCCACGCCACGGACCCCAAGCTCCGCTCCGCCCTGCTGGGCAGCAGGGCCGGCGGGGAGAGCCTGGAGCACATGCGCGCCTTCGGCCAGGCGGGCATCGTGATGAACGGCCAGATCGTCCTCTGTCCCGGTTGGAACGACGGCCCACAGCTCCAGCGGACCATGGAGGACATGGCCGCGTGGGGGTTCGCCAGCTGCTCCATCGTGCCGGTGGGGCTGACGAAGCACCGGGCGGGCCTGGCGGAGATCCGGCCTGTGGACCGGGACTGCGCAAACGCCGTTATCGACCAGGCGGACGCCTTTGGCAAAATTTGCCTGGAGCGGTACGGGACCCGACTCTTCTTCTGCTCCGATGAGATGTACATCCGGGCGGGCCGGCCTCTGCCCGAGGAGGACTACTACGAGGGATACGTGCAGCTGGAAAACGGCGTGGGGCTGCTACGGAGCCTCATCGGCGAGTTCGAGGCCGGACTGCGGCTGGAGGAGGAGCCGGTAAGCGCCTCCCCCTACGCCATCGCCACCGGCGTCAGCGCGGCGCCCTTTCTGACGGATCTGGCGGAAAAGGCCCGGGAGAAAACCGGCGTCACGGGCCGGGTTTACGCCGTTCAAAACGACTTTTTCGGCCACAGCGTGGACGTGGCGGGTCTGGTCACCGGCGGCGACCTCATCGCCCAGCTGCAAGGGAAGGATCTGGGGCAGCGGCTGCTGATCCCGGTGAATATGCTCCGCCACGGCGGCGACGTGTTTTTGGACGACGTCCGTGTCCCCGACGTGGAGGCGGCTCTGGGCGTGCCGGTGACCGTGGTGGAGCAGGACGGCTTCGACCTGCTGGACGCCATGCTGGGGCGGAAATAGCTACAGAAGCTCCAGCAGGAGGGACGCCCCCAGGCGAAAGCCCTCCCGAAACCACTCCAGGTTGGAGACAAGCTCCAGGTCGGCCTGCCGGCCGGTCAGCCGGTCGGATTCCTCCCGGGTGAGGCCGGCCATGAGCTGATTCTGGAGGGCGGCCTCCAGCCGCCGGGCCTCCCAGTACTCCGGCGAGGGTTCGTGGGCTTCTATGAAGTGGTTGATATAGAGGTCTTTTAGGATATCTTTCATTGGAAATTCCTCCTATTTTTAATTGACAGTATCTAGTATACACCAAAGCTTTTGGGTAGCCAATAGATATGCCCCAAAATTTTGACGTAGTTGAAACAGGGAGCTATGGAGCATTCAGAAAATATATTGCGAATCATGGATGAGCGGGGTGTCACGTCTTACCGGATGGCTAAAGAAACCGGAATTTCTGAGAGTCTGTTCGGCGCTTGGCGGAAAAAGCCTACCTCGAAGATTTATTCCTGCAATCTGGTATTGATTGCTCAGTATCTCGGGTGCTCGGTGGATTATCTGCTGGGACTCAGTGACGATCCGTCCCCCCGCTGAGATAGTGCCTATCTGCACGGCAGCCCCGGGGCTCACGCCGCCCCCGTGGGCCGCCTACGGCGGCCAGCGGGGGGCGCTTAGCCCCCGCCCGGGGGTGAAACCCCCGGGACTATCGAGCAGATAGGCACTTGCCACAATACGAAAAACGGAATGGAGAACAACCCATGCCAAAGCCAATTGTCGCCATTGTGGGCCGGCCCAACGTGGGCAAATCAGCCCTCTTCAACAAGCTCATCGGCCAGCGGCTGTCCATCGTGGAGGACACTCCCGGGGTCACCCGGGACCGCATCTACGGGGAGACCGACTGGAACGGGCGGAAGTTCACCCTCATCGATACCGGGGGCATCGAGCCCAGGACTGACAGCGAGATCCTCACCTTCATGCGGGAGCAGGCGGGCATCGCCATCAGCCACGCGGACGTGATCGTCTTTCTCACCGACATCCGGACGGGGCTGACCGCCTCGGACCAGGAGGTGGCGGGCATACTGCAAAAAAGCGGCAAGCCCATCGTTCTGGCGGTGAACAAGATGGACTCCACCGGGCCGGTGGACCCGGACTTCTACGAGTTCTACAACCTGGGCCTGGGGGACCCCATCGCCGTCTCCGCGGTCCACGGCCACGGTACCGGCGACCTGCTGGACGCCTGCGTGGCCTATTTCCCGCCGGAGGACGGCGAGGAGGACGACGCCGACCGAATCCAGGTTGCCATCATCGGCAAGCCCAACGTGGGCAAGAGCTCCCTCACCAACCGGATTCTGGGAGAGAATCGGACCATTGTCAGCGACGTGGCCGGCACCACCCGGGACGCAATCGACTCCTACTTTGAAAACGAGACCGGCAAATACGTCTTTATCGACACCGCCGGCATGCGGAAAAAGGCCAAGGTGGACGAGTCCATTGAGCGCTACAGCGTCCTCCGGGCCCAGATGGCCATTGAGCGCTCCGACGTGTGCCTCATCCTCATCGACGCCCAGGACGGCGTCACGGAGCAGGACACCAAGGTGGCGGGCCTGGCCCACGAGGCCGGCAAGGCCTGCGTCATCGTGGTCAACAAGTGGGACCTCATCGAGAAGGACGGCAAGACCATGGACCGGATGCGCGAGGAGATCCGCCGGGACCTGGCCTATATGACCTACGCCCCTATCCTCTTTATCTCCGCGGCCACGGGCCAGCGGGTGGACCGCCTCTTTGAGCTGATCCAGTATGTGAACAACCAGGCCTCCACCCGCATTACCACCGGCATGCTCAACTCCGTCCTGGCGGATGCCCAGACCCGGGTCCAGCCCCCTACCGACAAGGGCCGGCGGCTGAAAATCTATTACATGACCCAGGCGGGGATCAAGCCCCCCCACTTCGTCTGCTTCTGCAACGACGCCAGGCTCTTCCACTTCTCCTACCAGCGGTATCTGGAGAACCAGATCCGAAGCGTATTCGGCCTGGAGGGCACCCCGGTGAAGATGACGATTCGAGAAAAGGGAGATAAGGAGGTTTGAGCTATGCCTATGAATGAGAGCCTTTTCTGGCTGAAATTTGCCGCCGTTTTTTTGCTTCCCGTTGCGCTGGAGGCGTACTTCTGCGGCTGCTTCAACGGGGCGGTAATCGTCTCCAAGTATATCCTGCGGGACGATGTGCGCGGCCACGGCAGCGGCAACGCCGGCCTCACCAATTTCTACCGTACCTTCGGCGGGCCGCTGACCCTGGTTGTGATCCTCACGGACGTGCTCAAGGCCATCGTCGCGATCTGGCTGGGCGTCCTGTGGATGGGGCAGCTCCCCAACGGGGATATTCTGGCCAAGTACTGGGCGGGCCTGTTCTGCCTGCTGGGGCATATGTTCCCCTGCATGTTTCAGTTCAAGGGCGGCAAGGGGATCCTCTCCGGCGGCGCCATCGCCCTGATGATGGATTGGCGGGTTGCCCTGGTGGTATGGGGCGGGTTTCTGCTGCTGGCAGTGCTGACCAAATACGTTTCCCTGGGTTCCCTGTGGGCCGGGGCCAGCTTCCCCTTTATCAGCTGGTACTGCTATCCCTACTGGGAGATCATGGTTCTGGCCTTCCTCATCGGCGCTCTGGTCGTCTGGCAGCACCGGGCCAACATCAAGCGTCTGCTCAGCGGCACGGAGAGCAAATTCCATCTGCATAAGAAAAAAGGATAAGCGGAACTTCGTTTCTCCGTGGGCCGGCTCCGCCGGCTCAGGCCTGGGGCCGCCATAGGCGGCCTAACGGCGCAAAAATTTCTTTTTGATACTTTTTCTTTTAAGAAAAAGTATGTATGCCTTATAAAGGAGGTCTGCGCATGCGCATCACAGTACTGGGCAGCGGCGGCTGGGGGACGGCGCTGGCGCTTCTGCTGCTGGACAATGGCAGCGCCGTGACGCTCTGGTCCCACCGGCGGGAGGCGGCGGAAGCCATGGCCCAAACGCGGGAGAATCCCCGGCTGGCGGGGGTGGAGCTGCCGCGGGAGCTGGTTCTTACATCGTCTATGGAGTCCCTGGAGGAGAGCGAGCTGGTGGTGCTTGCCACGCCCTCCTTTGCCGTGCGGGAGACCGCCCGGCTGGCCGCCCCGTACCTGCATCCGGGGACTATTCTGGTTTCGGCGGCAAAGGGCATTGAGAAGGACACCGCTCTGCGGATGACGGAGGTCATCGAGCAGGAGACCCTGTCCGCCTGTCCGACAGCCGCGCTTTCGGGCCCCTCCCACGCAGAGGAGGTGGGACGGCGCAGCCCAACTGGCTGTGTGGCGGCGGCCCGGGACCCGGCGGTGGCCCGGCAGGTTCAGGACATCTTTATGAATCCCCGATTCCGGGTGTACACGAACGAGGACGTGGTGGGCGTGGAGCTGGGCGGAGCGCTGAAAAACGTTCTGGCCCTGTGCTGCGGCGTTTGCGACGGCATGGGGCTGGGGGACAATGCCAAGGCCCTGCTCATGACCAGAGGTATGACCGAGATGGCCCGTCTGGGGGTAGCCCTGGGCGGCCGGAAGGAGACCTTTGCCGGTCTCAGCGGCATGGGCGATCTGATCGTCACGTGTACCTCCAGGCACTCCAGAAACCGCCGCTGCGGCGTCCTCATTGGAGAGGGCCTGGGGGCCCAGGCGGCCATAGAGAAGGTGGGCGCCGTAGTGGAGGGATACTTTGCCGCCCTCAGCGCCCACCAGCTGGCGGAGCAGTCCGGAGTGGAGATGCCGATCTGCCGCTGCGCCTACGAGGTGCTCTACCAGGGCCAACCCCTCTCCAGCGCAGTGGAGCGTCTTATGGGCCGGAGCAGGCGGCATGAGGTAGATGAGAGCTGGATCTAGGCGCTGCGTGTTGACATTTTTCAAGCAAGCCCCCTAAGCGAGGATTGTTTTCACATTGGAAGGAGGAAGCTGTTATGCTGAAAAAAGCGCGTATCATTACCATGATCGTTCTGGCCGCTTCGGCGGTGCTTACCGCCGGACTGACCGTGGCAAGCCTGGTCCTGGCCTGCCTGGACTTAAGCCGCCGCGGCAGGCGCTGAAAAGGAAAGCGGGAGATCACTTGATCTCCCGCTTTCCTTTTCAGTTTGTCAAAAAACCGTCCTGTTTTTTTCGCGTAGTAGCGGAACGGGCGGCGAACCGCAGATCACCGCCCGTTCAATTTGGACGTATTGTATAGTCAACGCAGTTGAAAACGAGTACATGTTGGGCTCCGCCCCGTGGGCCGCGCTCTGCGCGGCTTAGGCTGGAGCGGCCTCTGGCCGCCTAACGCCAACCCCGCTGGAGCAGTCGTTGGGCCGCAGGCCCAATGACGCGAGCAAGACCCCACCGCCCTTGTGATTGTGCAATGGCCGCATCCGTGGGCCGTCCTTCGGACGGCTTAGCGTATCGGCGGTACTGGACTGCGCCTCTCCGCTACACGCCGCAGCAGCGCCGGAGCACCGTGCGCAGGAAGAAATTCCCCGTCAGGCAGGGCAGCACAAACCCGATGAGCAGCAGGTACAGCCCGCTGAGGGGGAACAGCAGCACCGCCGCCGCCAGGGGGACCCAGGTACAAAGGGCTGCCAGCAGGGACCGGAGGGGCTTGCCGCCCCCCAGGAGCAGCGCCAGGCGCAGGGCCTCCTTCAGGGGTCTCCCCTCCCCCATCAGGCCGTACAGATAGCCTGCCGACAGCACCGCCTCCAGAAACACGGTGGAGCAAAAGACAAAGGGCACGTAGAACAGGGGATTTTCCGCCGCATAGCCCAGGTAGAACCACATGCCGAAACCGGCGCAGACCAGCGGCAGGGCCACCAGAAAGAACGCCCCGTAGGAGCGCCCAAAATTCTCCCGGAACGACTGGGCATAGTGGCGCAGGCAGCGCACCGGCTGGTCCTTAATCATCCGGCGGACCACCTGGTTCATAGCGAACAAGGCCGGAGGAATGGTGACAAGGGGGATGCAGCTGAGCACAAAGAGCAGATTCAGCTTCAGGATCGCGGCGCACTCCTGGCCCAGAATCTCCAGGAAGCGGGCCGGGCCGGTCTTCTCCGGCGCCTCGGACGTTTCATCCAGCTCTTCCAGGGGCTCCAACTCGTCTGTCGGCATAGGGAGACCTCCTCTCGCAAATCACGTTGATTACAGGCCCAGCACACGGGACGCCACGGCAAAGTACACCAGCAGGCTTAGCGCGTCCACTACCGTGGTAATAAACGGCGAGGCCATCACCGCCGGGTCAAATCCCAGCCGCTTAGCCAGCATGGGCAGCGTACAGCCCACCAGCTTGGCGATGCACACGGTGAAAAACACCGTCAGCGCCACCACTAGGGCCACCTGGGGGCTCTGCCGGTCCAGCAGCAGTGCCTTGGCCAGCACCGCCGCAAAGAGGGTGGCCGCGCAGAGCAGGGCCGTGCACAGCTCCTTCCACAGCACCTTGGGAAGGTCCCGGAACTCCACCTCATTCAGGGACAGGGCGCGAATCACGGTCACGGACGCCTGGCTGCCGCAGTTGCCGCCGGTATCCATCAGCATGGGAATAAAGATGGTCAGCGCCGCGTAGGAGGCCAGGGCCCCCTCAAAGCTGGCGATAATGGTGCCGGTAAAGGTGGCGGAGACCATCAGCAGCAGCAGCCAGGGGATGCGGCTGCGCCAGAGCCGAAAGGGGCTGGTAAGCATGTAGGGCTTCTCGGAGGGAGTGATGGCCGCCATCTTCTCAATATCCTCCGTGGCCTCCTCCTCCATAACATCCATGACATCGTCAAAGGTGATGATTCCAATCACCCGGTTCTCCCCGTCCACCACCGGCAGAGCGGAGAGGTCGTACTTGCTGAAGAGTTGGGCCACGTCCTCCTTGTCCTCGCTGGTGCGGGCGGAGATGACGTTGGTCTCCATAATATCCGCGATGCGGGTCTCATAGCTGCTCAGCAGCAGGCGGCGGACCGTCACCACCCCTACGAGCGCCCTGTTTTCCGTGACATAGCAGGTGTAGACCGTCTCCTTGTCCAACCCCTCCCGGCGGATGCGGGCAAAGGACTCCTCCACCGTGGCGCTGGGGTGGAGGGTGATGAACTCCGTGGTCATAATGGACCCCGCGCTGTCCTTTGGGTAGTTGAGCAGCTGGTTGATCTGGCTGCGGGTGGAGGAGTCTGTATTGCGGAGAATCCGGGAGACCACGTTTGCGGGCATGTCCTCAATGATATCCACCGCGTCGTCCAGATAGATCTCCTCCATCACCTCCCGCAGCTCCCTGTCGCTGAGGGCTCCGATCAGCTGCTCCTGGTCCTCGCTGTCCTCCAGGTAGGTAAACACCTCCGCCGCCAGCTCCCTGGGCAGAAGCCGAAAGACGATGGCCCGCTGCTCCCCCTCCAGCTCATCCAGAAATTCGGCAATGTCCACCTCGTTCATCTCCACAAGGAGCTCCTTCAGCTGGCGGAACTTCTTCTCCTCCGCCAGGGCCGTCAGCCGCTCCAGGCTGTATGTCTCATGCATAGGACCGTCCTCCTCTCCTGCCGTGCGCCGCTCCCGGCGCTTCTGCTTTCTTAACTGTATCATAACAGAGTTTACCGCAAAAAACAACCCTGCCAAAGCTGGGAATATATCGCTTCCGCAGTTAAAAAGCATAACGCCCAAGGGCCTGCCGCCTGTGGATGACAGGCGGCAGGCCCTTACAGGCGCCGGTTTTCCCTCTCCTCAAGGGATCATCTACTCAATCAATCAGGCTCTTGCCGTCCATCTCCGGGGGACACGCCAAGCCCATAATATCCAGAATCGTGGGGGCAATGTCCGCCAGACGGCCCGGGTGCAGCTTCGCGTCCGCGCCCACCAGGATAAAGGGCACCAGGTTGGTGGTGTGGGCGGTCATGGGGGAGCCGTCCGCCTTGCGCATCTCCTCGGCGTTGCCGTGGTCGGCGGTCACCATGGCGATGCCGCCCATGGCGCGGGTGGCGTCCACCACCCGGCCCACGCAGGCATCCACCGTCTCCACCGCCTTGACCGCCGCCTCATAGACGCCGGTGTGGCCCACCATGTCGCAGTTGGCGAAGTTGAGGATGACCACGTCGTAATTGCCGGACGTGATGCGCTCCACGCACCGGTCCGTCACCTCAAAGGCGCTCATCTCCGGCTGGAGGTCATAGGTGGCCACCTTCGGGGAGGGCACCAGGACCCGGTCCTCCCCCGGGAATACGGCCTCGCTGCCGCCGTTGAAGAAGAAGGTGACATGGGCGTACTTCTCCGTCTCGGCAATGCGCAGCTGGGTCATGCCCATCCGGCTCAGATACTCGCCAAGACCGTTGTCCACCAGGTTGCGGGGAAAGGCCACCTGCACGTTGGGCATGGTCGCGTCATACTCCGTGGTGCAGATATACGTCAGGGGGAAGAACTCCCGCTGGAAGCCGTCAAAATCTGGATCCACGAACACCCGGGTGATCTCACGGGCCCGGTCGGGACGGAAGTTGAAAAAGATGATGCTGTCGTTGTCGCTGATCATGCCCTCGCTGTCGCAGACCACGGGCTCCACGAACTCGTCCGTCACCCCGGCGGCGTAGCTCCTGGCCACGGCGTCCACCGGATCCCGGTTCTGCACGCCCTGGCCGTAGACCATGGCGTCATAGGCCTGCTCCACCCGCTCCCAACGCTTGTCGCGGTCCATGGCATAGTAGCGGCCCATCACTGTGGCGATCCTGCCAACCCCGATTTCCCCGCATTTCTCCACCGTCTCGGCCACAAAGTCCTTGCCGCTGGTGGGAGAGACGTCGCGGCCATCCAGAAAGGCATGGATGTAAACCCGCTCCAGCCCCCGCTCCTTGGCCATTTTCAGCAGAGCCCACAGATGCGTATTGTGGGAGTGGACGCCGCCATCGGAGAGGAGTCCGTACAGATGGAGGGAGCTGCCCTTCTCCTTACAAGCATCCATGGCGGCGCAATAGGCGGGATTTTCAAAGAAGCTGCCGTCCTCAACGGCGCGGGTAATCCGGGGCAGGTCCTGAAAGACCACCCGGCCGCCGCCGATGTTGGTATGGCCAACCTCGCTGTTGCCCATCTGCCCGTCCGGCAGGCCCACGTCCAGCCCAGAGGCGGAGAGGGTCGTGTGGGCGCACTGGGCAAAGAGCTTATCCAGCACGGGCGTCCTGGCGTGCACAACGGCGTTGCCCTCTGTGGTCTCACGCAGGCCAAAGCCGTCCATAATAATCAGAGTAGTCGGTGTTTTGTTCATAATTACCTCGATTTCCGCTTATTGTCGGCTCCAGGAAGCTATATTCACAGGCAGAGAACGTCCAGCGGAGGCGGCGCTCCGCGCTTATGAACACAGCTTCTAAGCACGGACAGTACCCGCGGGCGGGTACTGTCCAGGTGTTACTGCTCCTGATTCGCGGCGTTGATAATGTCAACAAACTGGTCGGCCTTCAGGGCCGCGCCGCCGATCAGACCGCCGTCCACATCGGGCTGCGCCAGAAGCTCCTCCGCGTTTTTGGGGTTCATGGAGCCGCCGTACTGAATGGTAATGGAGCGGGCAACCCGCGCGCCATAGAGCGTACGGATGGTGGCGCGGATCGCGGTACAGACCTCGGCGGCCTGCTCCGCAGTGGCGGTCCTGCCGGTGCCGATGGCCCAGATGGGTTCGTAAGCGATGACGCACTTGCGCACCTTCTCCGGAGCCACGTTGGCCAGAGCGGACTTCACCTGGAGCGCGATGAGCTCCATCGTCACGCCCATCTCCCGCTGCTCCAGGCTCTCGCCCACACAGATAATGGGGTGCAGCCCGGCCTCCAGGGCGGCGTGGACCTTCTTATTGACTGTGATGTCGGTCTCCCCAAAATACTGGCGGCGCTCGCTGTGGCCAATGATGACGTACTTGACGCCCAGATCCTTCAGCATATCCGCGGACACCTCTCCGGTGTACGCGCCGCTGGGCTCATAGTAGAGATTCTCAGCGCCCACGGACACGCGCAGGTCTTTAAATGCCTTCAGCGCGATGGGAATGTTTACAAAGGGAACACAGACCACCACCTCGCACCACTTGGCGCGGGGCAGAATCGGCTTGAGCTCCTCTGCAAACTTTTTGGTATCGCTGGCGGTCTTGTTCATCTTCCAGTTTCCGGCAATAATCGTCTTGCGGTATCTACGGTTCATGGCGGTATCGTCTCCTGTTAAATGATATGATTGGCAATACAAATAAATACGTTGAAATTTAAGTAAACGCGCTTTGCGCGTACACTTATCCATGCCTGCTTCCAGGCGCTGCTCTCTCCTGCCGCTTACTGATCCAGCAGGCACGCCACGCCCGGAAGCTCCTTACCCTCCAGGAATTCCAGAGAGGCGCCGCCGCCGGTGGAGATGTGGGTCATCTTGTCGGCAAAGCCCATCTGGGCCACCGCCGCCGCGCTGTCGCCGCCGCCGATGATGGTGATGGCATCCGTGGCGGCCAGGGCCTTGGCGATGGCCCGGGTGCCCTCGGCAAAATTGGGGAACTCAAAGACGCCCATGGGACCGTTCCAGATCACTGTGCCGGCGTCCTGCACCGCAGCGGTGTAGGCGGCGATGGTCTTGGGGCCGATGTCCATGCCCATCATGTCATCGGGGATGGACATGGAGCCATGGAGGACGGGCTCCGCGTCCGCGGAGAACTCCTTGGCGCACTGGGTATCCTCGGGCAGGAGGAGCTTTACGCCCTTCTCCTTTGCCTTGGCGATCATGTCGTTGCAGTAGTCCAGCCAGTCGCTCTCCAGCAGGCTGGTGCCTACGCTGCCGCCCTGGGCCTTGGCAAAGGTGTATGCCATGCCGCCGCCAATAATAATGGTGTCGGCAATATCCAACAGGTGATTGATGACGCCGATCTTGGAGGACACCTTGCTGCCGCCCAGAATGGCCACCAGGGGCCGCTTGGGATTGGCCAGGGCCCCGCCCATAATCTCCAGCTCCTTTTGAATGAGGAAGCCGCTGACAGCGGGCAGATAGGCGGCGACGCCGGCGGTGGACGCGTGGGCGCGGTGAACGGCGCCAAAGGCGTCGGAGACATAGACCTCCGCCAGGCCGGCCATGGCCTTGGCCAGCTCCGGGTCGTTCTTTGTCTCACCCTTTTCAAAGCGGGTATTTTCCAGAAGCAGAATCTGGCCGGGCTGCAGGGCGGCGGCCTTGCTCCTGGCGTCCTCCCCCACTACGTCAGCGGCCATGACAACATCTCTGCCCAGCAGCTCGCCCAGGCGCTTCGCCACGGGAGCCAGGCTAAAAGCGGCCTCAGGGCCGTTCTTCGGCTTACCCAGATGGGAGCAGGCGATCACCGCCGCGCCCTGGTCCAGGAGGTATTGAATGGTGGGCAGAGCGGCGCGGATGCGCTTGTCATCCGTAATCGCGCCGGTGGCCTTGTCCTGCGGCACGTTGAAGTCGCACCGCAGCAGGACCTTTTTGCCCTTTACATCAATGTCCCTGACCGTCTTTTTGTTGTAGTTCATTCCTTCAGTACTCCTTTCAAACTGATTTCAACCAACTTCTGGTTTACATTGGTTTACAATTCAACCGTTGGCGGCTGCTCCGCCATCTCCCCCATCCCCAGGAGGCCAGGAAAACCGTTCTGCCGCAGCGCCTCGTACACCAGGACCGCGGCGCTGTTGGCCAGATTGAGGCTGCGGGCCTCCGCCGCCATGGGCAGGCGGATACATCGCTCCCGAAAGCGCTCCCGAAAGTCCCGGGGCAGTCCCGCCGTCTCTTTGCCGAAGAACAGCCAGCAGTCCGGGGAAAACCGCGCCGCGCTGTAGCAGCGCGGAGCCTTGGTGGTAGCCAGCCACAGATCCGAGGCCGCCTCGGGGCGGATAGTAAACAGGGCATCCAAATTCTGGTAGACAAAAATTTCGACCAAATTCCAGTAATCCAGGCCGGCCCGCTTCACCGCCCGGTCGGACACATCGAAGCCCAGGGGCTCCACCAGATGCAGCCGGCTGCCGGTAGCTGCGCAGGTCCGGGCGATATTGCCGCAGTTTGGCGGGATCTCCGGCTCCACAAGCACAACATTCAGCATGCCGTTTCCGCCCCCTCTTTGGAGCGAACCCGACACCGCCCCATTTCATACTAACGGCGTCTATTGTAAAACAAATCCTTGGCAAATTCAAGCATTATTCCATAAATTCTTCCAGTACTTTTACAAAAAATCTGTCCTCGCCCCAGTTCTTCTGTAGAAAAACCAGAAAAATCAACAAAAATCACAGTGAATCTTTGTATAAATAGACCTATCCGGATTTGCGGCGCCGCCGGCCTCGGCAGCGGAAACAAAATTTCAGGTTATTTAGAAAATTCCCCTTGCATAACCTGCCGGTTCTGATATAATGAGGATGGTAATCTGCCAAGGAGGGAAAAAGCAATGGATAACAGATGCGTCGCCGTCTTTATGACAGAGGATACCGCCCAGACCTATAACGGAAAACCGCTGATGCTGCAGGACGCGTTATTTTGCCCCGTATTAAACTGGTGTATGCGCTCCTGGATGAAAAAGGGCGTCACGCGGTTTTTTGTCGTCTGCGACCCGGAGTACCACGAGGAGGCCGCCGCCTGCTTCCCACAGGGCGCGGCCGCAGCCGTGGGCACGGAGGACGACTACCGGGCGGAGATCGACTCCTTCGCCAAGGGCTGCTGGGTGGAGGAGATCCGCGAGGCCATGCTGCCGGTGGGCGGCATGATGCTGTCCTTTCACTCTGTTCCGGAGCTGATCCGGCTTCAGCAGGCGGTAAAGGAGGATATCGCCGTCTACCACCAGAATACCGGCGTCAACGTTCTCTCGCCCGACAGTACCTACATCGACCCCAGGGTCACCATCGGCGCCGGCACCACCATTCTGCCCGGCACCATCCTCCGTGGCGCCACCGTCATCGGCGAAAACTGCGAGATCGGTCCCAACGCCATGATCGTGGACTGCGAAATCGGCGACGGCTGCGTGGTCAACGCCTCCCAGGCCTTTGAGAGCGTGCTGGAGCAAAACGTCCACGTGGGCCCCTACGCCCATATCCGCCCCCACTGCCGCGTGGGCGAAGGGTGCAAGGTGGGCGCCTACGTGGAGATCAAAAACGCCAGCTTTGGCCGGGATACCAAGATGAGCCACCTGACCTATGTGGGGGACGCGGACGTGGGCAGCGGCGTCAACTTCGGCTGCGGCACCATCACCAGCAACTACGACGGATTCAAGAAGCACCGGACCGTCATCGGCGACAGCGTCTTCATCGGCTGCAATACCAATCTGATCCCTCCTGTCGCCGTTGGCAGCGGCGCGTACATCGCCGCCGGCACTACGGTCACCAAGGATGTGGAGGCGGACGCGCTGGCCATCGGCCGGGTCCGCCAGGAGGTCAAGCCCGACTGGGCCGCCAGGCGCCGCCAGCTCCACGAGGACAAATAACAGCCATCCCCTAATTTCCGTCCTTGCGTGCACGAGGCGGGGGGCAGAGGGCCCCCTGTAACAAAAACGAATACAACGAAAAGAGGGTGTTGGAAATGATTTCTCACGGGAAAGACATGAAGGTCTTCAGCGGCAACGCCAACGTAGGTCTGGCGAAGGATATCTGCAGGCTCATTGGCATCCAGCTTGGAAGCTCAGAGATTGGACACTTTGCCGACGGCGAGGTGTGCGCCTCCATCTATGAGTCCGTCCGGGGTTCGGACGTATTTCTGGTTCAATCCACCAGCCGCCCCGTTAACGACAACCTGATGGAGCTGCTGGTCATGACTGACGCCATGAAGCGGGCCTCCGCCGGGCGCATCACGGCCGTCATCCCCTATTTCGGCTACGCCCGGCAGGACCGCAAGACCAAGGCCCGGGACCCCATCTCCGCCAAGCTGGTGGCCAACATGATTACCGCCGCTGGCGCGGACCGGGTTTTGACCATGGACCTCCACGCCGCCCAGATTCAGGGCTTTTTCGACATTCCGGTAGACAACCTTTACGGCAACCCCGTCTTTGTGGACTACTACGCCAAAAAGTTCGGCATCGCCTGTGAGGACATGATGGTGGTCTCTCCCGACGTGGGCTCCGTTTCCCGGGCCAGGGCCTTTGCCCAGAAGCTGCACATGAATATGGCCATTGTGGACAAGCGCCGGCAGAAGGCCAACCAGTGCGAGGTGATGAACATCATCGGCGACGTGGAGGGCAAGGACTGCCTCCTCTTCGACGACATGGTGGATACCGCCGGCAGCCTCTGCAACGCGGCTAAGGCCATCGTGGAGGTGGGCGGCGCGAAGAACGTCTACGCCTGCGCCTCTCACGGGGTCCTCTCCGGCCCCGCTATCGACCGCATCAACGACAGCCCCATCACGGAGCTGGCCTTTTTGGATACCATTGCCCCCATTGATCCCTCCCTCAGCGGCAAGATCAAGTATCTCACCGTGGCCCCCATGTTCGCTGAGGCCATTGAGCGCATCTATCAGGAGATCTCGGTCTCCAAGCTCTGGCTCTAACCGGGCGTTCTCCCGGGAAGCAGCGCTGAAAAAGTGCCCGAAACGGGCACTTTTTCGATTCCATCCAGGAGGAGGGGGACCCATGATCCGGATTGAGCCGCCCTATCCCTCCTCCTCCGCAGGCTGCGCCCGCCTGTGCGCCCAGGTGGAGCTGGAGGGCCGGGAGCGCGCCATGTGGTTCTCCACCGCCGAACCGTACGGAGACTACCTCACAGACGACCGGGCGGACGCGTTTTTAACGGCGCTGCTGCCAGCCGCGCTGCGAAGAGGCGCGGAGATCCGCTGTGAGGGGCCCGTCACCAGGCGGCTGTTCTACCGGCTAAGCCGTTATCTCCTCCCCGTGCTGGGGAAAATATCGGCGGCTTCTCCCCGGCGGCTATTCACGCCCAGCCCACGGACATCCCGCTGCCCTGCGCCGGGGCGGTGGCCACGGGCTGAAACGGCGGGGTGGACAGCAACGTGCAGGATATTTTACAGGAGAGCTTCTGTGACGTAGTGGATTTCCGCTTCGGCGCCGCTGTCATGGCGCTGCAAAAGCTCTTCCGGGTGTATCTGCTCTCGCCCACCCTGTCCTACGCGGCCTTTCGCCTCTCCCCCTCCAGCTCCGGTCAATAACTCCCTTGCGGTGCTGCCCTTCCTTGAGACCGCCGCCACTGTGCTCTACTCCGCCGGCGCGGCGAGAACCTCTCCGCCGCCGGGCGCATGGCAGCGGCCTGGCAGGCCGGCGGGAGCCTTTGGGGGGAGACGCCGGAGCACCCTTAACCGACACCACTCATTAAGAGGAGATACCCATGATCGACTGGCTCTTGGTCTGCCTGGGCAACCCGGGCAGGGAATACGAAAACACCCGGCACAACATCGGCTTCATGGCCGCGGAGGAGCTCTCCCGCCGGGAGGGCGTCAAAATCAACAAGCTCCGCTACCGCGCTCTCACCGGAGAGGTCCGTCTGGCGGGGCAGCGGGTGCTGGTGCTGAAGCCCCAGACCTATATGAACCTCAGCGGCGAGGCGGTGAAGCTGGCCGGCGGGTTCCACAAGATCCCGCCGGACCGGGTGCTGGTGATCTCCGACGATGTGGCCCTGCCCCTGGGCAAGCTCCGCATCCGGGCCGGGGGCAGCGCCGGGGGCCACAACGGCCTGAAAAACATCATCGCCCACCTGGGTACGGATCAGTTTCCCCGCATCCGGGTGGGGGTTGGCGCACCGGAGCACCCGGACTTCGAGATGATCGACTGGGTGATCGGGAAGTTCTCCCAGCAGGAGAAGAAGCTGGCGGAGGAGGCCGTGGGCCGGGCGGTGGACGCCGCCCTTTGCGTCATGGAGCGGGGGGTTCAGGAGGCCCAGAACCGCTTCAATTAAATTCGGCCGGCTCAAGGCCCTCTCCTCCCTTCCGAAAAAGTGTGGAAACAGCGCCTTGACAAATTCCCCGCCATTGGCTATACTACACCTGTTGAAAGGCTGCGAAAGGGACCAGTACGCCCACCACCGGCGCGCAGAGAGGGGCCGGACGGTGCGAGACCCCGGATGGTGGGGGCGGAAGTCACCCTGGAGCCCCGCCCCTGAATCCAGCGGACCAGGGGGCGGCGGGTCCTCCCGTTACAGAGGAGCGAGCGCCCCCGGAGCGGCCGGGGGAATTCAGGTGGTACCGCGGACGATACGATCCGCCCTGAGCAGTTTGCTTGGGGCGGATTTTTTTGAGCAGAGGAGGTGAAGAGATGTTTGAAGTAACAACGGCGTACGACAAAAAAGCCCTGCTGGCGATGAACCGGGCGGCCAACAAGACCTTCCGCCGGGGACGCTATCTCTTCGAAAAGATTTTCCATATCGTTCTGGGGCTGTGGTGCCTTATCGCCGGGGGACTGCTGCTGCTCATCTTCAGCAAGCTGGACACGAGCCAGCGGGTGATCGCCGTGGCCGCGCCGGTCATCGGCGTACTCTCCCTGGCGAGGGGCCTCTTTTTCAGCCGCCTGGGGGCCTGGGCCTCCCGGAAGATGATGGTGGAGGGCACGAACCGCTGGACCATCCGCTTCGGCGAGGAGGGCCTATCCGGAGAGAGCGGGGACGGCGTACAAAGCGCCTATCCCTACGCCAAGGTCCGGGCCATTTACGAGACCCAGGAGTACTTCCTTCTGCAAATCGACAAGCTCCACTGCATCATTCTCGACAAGAACGGCTTCACCCAGGGAACCTGCGAGGCGTTTCGCCCCTTTATCGCGGAGCGGACCGGGGCGGAGATCCGGTTTATTAAACTATAAGAACCTGAAATGAGGAGAATCTGACGCCATGAGAAAAGAACTGCCAAAGACCTATGAGCCCCAGGAGGTGGAGGGGAAGATCTACCAGGCCTGGCTGGACGCGGACTGCTTCCACGCGGAGCCCAATCCGGCGAAGAAGCCCTTCTCCATCGTCATGCCGCCGCCCAACGTCACCGGCCAGCTCCACTTGGGCCACGCCATGGACTGCACCCTCCAGGACATCCTCGTCCGCTATAAGCGGATGCAGGGCTACGAGGCGCTGTGGATGCCGGGCACGGACCACGCGGGCATTGCCACCCAGATCAAGGTGGAGGAAGAGCTGCGCAAGAACGAGGGCCTCACCCGCTACGACCTGGGCCGGGAGAAGTTCCTGGAGCGGGTCTGGGACTGGAAGAACAAGTACGGCCACCGCATCGTGGAGCAGCAGCGGAAGCTGGGCGTGTCCTGCGACTGGGACCGCTCCCGGTTCACCATGGATGAGGGCTGCTCCAAGGCGGTCCGGGAGACCTTCTGCGAGCTCTACGACAAGGGCCTCATCTACAAGGGGAGCCGGATCATCAACTGGTGCCCCCACTGCACCACCGCCCTCTCCGACGCGGAGGTGGAGTACGTGGACAAGCCCGGCCACCTGTGGTATATCCGCTACCCCCTCTCGGACGGGTCCGGGGATCTGGTGGTGGCCACCACCCGGCCGGAGACCATGATGGGCGACACCGGCGTAGCCGTGAACCCGGAGGACGAGCGCTTCAAGCACCTGGTGGGCAAGACCTGCATTCTCCCCATCATGAACCGGGAGATCCCCATCGTGGCGGACGAGTACGTGGAGCTGGGCTTCGGCACCGGCGCGGTGAAGATGACCCCCGCCCACGACCCCAACGACTTCGAGGTGGGATTGCGCCACAACCTGGAGACTGTCCGGGTGATTGACGACAACGGCGTCATCAACGCCAATGGCGGGCCCTACAACGGCATGGACCGCTACGAGTGCCGCAGGGCCATTGTGAAGGACCTGGCCGAACAGGGCTTCCTGGTCAAAACCGAGGACTACAGCCACAACGTTGGCGCCTGCTACCGGTGCAAGAACGACGTGGAGCCCCTCATCTCCGCCCAGTGGTTTGTGAAGATGGAGCCCCTGGCCAGGGAGGCATTGCGGGTGGTGAACGAGGGGGAGGTGAAGTTCATCCCCGAGCGGTTCTCCAAGACCTACACCAACTGGATGGAGAACGTCCACGACTGGTGCATCTCCCGGCAGCTGTGGTGGGGCCACCAGATCCCCGCCTGGACCTGCTCCGACTGCGGCCACATCACCGTAGACCGCCAGGACCCCACCCGCTGCGCCAAGTGCGGCAGCGCCAATATCGAGCGTGACCCGGACGTGCTGGATACCTGGTTTAGCTCCGCCCTCTGGCCCTTCTCCACCCTGGGCTGGCCGGAGAGGACGCCGGAGCTGGACTACTTCTACCCCACCAGCGTGCTGGTCACCGGCTATGACATCATCTTCTTCTGGGTGGCCCGGATGATCTTCTCCGGCTGCGAGCAGATGAAGAAGTTCCCCTTTGAAAAGGTGCTCATCCACGGCCTGGTCCGGGACGACAAGGGCCGGAAGATGTCCAAATCCCTGGGCAACGGCATCGACCCCCTGGAGATCGCCGACAGGTACGGCGCGGACGCTCTGCGCTTCAACCTCATCACTGGCAACAGCCCCGGCAACGACATGCGCTTTTACGTGGAGAAGTGCGAGGCCATGCGCAACTTCGCCAACAAGATCTGGAACGCCAGCCGGTTCGTGCTGATGAACCTGACCATCGAGGAGGTGAAGCTCCCCGAAAAGCTGGATCTGGAGGACAAGTGGGTCCTCTCCAAGCTGAACACCCTGGTCAGGGAGGTCACGGAGAACCTGGACGCCTACGAGCTGGGGGTGGCCTCCGCCAAGGTGTACGACTTCATCTGGGACACCTACTGCGACTGGTATATTGAGCTGACCAAGTCCCGGATGCAGGGCCCGGAGTCCGAGACGGCCCAGAACGTGCTCTGCTATGTGCTTATCCAGCTGCTCAAGCTGCTCCACCCCTTCATGCCCTTTATCACCGAGGAGATCTACCAGGCCCTGCCCCACGTCTCCGGCGAGGAGAGCGCCTTCCTCATGTGCACCGACTGGCCGGTGTACCGCGGGGACCTGGCCTACCCGGCGGAGGAGGCCGCCATGGAGAACATCATGGACGCCATCCGGGCCATCCGGGCCCGCCGGGCGGAGATGAACGTCCCCCCCAGCCGGAAGGTGCAGCTGACCGTGGTTGCCGCCCAGGCGGAGACCTTCACCGCCGGCGCCGCCTTTTTCCAGCGGCTGGCCTCCGCCTCCGAGGTCCGGGTGGCAGACGCCGCCCCCGCCTCCCAGGGCATGGTGGAGGTGGTCACCCACGCCGCCCGGGTGTTCATGCCCCTGGCGGAGCTGGTGGACGTTCACCAGGAGCTGGAGCGCATCGCCAAGGAGAAGGCCAAGGCGGAGGGCCACCTGAGGGGCATCGAGGCCAAGCTCTCCAACGAGGCCTTTACCTCCAAGGCCCCGGCCCATATCGTCCAGAACCAGCGGGAGCAGGCCGAGAAGCTCCGCTCCCTCATCGCCCAGCTGGAGCAGTCCGCCGCCGCCATGGGGCAGTAAGAGGGTACTGTCGATCCTTTTTCTTGAAAAAAAAGGATCCAAAAAGAACTTTGGTCCAAAGACTATCGTCTTTCTCCCCACTTTTTATGCAGAGTAAGAAGCTGTATTCATAGGCGAGGGATGCTGGATGGGCGAGGGATTTTGCCGCCCAGCAAGGCAAATGCGATTTCACAACGGCCCCATCGAGGGGCCGTGTGAAATTCAATCGCGCATGGGCGCTCGATGCGCGATCTACGCAGAAACACTGGATGTATTTCAAGATTTTTTAACACGGCAGGGCGGCAAAAGGCCCGGACAGACAGCGTTCAATGCCTGTGAATACAGCTTCTAAAGCAGCAGTCCCCCGGGAGAACTCCCGGGGGACTGCTGTCATTGTCCACAGTTATATAGTGACCACAGTTGAAAAGCAATAAAGCTTAGGGCCGGTCAGATCCTGCTGAAAACGTAGTTCTTCCAAACGCGCATGTCCGAGGGCAGCTCACATTGGTAGGAGAACAGCCCCTCTGCCGCTGTCTCAAGCTCCTCCAGCGTGTGGGCGATGAAATTTCTGTCGTATGCTACGCCCTCGATCTCGAAGCGGCTTCGCTCCGCCAGTTTGCCGGTTCCCTCCCTGACGGAGACAAGCAGCCTTCCGCCCCGCCTCAGCACCCTGCCCATCTGTTCAAAGGCCAGCGGCAGCTGCGCGGTCTCCACATGGACCAGGCCTGCAATGACGGCTATCGCGTCCACAGCGCCGATGTAGGAGTAATCCCGGAGCATGTCCTCCCGGTAAAAGGGGATGGCGGGATTTTTCTCCCGCGCGATTTTCAGGCTCTCCTCGCTGAAATCAATGCCAACTGCCTCGTATCCCAAGCCGGCGATCCTCCCGGTCTCGTATCCGGCGCCGCAGCATAGATCCAGCACCCGCGCCCCGCTGGGAAGCATGTCCAGGAACTCCCTCAGGCACTCCAGCTCCGCCTCCGGCGCGTATCCCCGTTCCGCCCACTGGGCAGCCGTCTTATCGTAGTACTCCACCGTTCCCAGCATACCGCGACCCATTCCTTCCTATGAAAAGCAAAAGCAAAACGGAGTTTGTCTTTTTGATTCTTTTCCTTTTTTTTAAAGGAAAAGAATGTACGCCCTCTGTGTCCTACCGCTCCCAGGACTTCACGGACTGCAATTCCCGGTACAGGCGCAGGTAGCTCCTATGGCGGCTGGGGGGGATTTCCCCCGCCCGGACCGCGGCCAGGACGGCGCAGCCCTTCTCACGGGTGTGGCCGCAGTTGACGAACCGGCACCGCCCCAGGTGGGGACGGAACTCCGGGAAGCACTCCGGCAGGCGCTCCTTCAGCTCCAGGTCCAGCTCCTGGGCGTCGAAGGAGCTGAAGCCCGGGGTATCGATCACCTGCGCGCCGCAGCCCAGATGGTAGAGCTCCACGTGCCGGGTGGTATGTCTGCCCCGGCCCAGCTTCTCGCTGATCTGGGCCACCTTCAGGGAGAAGCCGGGCTCGATGGCGTTGAGGAGGCTGCTCTTGCCCACGCCGGAGTTGCCGGTAAAGGCGGAGAGCTTTCCTCGGAGCAGCTCTGTCAGCTCCTCCAGCCCCTCCCCGGTCTCCGCGCTGGCGCACACGGCGGCAAAGCCGGCGCGGCGATAGATGTCCGCCAAGTCCTCCCCCGGCGCCAGGTCGCACTTGTTGACGCAGACCACTACGCCGCAGCCTTTCAGGGCCGCGATGGCGGAAACACGGTCGATGAGAAAGGGGTCCGTCACCGGGACGGCCCGGGAGGCTACCACCACCAGCTGGTCCACATTGGCCACCGCCGGCCGGTCGAAGGCGGTCCGCCGGGGCTCGATCTCCCAGACCATGCCGGTATCCGGCCCGGTCTCCCGGATCTCCACCCAGTCGCCCACCAGGGGACTGCGCCCCTCCTGACGGAACTTTCCCCTGGCCCGGCAGGCCAGCAGCCTCTCCCCGGCCTCCACGTAATAGAAACCGCTGAGGGCCCTGCAAATCCTGCCCCTACTCACTGAAGGTGACCACCTCGTCCACCCACTGCTGACCGTCCGCGTAGATGCGCAGGCGGTAATCCCCGGCCTTGGCATAGAAGGTCTCCTCCAGAGCGCCATGGTCGCCGGGCAGGTCCGTGGAGAGCACCTGGGTATCGTCCAGATAGATCTCCACATGGACGGTCTCAGGGCTGAAGGGCACGTTGAAGGTGATGGTTTTGGGGATCTCCTTCTCCCCGTCGCTGTAGGTGAATACCACCGTGGTGCCCTGCTCCACCTCAGCGCCGGTTTCCACGCTCTGGGTGAGGACCGTCCCCAGGGGGGCCGAGCCCTCCACCTTGACAAACTCCGCGGTCAGATTCAATTCGTCCATCTTCTTCTGAACGTTCTCCATGGTCTCCCCCTCGCAGAGGACCATGATGGAGTATTTTGTCTCCGGACCCATGCTGAGGAACAGCGTCACCGTGTCGCCCTCGCCCAGCTGGGTCCCCTTGGCCGGCTCCGTGCGGACCACATGTCCCGCCTCCACTGTGTCGCTGTACTCACTCTCACCCTCCATAATCTTCAGATGCAGGGCGCTCAGGTCCTTGTCCTGCTCCAGAATCAGCCGGGCGCTGCGCCCCTCCTCGCCGATGAGGTCCGGCATGCCGCCGGAGCGCGCGCCCCGACTCACCGTCACATTGATTGGAATCAGGTCCCCTGAGGCGGACCGCCTGGTCCGCTCCGCCTCAGGGCTCTGGCGGATGATGACGCCCTCGGCATACTCGCTGCTGTACTCCAGGGTGGTGTCCACCACGATCTCAAAGATCCCGGCCACCTGCTCCAGCGCCTCTGCCTCCTCCACCGTGTAACCCACCACTTTTGGCACCGTATACTCCGGCACCTCCGTGGTGGTGAAGCTGCCCATAATCCCCTGGTAGAGCTTGTTGACGCCAAAATAGCCCAGCACGGCAATTAGCGCCGCCACCAGCAGCACCTTCCACCAGGTGCCCCGGGGCCGCTCCTCCTCGTCCTCCTCGTCCTCCGGCGCCAGCTGCTCATTGCGGGGCTGCCGCCGGGCCATAGCGGTATTGAGCATGGGCTGGGTGGGCTCCTCCCCGCCGCCCAAATCCGGACGAAAGTCCTCCGCCGGGTAGTCGAAGCTGATGCTGGGGTCCTGCCGGAAGGCCTCCAGGTCCGAGAGCATCTCGTCCGCGGTGGCGTAGCGCTTGTTCCGGTCCGGGGCCATGGCCTTCATGCAGATCTGCTCCAGGGCCTCTGGGATCTCCGGGTTCAGCTCTCTGGGGTTCAATGGCACGGCGTTAAAGTGCTGCACCGCCACCGCCACAGGGCTGTCCCCCTCAAAGGGCAGGCGGCTGGTGAGCATCTCGTAGAGCACCACGCCGGCGGAATAGATGTCGCTGCGGTTGTCGGTGTAGTCCCCTTTGGCCTGCTCGGGGGAGATATAGTGGACGGAGCCGATGGCCTCGTTGGAGGGGTTGGAGCCGCTCAGGCAGGCGATGCCGAAGTCGGTCACCTTCACCGTGCCGTCCCGCAGGACCATGATGTTCTGGGGCTTGATGTCCCGGTGGACGATGCCCCGGCTGTGGGCGTGGCTGAGGCCCTTCATAATCTGGGTGATAAAGTGGAGGGCCTCCGGCCAGTTGAGCCGGCCCCGGCGCTCCATATACTGCTTCAAGGTGATGCCGTCAATGAGCTCCATGACGATATAGTCCATATCCCCGCCCCGGCTCACGTCGTAGACCGCCACAATGTTGGGGTGGGAGAGCATGGCGACCGCCTGGGACTCGTCGTGGAAGCGGCGGCGGAAATCGGCGTCCTCGCTCAGATCCTTTTTCAGCATCTTTACGGCGACCAGTCGGTTGAGCCGGTGGCACTTTGCCTTGAAGACCACCGCCATGCCTCCGGAGCCGATGCCCTCCAGAATCTCGTAGCGGTTGTCCAGCATCTTTCCTATGTATCGTTCCATAGTAAAGTATCCTTTCTTCTCGGCTTTGCGTCACGGCCGCCGCAGCAGCACGGCGGTCAGGTTGTCCGGCGCGCCCCGGCTTCTGGCGATCTCCAGCAGCCGGTCCAGACAGGTGTTCTCCTCCCCGCGGACCTCCCGCTCCATCTCCTGGTCCGTGGCCGTCTCGATGAGGCCGTCGGTACACAGCAGCAGGCTGTCCCCCGGGCGCAGACGGAGCAGATAGCAGTCGCCGGCAATCTCCGGATCCGGGCCCAGGGCCCGGGTGATAATATTGCGGTTAGGGTGGCTTCTGGCCTCCTCCGCCGTGATGTCGCCCCGGTCAACGAGCCGTTCCACCAGGGAGTGGTCCTTGGTGACCCGGGTGATCCCGCCGGAGGCGGCGATCAAATAGGCCCGGCTGTCCCCGATGTTGCTGATGAGGGCATTGTCCTCCCAAGTGATGGCGGAGACCAGGGTGGTGCCCATGCCCCGCAGGGCGGCGCCCTCCGCGCAGGAGCGCTCATAGACCGCGGTGTTGGCCGCGTTCACGGCGAACTCCGCCACCTGCTGCACCTCTCCGGCGTCCATTCCCTCCCTGAGGTTGGCAAGGCAGGTGTCGATAAAGTGGTCCACCGCGATATGGCTGGCCAGCTTGCCGCCCCCCGGTCCGCCCATGCCGTCGCAGACAACGCACACCGTAAAGCCGGTGTCCTCGCACACGCGCACCGCGTAGGCGTCCTGGTTCTCCCTGCGCACCAGACCGATGTCCGTCATACCCCATATGTTCATCCTACAACTCCCCTTCCTTCTTTTCCATGGCCTTGCGGCGGAGTTGGCCGCAGGAGGCGTCAATATCCCCACCCAGGCTGCGCCGGACGGTGGCGGCGACCCCCTGGCTCTCCAGCCGCCGCTGGAAAGCGGCTGTCCGCCGGCTGGGCTTCAGAGGGCTCTCCCGAACGTTGTTGAGGGGGATGAGGTTCACGTGTCCCGGCATCCCCCGGAGCTTCTTTACAATCAGGTCCGCCTGCCAGTCGGCGTCGTTGACGCCGTCCACCATGGCGTACTCGAAGCTGATGCGCCGCCCGGTTTTTCGGAAGTACGCGTGGCAGGCCTCGAAGAGCTCCTCCACGTCATAGGCCCGGTTCACCGGCATCAGGGCGCTCCGGGTCCCGCTGTCCGGCGCGTGGAGGGACACCGACAGCGTCAGCTGCAAGCCCAGATCCGCCAAGCGCCGGATGCCAGGCACGATGCCGCAGGTGGAGAGGCTCACGTGCCGCATGCCGATATTCAGGCCCATCGGGTGGTTCACCAGCTCCAGAAACCGCAGCACATTGTCCAGGTTGTCCATGGGCTCCCCAATGCCCATGAGCACAATGTTGCTGATCTCCCGGCCGCTGTCCAGCTGGGAGAAAATCACCTGGTCCAGCATCTCCGACGGCCTCAGGTCCCGGACCTTTCCACCGATGGTGGAGGCGCAGAAGGCGCACCCCATCCGGCAGCCCACCTGGCTAGAGATACAGATCGTGTTGCCGTGGCGGTAGCTCATGAGCACCGACTCAATGCAGCTGCCGTCGGAGAGCTCCCAGAGGTATTTGATCGTACCGTCCAGCCGGGAGACCTGCCGGCGCGCCGCAACAGGCGGCTCCAGCCGCCAGCGCTCCCCCAGCCGCGCCCGCAGGGGCTTGGCCAGGTCGGTCATCTCCTCAAAGGAACGGACCCCCCGGTGGAGCCAGGCAAAGACCTGCTTTCCCCGGAAGGCCGGCTCCCCCATCTCCCTGAGGGCCGCCGTCAGCTCCTCCAGGGTCATGGATTTTAAATCCGGGACAGTCCCCGGCGGGGCCTGAAGCGGCTGTTCAGAGAGCTGAAGTTCCATGCTCATTGCTTCCTCATCTTGCAGATGTAAAATCCGTCCGTGCCGTGGCGCTGGGGCCACAGGGTGACAGCGCCCGCCGCCTCCAGGCCGGGGAGGGAGAACCCCTCCTGCCGAAATTCCCCGTGCCGGGCGAGGAAATCCTCCGTCACGCCCCCGTTTTCCTCCGGGAGGACGGTGCAGGTGGCGTAAACCAGAGCGCCCCCGGGCCGGACGTAGCGGGCGGCGTTCTCCAGAATGGCCCCCTGGACCCGGGGCAGGCCCGCCAGGGCCTTGGGGTCCTTGTAGCGGATGTCCGGCTTCTTCCGGATGATCCCCAGGCCGGAGCAGGGCACGTCGCAGAGCACCAGGTCAAACCCCCCGTTCCACTCCGCCCGGTTCTCCCGGCCATCGGCCAGGACCGCCCGGATGGACGCCAGTCCCAGACGCCGGGCCCCCCTCTCAATGAGCTCCAGCTTGTGGGGGTGGATGTCGCAGGAGACGATCTCCCCCCCGTCCTCCATCTCCATGGCCAGAGCGAAGGACTTTCCCCCCGGCGCGGCGCAGACATCCAGCGCCCGGTCCCCCCTCCTTGCCCCGGCGGCCAGCACAGCGGCCCGGGCGGCGGCGTCCTGGACCTGGAAGAGGCCCCGCTGGAAGGCGTCCAGCCGCTCCAGGTCCCCGGCCCCCCGCAGCTGCCAGCAGTCCGGCATCCAGGGGTGGGGCGTGAGCGCCGCGCCCTCCAGGGCCCGGACCAGCTCCTCCGCCGTGCAGCGCAGGGGATTTCGCTGGATAGAGGTGTCCACGCTCCCGTTGTCCAGGCGGAGAAATTCCTCCGCCTCCTCCGGACCCAGCAGCTCCACCAGCCGCTCCACCAGCCACCTGGGGTGGCTGTAGCGGAGGGAGAGGTATTCCGCCGGGGTTCTGGCCGGAAGCTCCGGCAGGCGGTCCTTCTCTCGGCCCAGCCGCCGCAGAACGGCGTTTACGAAGCCTGCCGCCCGCTGCCGCTTCCTGCGCTTCACCATCTCCACCGCCTGGTCCACGGCGGCGCTGTCCGGCACCCGGTCCATGTATAGAATCTGATAGGCTCCCAGCCGCAGAACGTCCCGGACAAAGGGCTCCAGCTTGTCAAAGCTCTGCGTGCAATAGCTGTCCAGATAGAAGTCCAGCAGCGCCCGGTTTTGCAGCACCCCGTAGGCCAGCCGGGCGGCCAGAGCCGCCTCCCGGCGGTCTAGGTCCCGGCTCACAGCCTTCAGGCTGCCGTCGGACCAGGCGTCCAGCCTCCGGCAGGCGGTCAGCGCCTCCAGGGCCGCATCTCTCCCGCCCCCCGTCATCTGCGCCGGTCCCCGCCCCGCCCGGCAAAGATCAGCACATAGCGCAAAAGCTGCGCCAGGCTCATCAGCAGCGCGGCCACATAGGTCAGCGCGGCGGCGGTCAGAACCTTCTTGGCTCCCCTCCGCTCGTCCTCCTCCAGGAGGAATCCGCTGTCAATAGCGGCCAGAGCCCGGGCGGAGGCGTCAAACTCCACCGGCAGCGTCACCAGCTGAAACACCGTAGTGACGCCGAAGAGGACAATGCCCACCGCGAAGAGGGGCTGGGAGTACAGCGCCAGCCCCAGAAGCAGGGCCACAAAGGCGAACTTGGATCCAAACTGGGTGGCGGGAATGATGGCCGCCCGGATTCGAATGGGGCCGTAGGCCTGGGCGTACTGCACCGCGTGGCCGGCCTCGTGGGCCGCTACCCCCACCGCCGCCGCCGTGGCCGCGCTGTAGACCGGCTCGGAGAGATAGACGGTGTTGTCCCGGGGATCGTAGTGGTCCGTCAGATGCCCCCCGCAGGGCCGAACGGCAACCCCCGTCACGCCGTTGGCGCGCAGTACCTCCTGGGCGGCCTGGGCTCCGGTCACCCCTCGGCGGTTGGCAGCCTTGCTGTAGCGGCTGAAGCTGGAGCTCACCTGAAGCTGCGCGTACAGCGAGAGCAGCAGCACCGGTATCAGTATAATCCAGTAAATCGAGTCATAGTAAAACGGCATAGGCTCGCTTCCTTTCTAAGAAAGGCATACATTCTTTTCTTTTGTGCGGAATCCAGTTGTTTTCCGCCATGTAAGATGGTGCCACCTCGCGGCATAGCCGCGAGGCCTACGCTAAAAATGTGCCGCCGGCACATTTTCTTAACGCTGCGGCAAAAGAAAAACTTTTTGCGCAAAACTGCGTTTTGCTTATATTTTTTAAACATAGAGAAAGGCGATAGCCTTTCGATAAAAGTTCTTTTTTGATTCTTTTTTCTTTCAAGAAAAAAGAATATATGCCGAAACCCGTACGCCTCAAGTCCGGATCGGGTGTCCCCGCAGGTAATCGGCGGCGGGCATGCGCCGGCCGCCGTCGGCCTGGAGCTCCGTAATGACGAGGCAGCGGCCGTCGCCGCAGGCGACGGCGACGCCGTCCCGGTCCGCCCGGAGGATGGCGCCCGGCGGCGCGGCGGTCTCCTCCCCCGCGTGGGCGCGAAAGACCTTCCAGCGCACGCCGGCCACCTCCGTGGAGGCGCAGGGCCAGGGGATGAGGCCCCGGACCTGGTTGACCAGGTCCCGGGCGGGGCGGGTGAAGTCCATAGGGGACATGTCCCGGGAGAGGAGGGAGGCGTACTGGTACTGGGGACCGTAGACCTGGGGCGTGCGGCCTGCCGTGCCGCTTTGCAGCCGGGCCAGGGCCTCGCTGGCCGCCTGGCCCCCCAGCTCCGCCAGGCGGGTATAGAGCTGCCCCGCATCCTCCTCCGGGGCAATGGGCGTCCGCTTGGCCAGCAGGATGTCGCCGGCGTCCAGCTGAGCGGCCATGTACTGGATGGTGACGCCGGTCTCGGCGTCGCCGTTAAGCACCGCCCAGTTGATGGGCGCGGCCCCCCGGTACTGGGGCAGCAGGGAGGAATGGACGTTGATGATGGCAATGGAGGGGATGTCCAGCAGCTCCTGGGGCAGCAGCTTCCCATAGGCCGCCACTACGATTACCTCCGGCTCCATGGCGCGAAGCGCCGAGAGCGCCGCCGGGTCCCGGCAGGAGGCGGGCTGGTAAACCGGGATGCCCACGCTCTCCGCGTAGGCCTTCACTGGCGTGGGGACCAGCTTCATGCCCCGGTTTTTGGGCTTGTCCGGCTGGGTGTAGGCGGCCCGAACGTCCCAAGCGTCCTCCACCAGCCGCCGCAGCACCGCCGCGGCGAACTCCGGCGTGCCCATAAACACGACCCGCATGCTACTCCTCCTCCTGGGCGGCGTTGTAGGCCTCCAGCTCCTCCTCCGTGAGGAACCGGTCAATGTGCTCCACGTACAGGTGTCCGTCCAGATGCTCCAGCTCGTGGCAGAAGCAGCGGGCGGTGAGCTCCCGGCCCTCCGCCTCGAACCAGCTGCCGTAGCGGTCCTGAGCCCGAACCTTCACGTGGTCGGGGCGGGTAACCATGCCGTACTTGCCGGGGACGCTGAGGCAGCCCTCGGGCCCGGTCTGCTCCCCCTCCTGGAGGATGAGCTCGGGGTTCACCAGCTCCATCATCTCGCCCTCGTCGTTCACCACGATCACCGCCCGGCGCAGCACCCCCACCTGGGGCGCCGCCAGGCCCACGCCGTTGGCCTCCGCCAGGGTGTCCTTCATGTCATCCAGCAGCGTGTGGAGCCGCTTGTTGAAGTCCGTCACCTGGCGGCACCTCTTGTTCAGAACGGAGTCTCCCTGTACTACGATTCTTCTGATTGCCATGGTTATTGTATCCTCCTCCGCCGGGGATTAAACTGCCCTCTCCCCGCTAATTTTAGTCGTCTCCGTTGCAGTCCACGAACAGGTTCATGCCCCGGTTTTCCTTCTGCTGGTGGAAGGCCCTGATATAGTAGGCCATCAGCTCCCGGGTTGTGTGGTCGTTGCGCCCCACCCAGAACACCCGGTAGCGGTAGCGGTTGTTTACCTTCAACACCGGGGCCGGGGCCGGCCCCAGGATCTCCACGCCCATGTTGGCGGCGGTGGGATAGCGCAGGCCGGAGCGCATGGCCTCCCGCAGGGCGGCGGCGGCCCGGAGCGCCGCCCCCTCCTCCGGTCCGGAGACGGTGAGGGTAAAGAGATCCGCAAAGGGCGGATACCGGCGGGCCCGACGGATGCGGACCTCGGCGGCATAAAAGCTGTTGTAGTCCTGAGCCGCAGCGGAGGTGATCACCTCGTTGTCCGGGGTAAAGGTCTGGATCACCGCCCGGCCCTCCTTGCTGCCCCGGCCCGCCCGGCCCACCACCTGGGTCAGCAGGCTGAAGGTCCGCTCGGCGGCGTGGTAGTTGTCCAGATACAGCCCCAGGTCCGCCGCCAGAACCCCCACCAGGGTGACATTTTCAAAATCCAGCCCCTTGGCCACCATCTGGGTGCCCAGGAGGATGGGAATTTTCTCTTTTTCAAACCGGTCCAGCAGGGCCTCGTGGCCCGCGGAGACCGTATCCGCGTCCATGCGCAGCACTTTGGTCCCGGGGAAGAGGCCGCAGAGCTCCTCCTCCACCCTCTGGGTGCCCGCGCCCACCCGCTTCATCAGCCCCCCGCACTCCGGGCAGCGCTGGGGCGTCCGCTCCGAGTGGCCGCAGTAGTGGCACATCAGCCGGCCGTTAGCGCTGTGGTAGGTCAGGGGCACGCTGCACCGGGGGCACTGGGGAATCTCGCCGCACTCGCCGCACAGCAGCATCCGGCTGCTGCCCCGGCGGTTGAGGAAGAGGATGCTCTGCTCCCCCCGCTCCAGGTTTTGCTCCAGCTCCCGGCGCAGGGGCTCGCTCACCATGCCGGCGTTTCCGGCGCGGACCTCCTGGCGCATGTCCGCGATCACCACTCTGGGCAGGGGGCGCTGGTTATAGCGGGAGCGGAGCATCAGCTTCTGATACACCCCCCGCTGGGCCTGCCAGGTGGTCTCCACCGAGGGCGTGGCCGAGCCCAGCACCAGCACCGCCCCCTGCTGGGCGCAGAGAAACTTGGCCACATCCCTGGCGTGGTAGCGGGGCGGATTCTCGGACTGGTAGCTGCTCTCGTGCTCCTCGTCCAGAATAATCATCCCCAGGTTTTCCAGAGGCGCGAACACCGCGCTGCGGGTGCCCAGCACCAGGTCCACCTCTCCCCGCCGGATGCGCTTCCACTGGTCGTAGCGCTCGCTGAGCCGCAGGCCGCTGTGAAGCATCACCACCCGCTCCCCGAAATGGGCGCTGAATTTTGCCATCATCTGGGGGGTGAGGGCGATCTCCGGAACCAGAATCATCCCCCGCTTTCCCCGGCGGACCACCTCCTGGAGCAGGCGAATGTATACCAGGGTCTTACCGCTGCCGGTGACGCCATAAAGCAGGGTGCAGGAGGCCTCCCCCCGGTCCAGCCGCTCCAGAACGCCCTGGCAGGCGGCCTGCTGCTCCTCGCTGAGCCGGATGGGCCCCCCCTCAGCGGGGGCGGGCTTTGGCACCCGCAGCACCTCCTCCTGGGAGAAGGACACCAGAGCGCTCTTCTCCAGCCCCCGGAGGGTCCGGACGGAGCAGCCCGTGAAATAGCAGATGTCGCTGGAGAGGGCGCTGCCCATGGCGCACAGCAGCTTCACCACCTCGTAGCGCATGGGCGCGCTGCGGCGCCTCGGCTCCACGGCCGCCAGGGCCTCCTCCGCCGGCACCGCCAGGGACACCCGCCGGGCGGTCTTGTCGGAGAGCCGCCGCTGGGCGGTGGCGTCCAGGGTGACAAGCCCCCGCCGCTGGAGCTCCCGGGCCACGCCGGCCGCCCCCTCGCCGCAGGCCAAACGCAGCGTCTCCAGCTCCGCGGACCCACCGTGGGCGGCCAGCGCCTCCAGAACCCGGCTCTCCCGGTCGTTGGCTCCCGCCTTCAGCGCCGTCTCCCGGTCCACCGCCAGGGTGCACAGCTCCCGGACCCGGTACCACAGCCCCGCCGGCAGCAGGACCTTTACCGCGTCGTAGAGGGTGCAGAAATAGCGCTCCCGCAGCCACATGGCCAGCCGGAGCTGCTCCGGGCCCAGCACGCTCCCGTCGTCCAGCACCGCGCCGATGGGCTTGAGCTCCTCCCGGCGGCTCTCCTGGGATAGGGCCAGGATCATCCCCTCGCTGGCCCGGTTGCCCCGGCCAAAGGGAACGCTCACCCGCACGCCGGGCCTGGCCTTTTCCGCCAGACTCTCCGGCACCAGATAGTCGTAGGGCTTATCAATGCTGTAGGTGGCGGCGGCCACCGCCACCCTGGCCACGCTGGCCCCCCGAACAACGCTGGCCGCTCCCGGCTGGACGGCCGTTCCCTCCATAGACCCCTCTCACCTCGATTTCCATGGGTTTTGCCGCAACAGTCCAAGCCGCCCGCAGACGCGGGCGGTCCGGCATTCTGATATTATTCTACAGCCTTGATGGACACGTCGGCAGCGGCAACCGACAGCTTGCCGTCAGCCACCTCCTGGATCGCCAGAGTAACCGGCTTGACATCTGTTTTCTCCCCTGTATCCTCAGTTTCCTGGGCAATCTGGCGTGCCCGGCGGGCCACCACGTTCACCAGCAGGTAGCGGTTGGGGATATTGCTCGTAAGCTTGTTCATAGCGGGATAGAGCATCATAGTCTCATCAGTCCTTTTCAATAGTATGGTTTGTGGAGAATCGTTATTTCCGGTCAATCAGCGCCATCCGCTCCTCCGGCCGGCAGTGCTCGGCCAGCATAATGGCCCGCAGCTCCTCCACGGCCCGGTCCACGGTGTCGTTGATGACAAAATAGTCAAAGCCGCCGGCAACGGAGAACTCCTCCCTGCCCCGCTCCAGCCGGGAGCGCACCTTCTCCATGTCCTCGGTGCCCCGGCCGATGAGGCGGCGCTCCAGCTCCTCCCAGCTGGGGGGGGCCACAAAAATACGAACCGCCTCCGGCCGCTGCCGGTGGATCTGGGCCGCCCCCTGGACGTCAATATCCAGCAGCACGTCCCGCCCCTGGTCCATGGCCCGGTCCACGTACAGCCGGGGCGTGCCGTAGAAGTTGCCCACATACTGGGCGTACTCCAGGAAGTCCCCGGCCTCGATCCACTCCTGAAACCGCTCCCGGGTGAGGAAGTGATAGTGGACGCCGTCCTCCTCCCCGGTCCGGGGAAGGCGGGTGGTGGCCGATACGGAGAGGTACAGCGCAGGGTCGCTGGCCAGCAGCCGGGCCACAACCGTGCCCTTCCCCACGCCGGAGGGCCCGCAGATAATAAAGGTCTTTCCTCGTCTCAAACAGATCTCTCCCTTCGCTTTCAGCTGCGTATATCCGCAAGGAATCGCATCAGGCGTCCTCCGCCAGCACCGCCGGATCCACGCCAAACCGGGGAGCCAGCTTCTCCGGCGGCAGGCCGGAGAGCACCACGTGGTCGCTGTCCATCACCAGCACCGCCGCCGTCTTGCGACCAAAGGTGGCGTCAATGAGCATGCCCCGGTCCCGGGCCTCGCCCACCAGGCGCTTGACCGGCGCGGAGTCCGGGCTCACCAGGGCGACGAGCCGTCCGGCGGAGACCAGGCCGCCAAAGCCAATGCTGACAAGCTCCATAGCCACCCCCTACTCGATGTTCTGAGCCTGCTCCCGGATCTTCTCAATCTCCGCCTTCAGGTCCACCACGTCCCGGGTAATGCGCAGGTCGCTGCACTTGGAGCCGATAGTGTTGGCCTCCCGGTTCAGCTCCTGGATCAAAAAGTCCATCTTCCGGCCAATCGGCGCGCCGCTTTGCAGCATTTCCCGCATTTGGGCCAGATGACTGCGCAGACGGACGGTCTCCTCGTCCACGGCCACCTTGTCCGCGAAGATGGCCGCCTCGGTGAGGATGCGGCTCTCGTCCACAGCCGCGCCGCGCAGCACCTCCTGCATCCGCTCCAGCAGCTTCTGCCGGTACTCGGCCACCGTCTGAGGGGAGCGCTCCTCGACCCGGCATGTCAGCTCCTCAATGGCATCCAGGCGGCGGCTGATGTCCTCCGCCAGCTTCCGGCCCTCGGTCTCCCGCATGGCGGTATAGGCCAACAGCGCCTCCTCCAGCACGGCGCAGAGGTCGGCGGAGACGCCCTCCAGATCCTCCTCCGCCTTGACCACCGTCAGCACATCCGGCAGACGGGCCAAATCCGTGGCATAGTAGTTCCCCTTCACCATTCTGCCGCCGTCCAGCTGAAACAGCTGCATCATCGCGTCCATATAGCTCCTGGCCAAAGGCTCGTTGACGCGCACCAGCGTCTCCTCCGCGCCCAAGGACTCCACAGTGATAAAAACGTCCACCTTGCCCCGGCTGGCGTACTTCTGCACCAGGCCCTTGATGGCCTCCTCCGCGAAGATATAGCCCCGGGGCATCTTCACGCCGCAGTCCAGATAGCGGTTGTTGACGCTGCGGACCTCCACAGTGATGTCCCGCCCGTTCAGGGTTCGGCGGGCCCGGCCATAGCCGGTCATGCTCTTAATCAAAGGGCTCTCCTCCTCTTTAAAGCTGTATTCATAAGTGAGGAACACAGCTCCTCATCTGCAAGCGGTCTCCTCGCCTTCCAGTAAATGGCATATTCCAGTATAGCAAAAAACAGCTCGCAATATAGGCGAAACAACGTTTCGCCGAAAAAAGTTTTTCTTTGATTCTTTTCTTTGTTCACAAAGAAAAGAATGTATGCCCCCTATGCCCTCTTAGCAGTAGAAGAACCGCATGCCGCCGCAGCTGCACAGGTTGCACATGAGGTAGGTGCACATCATCCGTCCGCAGAGGTTGTCCTCGCCGCAGCCGGTGGAAAACACGTTGTAGCCCGAGGGGCGGTAGCCCTCCTCGCCGTTTTCCACAAAATTGAGGGCCTGACGGTACTCCGGATTCCCCGGGTCCATCTGGCAGGCGGTGGCGTAGTACTGCCGCGCCTCGTCCACCCAGCCCCGCCGATAGGAAATTGTCCCCTTGAGGAAATTCCACTCCCCGTCGTGGTCCGCAATCTGTCCCAGCAGCTGCTCCGCCATGGCCAGGTCGTTGCGGTTGATGGCCATGCGCACCTGCCGGAAGGCCGGAGCGCCGGCATAGGCCGTGCGCTGCTGGTACTGATAGCCCCCGTAGCCGCCGCCATAGCTCTGCCGGGCGGAGGACGAGGCGGCGGAGGCCCGGCCGCTGCGCTCCTTCTGGATGGCGTCATAGGCGGCGTTGATCTCCTTCATCTTCTCCTGGGCCAGATCCGCCAGGGGGTTGTCGTGGTAGTTGTCCGGGTGGTACTTCCGGGCCAGGTCGCGATATGCCTTTTTGATCTCCTCGTCAGTGGCGGTACTGGAGACGTTCAGCACTACATACGGATCGGTCATAGCTGCTCCTTGTCTTTGCGGCAGCGCGGCAAAGCGGCGCTGTCCGCGTGGAATGTTCCCTCTAAAACGGACCTTCCCACCAGGAAAAGCCCCTCATAAAGCGTTGCCTGAATCATGGGGCTCCAGTCCCCAAAATCCCACAGCTCATAGGCGGCGGACATCAGGCGGATGGAGTGGTCCAGCGTCCGGACAAGGCTCCCTCTCGCCTCCTCCGTCAGCCTTCCCTCCGCCAGAGCGAACCGGAAAATCAGCGGGTTATAACTGCCGGAGGCAAAATCCTCCGCCAGGTCGTCCGCCGCGTCCACCAGGTAGATCCAGCGGCCCAGGTGGTAGAGCAGCTGCTCCAGCACCCGGCTCTTCACCGGATCCGCCGTCTCCCCCGCCGCTAAGGCGAGGATTTTGGCAAAGGCGTCCGCGCTCTCGTCCAGGGAGGGGCAGCGCGCCTCCTCCAGCCGGTGCAGCCGCTCCAGCTGCTCCCGGACGCCGCGGTCAAAGGCGGGCCGGTTGGCCCTGGCCCGCCGGTAGGCCCCGGAGAGGGCTCCAGCGGCGGCCCGGTACTTTCCCTTTCCCCGCCCCGGGTCCGCCAGGGCGTCCTGAAGCTGCCACCAGGCCAGAATAACGCTCTCGTCCGCCGCCAGGGCCAGAGCCTCGTTGGCCGGGAAATACCCCCTGGCCCTCAGCGGATGGGCGATACACCCGCGGCAGAGGGGGGCCGGCGCCTCCGCCGGCCAGAGCAGAGCCGTCAAAAAGACGAAGTCGTAGTTCAGGATGAACCGGGCCGCCAGGCCGCAGCGCTCCCCCAGGGTCCGGCACAGTCCGCAGTAGGCGGCGGCAAAGCGGCGCTTGTCCGCCTCGGAAAGGCGCTGGGCCGAGGGCCTCACATATCCAAACACGTTCTCTTCCTACAGCCTGCGCAGGACCTGGTAGCGCAGGGTATTTTTCCGCCGCAGCCGGCGGTCGCAGACCGCCGCGGCTCCCAGCCCCAGGGCGAAGCCCGCCCCGCCCCAGATGTACCGCCAGCCCTCCGCCAGACCCGCCGTAAGCAGGTAGCCCGCCAAAAACAGGACCGCCGGTCCCAGATACACCAGCGCCGCCACAGCCAGCACCCGGTTTCCGCTGTAGAGCTCCACCCGGTCGCCCACCTCCAGGGGGAGGGGGGCGCTGGCCCGGACGGTGACGCTGCCCGCCCGGGCGCCGCAGCCGGCGCATTGCTCGCAGGCGTGGCCGCAGGCAGTCTGCCGGGCTACCGTCACCACCGCCGTACCGGGGGCCGGGAGGGCGGTAACTGTCCCGATCTGTGTCATGGCCGCGCCTCCTAAGACGATATCTTGCAGGTGACCGTGTAGCTGCCGATGGCTCCCACCAGGTTCTCGTGGCCGTCCACCAGAATCTTGACCGGCACGCTCACCGTCCCGCTGCCGTACTCCGTTAAATCCACCATAATGCGCACGTCCTCCTCCGTTACCTCCTCCAGCTCCTCGGCGGGACCCCGGAGGGTGACGTCCAGGGACCGGGTCACCCGGTCAAAGACCTGTCCCTCCGCAAGGCCCACGGGAATGAAGTTGGAGACGGTCAGGTTCCGGGTCGCCAGGTTCCGGAAACGGACCGTGAGGGTCGTGGTGGAATAGCCGCTCTGGTTGACGCACCCGGCAGGCAGGGGGATTTCCAGAACCTGCTCCTCCGTGTTGGAGAGCAGCTGGCTGAGATCCACCTCTCCCAGGCTCAGCTCCTCCACTCCCTCCAGGCTGGCGGGCTCCCCCGCCACGGTGATGGTCTCCTCAGAGAGCTCCCAGCGGGCGTCCGTCTCCATGGAGCCGGGAGATTGCTTGAACTTGACCGTAAGGGGCAGCTCCTTAATCATATAGATCGGGGCCGTCACGGCAATGCGCCGCTCCGAGATCCGGATGTCGCCATCCACAGCGACTACGTTGCCCTCGCTGTCCAGCAGCTCGTATTCGTACTCCTGCTGCACCGTGGAGCTGGCCCCGGTCAGATCGATCACTACCCGGGCGGAGGCGATGGGGGCCACGTCCTCCTCCCTCCCCCGCAGCGTCAGCGAGGAGGGATCGGCGCTGAGACGGTCCGCCATGTAGATATACCCGTCCGCCACCTCGTTGTTGGTGGTGACCACCGTCACGGGCACGGTCTTCGAGTAGAGGGGGGACACCTGGACCGTAACGGCGGTGCGGGAGCGGTAGTCCACGTTGATCCGGCTGCTGTCCACCGTGTCCGGATAGTAGATGCTGCAGCTGCGGGTATACTGCCCGGCGGCGTTGATGGCGCTGAGGTCCACCTGAACCCGGATGTCGCTCTTGTCCAGGCCGGACACCATGGACCGGGGACCGCTGATGCGCAGGTCAATGGTAGCGTCGCTGCCGCTGGTGAGCATCAGGTTCCGATTGGGCAGGGTGTCGTCCGCGCCAATGAAATCAATAGGGATGCCGGTGAAGCGCACAGACGTGGTGTTGCCCTGCTCGTTGTCCACATACAGCCAGAACACGATGGCCAGCAGCAGGCTCAGCACCACATAGAGAATCTTGTTGCCCCGTTCACTCATCCTTGCCTTCACCGTCCTTCTTCCTGCCGGGCTTTGCGTCCTTTTTACCCCGGCGCTTCTTCTCCCGGTCGCCGTCCTCCTCCTGCTTGGGCAGCAGCTCGTTGCGCAGCAGCTGCTCCAGGGTCTCCGTCATCAGGTGGCGCTTGAGCATGCCGCCCACCGCCACGGAGATCGACCCGGTCTCCTCGCTGACCAGCACCACCACGGCGTCGGAGTTCTCGCTCATGCCGATGCCGGCCCGGTGGCGCATGCCCAAATCCCGGCTCAGGTTCACGTTCCGGCTCAGAGGGAGCATGCACCCGGCCCCCAGCACCCGGCCCTCCCGGATAATGAGCGCCCCGTCGTGCATGGGGGCCTTGACAAAGAAGATGTTCTTCAAAAGCTCCGAGGACACCTCCGCGTCCAGCTTTGTGCCGCTGCGGAGGATCTCCTCCGTCTGGTTGTGCCGCTCAAAGACGATCAGCGCGCCGGTGCGGGATTTGCTCATATCGCCGCAGGCGCTGACTGTCTCGGAGATGGCCCGCTCAATGATCTGCCGGTCCACCGGCGGCTTTTTAAACATATCCAGGAAGGGAACCTTGCTGCTGCCCATCTGCTCCAGCACCCGGCGTATCTCCGGCTGGAAGAGGATCAGAAGCGCCACGACCCCCCACTCCACAATGCGGCCCAGGAGAAAGTTGAGGGCCCTGAGCCGGTCGGAGGAGAGCCAGAGAGCCACCATCACGAAGAGCACTCCCTTGAGCAGGCGGGAGGAATTGGTCTTTCGCACCAGCAGCAGCAGCCGGTAGATGAGGTAGGCGATCACAAGAATATCCAGCAGATCCCACAGCTTCAGGGACAGGATAAAGCCAGTCAGCCGCTCGTAGAGTATTCCGGCCTCGGTCATAAATACTTCCATGGCTTCCCTCCTCAGATATAGAATCCCATAGGTAAGTTCTATTTTACTCGAAGTGCCGGAAAAATGCAACAAATTCTCTCCCTTATTTTTGCCCAAAAAGCGGAGCCGGCCGGCCAAAAAATATGTATTTGCGTCTAATTCTCCTAAAATATAGAATTATCCCGCGTTTTTAATAACATTTCGTTGCAAATATTTACAAAAAGTTTATAGGAAGCCTCTCTCCCGCGGTGCAAAGCGCAGCCCCCTGCGGACCTTCCCCCGCAAAGGGCTGCGCATCTCCCAGACAGCTTTACAGCATAGCCAGCACCTGGTCCGCCTCCTCTGGCCGGTTGAACAGGGAGGCGGAGAAACGGACCGTTCCAGTCTCAGAGGTGCCGGCTGTCAGATGGGCCAGGGGCGCGCAGTGGAGCCCCGCCCGCACGGCCACGCCCCGTTCCGCCAGCCGGTCCGCCAGAGCCTCCGCGTCCATCTCAAGGGGCACGGCGGAAACCACGGAGCCCCCGCCGCCGTAGACGCGGTAGGTTCCCTTCCGCCGCAGGCCCTCCGTCAGACGGCCGATGACCGCCGACTCCCGCTGGGCGATGCGCTCCAGCCCCTGCCTCCGCACGAACCGCAGGCCCTCCAGCAGCCCCGCGGCGCCGTGGACGTTCTGGGTGCCCGCCTCCAGCCGGTCCGGCAGGAAATCGGGCATCTCCTGCTGCCGGGACAGGCTTCCGGTGCCGCCCTCCAGCAGGGTTCGGGGCGCGGCGCCCTCCCCGCACAGCAGCAGCCCCGTGCCCTGGGGGCCGTAAAGCCCTTTGTGGCCGGGCATAGCGATATAGGCCGCCCCCCACCGCCTCAGGCTCACCGGCAGGATGCCGGCGGACTGGGAGGCGTCCACCACCAGCGGCACCCCCTTCCGGCGGCAGATGGCGGCAATATCGTCCATTGGCAGCGCGTATCCAAAGACATTGGACACATGGGTGCAAATAACCGCCTTTACCCCGCCGTCCACCGCCCGCTCAAACCCCTCCGCCATCTGGGCGGGGTCAAAGAGCCGCGCGTTGACAATCCGCACCGAAACGCCGCCAATGGCCCCCAGAGGCCGGGTGACGGCGTTGTGCTCGTAGCCGGAGATGACAACGGCATCCCCGGGGGATACCAGGCTTTTGATGGCGATGTTCAGGCCGTGGGTGGCGCTGCTGGTGAGAATCACGCTGTCCGGCTCCGGTACGTCGAAGAATTCCGCGGCCTCCGTCCGGCAGCGCAGCATCACATCCGCCGCCAGCCGTGCGGCGGGGTAGTCCCCCCGTCCGGGGGTGGTCATGGTTTGGATCGCGCCGGCCACCGCCGCCGCTACCTCCGGCGGCTTCTGAAGGGTGGTGGCCGCGCTGTCAAAATAGATCATGGTCCTCCTCCTGTTCTATGTCCTTCTATTACTGGCAGGGGGAGGCCGCCGCCGGCGGCTTCCCCCCTTTTCCGTCACATGGTGATTTCACGGAACGTCCCATCATCCAGGGCTTCAAAAACCCGCATGGGCAGCAGCCCCTCGGCCCGCAGACGCTCCAGAGCCGCCTGGAGGGCGCCCTCTCCGACCCGCACGGCATAGCTGCAGCCCCGGTCCGTCAGACCCATAGGAGGGCGGAAAAAGCGGGCTGTAATGCCCGAGCGCTCCAGAACGCGGCTCATGCGCTGGGCGTGGGTGATAGAACGGCTTAATAGCAGATAATACGGCATGTTTGCTACCGCCTCCCCTGCATTCTATGTGAGAGGGTGGAAAAGGTTCCCTCCGGGCCCAGCGGCAGGCAAAAAAGATAATTTTCCTCTTGCCAACCGGACCGGATTCAGGTATAATAAAGCAAGTATACGGTGAGGGAACTGCGGCTGATCTTTCCCGTGCTTTCTGCGTGTGCGCCGGTTTGACGCCCGCGCTCTTTTTTGGACGGCAGGCATGGCGGCAGAAGGAGTTCCCCCCGCCTTTTCGATTTTACGCTGGCAATCAACAAAGAAAGGACGCTTATTTTTTTATGAGTAAGAGTATCAAGAGGGTTGTTGGAATCCGTATAACCGCGGCGCTGGCCTCCGTGCTCCTCTTCAGCTGTGTTACGACCTACAACATTTTCCGCATCCAACATATCGAGGCGGACAACGCGCAGAACAACGCTCTGCTGCAGCGCGCCCAGACGGCGGAGGCCGCCCACTACCGGTGGGCCTCCGGACTGAGCAACGCCCTGTACGCGGGCACTGAATTCACCGGCAGCATTGATCCCACCACCTGCGTTCTGGGCCAGTGGCTCTACGGGGAGGAGGGAACGGACGATCCCACCGTGCTGTCCATCCGCAGCCAGCTGGAGCCGCTACATAAGGAGCTCCACGAGTCCGCCACCTATGTGCTGGAGCTTCTGAAAACCAACGCCCCCCAGGCCCAGAGCTACTATCAGAATACCATCCAGTCCAATCTCTCCACTCTGGTGGGCCTTCTGGACCAGGTGGTGGACCGGTGCGGTACGCTGAGTCAGGAGACCCAGGCCCGCATGGAGCGCACAATCCTCACGATGCACCTGACGTGCGCCGTGTGTCTTGTGCTGGCCCTCTTCTGCCTGCTGAGCCTGGTATACTACGTGCTGCGGCAGGTGGTTGCCCCCATCATCCGCATCACGGCCAGCAGCCGCCCCCTTCAGGACGGTCTGCTGGATCTGGATATTCCCTGCACGGATATGAAAAACGAGCTCGGCGACCTGGCTACTACTCTCCGGACGTCCATGGAGCAAATCCACGCCTATGTGGCGGATATCAACCGCGTGATGGAGGAGCTCTCCGCCGGCAATTTCGACACAAGCGCCTCTCTGCCTTTTGTGGGCGATTTCCGCTCCATTGAAGCCTCCATCAACAGCCTCACCGCTACCCTCTCCGGCGCGCTGGGGCAGATCGGCCATGTGGAGGGCCGTATCTCCGGTCACGCCGAGCAGCTCTCCAACAGCTCCCAGGCCCTGGCCCAGGGCGCTACGGAGCAGGCCAGCGCCATCGAGGAGATGTACGCCACCCTGGACGACCTCTCCAGAGGCGCTGAGCAGAATGTAAAAACTACCGCCAACGCCCAGGAGAACGCCCGGCTGACCGGGGAGCAGGTCACCATCAGCGGGGAGCAGATGGAGCAGATGGTGGCCGCCATGCGGGATATCACGAATTCCTCCCAGGAGATCGGCCGGATCATCGCCACCATTGAGAACATCGCCTTCCAGACCAATATTCTGGCCCTGAATGCGGCGGTAGAGGCGGCCCGGGCCGGTGCGGCCGGAAAGGGCTTTGCCGTGGTGGCCGACGAGGTGCGCAGTCTGGCCTCCCAGTCCGATCAGGCCGCCAAGGCCACCAAGGAGCTCATTGAGAACTCTGTCAGCGCTACCAGCCGGGGCAGCCAGATTGTCGACGAGGTCTCCGCCACCCTGCAAAAGACCCTGGAGCTTGTAACCCGCTCCAATCAGGACATCCTCACGATCGCCGAGGCGGTGCGGGGAGAAGCCACCGCTATTGCCCAGGTGACGGAGGGCATCGGTCAGATCTCCTCCGTGGTGCAGACCAACTCCGCTACCAGCGAGGAGCAGGCGGCGGTGAGCTCCGAGCTCTTCGACCAGGTGCGCCTGCTTCAGGGCGAGACCCGCCGGTTCCGCCTCAAGCAGTAAAGCGAACGCCCCTACATAGAGAAGGCCCCGCAGTTTTCCCGGGAAAACTGCGGGGCCTTCTCTTTTTTTCATCAGCGGCTATATCAACGTCCTATTTTACGGTAAAGCTGTCGTAGCGGCTCCCCTGGCGGATAAGCTCCTCCAGCTTGTCCTGCTGCGCCGGAGCCGCCGTCTTGCTCCCCAGGACAAAGCGGACCCCCACCGATTGGCCCAGCCTCTGTCCGGTGACCGTCTGAATCACCTGGGCAACCTCCGGACAATTCAAGGTCTCCAGCGTAAAGTCGTCGTTGCAGCGGACCACCATCACGCCCTCCTCCAGCGCGCCGGAGGCGTCGTCCAGGAGGTACCAGTACATGGGGGTCAGTTGGTTCTTGTACTGCTCCACCAGCTCCCGCCAGAGATCGCCGCTCTTTCCGGCGCTCCGGGGAGGGGGCGGCGAAGCGGGCTCCGGCGGAACAGGTTTGTCCTCCGCCGGCAGGCCATAGGGGGGCGGCGCCTCCTCCTCCCAGGGGGGCGGGTCCTCCGGAGGGGCGGGTTCAGGCGGCGGGGCGGCTTTGGGAGCCGCGGCCTCCGCCGGCTTGGGCTGCGTCCGGACCGGCGGGGCCTCCCGGGGCGGACGGGCCGCCGGACGGCCCTCCTCCAGGCGGGTCAGCCGGGCCGCCAGGGCGGTTACGTCGCCGCACAGGCTCTCGTCGCAAAGCCGCAGCAGGCATAGCTCCGCGTCTGTGCGGCGGTTGGCGCTGAGGGCCAGCCCGGCGCAGACGCTCTGGAGCTGGGTGGCCATAAAGATGAGGCGGCTGGGGCTGACGCCCTGGCACAGCCGGTCCATGAGGGCTGTGTCATAGCCCCCGGACAGCAGCGCCGCGCCCCCCTCCGGGGCGGTCATGCGGATGAGCAGATCCCGGCTCAGGGCGGCCAGCTCCCCCAGCAGCGCCCCCACGTCTTTCCCGCCGCTGTAGAGCCGGTCCAGCAGAACCAGAGCGGCCTGGGCGTCCCGGCGGAGCACGTGCTCCATCAGCTCCGCCGTCTGCACGTTTCCCGCCAGGCCCAAAACATCCAGCACCCGGCCCGCGTCAATGATTCCGCCGGCGGCGGCGCACTGGTCCAAAAGGCTCAGCGCGTCCCGCAGCGCCCCGTCGGCGAGGCGGCTGAGAAGCTCCGCCGCCGCCGTCTCCAGCGTCAGATTCTCCTGCTCCGCCACATACAGCAGGCGCCGGGCGATGTCCTGGGGCTGAATGCGCTTAAAGGCGAAGCGCTGGCACCGGGAGAGAATGGTTGCAGGCACCTTGTGGAGCTCCGTGGTGGCCAGTATGAAGATGAGGTGGGCCGGCGGCTCCTCCAGAATCTTCAGCAGGGCGTTGAAGGCCGCCGTGGAGAGCATGTGGACCTCGTCGATGATATAGACCCGGTAGCGCACGCTGGCCGGGGAGTAGATGGCCTCGTCCCGCAGGGCGCGCACATGGTCCACGCCGTTGTTGCTGGCGGCGTCCAGCTCCAGCACGTCCAGGAGGCTGCCGTTGTCAATGCCCAGACAGGCGGAGCACTGGTTGCAGGGGTCGCCGTCCACGGGATGCCGGCAGTTCACCGCCTTGGCCAGAATCTTGGCACAGGTGGTCTTGCCGGTCCCCCGGGTGCCGGTAAAGAGATAGGCGTGGCTGAGACGGCCCTGGGCCGTCTGCCGGCGCAGGGTATCGGTGATGTGCTCTTGTCCCACCACGTCGGCAAAGGCCTTGGGACGCCACTTGCGGTATAGGGCCTGGTACATAGGCACTTCCTCCTGTTGTTTCTTGCGGGGAGCGCTCAGGTGGCCCCGCCGCCGTCCAGGCTGCGCAGCCCCATGGCCTTGTCGTAGACGTGGCGGCGGATGAAGAGGAAAAAGCCGCAGTGGGCGGCGGCGGTAATGAGCCAGCTGACGGGGTAGGAGCCGTAGAGCACGGCGGGGGTGTGGTACACCTGGAACACCGTGGCCACCCACAGCAGCCGCACCCCGCAGGCGCCCACCATGGACACCACCATGGGCACCACGGAGTAGCCCACCCCCCGCAGCACGCCCACAAAGGTGTCCATCATGCCGCAGAGGAGGTAGGGGCGGCTGATGTAGCGCAGGCGGACCACTGCCTGGGCGATCACCTCCGGCTCGCCGGGGGCGTAGATGCCCGCCAGGAAGGCGCCGAAATGGGCCGCCAGGTTGCCCAGAATCAGCCCCACCAGGGCCACGTCCGCTTGGCATAGAAGCAGGATCCGGTCCACCCGCCTGCACTGTCCCGCGCCGTAGTTCTGGCTGGTGAAGGTGATGGCCGTCTGATAGAAGGAGTTCATGGCCGTGTAAACAAAGCCCTCGATATTGGAGGAGGCGGAGGACCCGGCCACAATGGCGGTGGAGTCAAAGGAGTTGATGGAGGACTGGATCACCACGTTGGAGAGGGAGAATACGATCCCCTGGAACCCCGCGGGCAGTCCCACCCGCAAGATCCGCCGCACCACCCGCCTGTTCAGGCCCAGGGCACGCAGGTCCAGGTGCAGCGCGCCCTTTTCCCGCACCAGGCACAGCAGCACCAGCAGGGCGGCTATGTACTGGGAGATGATGGTGGCCAGGGCCACGCCGGCCACGCTCATCTGGAGAACGATGACAAACAGCAGGTTCAGCCCCACGTTGATGATCCCCGCGGCGGTGAGGAAGTAGAGGGGCCGGCGGGTGTCCCCCTGGGCCCTGAGGATGGCGGAGCCGAAGTTGTAGAACATATTGCCCGGCATGCCGCAGAAGTAGATGCGCAGGTACACGGTGGCCAGGTCGATCACGTCCGCCGGGGAGGCCATCAGCTGTAGAAGCGTCCGGGCCATCAGCGTCCCCACCAGCGTCAGCACCGCGCCGCTGATGAGGGAGAGCGTGATGGTGGTGTGCACGCTCTCGCGCACCTCCTCCTCTCGCCCCGCGCCCAGGTCCCGGGCCACCACCACGTTGGCCCCCACCGAGAGGCCCGCGAAGAGGTTCACCAGCAGGTTGATGAGGGAGTTGTTGGAGCCCACCGCCGCCAAGGCCTCCTTGCCCACGTAGCGGCCTACCACCACCACGTCCGCCGCGTTGAAGAGCAGCTGCAAAATTCCGGAGAACATCAGCGGCAGGGCAAACAGCAACAGCTTCCCGGCCAGCGGACCATGGAGCATATCGATCTGATAGCCCCGGTTTTTCGGTTCCGTCATACTGAAAGGCCACCTCGCTTCCCTAAAGAGCCCCCGCTCAATTCAAAAAGTCCTTTAGCTTCTTGCTCCGGCTGGGGTGGCGGAGCTTGCGCAGCGCCTTGGCCTCGATCTGGCGGATGCGCTCCCGGGTGACGTTGAACTCCTTGCCCACCTCCTCCAGGGTGCGGGTGCGGCCGTCCTCAATGCCGAAGCGGAGCTTGAGCACCTTCTCCTCCCGGGGGGTCAGGGTGCTCAGCACGTCTACCAGCTGCTCCTTGAGGAGGGTAAAGCTGGCGGCCTCGCTGGGCTCGCTGGCCCCCTCGTCCTGGATGAAGTCCCCCAGGTGACTGTCCTCCTCCTCGCCGATGGGCGTCTCCAGGCTGACGGGCTCCTGGGCGATCTTGAGAATCTCCCGGACCTTGTCCACAGGCATGCGCATCTCCTCGGCGATCTCCTCGGCGGAGGGGTCGTGGCCCAGCTCCTGGAGGAGCTGCCGGGAGACCCGGATCACCTTGTTGATGGTCTCCACCATGTGCACGGGGATGCGGATGGTCCGGGCCTGGTCGGCGATGGCCCGGGTGATGGCCTGGCGGATCCACCAGGTGGCGTAGGTGGAGAACTTATAGCCCTTGGTGTAGTCGAACTTCTCCACCGCCTTGATGAGGCCCAGGTTCCCCTCCTGGATGAGGTCCAGAAAGAGCATCCCCCGGCCCACGTAGCGCTTGGCAATGGACACCACCAGGCGCAGGTTGGCCTCGGCCAGCTTCTGCTTGGCCCGCTCGCCGGCTTTGACCAGCCGCCGGAGCTCCTTGACCTCCTCCTCGCTCAGCTCCATGCCCTCCATGTGGTCCAGCTGCTCCTGGGCCAGATTTCCGGCGCTCATGTCCCGGGCCAGAACGATCTCCTCGTCCGGGTTCAGAAGAGGAACCTTGCCGATCTCCTTGAGATACATACGCACCGGATCGTCCACGGAGAAGCTGTCCACCAGGGCGTTGGGGTCTACCAGCTCCTCCTCCTCGATCTCGGCAATCTCCTCCAGGGGCGGATCTATATCGTCGGCGATCTCGGGAAGGATGTCCTCCTCGCTGCCGATCTCGATGGAGAGGGCCTCCAGGGAGTCGTAGATCTTCTCCATCTGTTCGCCGTCCAGCTCCACCTCGTCCAGCACCGCCACCATCTCCGTGGAATCCAGACGGCCCTTTTTCTTGCCCCTGGCGAAGAGGTCCATAATCTTCTCGTTGGCCAGCAGCACGTCCGCCGCCGGCAGCGACGAGACCACCTTGTCCGGGAGCCGGGCGTATTTCTTCTCGCCGTTCTTCACCTCTCCGGAGGCGGGAGCGCCCGCGCTCAGCTCTTCCTTCTTCTTAGTCATCCTGCTTTCCTCCATAGCCCTTTTTCTCTTTGGTTTTTTCCATCGCCGCCAGCAGGGGGTCCTGCACGCCCCGACGCCTGGCGGCCCGCTCCTGAATCACGCGTATGTAGTCCGCCAGCGCCCGCTCCGCGTTTGCCATAGACGCCGGCTGGTGGATCACTGTGGTAAGGTGGCCCATCTCCTCCGCCGTGCAGCTCTCGGCCAGAGCCGCCAGGGACAGCGTCCGGCCGGCCCTCCGGGCCTCCAGCAGCTGGCCGTAGACCCGGCCCAGCAGCGGCGAGCTGAAATCCTCCCGGTCCAGGCCAGCGCAGCGGTCCGCCAGGGAGGCGTCCAGCAGCAGCAGACGGACCACCCCCTCCTCCGCCATAGCGGAGCGCATATCGTCGTAGCGGATGGTCCGGCCCTTGGGCTGGCGCAGAGCGCCGACGCTCAGAGCCTCCTTCTGGAGCTCCCGGCGCTCCTGGCCCCGCCGCTTGCCCCGGGCCCGTTTGACCTCCAGCAGCATGGCCTCCCGGGAGATGCCGGAGCGCTCCGCCGCCCGGCCGGCGTAGACCTCCCGCTCCACGGGGCTGGCCACGGCGGCGATGAGGCGGCTGACCTCTCCGGCGTAGGCGATCTTCGCCTCCCCGTCGGAGAGGTCGTACTTGGCGGCCACAGCCTCCATGCGGTAGTCCATCTGGCTCTCACTGCCGCTGAGCACCGCCTCAAAGGCCTCCGGTCCGTTGAATTTAATGAAGTCGTCCACGTCCTGCTTGACGTACTCCCCGTCCGCCAGGCGGCGGGGGAGCTGGAGCACCCGGACGGTGAACTCGCTGTCTCGGAGCAGCTCGATGTTCTTCTCCGTGGCCAGCCGGCCGGCGGCGTCGTTGTCGTAACAGAGCACCAGCTCCTTGGTGTACCGGGACAGGAGCCTGGTCTGCTCCACGGTAAGAGCCGTACCCATGGAGGCCACGGCGTTGTCGAACCCCGCCTGGTGGAGGGTGATGACGTCGATATTGCCCTCGCAGAGGATAAAGTTAGGCCGCTTGGTCTTTTTGGCCAGATTGATGCCGTAGAGGTTGCGGCGCTTGCTGTAGACCACGGTCTCCGTTGTGTTCATATACTTGGGCTCGCTCTTGTCCAGCACCCGGCCGCCGAAGGCCACCACATCCCCCCGTACGTTGATGACGGGGAACATCAGCCGGCCGCGGAACTTATCGTATAGCCGGCCCTGCTGGGAGCGCACCACCAGCCCCGCGGCCAGCAGCTCCGCCTTGGTATACCCCTTCTCCTGCATGGCGGTCATGAGACCTGTCCAGCCGTCCAGGGAGGCCCCCAGGCCGAAGTTCATCGCCGTCTTGCGGCTGATGCGGCGCTGGGCCAGATACGCGTTCACCGCCGCTCCCTCCGGCCGGGAGAGGTTTTCGTAGAACCACCGGGCCGCGTCCCGGTTCAGGGTCAGAATCCGCTGCCGCCGTTTCCCCTCCTCCCGGCTGGCCGAGTCCTCGGGCACGTCCATGTTGGCCCGCTTGGCCAGAAACCGCACCGCGTCGGGGAAGCTGAGATTTTCGATCTCCATGATGAAGTTGATGACCCCGCCGCCGTGCCGGCAGCCGAAGCAGTGGTAGATCTGCTTGTCCGGCGCCACGGAGAAGGAGCCGGTTTTTTCGTTGTGGAAGGGACACAGCCCGAAGTAGCTGCTGCCCTTCCGGGTCAGGGAGACATAGGAGGACACCACGTCCACAATGTCGCTGCGGCTGATGAGCTCGTCCAAAAACTGCTGGGGAAAGGCCACCGGTCCCCTCACCTCCCTGGATTAAGCGCCTATCCCGATTTTAAACCGGACAAGGCGGTTTTTCGCAGGCGGACTGCCGCCCGGCAGGAAAAACCAACGATGTATGGCTGGAACCATGCAGGCAGGACGCGTGTGGATCCTTTTGGGATGGGCTCCAAAAATCGTCCTATACCAGTATACAACGAAAAGAGCGAAAATCCTCCCTCTCAAGCAAAATTTTTTCATAAAATTTTTATTCCAAACAGAAAAATGAAAAAAAGTGGCGTAAATGCTGGATTTTAGCCCCGCTGGCTGATATAATGGGTCCATCAACCGATATGGGAGGCTGAAAAATGGATCTCGTGGTCTACGGCGGGCTGTGCCGGGCGGGGGCGGAGCGAAAGCTGGCCTACCGCCTGCTGGCCCTGGCGCTGGAGCGGGAGGCCGGGCTGGGGGAGCTGCCGGCCATAGAGCGGGAGGCCGGCGGCAAACCCTTCTTCCCCGGTTTTCCGCAGCTCCAGTTCAACCTGAGCCACAGCCGGGGGGCTGCGGTCTGCGCCCTCCACCACCTGCCCGTGGGGGTGGACGTGGAGCGGCTGCGCCAGCCGCCCAGGCGTCTGGCGGGGGATCTGGAGGCGGAGGCCTTCTTCCGCCTGTGGACCGCCAAGGAGGCCACGGTAAAGCGGACGGGCCAGGGCATCGCCGCCCTGCTGGAGCTTCGGGAGCCGGACGGGCGCTGCCGGCTCCTGGAGGGGTTTCTGCCCGGATGGGTCGTCACCGTCTGCCCTACGGAGCCGGGCCCGGTCCGGACGGTGCGCATGGATGAATCAGATGAATCAATTATATGAGAGGAGAGAGAAACCATGACTGTAGACAAAAGCCGGCTGCTGGCCCTCTTTGAGCGGCTGGTGTCCATTGACAGCCCCTCCTTCGGGGAGCGGGAGATGTGCGATTTTATCAAGGAGCGGCTGGCAAGGCTGGGTCTTACGGCCCGGGAGGACAGCGCCGCCGAAAAGCTGGGGGGGACCAGCGGCAACCTCTACTGCTATGTGGAGGGGGAGCTGGAGAAGCCGCCCCTGCTCTTCAGCGGCCACATGGACACCGTGGAGCCAGCCCGGGGGAAAAAGCTGGTTCGGGGGCCGGGGGGCCTCCTCACCTCCGCCGGGGACACGGTTCTGGGCGCGGACGATCTGGCGGGCGTGGCCGCCATTCTGGAGGCCCTGGAGACCCTGCTGGCCTCCGGAGAGCCCCACCGGCCTTTGGAGCTGCTCTTCTCCGCGGCGGAGGAGCCCTACTGCGTGGGGGTACTCCAGTACGACTTCTCCTCCCTGAAATCCAGGGAGGCCTACGTCTTTGACCTGACGGGCCCCGTGGGCGGCGCGGCCTATCAGGCCCCCACCATTCTCTCCTTCACGGCGGTATTCTCCGGCCGGGCCGCCCACGCCGGCTTCTCGCCGGAGGAGGGCGTCCACGCCATCCAGGCCGCGGCCCGGGCCATCGCGCAAATTCCCTGCGGCCGCGTGGGCGAGGCCACGGTGAACATCGCCACCATCTCCGGCGGCACGGCCAGCAACATCGTGCCGGACAGGTGCTCCTTTACGGGGGAGATCCGCAGCTTCTCCGACGGGGAGGCCCGCCGGCTGCTGGAGGAGATGAGGGAGACCATGGAGCGGGCGGCGGCGGAGAACGGCGCGTCGGTGCGCTTGGAGAGCGTGTCGGAGTGCACCGCCTACTGTACGGACCGCTCCCATCCGGTGGTGAAGCGCTTTGAGGACGCCTGCGGCGCTCTGGGGCTTCCGGTGCGCCTGTGCCAGACCTTCGGCGGCAGCGACAACAACCACTTTGCCACCCATGGCATCACCGGCATCGTGGTGGCCAATGCCATGAACAACTGCCACTCCTGCGGGGAGTACACCAGCGAGGAGGAGCTGGAGCGGGCCGCCAATCTGGCCCTCCGGCTGATGACGGCGGAGTGACAAAAACGGAGGTCCCAGCTCTTTTCTGAGCCGGGGCCTCCGCCCTTTTCACCGATTGCCGCCTCTCGCCTTCCGAACGCTGGTAAACGCCAGTACAGGGAGCGCCAGCAGATCCAGCGCTCCAAGCGCCCGGACCGCCCCGTCCGGCAGCGGCGCGCCGGTCAGGCGGGCTGCCGCCAAAATCGCGGCCGAAAAGCCGACCGCAATCAGGCTGGCTCCCCACGCCCGGTCCACCTTTTTCGTGTCCATTGCCCCACCTTCTCTCCGCTACTGCCGCCGCTCCAGCTCCTTCATTCTCCGGGAGCACCGCCAGACCGCCCGCAGCAGTACGGCAATTATCACAATGTAAAACCCCACCAGTCCCCGGGCAAAAACGTCCTCCGGAAACTGGAACAGTATGTCCCACCCGCTGGCGGAGCACAGGGACACAATTCCTAGAACCCAAGCGAACATCCTGCGGATGCGGCGATACAGATCGATTTGGGAGTCAACGTCTGAATAGACCTCAAAGGGTCCCTCCTCCGCCCGCCTGCGCAGATATACCCAGCGGCCCCACCGCTGGAGGATCTCCACACCGGCCTCGTCCATGAAAATCACATAGTCCTCGTAGTTGTCGGCAAAGATGCCTCTTCCCGGCAGAAGGTCAATCTGATAGCTGTACTCCCCCGGCTGGCAAGGGACAAAGGTGACCAGCCCCATAAAAAAGCCGACCATGGCCCAACCCTGCTGGCAGTAGTCGTTGAGCCACTGCTGCTCCTCGTCCTTGTCAAAGGTGAATTTCCACCGAATCATGTCTCTTCCTCCATCTTTTTGCCATTGGACACCAGCTCCCGCAGCCGCCGCAGCTCCCCGGCAAAAACCTCCCGGCCCGCCTCTGTAATCAGGTACTCCTTCTTACGGCGGGAGCCCGCCTCCGCGCTGTAGAGGACAATCCACCCCTTTTCCAGCAGGGAGTTGATGGCCCCGTACAGCGTCCCCGGCCCCAGGTTTACCCGTCCGCCGGTCAGAGCCGCCACCTCCTGGATGATCCCGTATCCATGGACCGGCTTCCGGGCGGCCAGCAGGATATAGAACAGGGCCTCGGTCAGCGGCTGTCCTCTATCCACGGCGCTTCCACCTGCGCAGCCTCGCCAGACGCTCCTCCGGCACAAAGCCCATCACCACACAGGTCAGGCTGAGTCCCAGAACCAGCCCCATCAGAAAGTCCGGCAGGCCGGGAGCCACGTGCTTTGCGGCCAGATAGGCCGCGCCCGTCAATCCGCCGGCGGCGGCAAGAAAACGCCTCCTCTTCTCCTCGGACATAGAACAGCCCCCAATCTATCGCATTTTACAGCAATCAACGGAATTTGTAACATCGTGTAAGGGCGAGCGATGCTCGCCCTTACACGGGAATGGCATTTATTTTGAAACTTGCTATAGATAGTGCGTCCGAACCGAAAGCTCGGAAACAATATATCGTCTATCGATATGTTTATGGTATCACACTCCTACCCGTCTGTCAAGGCAAAATTTGATCCGGCTGCTCTGATCCCTTTCCTTTTCAAGTCGAGCCGCGGGGCGGGAAGCAGTCAGTGCGCTCCCCGCCCCGCGAAACAGGCTCTTTATCTCACTACTACATTCTCCTGTCCCAAGGCCTCCACCAGCTCCTCCACCAGGGAGCTGCCCAGCAGGCAGACGGTTCCCATCCGCCTGCCGGTGTCGGTAAAGACCAGCCTGGCGGGGGTGCTGCCGGGAAACATAGCGATCACTCGGTTGATATGGGCGAACACCGGGTCAGACTGCGAGGTGAGCCGGAGGTAGAGGGTCTCCCCCTCCAGCACCCGGACGCCGGCGGGACCCGCCGCAGGGGGCGGCACGCCGTCCTTGCGCAGGGGGTAGATCCCGTCGCACATGATCTGGGGCGGCTTCTCGTCCCGGACCGAGAGCCTGCCCCGCACCAGCACCGCGCTGCCCTCGGAGAGCTGGCGGCCAAAGCGCTCCAAGGTCTTGCTGAAGCAGAGGAGCTCAATGGAGGCCGCGTCGTCCTCAATGGTGGCATAGGCCATCAGGGTGTTGCTGCGGGTGGTCCGGGTGCGGTAGGCGGTAACGATGCCCGCCGCCGCGATCTGCTGGCCGTCCCGGTAGAGGGTGGGCCCCCCCTCCTGGGCGAAGTCGGCGTTGATGGAGGCGATGTGGACCGCTCCGGCGGCCTTGGCGGCCTCCCGGTAGGCGTTCATGGGGTGGCCGGAGAGGTAGAGGCCCGTCACCTCCCGCTCCTGGCGCATCCGCTCCTCCAGAGTGAACTCCGCTAGATTGGGCAGCTCCAGGGACTGGGACTTCGGCTTGCCGGCGGCGGCAGCCGCCATGCCGAAAAAGTCCAGCTGCCCCTCCACATTCTGCCGCCTGCTCCCGCCGATGGAGTCCAGCAGCTTGTCGTGGACCGCCACCAGCTGGCTGCGCCGGTGGCCGAAGCAGTCAAAGGCCCCGGCCCGGATGAGGTTCTCCACCGCCCGCTTGTTCACCTCGCTGCCGTACATCCGCTCGCAGAAGTCCAGGAAGCCGGCAAAGGGGCCGTTTTCCGACCGCTCCCGCACCATGCTCTGGATAAAGCCCCGGCCAATGTTCTTGATGGCCACCAGGCCGAAGCGGATGCCCTCCCCCTCCACGGTAAAGCTGTCGTAGGAGCGGTTGATGTCCGGCGGCAGCAGGGGGATGCCCATGTCCCGGCACTCGCCGATATAGTCGGCCACCTTCTCCGTCCAGCCGAGCACGCTGGTCAGCAGCGCCGCCATGTACTCCTTGGGGTAGTGGAGCTTGAACCAGGCGGTCTGGTAGGCCACCACGGCGTAGCAAACCGCGTGGGCCTTGTTGAACGCGTACTCGGCAAAAGCGTCGATCTCCTCATAGATGGCCTTGGCCGTGTCCTCCGGAATGCCGTTTGCCACGCATCCGGCTATCTTTCGTTCCGGATCTCCGTAGATAAAGGACTGCCGCTCCCGCTCGATCTCCTTGCGTTTCTTCTTGCTCATGGCCCGGCGGACCATGTCCGCCTGTCCCAGGGAGTACCCCGCCAACTGCTGGAAAATCTTCAGCACCTGCTCCTGGTAGACAATGCAGCCGTAGGTGATGGACAGGATCGGCTCCAGGGAGGGGTGCTTATAGGTCACCAGATTGGCGTCGTGCTTGCTGGCGATGAACCGGGGGATGGAGTCCATGGGGCCCGGGCGGTACAGGGCCACGATGGCGGTGAGGTCCTCGATGGACTGGGGCCGGAGCCCCACGCACACCCCGGTCATGCCGGTGGACTCCATCTGGAACACCCCGCTGGTTTTGCCCGCCGTGAGCATGTCGTAGACCGCCTGGTCGTCCTCCGGGATGTCCTCCAGGCGGAAGTCCGGCTGCCGCACGCGGACCGTGGCCACGGCGTCCTCCAGGACGGTCAGGTTTCTTAGTCCCAAAAAGTCCATTTTCAGCAGCCCCAGCTCCTCCAGTGTCACCATGGAGTACTGGCAGACCACCGTGTCGTCGTTCCGGGCCAGTGGGACGTAGGTGTAGACGGGATTTTTTGTGATGACCACGCCCGCGGCGTGGGTGGAGGCGTGGCGGGGCATGCCCTCCAGGGACTGGGCGGTGTCGATGAGCTGCTTGATCCGGGGCTCCCCGTCGTAGAGCTCCCTCAGCCCCTTGCTCAGGCGCAGAGCGTCGGCCAGGGTGATGTGGAGGTTGCCGGGCCCGCTGGGGACCTGCTTGGCCACCGCGTCCACCTCGGCGTAGGGCATGTTCATCACCCGGCCCACGTCCCGGATGACGCCCCGGGCGGCCATGGTGCCGAAAGTGACGATCTGGGCCACCCGGTCCTGACCGTACTTCCGGCGGACGTACTCCACCACCTCGTCCCGGCGGGTGTCGCCGAAGTCCATGTCAATATCCGGCATGCTCACCCGCTCCGGGTTCAAAAACCGCTCAAAGTACAGCCCGTACTTCATGGGGTCCACGTTGGTGATGTCCAGGCAGTAGGAGACCATGGACCCGGCGGCGCTGCCCCGCCCCGGCCCCACGGGGATGCCCTGCCCCTTGGCGTAGCGGACAAAGTCGGAGACAATGAGAAAGTAGTCCGTAAACCCCATCTGCTCGATCATGTCCAGCTCGTAGTCCAGCTGAGCGTGGTACTCCGGATGCAGCCCCCGGTACTTGTCCGCAAACCCCTCCTCGCACAGCCGCCGGATGTAGCTCTGGGAGGTCTCCCCCTCCGGGACCCGAAACTCCGGCAGGTGGTACTTGCCGAAGGTGAACTCCAGATTGCACCGCTCCGCGATGCGCACCGTGTTGGCCAGGGCCTCGGGGTAGCGGCTGAAGAGGGTCTCCATCTCCTCCGTGGAGCGGACGTAGAAGTTGCGGGGCTCGTAGCGCATGCGCTTCTCGTCCTCCAGCAGCTTCCCGGTCTGGATGCACAGCAGCACGTCGTGGCTCTCCGCGTCCTCCGGGGCCAGGTAGTGGCAGTCGTTGGTGCACACCAGGGGAATGCCCGTCTCCTGGTGCATGCGCAGCAGGGCCTCGTTGACCTCCGCCTGGGCGCGGATGCCGTGGTCCTGGAGCTCCAGGTAGAAGTTCTCCTCTCCGAAGATGTCCCGCAGCTCCAGGGCGAAGGCCTTCGCCCCCTCGTAGCTTCCGTTTGCCAGCCGCTTGGGGATCTCCCCCGCCAGGCAGGCCGACAGGGCGACGAGCCCGCCGCTGTGGGCGCGCAGCAGCTCCATGTCGATCCTGGGCCGGATGTAGAACCCCTCCACAAAGGCCTTGCTGACCATGTAGCTGAGGTTCCGATACCCCTCCTCGTTCCGGCACAGCAGCACAAGGTGGCGGCTCTCCGCGTCCAGGTCGTGGACCTTGTCAAGGCGGGTCCGGTCCGGGGGCGTCATGTAGACCTCGCAGCCGATGATGGGCTTGACCCCCTCCTTTTTGCAGGCACGGTAGAAGTCGATGGCGCCGTACATGACGCCGTGGTCCGTCACCGCTACTGCGCTCTGACCCAGCTCCCTGACCCGCTTGGCCAGCCCGTCAATGCGGCAGAAGCCGTCCAGCAGGCTGTACTCCGTGTGGACGTGCAGATGTACAAAGGACATATCCGCCTCCTTGTGGTTGTTCATTCTTTTTCTTGAAAGATAAAGAATTAAAAAAGAACTTGGGCAGCGCTCGCGCTGCCTGAGCAGTCATAGGCGGCCATAGGCCGCCGGCCCGGTCGTTGACGGCGAAGCCGGCAATGACCGGCTCAGGGCGAAGCCCAATGACACGAAACACGCAAAGCTGTCGCTTTGCTCTTGCCCTTCTGTAGTGAAAAAAGGTATACCGTACCAAAACATAAGCGAAACGAAGTTTTGCTCAAAAATTTTCTTTTGATTCTTTTCTTTTTTTAAAGAAAAGAATGTATGCCGACGTATGGCCGCCCCTGCCCGGCCGCTACGCCTGGATGCTCTTGCCGCAGGAGAGATAGTGCATATTGGGCAGGCGGGCGGACAGGTACCGGTATGTCTCCTCTCCGGTGCAGTGGCAGGTATAGAACTCCACGTCGTACCTCCGCAGCTCTCCGGCGATGCCTCCCAAAATCTCCTCCGGGACGCTCCTTTTCGTCACCGGGACGCTCAGGTGGTACCCGCCCACGCAGATCGCGGGCCGGTACGGCCTGGCCCGCTCCAGGATATTGACCACGCCGCAGTGGCCGCAGCCCATCAGCAGGACGTTTCGCTCCCCGAAGAGCAGCAGATTCTGCTCGTGGGCGAAGCGGTCCGGCCCCGTTTCATCGTACAGCGTGTCGTTGGCCGGGGAGTGGAATTTGGCAGTGTCCGCCACCGTAAACAGCAGCAGCTCCCCGTCGATCCGGTAATCACCGTCCAGCAGCAGCACCTGGGGGTGGTCCATGAGCCTCCGGTCCAGGCCGATGGGGAACTTGACGAACCCCAGCGACTTGGAGAAGTGCCGTTCAAAGGCCCGGCGCTGGACATAGACCCGGGCGGTGCGGTTGACCTCCAAAAAAGCCGCCAGGGCCCCGCCGTGGTCGCTGTGCCCGTGGGAGAGCACCACGGTATCCACCTGCTCCAGGTCGATGCCCCGCTTTGCCGCGTTCTCCAGCAGGGTGCGGTCCGGCCCCAGGTCGAACAGCAGCCTGTGCCCCGCCGTCTCCACGTAGAGGGACAGGCCGTGGACCCCCTTCAGCTCACAGTTGGATGTGTTCTCTACCAGCGCGGTAAGTTTCATGCGTCCGCTCCCCCCTACTTCCGGCTCAGTTCCACCAGCTTGCGCAGCCGGTGGTTCAGGCAGCTCTTGGTCACCGGCGGCTCGAACTCCTCCGCCAACTGGGTCAGCGTCAGCTCCGGGTAGGTCTCCCGCAGCACAATGGTCTCCTTCAGCGCCGCCGGCAGGCCCTCTACCCGGCCCTGCTCGTAGAGCCGGCGGATGGCCCGCAGCTGCTCCTGGGCGGCGTCCACCGCCTTGTCCAGGTTGGCGGCCTCGCAGTTTACCCGCCGGTTCACGCCGTTGCGCAGCTCCTTCTCCGCCCGGGTGTTCCCCAGCTCCATGGCCTGCGCCGGCGCGCCCATCCGGGTCAGCAGGTCCTCGATCTGGCCGCTGCTCTTGAAGTAGACCACCTGGCTGCCGCCCCGGACCGTCCGCCGGGGCCGGCAGCCCATCTCCGTCAGCAGAACCATCAGCTCCCGGCTGGCCTGGGCGTGGCTGGTGGCCAGCTCCAGGTGGTAGCGCTTGCTGGGCTCGGTGACGCTGCCCCCCGCCAGAAAGGCCCCCCGCAGAAAGGCGGCGCGGCAGCAGTCCTCCTCCAGAAGGCCGAAGTTGATGTGGAGCACCGGACTCTGCCGGGAGTCAAAACCAAAGGCGTCTATGATCCGGCTGATCTTTCCGGCGTCCGTGAGCTGGAGCACGTACTTGCGCTCCCCCTCCCCGGGCAGCCGGTCAAAGGCCAGTCCAAAGGCCCGGTCCAGCAGCTCCGGCAGCCGCCGGGCAAAGCTCCCGCACTCCGTGATGAGACGCACCTCCCGGGACGTGAACGTGTTGCAGCAGAGCAGCGCGCCGTATACCTCCGCCCGGGCGCAGCACCCGCGCCCTAGCTCCGCCCGGCATAGCTCCGCCTTGACATCGCCGGAAAAGGACATGAAACCACCACCTGCTACGGTATTCATCCTTTTCTTTAAAAAGAAAAGGATCAAAAGAAATTTTGGCGCAAAACTTCGTTTTGCTTATATTTTCCTTATGAGATATACTATTTCTGTGAAAAACAAGAAGCGAAACTGTCGTTTCGCGAAAAAGAACTTTCTTTTTGATTCTTTTTCCGTGCAGTGACCGCGAAGCGGGCACTAGCAGCCCAAGCCCCCCAAAGGGCGGCGAGCGGTCTTTCAAAAGAAAAAGAATGTATGCCTTACGCCCTCACTCTGTCCGGTATCTGCCCAGGCCGGCAATCCGGACGCTGCGCTGGGCATGGAGCTCCAGCAGGGCGGCGGCCAGGAGCTCCGGGTCATGGCGGACCCGGCCGTCCCGGACGGCGGAGACGGGGCGGCTGATGAGCTCCACGCCCAGCTGGGCGCAGGCGGCCTTGTCGAAGCGCAGGGGCTCCGCCCCCTCCCGGGCGTAATTGGCAGCCACCTCCTCGGGAATCTGGGAGGAGTTGACCAGGCACAGGTGGAAGAGGTCCGGCAGGGAGTGCTGGAAGATGGCCCGGATATGGTCGGCGTTGGTATAGCCCTCCGTCTCCCCCTCCTGGGTCATGACGTTGGCGATATAGATTTTCAGGGCGTCGGAGCCGGCGATGGCCTCCGCGATGCCCTCCACCAGCAGGTTGGGAATGATGCTCGTATAGAGGCTCCCCGGGCCCAGGAGGATCATGTCCGCCTCCCGAATGGCCTCCAGGGCCGGCGCCAGGGCCGGGGGATGCGATGGCAGCAGGCGCACCCGCCGGATGCGGCAGTCCTCCCGCTTCTTGCAGTAGAAGATTTTCGACTCCCCCAGCACTCTGGCCCCGTTCTCAAACTCCGCCTCCAGCTGCACGTCCGCCGTGGTCACCGGCAGGACCCGGCCCGTAATGGCCAGCACCTGGCTCATGCGGCTGACCGCCTGGTCAAAGCTGCCGCCGGAGATGCCGTTGAGGGCGGCCAGGAAGAGATTGCCGAAGCTCTGCCCCTTCAGGGAGCCCTCGGTAAAGCGGTAGTGGAGCAGCTCCCCCATCAGGGGCTCCACGTTGGCCAGGGCCTCCAGGCAGTTGCGCACGTCCCCCGGCGGCAGCATCCCCAGCTCCTGGCGCAGTACGCCGGAACCGCCGCCGTCGTCCGCCACTGTGACGATGGCGGTGAGGTTGTTGGTGTGGCGCTTGAGGCCCCGCAGCATGGTGCTCAGGCCCGTCCCGCCGCCCAGCGCCACAATTTTCGGCCCCTTCCCGCTGGGCCCCCGGTATAGCGTTTTATCTGTCATAGCTTGTTTCCTTATTACGTGTTCATCCTTTCCTTTGTGAACAAAGAAAGGGAGCAAAAGAAAAACTTTTTGCGGCGAAACCATGTTTCGCCGTGTACAGCGCATTGAGAAGCTGTATTCACAAATTGAGGGGCCGCAAGGACCGGCCCAGGCAGCGTTCAACGCTTAGCATACAGCTTCTTAGCTCCTGGTCATATCCCGGTGGTTCTCCGTCACCTGGTAGCCCAGGGAGCCGATATACCCCGCCAGAGCGTGAGTGACGGCCACGGACCGGTGGCGTCCGCCGGTACAGCCGATGGCCGCCACCAGCACCGTCTTTCCCTCCTCCCGGTACAGGGGCAGGATGAGGGCGAGCAGCTCCCGCAGCTTCCCCAGGAACAGCTCCGTCTCCCGGAAGGAGAACACGTAGTCCCGGACCTCCCGGTCCAGGCCCGTTTTCTCCCGCAGGTCGTCAATATAGAAGGGATTGGGCATAAAGCGTACGTCAAAAACCAGATCCGCCTCCAGAGGCAGGCCGTGCTTGAAGCCAAAGGACACCAGACTCACCATCATCTCCCCCGCGCCGCCCTGCCTGCCGAACAGCCGCAGCAGCTCCCCCCGCAGCCGGGCGGTGGAGTAGTGGGTGGAGTCGATCACCACATCCGCCTGGGCCCGCACTGGGGTCATCAGCTCAATCTCCCGGCGGGCCGCCTCCTCCAGGGAGCCGCTCTTCTCCTGAAGGGGGTGGAGGCGGCGGGTCTCCTTGTAGCGGCTGATAATGGCCGCCACGTCCGCCTGAAGGAAGAGCAGCTTGCAGTTATACTCCCGCTGGCGGAGGGTGGAGAGGACTTCCAGAAATTCGTCAAAATTCTCCGCCGTGCGCACGTCGTACACCAGGGCTACCCGGCTGTAGCGTCCGCTGCCCGCCGCGCAGAACTCCGCAAACTTCAGGATCATGCCGGCGGGCATGTTGTCCACAATGTAAAACCCCATGTCCTCCAGAAAGGAGGCTGCCTTGCTCTTACCCCCGCCGGACAGTCCGGAAATGATTAGAATCTCCATCTCTCTCCCTCTCCTTCCCCGGGCCTCACGAAAGTATCCTGATCTCTGGCTCCAACGCCACGCCGGTCTCCTCCAGCACCCGCTCCTGGATGTGCCCGATCAGCTCCAGCACGTCGGCGCAGGTGGCGGAGCCGGTATTCACCACGAACCCCGCGTGCTTCTCCGACACCTGGGCCCCGCCCACCCGGAGCCCCTTCAGGCCGCAGCCCTCAATCAGCGCCCCGGCGAAGCGGCCCTCCGGCCGCTTAAAGACGCTCCCGGCGCTGGGCAGCTCCAGGGGCTGCTTCTCCCGGCGGCGGCGGCTGAGGTCCTCCATCTCCGCCCGGATGGCCTGGCCGTCCCCCGGCTCCAGGGCCAGCTCCGCCTCCAGCGCCACGCCGGAGCGGCGGGAAAAAACACTGCGGCGGTAGCCGAACTCCAGCGCATCGCACTCCAGACGCACCGTTCCCTCTCCGGGGAACCAGGCCGTCACGGCCCGGACCACCTGGCTCATCTCGCCGCCATAGGCCCCGGCGTTCATGCACACCGCGCCCCCCAGACTGCCGGGGATGCCGTGGGCAAAGGCCAGACCACCCAGGGACTGCTTCTGGGCGAAGAGCGCCAGCCGGGCCAGACTCACCCCCGCGCCGGCCCGGATCCCAGCGCCGCCCAACCGCTCCAATCTATCCAAATGGCCGGTGTGGATGACGAGGAGGTCCAGGCCCTCGTCGGCAGCCAGCAGGTTGGAGCCGTTGCCGATTACCAGGGTGGGCCAGCCCTCCGCCTCCGCCAGCTCCAGCAGCGCGGCCAGCTCCTCCGGCCCGGCGGGCCGGGCCAGCCGGCGGACGGGACCGCCGATGCGGAAGGTGGTGTGCCGGCTCATGGGCTCCTCCCGGAGCACCTCCATGTCCGGGAAGCGCTGGGAAATCAACCTGTCAAAGCTCTCAAACCAAGGCATAGGCAGACTCCTTTTCACATGGTATACGCTGGGTAGGGCCGGGCGCCTCCGGCCTCGTCATGAATGAACAAGGACGCGCAAAACAAGGTTTTGCGCAAAAAGTTTTCTTTTTGATTCTTTTTCTTTTGAAAAAGATTCAGAATGTATGCCAAATGCGCGCCCCTATTGTATCCCCAGCAGGGCGGCGCCGATGATGCCGGCGTCGTTGCCCAGCTTGGCCTTGACCAGCTTGGTATGGCGGTCGGCCTCCCGGCCGAAGCACATCTCCAGCACCATACTCTGAAGCGGGGCAAGCAGGTCCTCATCCCGCTCGTGGCTGACGCCGCCACCCAGGGCGATTACCTCCGGCTGGAAGATGTTGACAACGTTGGCCAGGCCGCAGGCCAGGTATTCCAGATACTGGTCCACCACCGCTCTGGCGGCGGCGTCGCCCTTGCGCATGGCCTCAAAGGCGGTGCGGCCGTCCACCCGGCTCAGGTCGCCGCCGGTGAGGCCCCACATGGCGGAATCCTTGTGGCTGTCCATGGCGGCTATGGTCTGACGGATGAGGGCGTTGGCGGAGGCGTAGCGCTCCCAGCAGCCCCGGCGGCCGCAGCTGCACGGCTCCCCGCCGTAGACGATCACCGTGTGCCCACCCTCCCCGGCGCAGCCGTTGACGCCGGTATGAATTTTTCCGTTCAGGATAATCCCCGTGCCGATGCCCGTGCCCAGGGTCACCAGGATCAGACTCTCAATGTCCTTGTTCTCGTAGTGGTAGAACTCCCCCAGAGCGGCGCAGTCCGCGTCGTTGCCCAGGCGCACCGGCACGTCCCAGTGCCGGTGGAACATCTCCGCCACCGGCATGGAGCGGATGGGGATATTTACGGTCTTAATCACAACGCCCTGCTTGTCGTCCACCGGTCCGGGGAACCCCATGCCCACAGAGGCCACCTGGTCTCTGGGCACGCCGTTCTCCTCGGACAGCTCAATGGCCATCCGCGCCAGTATCTCTCCCATCTGCTCCATGGACTCAAACTGTAGGGGCGTCTTTTTTGTGGCCGTGATCTCGTAGCGCTCGTTCACCAACCCGGCCTTCAGATTGGTGCCGCCAATGTCAATGCCAATGTAGTACATAGCGCTCCTCCCATACGTTTCTTTGGGGCATACTTGGGCATACATTCTTTTTCTTTTTGAAAAAAGAAAAAGAATCAAAAAGAAAAACTTTATCCGCAAAGCTCCGCTTTGCTTATGGGATTTATGAGGGATGCTTTGTAGGAGTGCGCGCCCCCACATCAAAACCGCCAACCATACCAACAAGAGAAAGGCAACAGCCTTTCGAGTGTTCGCGTCATTGCCGGCTTCGCCGTCAACGGCCGGGCCGGCGGCCTATGGCCGCCCATGACTGCTCAGGCAGCGCAAAGCGCTGCCCATGTTCTTTTTGATACTTTTTCCGTGGGCCGCCTGAAAGGCGGTTTAGGCTCGCCGGCGCCCGCAGGGCACCGAAAGCGACGCTTTCAAGAAAAAGTATGTAGCCTAGGCGCTCTGGACTATGCCTAGGCGCCCTGGACGTGGCGCTCCAGCTCGTCGGCCAGCTTCTGGGCGGCGTTGAAGCCATACTTCTTGTGGCGGTTATTCATGGTGGCCACCTCGATGATGGTGGCCAGGTTCCGGCCCGGCTGGACGGGGATGGTGATGATGGGCACGTCCAGGCCCAGGATATTCACCTTCTCCTCCTCCAGGCCGAAGCGGTCGTAGAACTTATCCTCCCGCCAGCGCTCCAGGTGGACCACCAGGTCAATCTGCGCCTCCGCCTTTACGGCGCTCATACCCAGCAGCTGCTGCACGTCGATGACGCCGATGCCCCGCAGCTCGATGTAGTGGCGGATGAGCTCGGGCGCCTTGCCGTAGAGCTGGTCCGCTACCCGCCAAATGTCCACCGCATCGTCCGCCACCAGGCGGTGGCCCCGCATCACCAGCTCGATGGCGGCCTCGCTCTTGCCCACGCCGCTGTCGCCGGTGACCAGCACGCCCTCGCCGGAGATATCCAGCAGCACCCCGTGGCGGGTTATCGTGGGAGCTAGGGCCTTGGTGAGGTATTCAATCACCTTGCTGGTAAACACTACCGTGGTATCCGTGGTGTGGAGCAGGGTGCGCTGCTTCTGCCGGGCCATGGCCAGACACTCTGGGTAGATATCCAGATCCCGGGAGACCACCAGGGCGGGGATCGGGTACTCGAAGAGCCGGGAGAAGCTCTTCTCCCTCAGCTCCGGCGCCAGCCCCTCCAGCATCTTGGTCTCCGCCATGCCGATGACCTGGAGGCGGCGCTCATCGAAGTAGTCGAAGTAGCCCAGCAGCTGCAGTGCCGGGCGGTTTACGTCCTTAATTCCCACCAGTGCGGTCTCAAAGTCCTCCCCCTTGTTCACTACAGCCAGTCCCAGCTGCTTTACCAGCTCCGGGAGCTTGACGCCGCCGGTCATCTCGTCTGTCTGCATCATATCACGCTCCTCCCAGTTATATTCTTTTGCTTGCCAGTCTTTTTTCACGCAATTTGTACGGAGAATATTATAATATAAATGGCCCCGCTTGGCAAGAGCGCAAAGCCGGCATCTCAGGGCTTTCTCATAAATTTAATTTCCGCGGAAATCGGGCCCTCCTAATATGAGATTGTCCCCCGTCTGAGCCGCTTCCAACTTTTCCCGAAAGAGCTTCTCTGCCGCAGCCTCGTCCTTCGCCAGGCGCAGATAGTCCCTGCCTGTGCAGACCTCTGCCTTCATCGGGCCCTTGAGCCGATCCGCCAAGGTGCTCTTCCCTGTGCAGCTCTCTCCAAAAATCGCGACAACCAACTCTTTCCCTCCCGTTTTCCTCTGCTTGTGTATACAGTCTCTTCTGTCAGAGCGGACAGGCCGCCGATCCCTCCCAGAAGCAGTTCTCTCCGCGAGGGTATTCCTTTTCCCGTATAATCTCTTCGATGAATAGCCTCCGGATTTTTGTGCCTAAAGGAATATACCACTCTGGTTGGGGTCAAACTTTATTCTGAAACTGAATGAAAAATTAAGAAAAGTGCTCAGAATCATGCGATTCTGAGTACTTTTTGGACTAAGGCGGCAAAATCGATTTTTCATATTTCAAAGCAGCGTCATCCCTTGACCGGATTGCCCATCCTCATCGGAGGCCGCACCTTGTTCCATGGCAAGAAAGCGGTCGTAGTCGCTCTCATATAATCTGTCCTGAATGATCCGATACTTCTCAAATTCACTTTCGGCATGAGCTTTTGCAATCTCGGCAGTGATTGTTCCAGCATTCGTCAGGATTTCCCGGTCATCGGCCATCAGGAAAATGTCCAGCCGCTTTGCCCAATCCTCCATTGTCATGGGAATACGCCGCCGCGCCCGGTCTTCTGCCAGATCAAGATAGGCGGACACGATACGTTCCAATGAGTACAATTCATCCTCTGTCAGATAGTTTTTGGCAATAGATACATCGCTTTTCATAATCTTGCCAAGAGGTGCTTCTTTCCAGGAGGTAAGACCCATGTGAGGCTGATCCGCATCAGCCCGATAGTATATCACTTCAGCGGCGGTATGTCCGTGAACAGCAAAATGCATCTTATTCTGGACTTTTGCGAAAAAATCCTTATCCCGTTTTACTACCCGCCGCTGGCGACCCGTTTCAGCTCCGCCTGTGCGTCCTCGAAGCCCAGGTGGGTGTAGGTGTTCAGCGTAACGCCAATATCCGAGTGTCCCATGAGGTATTGCAGCGTCTTGGGGTTCATGCCGCTCTTTGCCATGTTGGAACAGAATGTGTGCCTGCAAACGTGCGGGGTGACTTTGGGCATCTGCACCTTGTAGATGCTGTTGTACTTCTGGCAGATGTGCTTGAAGTAATGCTCCCAGTGAAGTGCCACCATCGGCTTACGTTCAATTTTTCGTCTGCCATTCGTTACCTCCTTTTTTAATTTCGTGAATGTTGAACAAATATTGCGCTAAAACTTTGTTACTATTTTTTCGCCTCCCTCCCGGCTATCCACGCAAAAAAGCCGCCCGTTTTTTCATGCCGGACGGCTTTCTGCGTAATGTGATAGCTCAAATAATATTTTTTTGTGGTTGCTGGCTCCGAAAAGCCTTGATATTACAGTGTTCCTATTAAAACTCATTCATAGTATAGGGGAACACGGGGAAGCGGAAGGCTCTTTTCCAGAATATCCCGTGCCTCGTATTCACTGAAATTCTCCAGGGTGATGATGGAGGGCGGCTGTCCGCCGATCCGGAACCGTTCCATGCTGTCTGCCAGGCGGTTCCACTCGTCAAATGAGATCCGGCCGGTCTCGCTCCGGTTCCGGAAGATGGGGAGCTCAATCAGAACAGACAGCCCGCTCCGCTCCCCCGCCAATAGGTCAAGCACATACAGCAGATATTGGAGAAGTTCCTGTTCACTGTCATCCAGCCCCTCCAAAATCAGCAAGCCTTTCGTTTGATGGAAGCAGCGTTCTGAAAGCTCCGATAGAAGACAGCGTAGCAGATAGTTCCTGTTTTCTGGATTGTCGTCCGCGGAGGTAAGCAGATAGCGCACCGCCCGCCCGTAGTCTCCGGCCTGCGCACACTCCAAAAGCGCGTGATTCTGTTCCAATTGCTGCCGCTCCGCCCCATTGAGCTGATCCAGCAGATCGCTCAGATTGAGCCCCAGAATCAATTGTAGCGTCTGCAAGATGAAGATGCGCGGGGAGAATATTTTAGACATGTCTATACGGCATATTTTTGTACCCCGCCAGTTCGCTTGCCCGCTGCCGCCGGTGGCCCGCTATGATCTCATAGCCCCCGCCCTCACGGGGACGCACCAGGGCGGGCTGGTGGACGCCGCCTGCCCGCACAGACG
>CATLAL010000007.1 GCA_949878425.1 uncultured Oscillospiraceae bacterium
CGCCGGGGTCAGGGACCGGCAAAACGCCTGCCGCCAGCGGCCCGGCCAGCCCAGGGTGCCGCCCCGAAGGCTCTGGAGGGCCAGGGACAGCAGGGCGGTCCAGAAGGGGCCGGCCACGGCCCCGCCCAGGGCGCCGGCCAGCAGGGTCAGCCAGAGGTTCTCATACACCACCCCCAGGCTGACCCCCATAGCCAGGGGCAGGAACCCGGCAAAGCACAGGAGGTTTGCCCCCAGGAGAGCCCCCAGGTTGTCCCAGAAGGCTTGGAGCCACCGGGCCGGGCCGGTCTTGGGGGGGGCGTCCTCCCGGGGGGGCCTATGAAACCGGTTGAACCCAAAGAGATCCATCTTGTTCAATCCTTTCGCCGCAGGGGCCGGTCCTCCGCCTCCGGAAGGGTCAGCCGCTGCATGTAGGTTCTGGGGCTCACGCCCTCCAGCTTCTTAAAGACCTTGCTGAAGTAGAAGGCGCTGTCAAACCCCACCCGCTCGCTGATCTCGTAGACCTTCAGGCCGGTGGAGGCCATAAGGTCCTTGGCCGCGTTGATGCGGGTGGCTGTGACGAATTCCACAAAGCCGCTCTCCCCCCACTGGGCGAAGAGCTGGCTGAGGTAGTTGGGGCTGAAGTTAAAAACAGCGGCCACGTCGTTGAGGGAGAGGGGCTTGTTCAGATTCTCCCGGATGTACTCCTGCACCTGGGCTACCCGCCGGGCGTGGTAGTCCAGGGAGGAGGCGGCCTGGGTCCGGCAGAACACCGTCCGCTGCCCCTCGTTGAGCAGGGGCAGTGCGGCAAAGGCGGAGCGCTGGCTGGTGTGGAGCTTCAAAATATCCTCCACCGGCTCCCCCACGGCCCAGAAGATCCGGGTGCTGAAGTAGCCGTAGAGAATGTCCCCCGCCTTCTCCAGGGTGGGGCGCAGCCGCTCCTCCAGCCCCTCGGGAGCGGGCAGGGGGAAGAGGACGGAGAAGTGGCGGAGATCCATCCCCGTCACCGTGCAGGGCAGATATTTGGGCAGCAGCTGGGCGGCCAGGGTGGTGACGCCGGCGGAGAGGGTGGCCATCTGGGCTGTGGTCAGGGTCCGGTTCTGGAGGGAGCCAATGGCCGCGGCGTAGCAGGGCGCGTCAAAGCGCAGGCCCAGGTCGGCGCAGGCCTGCCGGAAGGCCTCGCGGCTGGTGAAGAGGCCGGCGTAGAGCTGGAGGAACAGCCGCTCCCGGTACTGCTCCAGCCCCCCGGCGTGGGCCATGCCCGTTCCGGGGCTCCGGAGGGCCCGCTCCTTGCGGATGCGCTCCTCCGCCCGGCCGAGGGCGTTCTCCAGGGCCGGAGCCGTCAGATCCATCTTCACCAGATACTCCAGAACCCCCAGGCGGATGCTCTGGCGGACGTAGTCAAACTCCTCGTAGCTGGTGAGCATGATGAAAACCGGCAGGCCCTCGTCCCGCTCCCGGCAGCGCTCCGCCAGCTCCAGACCGTCCAGCACCGGCATGCGGATGTCGCAGACCACCAGGTCCGGCTGCTTCTCCTCGATGAGCTGCAGGGCGTCGCCGCCGTTGCGGGCGGTCCCTACCACCTCCCAGCCCAGGCCGCTCCAATCCAGCATGCTCTGGATGCCGATGAGCACCAGGGGCTCGTCATCCGCCAACAGGACCTTGAACATGGCCTTCCTCCTTTTCCGACGGCGCGCCGCGGGGCAGGCGCACGGTGATGGCGGTACCCTGGCCGGGCACGCTCTCGATTTCCAGGCCGTAGGCCGGACCGAAGCTGAGCTGGAGCAGGCGGTGGACGTTCCAGACGCCGATGTGACGGAAGGGCTTTTCCTCCCCGCCCTCGGGCCCGGCCAGGACCCGCTCGATCTGCTCCCCGGTCATGCCCACGCCGTCGTCCTCCAGGCGCAGCAGCACGTCCCCCTCCTTCTCCTCCGCCGTGATCAGCAGCCGCCCCACGCCGCCCTTGGGCTCGATGCCGTGAAAGATGGCGTTTTCCGCCAGGGGCTGGAGGGTAAAGCGGGGGATCCGGCAGGAGGCGGCCAGCTCCTCCTCCGGCGGGCGGATCTCCATGGTGACGGTGCCGCCGTAGCGGTAGCGCTGGATGGTGAAGTAGTCCCCCAGCAGCGCGAACTCCTCCTGGAGGGTAACCAGTCGGGCCGTGCCCTTGGAGGCGTTTTTCAGCAGCCGGGAGAGGGCTGTGACCATCTCCGCCACGCCGGGGGCGTGCTGGATGGTGGCCATCCACTTGATGCTGTTGAGGGTGTTATAGATGAAGTGGGGACTGATCTGGTTTTGCAGCATCCGGTACTCCAGATCCCGCTTTTGCTTCTCATCCTCCAGCCGCCGGGCCATGAGGGTGGAGACGCTGCGGGAGAGGCCGTTGATGCCCCGGCCCACGTCGCCCAGCTCGTGGTTCCACTCAATGTCCGGGTCCACGGAGAAATCCCCCTGGCTGATGGTGTCGATCTGGCGGCGCAGCGCCTTGATGGGCGCGCCCACGGTCCAGTGCAGCAGCAGGGCCAGGCCCAGGCCCATGGCCAGCAGCACCGCCAGGGAGAGAAAGGCCGGGCTCACCAGCAGACCCGGAGGCGGCTCCATGGCGCCCTCCGGCAGCACCATGGCCAGATACAGCCGGTGGGCCCCCAGGGGGCAGGCCACCACGGAGCAGGGCCGGCCGGCCAGAGAGGCGGTGTAGAGCAGCGTTCCGGCGTCCAGCGTGTCCCCGGTCCCTCGGGCCGGCTCCGGCAGCTGGTCCGCGGAGCCGATGGGCGTCAGGCTGTCCCGCTCCACCCGGTAGAGGGTGTCCCCCATGATCCAGCACAGCCACGCCCCCTCCGCCAGGCTGAACTGCCGCAGGGGGTCCGTAATCAGGGCCGTGGACACGGAGAGGTACACATAGGCCCTGTAGGCCCCGCCGGCGGCGGACAGGGAGCGGGTGATGGGAATGCCGGTGAGGGTCGTTCCCGCCTGCATCCTGGGATCCTGGACGATCCGCTCCCACTGGGTCCCGCCCTCCTCCAGGCCGGGGAAGAGGCTCAGATCCCCGCTGTCCACGGTGCTGGACTGGGAGACGGCGGTGCCCAGCATAATGGACTGGCCGCTGCTGTTGATGATCATGAACCGCTGGATGTAGGCGGCGGCGTGGGTGGAGTTGAACTTGTTGGAGATGATTGGGTAGTAGGTGTGGGTGAGGCTGGCGGTGGAGATGGGGGTCAGCATGGCGGTGCGCACGGTGGGGGCGGCGGCGCACCAGTCGGCCAGGGCGTCCACCTCGGCGATGTTCTGGCGGATGCCGGCGGCGGCGGTCTGGAGGGCGTACTCCGCGGACTGGAGGGTGGTCCGGCGCAGTTGGTCGGACAGGGTGGCGGCGCTGCCGGCCAGGACGGTCCCGGCCGCCAACAGGGTGAAGAGCAGCGCCAGCCCCACCACCCGGGCCTGAATGCCGAAGCGAAGGGCGTTGCGTTTCATGCCGCGGCCTCCTTCCGGTTGACGGGATAAGACGCATGGCTTCTCCGGAGCCGGAGAAGCCGCCGTCTGCCGCAGACGGCGGCGAATGCCCGCTGTATCCATTTATAAGAATATGATTACTATACACGCTGGCGGCCGGTGTGTCAAACCGTTTTTTTCCAAAAATGGGTAAAATCCTGTACAGGATGCACATGGGGAAAGGAGACGAGGCCGGGCTATCTGTGGAAAACGCCCAGGCCTGAGAGAGAAAAAATACAGGTTCACGATAAAATTTACATTTTCTCGGAGGACGGCTCCAGAAAAAAAGAAAAATTTTGCATATAAGACCCAAAATATTCTATTCAAAAACTGGTAAAATCACCTATAATAGGTACTGTCCTGATCCGATACCTATTTGGTTGGATCATTAAAACAAGGAGGAGATACAATGAAAAAGGAAAAACACCTGCGTAAGATTCTGGCGCTGGTTCTGGCGCTGGCCATGGTTCTGGCCCTGGCGGCCTGCGGCGGCAACAACGACAAGGGCGACAACGACAAGGGCGGCGACGGCCAGCAGCCCTCTAACAGCCAGGACGGCGCCAATCAGCCCGACGACAGCGCCGGAGGCGGCAGCGAGTCCGTCACCCTGACCTGGGCCATCTGGGACCGGGACAGCACTCCCTACTGGGACGCCCTGGCCAACGGCTACATGTCCACCCATGACGGCGTGAGCATCGAGATGATCGACCTGGGCTCCGCCGACTACATGACCCAGCTGGCCACGCAGCTCTCCGGCGGCAACGGCGAGCTGGACGTGCTGTCCATCAAGGACATCCCCGGCTACGCCAACCTCATCAACCTGGAGATGCTCGAGCCCCTCAACGACACCCTGACCACCCCCGCCGCGAACTTCGGCGGCGTGCTGGAGCAGCTGACCGCCGCGGACGGCAACTTCTACGGCATCCCCTTCCGCTCCGACTTCTGGGTGCTCTTCTACAACAAGGACCTCTTTGACGCGGCGAACGTGCCCTACCCCACCAACGACATGACCCTGGAGGAGTTCGATGCTCTGGCCCGCCAGATGACCAGCGGCTCCGGCGCGGAGAAGGTCTACGGCAGCCACTACCACACCTGGCGCTCCGCCGTGTCCCTGTTCGGCATTCTGGACGGCCAGCACACCATTATCGACGGTACATATGACTTCCTGAAGCCCATCTATGAGATGGTTCTCGCCCAGCAGGCCGACGGCATTGTGATGGACTACGGCGAGCTCAAGACCACCGGCCTCCACTACTCCGCCGCCTTTGAGAACGGCACCGCCGCCATGTGCAACATGGGCAGCTGGTTCATCGGCACCCTCCAGGCCTACAACGCCTCCGCCGCCGACGACGGCGTGGAGCCCGTGAACTTCGGCATTGTCAAGTATCCCCACCCCGCGGGCGTGGCCGCCGGCACCACCCTGGGCACCGTCACCAGCCTGGGCGTCAACGCTAACTCCGCCAAGAAGGAAGCCGCCATTGACTTCGTCAACTGGTGCGCCTCCCCCGAGGGCGCGGCCATCATGGCCCAGACCGGCAACTTCCCCGCCGTCAGCACCGAGGAGACGGTGAACATCATCGCCTCCAACGAGGGCTTCCCCGCGGACGACGGCTCCAGAGAGGCGCTGAACACCGCCGCCATCTACCTGGAGATGCCCCTGAGCGACAAGGCCTCCGAGATCGAGACCGTGCTCAACACCGAGCATGACGCCATCATGACCGGCGCCGAGTCCGTTGACGACGGCATCGCCAACATGAACAGCCAGGTCCAGGCCATTCTGGGCTGAGCGCGTCCTTCCACAGGAGAATAGGAAACGAGATGCGGGGGGCGGGCGATTGCCCGCCCCCCGTTTCAGTCCTGACAGGAGAGAAAGGAGACGGATACCGCCATGACTGCCAACACCGCGCAGGCCCCCGCCAAGAGGAAGCGGTCGGGCAAGGACCTGCGGAACAATCTCACGGCATACTCCTTCATCGCGCCGAACTTTATCGGCTTCTGCGTCTTTACGCTGGTGCCCATGATCTTCGCCATTGCCCTGGCCTTCTGCAATTGGGACGGCGTCCACCCCATCGAGTTCACCGGCGTGCAGAACTTCGTGGACCTGCTGGGCGACGCCACGTTCAAAACCGCCTTTGTCAACACCATCATCTACTCCCTGGGCACCGTGCCGTTGACCCTGGTGTGCAGCCTGGGCCTGGCCATGCTGCTCAACCAGAAGATCCGCTGCCGCAACTTCTTCCGCACCGTGGCCTTCTTCCCCTATGTGGCCTCCCTGGTGGCGGTGGCGGCGGTGTGGAACATGATCTTCAGCCCCAGCATGGGCCCCGTGAACATGATCCTCTCCGCCCTGGGGGTGGAGAACCTGCCCCGCTGGGCCGCCGGCAAGGATACAGCCATGATCACCGTTATCCTCTTCAGCGTGTGGAAGAACATGGGCTACTACATGGTGATCTACCTGGCCGGCCTCCAGGGCATCAACCCGGATCTGGAGGAGGCGGCCTCCCTGGACGGCGCCAGCCGGTGGGAGATCTTCTGGCACGTGGTGCTGCCCCAGCTGCGGCCCACCACCTTCTTTGTCACCATCACCCTGACCATCGCCTCCTTTAAGGTCTACGACCAGATGTACATGATCACCCAGGGCGGACCTGGCAACGCCACCATCACGCTGGTCTACGACATCTACAATGTGGCCTTTGTCAATACGCCGAAGTACGGCTACGCAAGCGCAATCTCCATGGTGCTGTTCGTGCTGGTGCTGCTTATTACGGTCCTCCAGTTCCGCGGCTCCAGCAGCGAGGAATGAGAGAGGGGGAGCGTATGAAACAGAAATCCAGCTCCATCAAGGCTGGCCACACCGCGGCCATGGCCGTCATCTACGTTATTTTGATCCTCATCACCGCCCTGATGCTGATCCCCTTCCTCTGGATGCTCTCCGCGTCCCTGAAGATGAACAAGGACGTGTTCACCTTCCCCATCCAGTGGATTCCCGACAGTCCCCGCTGGCGCAACTACGTGGACATCTGGACCAAGATTCCCCTGCTCACCTTTGTGAAAAACAGCGCCAAGCTCACGGTCATCGTGACGCTCCTCCAGCTGTTCACCTCCAGCTTTGCGGCCTACGCCTTCGCCAAGATGGAGTTTCGGGGGAAAAAGGTCCTGTTTCTGGGCTACATCGCCACCATCGCCGTGCCCTGGCAGGCCTACATGGTGCCCCAGTTCATGATGATGCGCTCCTGGAACCTGAACAACACCCACCTGGCCATCATCTGTCTCCAGGCCTTCAGCGCCTTTGGCGTGTTCCTCATGAAGCAGTTCTATGAGGGCGTGCCCAGCGAGCTGTGCGCGGCGGCCCGGATCGACGGCCTCTCGGAGTACGGCATCTGGATGCGCATCATGCTGCCCCTGTCCAAGCCGGCCCTCTCCACTCTGACCATCTTCACCTTTGTGGCCACGTGGAACGACTTTTTGGGGCCCCTGATCTATCTGACCCGCAACGAGCTGAAAACCATCCAGATCGGCCTGCGCATGTTCATCAGCCAGTACTCCGCCGAGTACGGCCTCATTATGGCCGCCTCGGTGATCGCCCTCATCCCGGTGCTGGTGGTGTTCCTGGCCCTGCAAAAATATTTCGTCCAGGGGGTTGCGTCCACCGGCCTGAAGGGGTAAAATCAAGGTATTGCACTCCCAATCCACGGGGGCAGGGCCTGCGCCCTGCCCCCGTGGCTGTTGGGACAGAAAGGAGAGCGCAATGCATCCAATTACCGATACGGAGGTCCGCTCCGCTCTGGACCGGGCGGCGGAGCAGGTGCGGCGAAGCCTCCCCCTGTACGCCGGCCGCTGCCAGAACCACTCCAGTGTAGACGGCGTCTATCCCCCCTGCGAAAACGTGCAGTGGACCTGCGGCTTCTGGCCGGGGGAGATCTGGCTGGCCTATGAGCACACGGGGGAGCGCTGCTTCCGGGAGGCGGGGCTCGACCTGGTGGAGAGCTTTGATCGGCGCATCCGGGAGGGGATAGAGGTGGACCATCACGACATGGGCTTCCTCTACACCCCCTCCTGCGCGGCGGCCTATCAGCTCACGGGCAGCGAGAGCGCCCGCTCCGCGGCCATTCTGGCGGCGGACCAGCTCCTGCGCCGCTTCCAGCCCAAGGGGGAGTTCCTCCAGGCCTGGGGGGCCATGGGCGCGCCGGAGAATTACCGCTTTATCATTGACTGCCTGCTGAACCTCCCCCTGCTCTACTGGGCCGGCGGGGAGACCGGGGACGGGAGGTACGCTGAGATCGCCCAAAGGCACACCGCTACCTGCCTGAACTACTCCTTCCGGCCCGACGGGTCCACCTACCACACCTTCTTCATGGACCCTAAAACCGGCGCTCCGGTCCGGGGGGAGACCTGCCAGGGCTACCGCAGCGACAGCTTCTGGGCCCGGGGCCAGGCCTGGGCGGTGTACGGCTCCATCCTCAGCTGGCGCTATACCCGCGCGAGCGCCGCCCTGGACGCCTTCCGCCGGGCGCTGGACTTCTACCTCACCCGCCTGCCGGAGGATCTGGTCCCCTGCTGGGACATGCTCTTCCAGCCGGAGAGCGGCGAGCCCCGGGACTCCTCCTCCGCGGCGATTGTGGCCTGCGGCCTGCTGGAGGCGGCGGAGCTGCTGGGGGGAGAGGAGGGGGCGCGCTTCGCCCTCCTGGCCCGGCGGATGGTGGGGAGCCTGGCGGCGGACTACGCCGCGCCCTTGCGGGAGGGCGGCGGGCTGCTGCTCCACGGCACCTACAGCAAAAAGAGCCCCTACAACACTTGCACCCAGGAGGGCGTGGACGAGTGCACCTCCTGGGGGGACTACTTCTACCTGGAGGCCCTCACCCGCCTGGCCGGCGGCTGGAAGCCCTACTGGTAACTTGCCGCGGAATCCGCGGCGGAATGGAGCGGACATGAGACGCTATCACTACACGGAGGACGATTTTTCCACCAAGGAGGCCGCCCGGGCCTCCCTCCTGCGGCTGGTGGAGCCTTTGAAGGCCTTCTACAGCCCGGGCCGGGCCCGGCTGGACATCGGCGCCACCAGCGCCCACTATGAAAACGACTCCATCCCTATGGAGGCCTTTGCCCGGCCCCTGTGGGGCCTGGTCCCCTTCTGGGCCGGCGGCGGCAGGGAGCCGGAGCTGGAGGAGATCTACTGCCGGGGCCTGGCCGCCGGACCGGACCCGGCCCACCCGGAGTACTGGCACACCTGCCGGGACTTTGACCAGAAGTTCTGCGAGATGGCGGTGATCGCCTATGGCATGCTCCTGGCCCCCGGGCAGGTGTGGGACCCCCTGCCGGAGGAGGCCAAGGCCCACCTGACCGACTGGCTCTGGGAGATCAACCGCAGCGAGTGCTGCGCCTGCAACTGGCAGTGGTTCGCCATTCTTACCAACCTGGCCCTGAAGGCCGTGGGCCGGCCCTACAGCCGGGAGCGAATGGCGTCGGGCCTGGCCATGCTGGAGGACTACTACGACGCCGGGGGCTGGTACAACGACGGCAACGGCGGGGACAAGGACTACTACAACCCCTTTGTCATGGTCTCCTACGGCCTGCTCTACGCCATGTTCATGGAGGGCGAGGAGCCGGAGCGCTGCCGGCGCTACCGCCGGCGGGCCCGGGAGTTCGCGAAGGACTACCTCTACTGGTTCGCCGCCGACGGCGCCTCCATCGCCTACGGACGGTCCATGACCTACCGCTTCGCCCAGGGGGCCTTTTTCGCCATCTCCCTGCTGGCCGGGGAGGAGGTAGCCCCCCTGGGGGTGGTCAAGGGGATCCTCGTCCGGCACCTGGCCTGGTGGCTCAACCAGCCCATCTATGACAACGCCGGCATTCTCACCATCGGCTACGCCTACCCCAACCTCCAGATGTCCGAGAGCTACAACGCCCCCGGCTCCCCCTACTGGGCCCTGAAGGCCTTCGCCTTCCTGGCCCTGCCGGATAACCATCCCTTCTGGACGGCCCCGGCCCTGCCCCTGCCGACCCTGGAGGGGCTCAAGTACCTGCCCCACGCGGGAATGCTCCTCCAGCGGGACGCCGGAAACGTGGTGGCCCTGGTCCCAGGGCGGCTCAAGGCCGACGGCCACAGCCACACGGTGGAGAAGTACGGCAAGTTCGCCTACTCCAGCCGCTTCGCCTTCAGCATCTCCCGCTCCCCAGTGACGCTGGCGGAGGCCGCGCCGGACAGCATGCTCTGCTTCCAGGTGGGCGGCTTCTTCTACGTCAAGGACGTGACCGAGCCGGACTTCCAGATTGGGGAGGATGGCCTCGCCTTCCGCTGGTCGCCCCTGGAAGGCATCTCCGTGCGCACGGAGCTCCGGCCCACCGCCGCGGGCCACATCCGCGTCCACACCATTGAGAGCGCCTACGACTGCACGGCCTACGACTGCGGCTTCGCCCTCTCCATCGACGACCGGATATCCTCCAGCCGCCGGGCGGAGGGTCCCGCCGCCTCTGTAACCAGTGGGGAGGACTGCTGCGCGGTGACGGCCCTGGAGGGGGAGGGTTGGGGGGAGGTCCTCCTCCCTGACCCCAACACCAACCTCATCGCCCCCAAGACCGCCATCCCCATGGCGGTGTACGCCATCCGGAGGGGGAGCCAGACCATCCGCACCCAGGTGGACTATCTCCGGGATTAAATGGAACAAAGCGTATTTGACGCCCCCTGGATGACCATCCCGGAGTGGGCGGAGGTCCGGCAGACGGACGGGCCCTGGCCGGAGGGGACGCCCCCGCCGGAGACCAACGCACCCAAAAACCTCCACGTGCTGGTGCGGGGGCGGGTGGATCTGCCCCCGGGGCCGCATATCCTGCGGCTGAGCGCGGACGACTACTTTCACGCCTGGCTGGACGGCCATTGGCTGGGCCAGGGGCCGGCCCCCGCCGTACCCGGGGCCTATCACTGGGTGGAGTTCCCCATCTCCGGCGGGCGGCGGGTGACGGTGGCCCTGCACCTCTACTACCAGGGGCTGGTCAACCGGGTCTGGAACAGCGGCGACGGCCGCTTCGCCCTCTTCGCGGCCTTCTACCGGGACGGCGTCCGGACCGCCGGGTGTGACAGGAGCTGGCGCTACCAGATCTGCCGCGCCTACTCCGGGGCGGTGGTTGGCTACGACACCCAGTTTCTGGAGAACTTCGACAGCCGCCTCTGGCCGGAGGGCTGGACCGCCCCGGACTACGACGAGAGGGGCTGGGGCCGCCTGACGGAGGCGGTCTGGGCGGACTACCGGCCCGGCGGCGTATCCATCGCGCCACTGGCCCGGGAGAAGCGCCTGCCGGTAAAGCGGACGCCGGTCCCCGGCGGACTGCTGCTGGACTTTGGCCGGGAGCTGGCGGGAACGCTCCACCTCCGGGCCGCGGGACGCCCCGGGCAGCGGCTCACCCTCCGCTTCGGGGAGGAGCTGGACGAGGTCGGGCGGGTCCGGTACGACATGCGCTGCAACTGCCCTTATGAGGAGCGCTGGACCCTGGGGGAGGGCCTCAGCACCCTCCACCAGTACGACTACAGGGCCTTCCGCTACGCGGAGGTGCTGGGGGACGTCCGGCTGGAGTCGTGCTGGGCCTGGGAGCGGCACTACCCCCTGGAGGAGCGTCTCTGCACCCTCTCCTGTCCGAAAAATCAGCTGGAGGACATTTTCCGCATCTGCAAAAACGCCGTCCGCTGCGGCTCCCAGGAGGGGTATCTGGACTGCCCCAGCCGGGAGAAGGGCCAGTACCTGGGGGACGCCGTCATCACCGCCCGGTCCCAGGTCTGGCTCACCGGCAAAACGGACCTGCTGCGCAAGTGCGTGGGGGACTTCCTCCAGTCCGCCCGGACCGCCCCGGGGCTGCTGGCGGTGGCCCCAGGGTCCCTCTGGCAGGAGATCGCCGATTTCTCCCTGCTCTTTCCCGCCCTGCCCCTGACGGACTACGCCTTTACCGGCGACCGGGACTTTCTGGGCGCGTGCTATGGCGCCGTGGAGGGGATGCTCTCCCGCTTCGCCCGCTACAGGCGGCCCGACGGCCTGCTGGAGAACGTCTCCCACGCCTGGAACCTGGTGGACTGGCCGGAGAACCTGCGGGACGGTTACGACTTCCCCCTGACCCGGCCCGTGGTGGGGCGGGGCTGCCACAACGTGGTCAACGCCCTCTGGTACGGCGCGCTGTGCATGGCGGAGGAGATGGCCCGCATCCTGGGCCGCAAGGGGCCCGGGACCTCCAGACAGGTGGGGGAGGCCTTTCTCCGGACCTTCTACCGGCCGGACCGGCGGCTCTTCGCCGACAGCGAGGGGAGCGGACACTGCTCCCTCCACGCCAACCTCTACCCCGCCTGCTTCGGCCTGCTGCCCGCGGAGGCGGCGGACGCCTACGAGGCGCTTCTGCTCTCCCCGGGGCGGCGCTGCGGCGTGTTCCCCATGTACTTCGCCTTGCGGGGCCTGGCCCGCCTGGGCCGGTACAATACCCTCTACCGCCTCCTGGTCCGCTCCGACGGCTGGGGCTGGCGAAATATGCTCCGGGAGGGGGCCACGGCCTGTTTCGAGGCCTGGGGCAAAGACCAGAAGTGGAACACCAGCCTCTGCCACCCCTGGGCCAGCGGACCCATCCCCCTCATCATCGAGGAGCTGGCCGGCCTCCGGCCGGACCCGGAGGCCCCCTCCGGCTTCCGCTTCCAGCCCCACCTGCCCCAGGAGGCCGGCCCCTTTTCCCTCCAGGCCCCCTTGAGAGGCCAAATCCTCCAGGTCCGCAGGGAGCGCGGAGGGGAGCTCCTGGTAGAGGGCACACATTCTTTTTCTTAAAAGGAAAAGAATCAAAAAGAATTTTTATCGAAAGGCTGTCGCCTTTCTCTATATTTTTGAGTATACAACATAAGCGAAACAATAGTTTCGCGCAAAAAGTTTTTTCTTTTGATTCTTTTCTTTTGTTCACAAAAGAAAAGAACGTATGCCCCCCAAATTTTCAGGAAGGACGAACATATATGCTGTATCCGAGAATGAACGAGGCGCGGCTGCTGGCGGATCTGGGAGGGGTATGGTCCTTCCGGACGGCGCAGGCGGAGGGGTATCCCGAGGCCTGGGCCCAAAAGCCGCTGGAGGAGGCCATGACCATGGCGGTGCCGGCCTCCTACAACGACCAGAAGGACGACGTGAACCTCCGGGGCCACTACGGCTGGGCGGTCTACCAGCGCACCTTCACGCCGCCCCGCCATCTGGGGGAGGACCGGGCGGTGCTCCGGTTCGCCGCTGTCACCCACGCGGCCGAGGTGTGGCTCAACGGGGAGAAGCTGGGCGGCCACAAGGGGGGCTTTCTGCCCTTTGAGTTTGATGTCACCGGGGCTCTGCGGCCCGGGGAGAACCTTCTGACCGTGGCGGTGGACAACCGGGTCAATTACGCCACGCTGCCTGTTGGCAACGAGGGGACCATCGCCTTTTTCGGCTCCGACAACCCGGGCATCCCCTCCATCGAGCTGGCCAAGACCCGGTGCCGTCCCCAGAACCGGCCCAACTTCGACTTCTTCAACTACGCGGGCATCACCCGCCCCGTGCGGCTGTACACCACCCCCCGGGACTACATCGAGGACATCACCCTCGTCACGGACCTTGCCGGTACGGACGCCCTGGTCCGCTACAGCGTCAAGACCGCAGGCGAGGGGACGGTGCGGGTGACGGTCCTGGACGAGACCGGCGCTACGGCGGCCCAGGCGGAGGGGCCCAGCGGCCAGATCGTCATCCCCCACGCGCGGCTGTGGGAGCCCGGCAATGCCTACCTCTACCGGGCCCGGGTCACCTTTGGCCAGGACGTCTACGAGCAGCCCTTCGGCGTGCGCACGGTCCAGGTGGAGGGGACAAAATTTCTCATCAACGGTAAGCCCTTCTACTTCAAGGGCTTTGGCAAGCACGAGGACAGCTTCTTCCGGGGCCGGGGCATGGACGAGTGTCTGAACGTAAAGGACGTGTCCCTGATCCGCTGGATGGGGGCCAACTCCTTCCGCACCAGCCACTACCCCTACGCGGAGGAGATGTACGACCTCTGCGACCGGGAGGGCATTGTGGTAATTGACGAGACCCCCGCCGTGGGCATCGGCGCGGGGCCGGACCGGGACCCCTACGCCCTTATGCGTATCCGGGAGCACCACGAGGAAGTGATCCGGGATATGATCGACCGGGACAAGAACCACCCCTGCGTGGTGATGTGGTCCCTGGCCAACGAGCCGGACACCGAGCACTTCCCCCAGTCGGCCTACGACTACTTCCGGCCCCTCTACGACCTGGCCCACGCCCTGGACCCCCAGAACCGCCCGGTGACCCTGGTGGCCTGCCAGAACGACTACACCAAGGACCTCATCACCCGGACCATGGACGTGTGCTGCTTCAACCGCTACTACGGCTGGTACAACCTCAGCGGCGACCTGGACGCGGCCTGCGACGCCTGGAATACGGAGCTGGACTTCTGGCAGAGCCTGGGAAAGCCGGTAATGGTTACCGAGTACGGAACGGACACCTACCCCGGCATCCACAACGTCAACGCCGAGATGTTCAGCGAGGAGTTCCAGGCGGAGTACTACCGCCGGATCAACGAGGTGTTCGACCGGAGGCCCTTTTTCATCGGGGAGCACGTGTGGAACTTCGCGGACTTCGCCACCATCCAGGGCCCTATGCGGGTAGACGGCAACAAGAAGGGCCTCCTCACCCGGGACCGCCGCCCCAAGCTGGCGGCCCACTCCTTCCGCCGCCGGTGGCGGGAGATCCCGGACTTCTGGGATAAGGGGCGGGATTAGGGCGTCCACTGCCGCGCAAGCCTTTTCAAAGAAAAATTTCTTGCCCGAAGCTGTGATTCGCTTTTGTTTCCCAGAGGCAGGGCCGCAGGACAAACATCCTGCGGCCCTGTAAACTGCCGACTATGTGAACAGGTCCTGGCTACCGGATGTGCCGGAGCTGGGTGAGGACCCGGTCAAATACTCTCCGGGGGCCGCTGCGCCGGTCCTCCGTGAGCGCCACCCCCGCCAGGGCGGCGATTTGCTCCGCGGTCTCGCGGATGCTCATGGTATCGGTGTAAAGCTTTTCTCCTTGTATGTCCCTCTCAAACGCGGCAATACACCGGTCAATCTGCCCCGCGGCCCAGGAGCGGCGGCCCTCCAGCCGGGAGGCCAGCCGCCGCAGGAGCGTCTCCCGCCGTGCGCAGAGGATGAAGTGCCGCACACCGTGTTTCTCCGCCAGCGCGCCGGCCATCTCGTCCCAGTACGCCCTGTCTGTCACGGTCATGGGCACCAGGATCACGCCGGAAAAACGGGAGGCGATGTAGTCCAGCATTTCCCGGTTGAAGGTCCGCCACATGGGATAGTTCTGAAAGTCCCCCTCCCGGATTGCCGGAGGGACATTTTCCCGGATGAAGTACCCGGCGTTTTCAGGGTCGTAGACATAGGCATGTTTTATCCGGCGGCGGAGCTCATAGGCGGTCTGCGTCTTTCCGGCGCCAAAGGCCCCGTTGATCCAGATAATCATAGCAATCCCCTTTCCAGCGGAGCGGCTCCGCGGCGCAAAAGGGCGGCGCATGGACAACCATCCACGCGCCGCCTTTTTTTCATAAGCAGATAGTCACCAGAGTAAAAGCCGGTAAGGTTTAGGGCCGCCCTAACGGGCGGTGGGGTCTGGGGCAAGGTCCCAGCGGGTTTGGGCGGAGCCCAACCTTTACTCGTCCTCAGCCGCGGTTGCTATATCACTCCTCCGGCTGCTCCGGGCGCTCCGGGTCCTCCCCGCCGCCGGTCTCCCCCTCCGTCAGGCCGGGCATGGGGATGGGCTCGCTGACCACGCTGACATGGCGGGCCGGGGGCTCAATGGCGCCGTCCCGGGCGGCGGGCACGCCGAAGTACTCCTCCCGGTCCGGATCCCGGCCCTCCAGAATGGCCATCATCTGCGCGCCGGTAATGGTCTCCTTCTCAAAGAGGTAGGAGGCCACCTTGTCCAGCATCTCCCGGTTCTGCCGCAGCAGCTCCATGGCCTCCTCGTGGCAGCGCTGGAGCAGGTCCACCACCTCCCGGTCCGCGGCGGCAAAGGTCTCCTGGGCGCAGTTCATGCTGTAGCCGCCCTCCAGGTACTGGCTGTCCACGGTCCCCAGGGCCATCATGCCGAACTTGTCGCTCATGCCGAAGCGGGCCACCAGGTTCCGGGCCAGGGCCGTAGCCCGCTCGATGTCGTTGGCCGCGCCGGAGGTCTGGGTGTTGAACACCAGCTCCTCCGCGCACCGCCCCGCCAGCAGGGTGCGGATCTCCGTGAGGATGTCCGTCTTGCTCATGAGGAACTTCTCCTCCTCCGGCAGGTGGAGGGTATAGCCCAGGGCCCCCTGGGTGTGGGGGACGATGGTGATCTTGGTGACGGGCTGGGCGTCCTTCTGCTTGGCGGCGGCCAGGGCGTGGCCCACCTCGTGGTAGGCGATGATCCGCTTCTCCTGCTCGGTGATGACGGTGCCCTTCTTCTCCGCGCCGGCGATCACCACCTCGAATGCGCTGAGCAGGTCCTCCTGGTTCACCGCCCGGCGGCCGTGGCGCACCGCCCGGAGGGCCGCCTCGTTGACGGTGTTGGCCAGGTCCGCGCCCACGCACCCCGCCGTGGCCTGGGCGATCTTGTTCAGGTCCACGTCCTCCGCCAGGCGGATCTTCCGGGTGTGGACCTGGAGGGTGGCCAGGCGTCCGGCCAGGTTGGGCCGGTCCACGGTGATGCGCCGGTCAAAGCGGCCCGGGCGCAGCAGGGCCTTGTCCAGCACCTCCGGCCGGTTGGTGGCCGCCAGGACGATGATGCCCTTGGAGGGGTCAAAGCCGTCCATCTCCGCCAGAAGCTGGTTGAGGGTCTGCTCCCGCTCGTCGTTGCCGCCGCCGAAGCGGGAGTCCCGGGTCTTGCCGATGGCGTCGATCTCGTCGATGAAGATGATGCAGGGGGCCACCTTGGCCGCCTCCTGGAAGAGGTCCCGCACCCGGCTGGCGCCCACGCCCACGAACATCTCCACAAAGCCGGAGCCGGAGATGGAGAAGAAGGGGACCCCCGCCTCCCCGGCCACGGCCTTGGCCAGCAGGGTCTTGCCGGTGCCCGGGGAGCCCACCAGCAGCGCCCCCTTGGGCAGCTTCGCGCCAATGGCGGTGTACTTGCCCGGGTTGTGGAGAAAGTCGATGATCTCCACCAGGGACTCCTTGGCCTCGTCCTGGCCCGCCACGTCGCTGAAGGTGACGCCGGTGGACTTCTCCATATAGACCTTGGCGTTGGATTTGCCCACGCTGCCAATGCCGCCCAGACCGCCGCCCCGCTTGGCCATCATGCTCATAAACAGCATGAACGCCCCCAGCAGCAGCACCGTGGGCAGGATATAGGCCAGCATGAACTCCAGCACCGGGCTCATCTGCGCCACATAGGGGTTGCGGAACTTCACCCCGTGTTCGATGAGCAGAGGCACCAGCTCCAGGTCATAGCTGCCCAGCTGCATGGTGAAGAGGGTGAAGTTCTTGTCGTAGGTCCCCCCGTCCTCGCCGGTGTAGACGTAGCCCTCAATGGGCGTGATCTCCAGCCGTCCCTCGGTGAAGATCACCTTCTCCACCTTGCCCTCCTTCACCAGATCCAGAAACTCGCTGTAGTCGATCTCGTGGGTGGTGGCGGCGGTGCTGGCCTGCTGGCTGTAGGCGGAGAGGAAGTTGAAGAGCACCGTCAGCCCCACCGCCCAGGCCAGCAAAATCACCAGTCCGTTAAAATTCTTCCTGTTTTTGTTGTTATTGGCGTTATTTTGATTGTCGTCCATGGTATTCTCCTTCTATATTGAAAGGGGGCTGAACCTCCCAGCCCAGAGTTGACTACCATGCATACTACCACAAAACGCGGCTCCTCACAAGGACTCCCTATGGATTTTCTGTGAAATTTCTGTGAATACCCCTTCCGCATCCCTATGGTTTTGTGGTATACTGCATTTGTTATTGTACAGTCGGCAGGTCTGGCCGGCGGACGCCGCCGTCTCATTGCTGACAATAGGATATGCGGGCGCGGGCCATTTCTTCCGCCGGCGGAGCCGGGCCCGGAATTTCCCGCCCGCCGGAGGGGAGGCGCGCCGCTTTGAGCCTGATCGACCGTTTGAAAAATCTGCGGGACCAGTATGTCGCCCGCCAGACAGAGCGCCTGAGGATGCCGGAGTTTCGCCCCTCCCCAAAGGCGCGCCGGCGCGTTTGGTTCTCCGGCAGGGTCCAGGGGGTGGGCTTTCGCATTGAGATGTGCCTCATTGCCGACCGGCTGGAGCTGACCGGCTGGGTCCAAAACCTCCCGGACGGCCGGGTAACGGCGGAGGTCCAGGGGGAGGAGGCGAAGATCGCCTTCCTCCTGGACTACATGGGCTCCATCCGGCGCATCTCCATCGAATCGATGAAGACGGAGGACCTGCCGGTGGACCCCGCTGAGGCCAAATTTATGATAAAAGAGGACGATCCATATGTGTGAACAGGCGGAGAAGGACTTCATTGAGGGGCGCAACGCCGTGCGGGAGGCCCTGCGCGCCGGTACGCCCATTGACAAGCTGTACATCGCCAGGGGGGACACGGACCGCTCCCTGGCCCGCATCGCCGCCCAGGCCCGGGAGGCCGGCCTCGCGGTGGTAGAGGCGGACCGGCGGAAGCTGGACGCCATGAGCGCCACCCACAGCCACCAGGGCGTTATCGCCGTGGCGGCGGCCCAGGCCTACGCCTCCCTGGAGGACATCCTGGCCCTGGCCCGGGAGCGGGGGGAGCCGCCCCTGCTGGTGGTCTGCGATGAGATCAGCGATCCCCACAATCTGGGGGCCATCATCCGCACCGCCGAGTGCGCCGGGGCCCACGGCGTGGTGATCCCCAAGCGCCGCAGCGCCGGGCTCACCGCCGTCACCGCCAAAACCAGCGCCGGCGCGGTCAGCTATCTGCCCGTGGCCCGGGTCCCCAACCTGCCGGCGGCCCTCCAGGAGCTGAAGAAACAGGGCGTCTGGATTTTCGGCGCGGACGCCGCCGGAGCCCCCCTCTATGAGGCGGACCTGCGGGGGAGCGCGGCCATCGTCATCGGCAGCGAGGGCACGGGCATGGGCCGTCTGGTCCGGGAGAGCTGCGACTTTCTGACGGGCATCCCCATGCGGGGGCGCATCGGCTCCCTAAACGCGTCGGCGGCGGCGGCCGTCCTGCTCTACGAGGCCCTGCGCCAGCGCCGCTGACCGTCCCATCCGCCCCGGCGAGCCGGAGAAAAGAGAATGCTATGACAGACAAACAGGAACATAATCCAATCGAAGAGCCCCAGTTCGACCCGCTGATGGACACCCAGCGCCTGCTGGATCTGGGCCCTCCGGCGGAGGGCACCTTCGCTCTGGAGGATATTCTGGCGGAATTTGGCGGGGAAGCCGGAAAAACACCGGCCCGACAGGAGTCCGCCCAGGCTTCGGAGGAGCCCCCTCCCCCGCCGGAGGACCCTGAGAGCCCCCCGCCGGAGCCCCAGGAGGCCGCTGAACCGGAGGCCTCCCCGGAGGAGCCCCTTGCGGAGCCCGAGCGCGGGGAGGACCCGGAGGCGCTGGCGGAGGACGACGCCTTCTGGGAGGAGCTTCTGCCCGAGGAGTCCGTTCAGGAACCGGAGGAGCCCCCCCAGGGGGAGGAGCAGCCCCCCCAGCCGGAGGAGGCGCCTGTCTCCGGGGAGGAGGCCCCCTCCATGGAGGACATCGTGGCCAGCACGGTGGACGCGGTGAAGGTGGACCAGGAGGAGCGGCGGGAGCGGCTGCGCCAGCGGCTGGAGAAGCTGCGCAGGAGGGAGCGGCCCGTCAAGCCCAAGGGCAGCCCCCTGCCGGACATAAAAAACGAGCCTCTGCCCAGCGAGCTGGCGGGCCTGCACAAGCGGCGGCTGCGCCAGTGCCGCAAGAGCTTCCGGCTGGCCCTGCCGGCCCTGGCGCTGCTGTGGACGCCCTGGGTGCTGGTCCAGTGCGGCGTCCAGGTGCCCTTTTTCGGCGAGAGCCTGGACAACGCCGCCCTCTGCGTCCTGCTGGCCCAGACGGTGGTGAGCATTTTGTGCTGGCCCGTGTACCGGGCCGCCCTGGGCGGCCTGCGGGAGGGGGCCTGGACCATCTATGCCACGGCCCTGCTGTGCACGCTGGTGACGCTTCTGGACGAGATGACCATGCTGCTGCTGCCGGAGCGCTCTGACGCGGCCCCCCTGGGGGGCGTGGCGGCGGCTGTGACTGTATTCGCCCTGTGGGGGCTCAAGCAGTGGCACCGGGGGATGGCGGAGACCTTCCGCACCGCCGCCATGGGGGAGCCCAACTGGATCGCGGACCTCTGCGGCGGCGGCGTGGCCAGGGGCGCGGGCGGCCGGGAGGGCTTTTGCACCCGGACCGTGATGGAGGACACCTCCGCCCAGTGGCAGCGCCTGCTGCTGCCGGTGCTGGCGGCGGCGTCCCTGGTGTTCGCGGCCCTCTCCTCCGTGGGACAGGAGCGGGGGCAGGACCTCTTCTGGTGCTGGTCCGCCATTTTGTGCGCCGCGTCGTCCCTTGTCTTTCCCATGTCCTTCTGCGTGCCCTACGGCAGGCTGGCCTCCCGGCTGGCCAGGGGCGGCGCCGTCCTGGCGGGGCAGTACGGCGCGATGGCGCTCTCCTCCTCCCGCCGGGTGGTGGTGACGGACGCGGACCTCTTCCCGCCGGGCTCCGTGTCCCTGGGCGGGCTGAAGCTCTACGGCGAGGAGCGAAACCGGGCCGTCTCCTACGCCGCCACCCTGCTGGTGCAGCAGGGCGGACTGCTGGGGAGGCTCTTCGAGGATCTCTGCCAGCGGGACCGGATCGGCTATCAGGGCCTGGAGCACTTCCACATCCACGACGAGGGCGGGCTCAGCGGCATAATCCACGGGGAGACGGTCCTGGTGGGGCCCCCGGTGTTTCTGCGCCACAAGGCGGTGCGCCTGCCCGGCAAGCTCTCCGCCCGGTCGGTGTGCCTGGCGGTGGACGGGGAGCTGACCGCGGTGTTTTCCCTGAAATATACCGCCGCGGACACGGTGGACTGCGCCCTGCGGTCCCTGCGGCGCAGCGGCTTTCAACTGACCCTGGCGGTCCGGGACGGCTCGGTCACCCCCAAGCTCCTGAGGGAGCTCTTTGGCAGCGACTTCGGCGCGGCTGTCCCGGAGCTCAGCGAGCGGCTGAGCCTCTCTGACCCGGAGCGGGAGGCGGAGGGCCCCAACGGCCTTTTGTACCGGGAGGGACTGCCGCCCCTGGCCGCCCTGGCCGCCGGCAGCCGCCGGCTGTGCCAGACCGTCCGGACGGGAAACCTGCTGGCCATCGCGGGCAGCGTGTCCGGGGTGCTGCTGGGGTTCTACCTCACCTTCACGGGGAGCTACGACGTGCTCACGCCGCTGCTGCTGCTGACCTACCTGCTGCTCTGGGCCGCGCCGGCGCTGCTGCTGGTGTGGACGGCAGACAGGCTGTAGGGGGCGGCGCTGTGGAGGAGATTCAATACGGACCAATTCACCCCGGGAATTTTGGCCCCTCCTCTCTGGACGGCTTTGTCAGCCGCCAGGAGGTTACGGAGTGCTGGCGGAAGCGGGACGGGCAGTGGACCCTGCTGCCCATTGCCTACATAGACGCCTGCGCGCCGGACGCGCCGGCGGTGCTGGAGGCCCTGCGGTCCGGGAAACCGGCCTTCGGCGCGTGGCACGCCGGGCAGGTCGTAGGCCTCGCCCTTCTGGACCGGGAGCGCTTTGGGAGCCGGGGACAGTACATAGACCTGGCGGAGCTCCATGTCTCCGCGCCCTTCCGGGGCCGGGGGATCGGGAAAGCGCTCTTCCATATGGCCTGCCGGGAGGCCCGGGCCCTGGGGGCAAAGCGCCTCTACATCTCCGCCCACTCCGCCCGGGAGACCATCGCCGCATACCGGGCCCTGGGCTGTGTGGAGGCGGAGGAGATCTGCTGGCCCCTGGCGCGGCGGGAGCCCTGCGACGTGCAGCTGGAGTACCGGTTGTAGCGTTCCTTTGCCGGATTCATCAAAAATCAACCGATTTTTTTGGCCAATCTGTCTAAAATCCGGTGGGATAGAAAATTCCAGTTGTGCTAAAAGGAAAAAGGTTATATAATTGATTCGTTAGGCAATTTCCTGCTTGAGAGGTTCCCAAGATAAACGGAAGGAGACATACTTTTTATGGACATTCGCAACATCTGCCTGCTGGGACACGGAGGCAGTGGAAAGACCTCCCTGGTGGAGAGCATGCTGTATATCACCGGCGTTACCGACCGTCTGGGCAAGACTGTGGACGGCAACACGGTTTGCGACTATGATCCGGAGGAGATTAAGCGCCAGATTTCCATCTCCCTGGCCATGACCCCCGTCCTCTACAACGGGGTGAAGATCAACGTACTGGACACCCCCGGCAACTTCGACTTTGCCGGCGAGATGCAGTCCGGCGTCCGGGCCGCCGAGGTGGGCGTGCTGGTGTGCGCCTCCAAGGACGGCCTGAGCGTGGGCGCGGAGCGCTGCTGGAAGTACCTCAAGGAGCAGAAGAAGCCCTGCATTGTCTACATCTCCAAGGAGGACGAGGAGAACGCCAACTTTGACGCCACCATGGAGACCCTGCGGGAAAAGCTCTCCAAGTCCATCGCCCCCGTGGTGGCCCCCATCTGGGACGGCAGCAAGCGCACCATCGGCATCATCGACGTCATCAACCGCAAGGCCTACCAGATGCCGGACGGCAAGAAGGGCAAGCGGGTGGAGATCCCCATTCCCGAGAACAAGACGGACGTGCTCGACAAGCTCTACAACGAGCTGATGGAGGCCGTGGCCGAGACCACGGAGGAGAACATGGAGAAGTTCTTCTCCGGCGAGCCCTTCACCAAGGACGAAATCATGACCGGCCTGAAGGTGGGCATGCGGGAGGGCACCCTGGCCCCCGTGGTGTGCGGCTCCGCCTTTACGGGCCTGGGCACGGAGATGCTGCTGAGCACCATCGTCGACCTGGTCCCCGGTCCCCAGGAGATGCCCGCGGAGGCCGCTACCGACGAGTCCGGCGAGAACCCCCTGGAGATCAAGCGGGACCCCAACGGCCCCACCGCCGCCATCGTCTTTAAGACCATCTCCGACCAGTACGGCAAGTACTCCCTGGTCAAGGTGGTCTCCGGCAAGATCACCGGGGACATGTCCCTCTACAACCCCACCACCGGCAAGAGCGAGAAGCTGGGCCGGCTGTACACCATCAAGGGCAAGAAGAACGAGGAGGTCAAGGAGATCGCCTGCGGCGACATCGGCGCCATCGCCAAGATGGACCGCCTCAAGACCGGCGATACCCTCTGCGACCCCAAGAAGATCGTGAAGCTGGCCCCAGTGGCCTTTGCGGAGCCCTGCTACTCCCGGGCCATTGCCCCCAAGACCCGGGGCCAGGACGAGAAGGTGGGCTCCGGCCTCATCCGCCTCAACGAGGAGGATCCCACCTTCAGCGTGGTCAACAACGCCGAGACCCACCAGGTGGTGGTCTCCGGCGCCGGCGACATCCAGATCGACGTGCTGGTCAGCAAGCTCAAGAGCCGCTTTGGCGTGGACGCGGAGCTGGACACCCCCAGAGTCGCCTACCGGGAGAAGATCCGCAAGCAGGTGCGCAAGCAGGGCCGCCACAAGAAGCAGACCGGCGGCAGCGGCCAGTTCGGCGACGTGTGGATTGTCTTTGAGCCCCAGGAAGAGCAGGAGGATATGATCTTCGCCGAGGAGGTGTTTGGCGGCAGCGTGCCCAAGAACTTCTTCCCCGCCGTGGAGAAGGGCCTGCGGGAGGCCTGCGCCCATGGCGTGCTGGCGGGCTACCCCATGGTGTTTTTGAAGGCCACCCTGGTGGACGGCTCCTACCACCCGGTGGACTCCTCTGAAATCGCCTTCAAAACCGCCGCCCAGCTGGCCTACAAGGCCGCTCTGCCCGAGGCCAGCCCCGTGCTCCTGGAGCCCATCGGCGAGCTGAAGGTCACTATTCCCGACAGCTACATGGGCGATATCCTGGGCGACCTGAACAAGCGCCGGGGCCGCATCATGGGTATGAACCCCACCGGCGACGGCGACCAGGTGGTGGAGGCCGAGGTCCCCATGGCGGAGATGATGACCTATGCCATCGACCTGCGCTCCATGACCCAGTCCCGGGGCACCTTCACCCTCCACTTTGCCCGCTATGAGGAGTGCCCCGCCGCCGCCCAGGAGAAGGCCATTGCCGAGGCGAAGGTCCTGGCTGAGGCCGAGTAAGCTTCTCTTTGACGCAGTGAAAAGCCGGATGCCGCAGACACGGCATCCGGCTTTTGTTCTCGCGGCCGCGCCGCAGGAGCCGTGAAAGCGGCTCGGCTGTAGACTTCATAGGGAGTGTGGCCACACTCCCGAAAAACGGCCAAATCCGGCCCCTGCCGAGCCGTGTCCCTTTTCGCTTGTTGGGATAATCCCAAGCCCTTATACAGAACGCAGACTCTCCATAATCTGCGGCGTTGGCCGGGGCGCAGAAACGGGCGGTGTCTTGCCGACATCGCCCGTTTTCTGCGCTGTTGTTCACTTGTATGCGCCGCCCCGCTTTCCACTGCCCTTAAAAAACATTGATTTTACTGGGGTTTTCCATGTTTTCTTATGGCAACGCCCTTAAAAGCCGGGGGCCGCGTACAGCAGCTGTCATTGCAGGGGAATGGTCGTCCCGCCCACGGTGAGGGCGGCGATGCGCTCCAGGTCCACCACCATGAAGCTCTCCCTGGAGGGGCAGCCTGTCTGTTGCTCGCCGAAGCGGTAGTAGCAGGTCCAGCCCGCATAGATCGCCGCCTCCCCGTAGTCCCGGTAGGGCTTTCCCGCGTCTATATCCTGGCCGCTCCGGGAGCAGTAGATCGGGAGGGGATTGCCGTCCGCATCCAGAACGGCCACCGTCTCCTCCAGCATGGGGTAAAACCACGCATCGCACCAATCCACGCTCCAGGGCTTGTTGGCAAAGCTGAAGCTGACGCCCAGGGGGGAGATTACCACCTCGTCCACCAGCAGCAGACCGTCCCCGCCCTCGATGGGGATATCCTCCGCCAGGGGGATGTGCCGGACATTGTCGGCGAAGTCCGCCGTCATCCAGCCGAAGTCCCACTGGCCACGGCTGAGGTACTCCTTGTTCCAGTCGTGTTCCTCCCAGTTGTAGTCCAGCTGCTCATAGAAGTTCGTAAGCCGCAGCCGCACCCGCGCGCCGCTGAGCCCCGCCCCCAGCTCGCTCCACTCGTAGACCATGCGCACCCTGTTGTCGGCGGGGTCGTCGTCCGGCAGGGGCCGGAGCAGCGAGTCCCGGCCGCCGCCGTTGCCCTTGTGGAGCATATCGCTGTCAAATTCGGCGTCCATGAGGTAGTAGTCCCCGTCCAGCACAGTCCCCTCCGGGGCCTCCACCTCCACGCCGATGTAGCAGAAGCTCTCGTCTCCCACGCAGTCGGTGATGGAGACGGTCCAGCCGTCGCACTCCACCGAGCGTCCGATAAAGCCGCTGGACTGGTCGTAGCCGGCGCTGTCGCCGCCGAGCACATCCCGCAGGGAGGGCTCACCCACAAACCCCGCCACCGCCGCCAGTCCCAGCGCTGAGATCAGGCACACCGCCGCCGCCACCGCCGCCGCACGCCGCAGAGTGAGGGCGCGGCGTCCCGCCCCGCGCTCCATCTTCCCCCGCCGGGCCAGGGCCCGCTTCAGGTCCGCCCTGCCCCGCTCCGTAAACCGGAGGGCGTCCAGCTCCTCCCGGTACGCTTCAAATCCGTCACGCATACTCCGTACCTCCCAATTGAAGTTTCAGTTTTTCCTTTGCCCGCTTCAGCCACGTGCTGACAAGGGCGGGGCTCCGGCCCAGCAGCGCCGCGATCTCCCGGACCTCGTACCCCTCGTAGTAGCGCAGGAAGATCACCTGCCGGTACTTCTCCGGCAGGGCCTGGACCTGCTCCAGCAGGCCCCCCTCCTCCGGCGGCTCCGCCGCCAGTGCCAGGCCCTGGTCCAGCGGAGCCCGGTGGCGCAGCCAGGCGCTTCTGCGCCAGTTCTTGCACTCGTTGATGGCCAGGCGCACGGCCCACGCCCGCTCCTGGCCCCGGTCCGGGAAGTCCCGGGGCTGCTCCAGCAGCTTGATGAGCACGTTCTGGCACACGTCCTGGGCGTCGTCCGCGTCCCCCAGCCAGGTATAGCCGATCCGCAGCAGCAGGTCCGCGTACTGCGCCACCAGGTACTCCGCCCGCTCCTCCTCCATAGGCGCTCCCTCCTTTCACCCCTATAACAACGCGGGAGGGCCCAATCTGTCAACGGGCCCCCAATTTTTCTAAAAAGGCAAAAAGGAGCCGCTGCCTCCGGCAGCGGCCCAAGCGGGTGGGATATTGGAAAGCTTCCATAACATATTGTACAGCACCTGTCCCACTTTGTAAAGAGGAGCTTTTGTCAGTTTTTAGGAGCTTTTGCCGGGTTTTGTTCCATCGCGGCTACCGGCTGAAAATAAACACCTTTTCCCCGGGACCGGCCATGCCCAGTTCGTCCCGGGCGATATCCTCGATGAGCTCCATGTTGTCCCGATTTTCGATATCGTCCCTGAGCCGCTGGTTCTCCTCCTGCAGCTCCGCCAGGGCGGCGGCATAGCCGGCCTCCTCCTGCCGGGCGCTCTGGAGCTGGCGGTACTGGTGGCAGAGCTGTACGCCGATTCCAATCAGCAGAACGATCAGAATAAAGGCGGTGAGCTTCCCGCCGGGCCGCTTCCGGTCGTTTTTCTGACGCTCCGGGCGCTTTGCTTGTTTCTTCATCCCCTTTTCCCCCTCCCGCAGCGCAGGCGGATGCCGGCCGCGCACTCTTGCTTTTTTCATTGTAACCCATTTCCTGGGAAAAGAAAAGAGTTTTTTCGCGAATCTCTCCCCCTTTTTTTCCAGCCGCTCCAGCAGCCGCATTGGCGTGAGGAGAATTTGCAGCCAGAAATCCCACAGGGGCCGCAGGCTCTGGCTGAGCAGGCAGAAGAACAGCACCGCGCCCCCCAGGGCCCCGGTCAGGATGAAGATGCGCAGCTCCCCGTCCCCGGCCATGACGAAGAAGAAGAGGCTGGCGGCGGCGACAAGGCAATAGGCCCCGTCTAAGAGAGCGCCCCACAGCCTCCCGCCCAGCTTTCTGAGGGAGCGCAGTAGGTCGTAGATCAGTCCCAGCGTCGCCCCCAGGGCCACGGAGCGCAGGAACATGGCCAGCTGCTCAGAGATATAGTTCCCCATGGCGGCTCATCCGAACAGCCGCCGCAGGAATCCGCCCTGGCCTCCGCCAGGGGCCTTGTCCTCGTAGAGCAGCGTGTGGATGGCCCCATCCACGTGGAGCTCCCCGCCGTCCAGATTCAGCTTGCCAATATGCAGGCCCGTCCCGCCTACGACCAGCGTGCCGACGGTGGTGGCCATGACGATCTCCTCCTCGTCAAAGCGCTCCACCTCCTCCACGCCGGTGACCAGCAGCCGCTCCCGGCCCTCCAGCTCCAGGCGGTGCTGCATAACGCTCATATCCTCATAGGGCATGAAAAAACCTCCCATATCCAAATATCCGCTACTATATATATGGGGAGTCTGTCCCCTTTATGACGGCTGCGCGGCCCCCTGGCAGACGCGGGGGAAACTTTAAATTTTTTATGAAAAGTTATTTTTCCCGTTGTGTTTCGGACCTGTCTGTGTTATGCTATCTTCATCTCTATATTCTCCCAAATTGTGAAAAGGAGTGGTTTCATATGGTTAGATTGATCATGAGCGGTTCGGGCGAGGGGAAAACCAAGCAGCTCCTGGAGCTGATGGAAAGCGCCGCCGAAACGGAGATGGGCTGCATGGTCTGTATCGAGGCCAAGCGCAACATGAGCTTTAACCTGCGGCATCAGACCCGCCTGATCGACGCTTCCGAGTTCTCCATCGGCAGCTTCGAGGCCCTGCGCGGCTTCGTGTCCGGGCTCTATGCCGGCAATTACGATATCTCCCACATCTTTATTGACGACCTCTGCAAGGTGGCCCACAGCCGCGACGAGCACCAGATCGGCGAGTTCCTCAGCTGGCTGGACGCCTTCACCTCCCCCCTGAATCTGAAGGCCACCGTCACCGTCAGCGCCGACCCCAGCTCCGCTACCGACACCATGCGCAAGTACCTCTGAGATTTGCGGCAAGACATGCGGCATACATTCTTTTCTTAATAAAAAAGAAAAGAATCAAAAGAAAATTTTGGCGCAAAACTTCGTTTTGCATGTGTGTATTCGCTGCGATTCTTTGATTAAAAGCTTACTTCCGTCACCTGGCAAAAATCTAGGAATAGCAGTGAGATTAGGCGCGCATTAAAGTTCTTTTTCATCCTTTTTCTTTCAAGAAAAAGGATGAGCAGACTAACGTCAAACCGGCCGGCCCGTAAGGGCCGGCCGGTTTTCTGCCACGCTAGGGGGAGAACTGCGCCTCAGCGCAGCTTGCCGTTGGTGGCCTCCTGGATATCCTCGTAGTACCAGGCGGTCTCCGGGTTGTCGCTCCAGGTCCTGGTGTCGGCGGCCCGGTCGGCGATGTCGCGGCCCAGCATCCGGTTGATCACAATGGCCGCCTCCGCGCGGGAGATGGTCTCATTGGGCCGGAAGGAGCCGTCCTCGTAGCCCAGCATCCAGCCGGCGCCGGCCACAATGCCAATCTCCTTTTCCGCCCAGTGTCCGACGGTGTCGCTGAACGTGACGGACTCCACCTCCACGCTGAGGAAGCGAACCGCGATGGCCGCGAACTCGGCGCGGGTGATGTTGTTGTCAGGCTTGAAGCTGCCGTCCGTGTAGCCCAGCAGGATGCCGGCCTTGGCGGCGGTGGAGATGGCCTCGTTGTACCACAGGTCGGTCCGCACGTCCGTAAAGGCGTTGCTGTCCGCCCAGTTGGCGGCCCGGTTGGCGTCGGTCATCAGGCGGAAGAACACGGTGGCCACCTCGGCGCGGGTGATAAAGTTGGCGGGCCGCACGGTGCCGTCGCCGTAGCCGTTGAGGTAGGCGATCCGGTCGCCCAGGTTCAGGCCGGAGGCCAGGGGTACGTCGTCCTCGTCAATGCTGACAATGTCGCTGCCGTCGTCCAGGGGCACCTCGTCCTCGTCAATGGGGACCGTGTCGCCGCCGCCCAGAGGCACATCCTCATCGTCGATGGGGGTAGTGCCGCCGCCGATGGGCCCGTTGCCGCCGTTACCGGGGGTGACGGGGCCTGTGGGGTTCGTCGGCGTGGTGGTGGGCAGCTGGGGAATCGCCGCGGTCCGGGTCCGGCCGCACTCCGTGCAGGTGTAGGTGCGCACGCCAGGGGCCACGGTGGTGGACGGCGTGGTCACTACGCCGCCGTCCCAGACGTGGGCGGCGGTACCGTCCACCGCGTCACAGCGGGTACAGACGTGCCAGTGGTTCTCGCCGTCCGCAGTCCACGCCTCGGCAAAGTCGTGGTCCAGGGCCGGGATGGTCACTACCACCTCGCCGTAGATGGAGGTGTAGGTCTCGGAACCGGGTGTCACACAGGTCGCGGGCACGGTTTTCTCCTCGACCTTGGTCCAGATCGCCGGATCGCCGCTGTCCACATAGGGGACAGCCGCCGTCACCTCATGTCCGCACACGGTGCAGGTGCCGGTGGCCTCGCCCAGCTCCTCCGCGGTGGGCTCCTTGGTCAGCTCCCACTGGTAGGTGTGGGGAGCAACGTCGCTCTTCTCCCCGCAGCCGTTCAGGCACTTGTGACCGTGGGTCGAGCCAAGGCTGCTCCAGCCGGTGGCAAAATGGTGGCTCGCCGAGGTGAACACGGCCTGATAGATAATGTCCTCCGTCACGGTCGCGGCCGTGCTGGAGGTCTCCCAGCTGAGGGTGTAGGAGCAGACAGTGCCCTTGTCCGCCGGATCAACACTCTTGGTCGGAGCTGTGCCGGTGAACCCGGGGATGGGATCCCCGTAGGACGCCGTAGCGGTGGCGACAATCTGGTCGCCGTTCATCCACGTCACGTTGTACTGTTTGATCTGCCAGTTGGCGTACAGGGTTATGTTGCCGGTGAGCGGGGTGCCGGGCTTGTACTCCACGGTTCCCTGGTACCAGCCAAGGAAGGTATAGCCCTCCTTGGTACGGGTGGGACAATTGACTCCAAAGCCGGGCTTAACCGACACTGTAGCAACTGTCTCTCCGCCGTCCATAAAGGTCACGGTGTACGTCTGCACCTGCTTCCACTTGGCGTACAGGGTGATGTTGCCAGTAACTGGGGTGGTGAAGTCATACGTTGTCGCGCTCGTACCCTTATACCAGCCAGCGAAGGTGTAGCCCTCCCTGGTGGGAGCGGCGGGTCTGGCGATGAAGCCGCCGCGGTCCACGGTCTGCGCCAGAACCTCGCTGCCGCCCTGGCTGTCGAAGGTCACGGTGTACTGCTCCGGCGTCCACTGGGCGACCAGGGTAATGTCGCTGGTGACCGGGGCGTTGAAGTTGTACGCCGCGCCGTTGAGCTGCCAGCCGGCGAAGTCGTAGCCCTCCCTGGTGGGAGCGGCGGGCTCCGTGGCCTTTTGGCCGCCGGTCACCGTCTGCGGTGTAACCTGACTTCCGCCATTGCTGTTAAAGAAAACCTGATAGCGGAACACCTGTACAGCCGGGCACTCCGTACACATGTTGTCCACGTAATTGTGGTGGTTGCTCTCCGTGTGTCCGTTGTCGAGCGCGCAGGTGCGCGTGTGGGTGCCGTCGCCGTTGTCCGCCCAGCTGCCCCAGCTGTGGGCGTTGGGGTTGATGCTGGTCGAGACCTGGGAAATGACGCTAGTCGTATAGGCCCCGCCGTCACGGAAATTGTCTCCGCAGCGGCTGCAGGACCAATACTCCACAGTCCCTTCCACAGAGCAGGTGGCGTCCACAGCCGGGTGGCAGGTCATTTCATGGCCGAGAGCGGGAGCGGTAACCGTGCTGCCAGTCATAATTGCTCCGGGCTTGTTTCCAGTATAATTGAAATAGTTATGCGCACCGCTTACGCAGGTCCAGTGAGCCTTTACTGCGGGCAGCGTACAGGTGGCGGTTTCTCTGGCTGCAACGAAATGCAGAGGGGTGCGGCAGTAGATACACTTGCCATTATCCGGAACGCCGCCGGGAGTCCAGTTTCCACGGTTATCCCTCTTCGCGCCGCAAATTGAACATATTACGGTTCCTTGCTCCCCATTCCCCTGTACTGTAAACACCTCTTGACATATGCCGCATTTTAACTCGGTTTCCTGCGCGTGCGCCGCGCCGGGCAGCATGCTCAGGCACATCACGAGGCAAACCAGCAGGGATAGTCCGCGCTTGAAAAAGCTAGTTCTATTCTTCATTCGCACATTCCTCTCTTTGCATAGAATCGGATGCAAAGTATCCGGCGGCCGGGCTGTCATCGTCGCCGCAAAGTCCGTTCCCCTCCGTTTCCGCCTGGCGGCGAAACCTTCGTTCACTCCCTTGCGTCTCCTCCTCCCCACGAAAACCGCCTTGCGGCTGGGTTTTCGCGGGGGCCCCTTTGGGCGCACATGCGAGAGGATGCAACCTTAGACCCCATAGCTTTGCGTCCCGTCATTTCTGGCGGTTTGCTAATTTTGCGGCTGGGCTGTCGTCGTCGCAAAGTCCGTTCCCCTCCGTTTCCGCCTGGCGGCGAAAACTTCGTTCACTTCCTTGCTCCTCCTCTCCCCACGAAAACCGCCTTACGGCTGGGTTTTCGCGGGGGCCCCTTTTGGGCGCGTATACTGGAGGCTGCGACCTTAGACCCCATGGCTTTGCGTCCCACCGTTTCCGGTGGTTTGCCAAAATTAGCGGCCGGGCTGTCATGGCGGGCGCGGCGGGGAGGAGGCGGAGCTCTACAGGAAACCCCCTATAAAGTTCTTTTTGATACTTTTTCTTTCAAGAAAAAGTATGTATGCCATTTCCCCTCTTTGCCTGTGCCTGCTGTAGACCCCATAGCTTTGCGTCCCGCCGTTTCCGGCGGTTTGCCAAAAATGGCCATCGCTTAAAAAGATTTGCGCAGACCATCTCTCTCCCGCCCCGAAGGGCGGGGCTCCTCCGGACGGACCGCCGTCCGGGCTCCAGCTCCCGCGAGTCAACCTCCTCTCCTCACAGCATGGCAGAGGACAGCGTTCCCTCCGCCGGAGGGTGCGCAGGGGTGTTCCGACCTCCCATAATGGGAGGTCGGAGAAGGGGGTACCCCCTTCTCCGACATAAGAGCAACTGCCCATCTACATACTATACCATTTTCCCCGCCGTGTCAATGCGCTGGCTTGTACAATTTTACAATTCCTGTCAGATCGGAACTTTTTACCGCCCCAGCTTTTTCTCCAGCTGGTCCGGGTTCATGGCGGCCCGCCGGGCGGTCTCCGCCGTGACACGACCCGCCTTGTAGAGCCGCAGAATGGACTCGTCCATAGCGATCATGCCCTCCGCTGAGGAGGTCTGGATGACAGAGTCGATCTGGTGGATGCGGCTATCCCGCACCATGCTGCGCACGGCGTTGTTTAAGTGCATGATCTCAAAGGCCGGGGCCAGGCCGCCGTCGACAGTGACCAGCAGCTGCTGGCTCACCACGGTTTTGAGCACCTGGGCCAGCTGGACCCGGATCTGCTGCTGCTGGTTGGAGGGGAACACGTCGATGATCCGGTCAATGGTGTTCACGGCCCCCACGGTGTGGAGGGTGGAGATCACCAGGTGCCCGGTCTCGGCGGCGGTCATGGCGGTCTGGATGGTGTCCAGGTCCCGCATCTCCCCCAAAAGGATCACATCCGGGGCCTGACGCAGGCTGGCCCGCAGGGCGGTGACGTAGCTGTCGGTGTCCGTGGCCAGCTCCCGCTGGCTCACCACGCTCTCCTGGTTCCGGTGGAGGTACTCAATGGGGTCCTCGATGGTGATAATATGGGCGTTGCGCGTGCGGTTCACCGCGTCCACCACGCAGGCCAGGGTGGTGGACTTGCCGCCGCCGGCGGGTCCGGTCACCAGCACCAGGCCCCTGGTCATCTCCGCCACCTTCATCACCTCGTCGGGGATTGCAATGGCCCGCCAGTCCGGGATGCCGAAGCTCACCAGCCGGATCACCGCCGCCATGGAGCCGCGCTGGCGGTAGGCGTTGACCCGGAAGCGGGCCAGCCCCGTCAGGGAGAGGGAGAAGTCGTCGTCCCCCTTCTCCAGGTAGCGGTCAATGGGCCGTCCGGCCAGCTGGAAGAGCTCCCGGACCAGGGCCTCCGTCTGCTCCGGCATCAGCCGCTCCCCGGCGATGGGCGCGATGCGTCCGCCCCGCTTGGCGGAGACCTCCCTGCCGGCGATTAAAAACAGGTCGGAGGCGCTCTCCTCCGCCGCCTGCCTCAGATATCCCTCAACGCTCTCCACGGCATCCGCCCTCCTTTTAAAATCCGTCCCAAATCGTGATGGTGTCGTCGGCCTCCCAGCCGCCGGCGTAGGCGGTGGCCCAGCGCTGGATGGCATAGCCCTCCTCCGTCAGAAGGACCCGGACCTCCAGCACCAGCTCCCCCCCTGCCGGGAGGGAGAAGGACGCCTCGGTCCCCTCCGGGGAGGGGGTAAGGCGGACCTCCGCCGGCGTCTCTCCCGCCAGCAGTTCCTCCACGATCTCCACCGCCCGCCGGTCCGCCTCGTAGTAGTCCGCCGCCCGCTGGGCGGTCAGCTCCGCCAGGCGGGCCTCCCGGTCCGCCGTGGCCAGGGCCAGGGCGGAGAACACCGCCAGACACAGCACGCAGAAGATCATCACCAGGCTCACCGCCCCGGATACGCCGCCCCGCCTCATGGGATCGCCTCCAGCGCGGCCACCCGCCAGGCGAGGAGGACCTCCGCTCCGGCGGCGTCCTCTGTCAGAAGGCTGGACGCCTCCAGCGGTCCCAGCACCCGGAGCTCCGCGCAGCCCTCCGCCGGGAGGGGGGCGATCTCCAGGAGGAACACCGTCTCAGCGCCCGCGGCGCAATCGCCGATCCTCTGCCAGCTCTGGTCGTAGAGCACCCGCACGCGGCCGTCCTCCACCGCGCCGCCGGCCAGATCCGCCGTCCGCTCCAGGCCGCCGCCTGCGGCCTTAAAGCACTCGGCGGCGCTCCGGGCCTCGGAGACGGCCCGGTTCAGATCCGCGCTGCGGCGGCTGACCGTCTCCGCCCGGACGAAAAGCCCCATGCAGATGGCCGCGCAGAGCGTAAAGACGCCCACCGCGATCACCAGTTCAATTGCAAACAGGCCGGACCTCGTGGGCCGGACACGCTCCTCCACAGTCATCCCCCGCTTCTCAAATAGACGTCCGCCGTCCGCTCCAGGCCGTCCGCTCCGGTGTAGGCCAGGCGCAGCAGGCCCGGCTCCGGCTGGGAGACCTCCAGGGCCCGGGCCTGGGTGATGGCCTGCCCGCTCTCCGGCCCCAGCTCCCAGCCCTCCTCGCAGAAGAGCTCCTTCAGCCAGCCGTCGTGGACATAGAGAATGGTCTCATAGGTGAGGCCGTCCACCTCCTGGAGCAGATAGACCGCGTCCAGGCCCTCCAGCTTTCCGGCGCGGGCCATGCCGGCCTCGTCGCCGCTGTGGAGCTTGGCTGTGAGATAGGCCAGGCCCACCCGCTCTCCGGCGCTGCGCTCCACCCGGTCCGCCACCCGGCGGTAGACCACCGCCCCGGCGGCCAGGCTCATGAGGAGCGCGGCGCCAAAGACCATTGTCAGCGTCAGGGCCGCCATGGCCCCGGCTCCGGATTGCCGTCTCATGGCAGCACCCGCCTTTCCACCACCGTTATCTCCGGCATGATGTTGGAGGCAAAAATCTCATAAAATACGGCGTATTTTTCCTCGTCAACGGCGATGCCGCTGCGCGCCTTCAGATCCTCGTAGGTGGCGGGGTAGGCCCCCTCCAGGGCGTAGCAGCTCACCGCCGCCTCCCGCACGGCACGCTCCGCCATGCGCAGCCCCTCCCGGTCCGAGGTTTTCGCCGCCTCCCCCACGCCCAGAACTGTCCACGCCGCCACGGCGGCGAAGAGGGCCAGTCCCAGGACGGCGGGGACCCACGCTCCCCGGCGCTTGTACCGTCTCCCTCTCATGGCCTCACCCCGCCGCGGACAGCAGGCCCATCAGCGGCAGCATGACGCTCAGCAGGATCACGCCCGCCAGAGCGCTTGTCACCACCACGATGGCCGGCTCGATGGCGCCCACTATGCGGTCAATCCGCCGCAGGCCCGCCTCCTCCTGCCGCGCCGCCAGGTCCTCCAGGGTCTCCGGCAGGGACCCAGTCCGCTCCGCCAGCTTCAGCAGCCGGCACTCCCGGCCCGCGAAGAGGCCGCTGCCGGCCAGGGCGTCCGCCGGGCTCTCCCCGGAGGCGATGGCCTCCCGGCAGCGGGCGGTCTTTTCGTCGATCTCCCTGGCCCCGCCGCAGAGCTTCGCGGCCAGCTCCACGGACTCGTCCATGCTCAGGCCGCTGGACACCGCCATGGCCATGGCGGAGGCGAACCGGGACACCGCCATCTGGCCCAGGACGCCCCGTCCGCCGAAGGACCGGCGAAACCGGGCCGCGAAGCGCTCCCGCAACGCGGGAATCAGGGCCGCCGCCAGACCGGCCGCCGCCAGGACCAGGGCCGCCGCCGCGATGCCCGCGCCCGCCCGGGCCAGCAGGGACCCGGCGTTCATCATCCCCCTGGCCACGGCCCCCATCTGTACGCCCAGCTGGCGGAACACCCGGTCAAACACCGGCAGCACCTGGGTGATGAGCAGCACCACCACCGCCGCCATCACCGCGAAAAGGGCCGCCGGCACCGCCACCGCCCCCCGGATCTCCGCCTTCATCCGCAGCTGGCGGTCGTAGTGGCGCTGGAGGGCCAGCAGCACGTCCTCCAGCCGCCCGGTCTCCTCCGCCAGGGCCACCATGTCGGTCATATACGCGGGAAACGCCTCTGTCTCCCGCAGCGCGGAAGCCAGGGGCATTCCCTCCTCCATAGACCGGCACAGCGCATCCAGCCAGGTCCGGGTCTCCCGGTCCGTCTCGTCCTCCCGCAGCATGGCAAGCCCCTCCCCCACGGGGATGCCGGAGCGGACCAGCTGGTAGAGCTCCCGGCAGAACACCGGCAGATACTGGGCGCTGACGCGCAGTCGTTTCATATTCAATTCCTCCAAACTCAATCAGTAGAGATACTTGGCCGTATAATTGCTCCCGTCCCCGATGTACTGCATGATCTGCGCGCTCTGGTGGTTGGAGGAGGCGAAGGTGGGGTCCATCAGCTTCCACTCCTTGCCGTCGAAGAAGATGGCGTTGTTGACCCAGCCCTCCTCCTCGCTCCACACGTTCAGCCAGGCGTGGTAGAGCTCTCCTGTGTAGCCCACCACCAGCTTTACCGGAACCCCCTGGCTGCGGAGCATGGCCGCCATGAGGGCCGCGTAGTCAAAGCAGATGCCCTTTTTCTCGCTGAGCACCGCGTCCACATCCGGCAGGTAGCCGCTTTTGACGCTCTGGGCCTTGTCGGTGTCGTAGGTGAGGCTGGTGACAACAAAGTCATAGATCGCCTGGACCTTGTCCAGGTTGTCCTCCGCGCCGGCCTTCTCGATCTCCCTGGCCGCCGTCTTTACGGCCTCGGAGTCCTCGCTGTAGTTTACGTACTGGTTGGGCCGGATAAAGGGGGCGAACTCGTCCGTCAGCTCCACGGAGAGGGAGGCCGTGAGGACGGTGGCGTAGTCCCGGCCGGAGACGTTCTTATAGACGCCCACGCTGTAGCTGCCGTCTCCGTCGGAGAGGGGAAAGGTCTCATACTGCCCGTCTGTGCGGAGGTTGTACTGGTACTGGACGCCGCTGGGGCCCTTGATCAGAACTTTCAGTTTGGGGGAGCCGCCGGCCAGCCAGGCGGCCATGACATAGCCGTCCTTGGCGTTGGAGTAGTCGATGACCGCGGAGCTGTTCTGCTGGGTCCTGCTGCCGGAGGCTGTGCTGGCGAGCACCGCGCCCGGCTCGCTGGCCAGGGGCGCGCGCTCCTCCGGCAGCTCCACCACCGCGCCCGGCCCGCCGCAGCCGCCCAGAAGTCCCGCCAGCAGCGCGAGAACCAAGACGGCGCATCCAAAACGGCCCGCTCTCCTCATTTTCAACATGGGGGACCTCCTTGTCCGCCGGCGCAAGTCACACATATGTGACCAAAAGCGCCGCGCAATTCCACCTGTGATGGAATCAGTATACCACCTTCTCCAGGCTTTGTCAACGGCTTTTCCGGCGGAGGGCGCGCCGCTTATCAAGAAAAACCGCCGCTGGGCAGCGGCGGGCCTGTTGCTTTTTCTTGAAAGGTGTGTCATACTATATTGTACAGAATCCTCCAAGAAACGCGGGCGGCGGACTCTGTCCGCCGCCGGAAGGGATGTGACGCTTTTATGGAATCCGCATCCGTTCTCCAAATCAGCCTGCTGGGAGGCTGCACCCTGACCTATGGGGAGAGGCGTCTGGACAGCGCCGGCGGCCGGGGCGGCAAGGCCTGGACACTTTTGGAATATCTGGTTACGTTTCGTGACCGGGAGATTCCTCTACAGGAGCTCTTTGATCTGCTGTACCCGGAGAGCCGGGGGGCAAACCCCGCCGGGGCCCTGAAAACCCTGGTCTACCGGGTCCGGGAGCTGCTGGAGGAGCTGGGCCTGCCGGAGAGCCGGGACCGGATCCTGATGACCCGGGGCTCCTACGCCTGGAACACCGCCCTCCCCCTCTGGCTGGACGCGGAGGAGTTTGAGCGCTCCTGCCAGCGCGCGAGCTCGCCCTGGCTGCTGCCGGAGGAGAGGCTGGAGGCCTGCCGGAGCGCGGCGGCGCTCTATCGGGGGGACTATCTGGCCGGCTCTGCCGGGGCGCGGTGGGCGGCCCCCGCCGCCGCCTACTACCACACGATGTACGTCCACCTGGTCCAGAGCGCGCTGGAGCTGCTGGCGGGCCGGGAGCGGTGGGAGGAGGCCGCGGAGCTCTGCGTCCGGGCCATCGGCATCGACGCCTATCAGGAGTGCTTCCACTTCTGCTTGGTCCGGGCCCTGGCGCGGACCGGACAAACCGGGCAGGCTCTGGAGCGCTACCGGAGGATGTACAGCCTCTTCTATACGGAGCTGGGGGCGGCTCCGCCGCCGGAGCTGGCGGCGCTCTACCGGGAGATCTGCCGGCCCCGGGTTGGGGAGCTCCCCCGAGACGGCGGGGACCTGGCGGATATCAGCCGGTTCCTCCTGGAGGAGGAGGGCCCCGGCGGCGCGTTCCTCTGCGAGCTGGAAGTCTTTCGGGCCGTCTGCTGCCTGGCGGCCAGGTCCCGGAGCCGGGACCGGCGGGGAATCTGCCTGGCCCTGCTGGAGGCCGCCGGGGCGGACGGCTCCCCGCCGCCCCGAAAGCTCCTCAACAGCTATATGGACAAGCTGGCGCTCTGTATCCGGGACACGCTGCGCCGGGGCGACGTGGCCTGCAAGTACAGCGCCTCCCAGTACGTGCTGCTGCTGCCCGCCGTCTCGGGGGAGGCCTGCGCCGCGGTCCTGGATCGGATCATCGCCCGCTTCCTGGACCGGCACCCCCGCTGTCCCCTGGTGCTGCGCCGGAGCGTCCGGGCTCTGGAGGCTCCGCCGCCGGACCGGCGGCGGAGCGGATGCCTCAGCTGATATACTGGGCGGCGGCGTAGCCCACGTAGTCCCCGTAGCGGACCACATACCAGTCCCCGTACTGGCCGTAGACCCGGACCATGGCCCCTCCGGGGATGCTGGTAAGCACGGAGGCGCTTGTGTTCGGGCGGCTGCGCAGATTCAGCGTGCCGCTGACGCGAACCGTGCCCTCCCAGGGGTTCGTGGGCCAGATAAAGGGGATGCCGAAGAAATCCGTCAGGCTCAAGACCAGATTCTGGGCGATCTCCGTCAGGTGGGTCTCAATCCAGCGGGCGTCCTCATAGTTGTCGTGGTAGCCCAGCTCCAGCAGCACAGCCGGAAACTTGGAGTCCCGCACCTCCCCCAATGTGGTGGTGGACCGGGTGGTCACCTTGTCCGGCAGGGGGTAGATCTCCCGGAGATTGTTTACAAAGATCTGGGCCGCCCGCTGGCCCTGGGTGCTGGTGGGGTAGTAGAAGGCGATGATGCCGCGGACGCCTCCGTAGTTGCCGGCCCCCGCCGCGTTGGAGTGGAGGGCCAGATAGAAGTCGTACCAGCCCTGGTTGGCCTGGCGGATGGAGCTGGCGGCGGTCATGTCCGGCGTGTTGCGGGTATAGCGGATGCCGCAGCTGTTGAGGTAGGGGATCATGGCGTCCGCCAGGCGGTTCATCCAGTATTCCTCGCTGCCGGTGCCGGTGACATAAAGATTGCTTTCCTGTGTGGAGGGACTTAAATAAATAATAGGCATAGGCGGTTACCTCCTCGTCTGTTCCCATTCTATGTCCGCCGGCCGGGAGAGGTGCGGCTTTAAAAAGAGAGGAAATTTGTTGAGGTTTTTTGAAAAATGGGGTATACTATTTCATCCGGCCGGAACGGTCGGATGGAATAGCCGCCATGTTTTGCGGCTGCCGCTGTTTCCGGCGGCGAGCAAAACGGCTTCCATCAAATGTAGTATTTTCAAATTATAACTTTGGGAATACTACACCCTATCAAATCCCCACAGGGGGAAAGGAGATAAAAAATGGCTCATATTACTCTTACAGCGGAAAATTTTGATCAGGAGGTCCTCAAGTCCGACCGCCCCGTGCTGGTGGACTTCTGGGCCAGCTGGTGCGCCCCCTGCATGGCCCTGTCGCCCACGGTGGACGAGGTGGCCGGCGAGCAGGACAAGGTCAAGGTTGGCAAGGTCAATGTGGACGACCAGCCGGATCTGGCCCGGCAGTACCGGGTCATGAGCATTCCCACGCTGATGGTGTTCCGGGACGGCGAGCTGGTCCGCCGGGAGGTGGGCGGCAGGTCCAAGGAGGAGATCCTGGAGATGATCGGCCTGACGCCGGCCAAGGCGTAGACACCCCCTCTGGCGCCCAATTTCCGGCATATTTTGCAAAAAAACGCCAGCGGTAAAATTCACTCCTCCGCAAATACTAGAACCAGCGCGGACTGCGCGATTTTAGGAAGGAGGATGTTTTGATGAAAAAAGCAGCGATTTTTGCGGCCGCGGCGGCTCTGGTGCTGACGCTGGCCGCCTGCGGAACCAGAGATGACAAAAACAACAGCGGCGCCAATAGCAACGCCGGCGGCGCGGGCAGCGGCATGACCAATGGCGGCGGTATGGGGACCAACGGCAACAACAGCCCCGCCGGCAGCGGCGGCAGCACCGGCACCGGCGCTGGCAGCGGTATGAACGGCAACAGCGGCCTCACCGGCGGCGCCGGCAGCAACAGCGGCGCCGGTACCGGCGACAACAACAGCGCGGGCGCCGCCAACCCCGGCCGCAGCATGGACAATGTCGGCCGCAGCATGGGCAACGCCGCCCGGGACGCGGTGGACGGCGTTGAGCGGGCTGTGGACGACGTGCTGGACGGCGGCGCGGCCCGGGGGGCCAATATGACCAGCTTTCAGCGGATGTTGGACAACGCCCGGGTCCACGACACGGACGGCGTGCTCACCGACGGCGAGAACAGCCGCTGGTAACCATAAGGACCGCCCCGGAGCCAAAGCTCCGAGGCGGTCCTTGCGCGTACAGCGCGGGGCACAGGGCATAGGGCATACATATTTTTCTTTGTGAACAAAGAAACGCATCAAAAGAAAAGCTTTATTCGCAAAGCTTCGCTTTGCTTCCATAAACGTTTTTACAAATGGTCAAAAACCTTGATGCTGAGGCCGGACAGCGAATGAATTCCCTCCCAAAATCATCTGTGCTACAGTCAAGCAGACACAGATAGCCGTCCTCGTACTGCCGCCCTTGCCGGGGCCCGCGGAACTTAAAAGGCCGCCCACCGCTCCGCCAGAGCGGCGCAGATTTCCTGGGGGTCGAACCGGTCCAAAGGCTCCAGCAGGGCCTCCACGCGGAGCACCAGGTCCCCCCTCACCGCCACCAGCTCCATGTCTCTGGCTGTCCAGGCGGCGTCCAGGCCCGGGGCCTCCACCGCCCGGAAGTCCTCCCCGCCCCGGGCGAACACCGCGTCCTCCATCAGCGCCCGGGCCAGCGCCTCCGCCATGCCCGGGAACCGCAGCCGGTAGACGGACTGGCGCATCCACACCTGGCGGCCCCCGGCCCGCTCCTCCTGCACCTCCAGGGTCTCCCAGCAGTCCGCGAGAAGGGATCGGGTATAGGTGACAGCGCTCTCCCGTCCGCCATAGAGGCTCCCCCGCTCCCAGGTCCAGCCCAGGTCCTCCAGCATCAGGTAGGGCCCCTCCGGCTCCGCCGGCAGATCCCGGGTCCGGACGCCGGCGAGCTGCGCCGCCGTCAGCAGCAGGCACAGCAGCGCCAGCGCCAGCAGTCCCCGGTTCAGCGCCCTGCGGAGGATTCGGTTCCCCTTTGGACTGTGGTCCAGGGGAAGGCCCCGCTTCAGCCGGGCGTAGGTCCGGTTGATCTTCCACAGCCCCCACGCCGTCTGCCAGGGGGTCCACGCCAGCCAGAGGGCGTAGGCGGCGTAGGCCGTGGGGAACTGCACGAACCGCTTGAGCTGCTCCGCGCCGATCTGGCCGGGGGCCTTCCAAACCCCCAGGAGGATGGACAGCGCCGCCAGCGCCAGCACCAGCACCATGGCCGCCGCGCCCCAAAACAGGTCCCGGCGGACCTTTTTCAGGGTTCCGGCCTGCTCGGCCGGGTCGTTATAGAACTCCGGCGCGCCGCTGCCGGGTCCGGCCCGGAAGATGTGCAGAAAGCCCTGGCTGCAAATGTACTCCCAGCCGCAGTCCTCGAACACCGCCAGCTGCCCCTCCGCCAGCGCCGGGTCCTCCAGAAACCGGCGGGAGGACACCTCCACCCGGTAGCGGGCCCCGCCGGGCTCCGTTCGGACAAAGCGGCTGAGACAGCCCCCTCTGCGCTCCAGACGCCAGCCCCTGGCCTCCATGTCCCCGTAGAATTTCTCATTCTCCCCCAGCTCGTATTCCCCGGGGTGGAACCGGTAGGTCCTGTTCATCGCTCCGCCTCCTCCAGAATAGCCCCGTCCGCCACCAGACGCCGGAGCCTGCCGTACTCCGCCAGCAGGGCCTCCCGCCCCGCCGGGGTGATGGCGTAGGTCTTGCGCCGGCCCTCCTCCCCGGTGAGGACGATGAGCCCCTCCCGGCTCATGCGGCTGAGCACGCCGTACAGGGTCCCCGGCCCCATCTCCAGCCGCCCGCCGGAGAGCTCCTTGATCCGCCCCATCATGCCGTAGCCGTGGCCCGGCCGCAGCAGCGAGAGCAGGATGTAGTACATGGCCTCCGTCATGGGCCCCTGTTCCGCCACGCCGCCGCCCCCTCTCTTATTATGTATCTCGTTATATCGTATCACATAATAACATGCTGCCGGTTCCCTGTCAAGCCCCGCTGCCTCCGGGGAGTGCCTATCTGGACGCTAGCCCCGGGGAGGTTCCGCGCCCCGGCGCGGGGCCGCTTTTTGCCGCCAAAAAGCGGCCGGAAAAACCGCCAGCCCTACGGGCTGGACCCCCTTGCTTTACGGGAGTCCGGGATAGGCCCTATGTTTCTCAGCCCCTGAGAAAAACGCGTCCTTCTGCTAGCTCGGCGTTCGTCCGGCTCCGCCTGCCGGCTTTTTGAAGGGGCAGAACCATCTTTCGTCTGCGCCGGGGTCCGGGGCGGCGTGAGCCCCGGGACTATCGAGCAGATAGGCGTCTGCGGTGGCCCAGGGGGGCAAAAACAGAGAGAAAAGGGAAACCTTTTGGAGGAAAATCTGTGCAAAAAGCAGGCGCTTCCCTGTGTTGACATAAAAAAATATACATGATACCATAATGAGGCCGTTTGCGGGACAAGCGGCGCTTTTTTGTGAAAAGCCGCCGGAGCGCTGTCCGGCGGTTCCAATTCAAGGAGGGGCGCGGGCCCCGGAAAGGACTCGTATGAGTAAGGAAAAAGAGATGCAGCCCCAGGAGAACAAAATGGGCGTGCTGCCGGTCAACCGGCTGCTGCTGAGCATATCGGTGCCCATTATGCTCTCCATGCTGGTGCAGGCCCTGTACAACATTGTGGACAGCGTCTTTGTCTCCCGCATCACCGGGGGCGCGATGAGCAGCGAGAACGCCCTGAACGCGGTGAATCTGGCCTTCCCCGTGCAGAACCTGATGATCGCCGTGGCCACCGGCACCGGCGTGGGCATCAACGCCCTGCTGAGCCGGAGCCTGGGCCAGAAGAACTACCGGCGGGCCAACCAGGCCGCGGCCAACGGCGTATTTCTGGGCGTATGCAGCGCGGCTGTTTTTGCCCTGCTGGGGGCTGTATTCTCCGGAGTGTTTTTCAAGGTCCAGACCGATGTGGCCCAGATCGTGGAGGGCGGCACGGCCTATATCCGCATTTGCACGGTCTGTTCCTTCGGCATCTTTCTCTCCATCACCTTTGAGCGGCTTTTGCAGGCCACGGGCCGGACCATCTACACCATGATCACCCAGATGACGGGTGCGGTGATCAACATTATCTTTGACCCCATTTTCATCTTCGTCCTGGACATGGGCGTGGCCGGGGCGGCCTGGGCCACGGTCCTGGGCCAGGTGGTGGGCGCCGGGCTTGGGCTCTATTTCAATATCCGGCACAACCCGGAGATCACTGTAAAGCTCCGGGGCTTCCGGCCCGACTGGCCGGTGGTCCGCCGCATCTACTCCGTGGGCCTGCCGTCTATTCTCATGGCCTCCATCGGCTCCGTGATGACCTTCGGCATGAACCAGATCCTCATCGGCTTTACCACCACCGCCGCCGCCGTGTTCGGCGTCTACTTCAAGCTGCAAAGCTTTATCTTCATGCCCGTGTTCGGCCTCAATAACGGCATGGTGCCCATCCTGGCCTACAACTTCGGGGCCAAAAAGCCGGAGCGGATGCTGGGCACCGTCAAGCTGGCCGCCCTCTACGCCACCGGCATTATGGCCGTGGGCTTCGTCCTGTTCCAACTGTGCCCCGCCTTCCTCCTGGGGTTCTTCAAGCCCTCCGGGGAGATGCTGAAAATCGGCGTCCCGGCCCTGCGGACCATCAGCTTCAGCTTCCTGCTGGCCGGGGCCGCCATCGTCTGCTCCTCCATGTTCCAGGCCCTGGGCCACGGCATGCCCAGCCTGATCGTCTCCCTGGTCCGCCAGCTGGCGGTGCTGCTGCCGGTCGCCTGGCTCCTCAGCCTCAGCGGACGCCTGGATCTGGTCTGGTGGGCCTTCCCCATCGCCGAGGTGGTCTCCCTCCTCCTCTGCCTCCTCTTCCTGCGCACCGTCTACCGCCAGGATATCCTGCCTCTGAGAGAGAAGTAGCGCAGCGGGGGGCATAATTTTTCTGCCTCCAGAGCCTGCACAAAAACCGGCTCTAACCGCCGATCTGATGCATAGCTCTGCCGGCCTCGGAGCGAAGCTGCGCGGAGAGCGCTCCATGCCGCTCCGGTTTGTGCCGAATGGCCCGCTCGATCTGCTGGCGCAGGGCCTCTCCGTGCAGTCCCCGAACCGGGATTTCCTCCCGGGAGTGGAGGCAGGGCTTCAGACGCCCGTCCGCTGTCAGGCGGATGCGGTTGCACTGGGCGCAGAAGCACCGGCTCAGGGGCCGGATGAGCCCCACCGTACCCGCCGCCCCCGGCTGCCGGTAGCGCTCCGCTATACCGCCGTCCTCCGGCAGGCGCTCCAGCCCGGGCAGGCGCTCCAGCACCGCCTGGCAGGACAGATAGGCCTCTGGCCCAAAGCCTGGGGGTTCGCCCATGGGCATGAGCTCAATAAAGCGCACTTCTACTGGCTCCTCCTGGGCCAGCGAGGCCAGGGCCGGGATCTCGCCGTCGTTGAAGCCGCCGATGAGCACGCAGTTGAGCTTCAGCGGCGTCAGCCCCGCCTCCCTGGCCGCCCGGATGCCCGCCAGGGCCTCCTCCAGCCTGCCGCCTCGGGTGATGCGGCCATACTTCTCCGCGTCCAGGGTGTCCAGGCTGACGTTCACCCGGTCCACCCCCGCCCCCTTCAGCTCCGCCGCCATCCGCGGCAGCAGCAGAGCGTTGGTGGTCAGAGTCAGCTCCTCCAGCCCCGGGAGGCGCCGCAGCTCGCGGCACAGGGAGACCATCCCCCGCCTCACCAGCGGCTCGCCGCCGGTGAGGCGGATCTTCTTTATCCCCAGCCCTACCGCCTCCCGGGCAATCTCCCATATCTCCTCCAGGGAGAGGAGCCGGGTCCGCTTTTTCACGCCCTCCGGCGGCATGCAGTAGACACACCGCAGATTACATCGATCTGTCAGCGAGATGCGCAGATACGTGATCTCCCGTTCAAATGTGTCCTTCACGCGCTTCCTCCTCCCCTAAAGCCGCGCTCCGGAGACGCCGAATCCTCCCCGGATGGCCGGCTTTTTTATTCATACAGCTCCTGCTCGGCGACGCACTCGCTCTTGAGCTTTTCCACGAGAAATTCCAGAGCCCCGACCGTCCGCGGGCGGATGTCGCCGCCGACCAAAACCAGCATTATGTCGTCGCCCACCGCCAGCTCTCCCTCGGCCAGCCAGACCCGCACATAGTGGATCCCCGCCATCCGCCGGGTCTCGGCGATGGCGGCTTCCGTCTTATCCCGGTGGAAGTGAAAGCGCATTCCCCTCACCGGGGGAGCCTCCGCGCCACTTCGGACCGCGGCCCGGGCGGTCCCGCGGACGACGCCGTTGTGGGCAAGGTATACGCCGATTTTCCCCGCGTCCGGAGCTGCCTTGGCCTCCCGCAGCCAGCGCTCCAGGGAGGGCGCCTCCCCCTTCGCCGCCGGCTCGGCGCAGTCCGCCGAGCCGCTGGAGAGGAGCATTTCAACACCGTGGCCCAGGGCCTCCAGCACCGCCAGGAGATTCTCCCGGGCAGCCCGTTCGCTGCCTGGCAGATTGACAATCAGCGTCCGCCTCCGGATTCCCGCCGCGCTTCTGGACAGACACCCCCTGGGGGTGAGGCGCATGCTCTCCGCGCGCATGGCCTCCGGAATGCCCGGGGCCTCCCGCTCCACCACCGCCAGGGTGGCCTCCGGGGTTATGTCCCGGGGGGAGAAGCCCGTGCCCCCGGTGGTGAGGACCAGATTGACCTGCCGCTCGTCCGCGCAGTCGATGAGCGCGGCCTGAATCCGCTCCCTGTCATCGGGGAGAATCCCGGTGTGGACCACCTCCCAGCCGTTCTCCTCTAAAATTCTGCGGATGGCCGGACCGCTGGCGTCCGCCCGCTGGCCCCGGGAGCACCTGTCGCTGATGGTCAGCACTGCCGCCGTATGGCTCATTCCCGCTCCTCCCTTCGAAACGCTCCGTGAACGCCGCCAGTCTTTTCCAGCAGCCGGATATCCGAGATCACAATGTCCCTCTGTACGGCCTTGCACATGTCGTAGATCGTGAGGGCCGCCGTGGCCGCGGCGGTCAGGGCCTCCATCTCCACACCGGTACGCCCCTCGCAGCGGACGAGGGCCCGAATCTCCACACAGCACCGCGTCTCATCCAGCGTGAGGGCCAGCTCTGCGCCCTCGATCTGGATGGGGTGGCACATTGGGATGAGGTCCGGCGTCCGCTTGGCCCCCATGATGCCGGCCACCTGGGCGGCTGAGAGCACGTCGCCCTTTTTCATACCGCCATCCCGGATCAGAGCGAGCGTGGCCCGGCTCACAAATACCCGGGCCCCGGCCAGCGCCGTACGGCGGGTGGGAGCCTTCTCCCCTATGTCCACCATGCGGGCCTGGCCCCGCGCGTCAAAATGTGTAAAATCTCCCATCGTTCTCCCTCTCTGCGGGGATTCTCCCCGGTCCATTATACCAAAATACGCTCCTTTTCGTGACTTGCGCCAATCGAAAAGGAGCGTACTTTCCTGCAAAATGTGGGGTGCGCCGGGCGGCGGCTAGGACGGCGTTACGTTCCCGCCGGACACGGTCCGCATCCGCCGGCGCGGTGCTTCAAGCCGAACAGCCGCAGATTTTGCACAAATCCAGGGGATTACTTGTGGTCCACGCTGTACATGTGCTTGATGAGCTCCAGCACCTTGTTGGAGTAGCCGATCTCGTTGTCGTACCAGCTGACGACCTTGACAAAGGTATCCGTCAGGGCGATGCCGGCCTTGGCGTCGAAGATGGAGGTGCGGGGGTCGCCCAGGAAGTCGGCGGAGACCACGTCCTCGTCGGTGTAGCCCAGAATGCCCTTGAGCTCACCCTCGGAGGCCTTCTTCATGGCGGCGCAGATCTCGTCATACTTGGCGGGCTTGGCCAGGTTCACGGTCAGGTCCACAACGGACACGTCCAGGGTGGGAACGCGCATGGACATGCCGGTCAGCTTGCCGTTGAGCTCGGGGATCACCTTGCCCACGGCCTTGGCGGCGCCGGTGGAGCTGGGGATGATGTTGCCGGAGGCGGCGCGGCCGCCGCGCCAGTCCTTCATGGACACGCCGTCAACGGTCTTCTGGGTGGCGGTGGTGGAGTGGACGGTGGTCATCAGGCCGTCGGTGATGCCAAAGTTGTCGTTGAGGACCTTGGCAATGGGGGCCAGGCAGTTGGTGGTGCAGGAGGCGTTGGAGACGAAGTTCATGTCCGTGGTGTACTTATCCAGGTTCACGCCGCACACGAACATGGGCGTATCATCCTTAGAGGGGGCGGACATGACGACCTTCTTGGCGCCGGCGTCCAGATGAGCCTGGGCCTTCTCCTTGGTCAGGAACAGACCGGTGGACTCCACCACATACTCAGCCTCCAGCTTGCCCCAGGGGATGTCGGCGGGGTTGCGCTCGGCAAAAATGGGAATGCTCCTGCCGTTGACCACGATGCTGCTGCCCTCGGCGGACACGGTGCCGGCGAACTGGCCGTGCATGGTGTCGTACTTGAGCATATACGCCAGATAGTCAGCCGGGCACAGATCGTTAATGCCGACGATCTCAATCTCCGGATGGTTGACGCTGGCGCGGAAGACCATGCGGCCGATGCGGCCGAACCCATTGATGCCAACTTTGATGCTCATAAGAAAAACTCCTCTCAAAAATGATAGTATGATGTGCTAAATGGCATTCTTGGTGTATTATACACCTGATTTTACCAAATGAAAAGTGTTTTTTGTAGATTTTTTCACAGTCAAAAAAATTTCTTGTAATTTCGACAAAATTTTGATATGATGAATCATCAATTATTGGAAAAATGCCGTGAAACAGCCCTGGCGTAAATTACCAAGCATTTTTTTATGCCAGTGCGCAGACTACGGAATGGGAGGTGCCGCCATGTCAGAAAATACGGACAAGAGGGACGGGGAGCTGGAGGGCGTTTTGCAGCAGGTCGCCGGTCAGCTGAGGGCGTCCCTGGGCAACATCCACCGGGCCCTGGACAAGCTGGCCCCCCCGGACCGGCGGGACGCGGACCCGGAGACGGACCGCAGCGCGGCCCTGCTCTGCCAGAGCTACTACCGCATCCTGCGCCTGGCCGACAACCTGTCCGACGCGGTGGACCTGGACGCGCCCAGCGAGGCGCGCCTCTCCAACGGCGATATCGTGGGCCTGTGCCGGGAGGTGATAGAGCGGGCGGAGCAGCCGGGGGAGCTTTTGGGCCTGCGCGTGGACTTCCGGTGCGGTAAACGGAGCCACATGATTGAGATGGACAGCGCCCGTCTGGAGCGCCTGCTGCTGAACCTGCTGTCCAACGCGTTCAAATTCACCCCCAGGGGCGGCCTTGTGAGCCTGGAGGTGCGCATAGATCCCCAAAACGTGGTGCTGTCTCTGAGCGACACGGGCTGCGGCATCCCGCCGGAGCGGCTGGAGACGGTATTTGACCGCTACCAGTTTACCCAGCGGCTGGACCCGCCCCCCCACGGCCTGGGCCTGGGGCTTCCTATCTGCCGGCGCATTGCCAGAGAGCACGGCGGAAGCCTGCTGCTGACCTCCCGGGAGGGGGAGGGGACCACGGTTACGGTGTCCCTGCCCAACCGGCGCTCCGCCGGCGCGGTGATGCACGCCTACGTGGTGGAGCTGGGCGGCGGCTACAACCGGACTCTGGTGGAGCTCTCGGACGCTTTGCCCAGGCAGGCGTTCGCCCAGAAATTTTTGGATTGACGGCGGCGGGCCGGGGGAGAGATCATGGGAAAGAAACGGGTTCTGATCGGCATGAGCGGCGGCGTGGACAGCGCCGCCGCCGCCGCGCTGCTGCTGGAGGCGGGCTACGAGGCCGTGGGGTGCACCCTGCGGCTCTACGACGGCGACGAGCCGGGCCGCTGCTGCTCCCTGGAGGAGGTGGAGGACGCCCGCGCCGCCGCCCACAGGCTAGGGATCGATTTCTACGTATTCAACTTTACGGACCTCTTCCGCCGGGAGGTGATGGACCCCTTTGCGGCGGACTACCGCCGGGGACGCACGCCGAACCCCTGCGTCCAGTGCAACAGGCGGGTGAAGTTCGACGCGCTGCTGCGCCGGGCGGACGAGCTGGACATCGACTACATTGCCACCGGCCACTACGCCCGGGTGGACCGGGCGGGGGACCGCTGGCGGCTGCTGCGGGGGCTGGACCGGCGGAAGGACCAGAGCTATGTGCTCTACCCTCTGACCCAGCGCCAGCTGAGCCGGCTGCTGCTGCCGGTGGGGCGCTATGAAAAAGCGGCTGTCCGGGCCCTGGCGGCGGAGCGGGAACTGCTCAACGCCGCCAAGCCGGACAGCCAGGATATCTGCTTTGTGCCGGACGGGGACTACCCCGCCTTCCTCCGCCGCTGGGACGGCACGGAGAGCGCCCCCGGGGACTTTGTGGACGCCGCCGGGAACGTGCTGGGCCGGCACCTGGGGCTGGAGCGCTACACCACCGGCCAGCGGCGGGGACTGGGCGTCAGCGCGGACCGGCCCCTCTACGTGGTATCCAAGGATCTGGCGGCCAACCGGGTGGTGCTGGGGGACGAGGAGGACCTCTACAGCCGCACCGTCTGGGCGGAGGACTTCCACTGGGTCTCCCTGGCGCCGGGGCCCATGGCGGTGACGGCCAAGACCCGCTACAGCCAGACCGAGGCAGCCGCCTGGCTCTACCCGGAGGCGGACGGCCTGGTGCGGGCGGTCTTTGACCAGCCCCAGCGGGCCGTCACCCCCGGGCAGTCCCTGGTGGCCTACGTTGGCGACGTTTTGGCTGGAGGAGGCGTCATCTGCCGGGCGGAGTAGGGGCCTCAGCCGCCGCAGTGTCCGCCCTCCCCGCCGCAGCCGTGCTCTCCGCACTGGCCCTGGCGGTGGCCGCAGTCGTGACCGTGGTCATGGTCGTGGTGGCCGCAGGTGGCGTCCTCCCGGTAGGCGAGGCTCCCGGCCAGAAAGGCCCGCACCGCCTCGTCCGCGTCTCCGGCGACGCCGCCGCAGACCTGGATGCCCGCCTCCGCCAGGGCGGTCTGGGCCCCGGGCCCGATGCCGCCGCAGATGAGGACGTCCACCCCCAGGCCGGAGAGGAACCCGGCCAGGGCGCCGTGGCCGCTGCCGTTGGTGGGCTCCACCCGGGCTTCCCGGACCTGGCCGTCCGCCGCGTCGTAGAGCTTGAATTGCTCCGTGTGTCCAAAGTGCTGGAAGATACTTCCATTTTCATAGGTGACCGCGATTCTCATGTTTCATACTCCCTTCTGCGCGTCCGCCCCCTGGTACAGAGGGCGCTGCCATGTTGTCCGAAGCCACTATACCCCTCCCCGGAGGGAAAGTCAAGGGAGGGGGCGGTGGTTTCTTCGCCGCAAATGCCTATCTGCCCGGCAGCACCGGGCGGACCCCCGGTGCTGGGGGGGATAGGCACTCCCCTGAAAAAACTGAAATCCAGCAATCCTAAACAAATCCTAAAAAGATACCCCTTGTAATATACCGGCAAAACCTGTATAATGCAGGAATTAAAGGGCCGGACACGCCGAAGAAAGGCGTCAGCCTTTCGATCAAAGTTCTTTTTGATACGTTTTCTTTCAAGAAAACGTATGTATGCCCCAAAAATGTATACCTAAAAACGAGGGTGATTGTTTGAACGCTTTTTGGAACCGGATCTTTCTTTTCCGCCGGGAGCCGGAGGCTGCGTGGCCCCGCTGGAAGCGGGTGGTATACGCGGCCTACCGCCCGGCGCTGCTGGCTCTAGCGGGGCTGTGCATGGGGCTGGCGCTGCTGGTGCTGGCCATCGGCCCCTACTCCAAGGAGGTGCTGGTGGGCTACCTCCTCCACTGGGAGACCCTGGTGCTCAACACGGTCCCGGTGGCTCTGCTGTGCCTGCTCTTCTACGGCGCTACCGGCAGGGCCTGGTCCGCTTTCCTCTGGGGAGGCGGCATCTCCTTCGGCTTCAGCCTGGGGAACTACTACAAGCTCCAGTTTCGGGACGATCCCCTCTACTTTGAGGACATGCTCATCCTCCGGGAGGCCAAGGCCATGGCCGGCGGCGGGCACTACAGCCTGTTTGTGGACGGCCAGATCCTGGTGGCTTTCTTCTGCCTGCTGCTGGGGGGGGCGCTCCTCTTCTTCCTGGCCCCGGGGAAAAGCCGGTCCTGGAAATTGCGCCTACCCATCTCCCTGGCCGTCGCCGCTCTGGCGGCGGCCCTCTCCCCGGTGTACCTGGATACGGCCCTCTACAGCGGCGTGAACAACTTCGACCGCCTCAACCAATGGAGCGCCACCCAGAACTATATCTCCCACGGCTTCCTCTACCCCTTCTTCCACAGTATCACCGACTTCGTGGAGACGCCGCCGGAGGGCTACACCAAGGCCAAGGGGGAGGAACTCCTGTCCGCCTATGAGGACGCGGACATCCCGGCGGACCGGCGCGTCCATATCATTGCCATCATGCGGGAGGCCTATGCGGACTTCTCCCGGTACGGCATCGAGGGCCTGGACGCATCCTGCTACGACGCCTACCACGCCCTGGAGGCGGAGAGCTACACCGGCGACCTGGTGACCAACATCTTCGCAGGCGGCACCGTGGACACGGAGCGCTGCTTCCTTACCGGAAACTTCCAGCTGAAAAATTTCCGCGGAAATGCCAACTCCTACCTCTGGTACCTGCGCCGGCAGGGCTACACCGTGGAGGGCAGCCACCCCTACTACCAGTGGTTCTACAACCGGCAGAACATCAACGGCTACCTGGGCTTTGAGCGCTACCGCTTCCTGGAGGGGGACTATGAGCGCTTCACCGACAGCTACCTGCCGGAGGACTCCATCCTGTACCCGGAGATCTACCGGGACTTTGACGCCAACCGCTCCACCGGCAAGCCCTACTTCTCCTTCTCGGTGAACGTCCAGAGCCACGGCCCCTACAGTACCTCCAGCTACGGCGGCAGCACCGTCTACCTGGCCGGGGATTACACCGACGCCTGCAAAAACGCCATGAACAACTACATGTCCGCCATCATCAATGGGGACGCGGAGCTGATGAAACTGGTGGAGAGCCTCCGCGCGGACCCGGACCCCGTGGTTCTCGTCACCTTCGGGGACCATCTGCCCTGGATGGGGGACGGCAATGTCTTTTACCAGGAGATGGGAATGGACATCGACCCCGGCACGGAGTCCGGCTTCTACAACCACTACACCACCCGCTACCTCATCTGGGCCAACGACGCGGCCAGGGAGCTCCTGGGCCGGGACGTCGTTGGGGAGGGCCCCGCCATCTCCCCCTGCTATCTCATGAACCTGGTCTTTGAGCAGCTGGGCTGGCAGGGCCCGGCCTTCCTCCAGGCCATGGAGGACCTGCGGCAGGTGTTCCCCGTGGTCACCACCACGGGCCGCTACGTGGTGGACGGCGCCCTCACGGACGCGGTCCCGCCGGAGCGGTGGGAGCTCTATGAGCGCTTCCTGTACCTCCAGCAGTACTGGCGCAGCGAATTTCTCTATTAATACCAGCAACCGTTTGGTTAAAATGACAAGCAAAGCGACAGCTTTGCGACAAAAATTCTTTTTGATACGTTTTCTTTCAAGAAAAAGTATGGGAGGCAAACCATGGAAAAGCTGTCCAACTATGAGAAGCAGTGCGAGCAGTGGCGGCTCACTTTTCTGGCCATGGACCAGGAGGCCCTGCGCCGGAAGCTGCCGGAGCTGGAGGCGGTGGGGAACCAGCTGCGCCTGTGGCACTTCGGGCGGCAGCTGGCCGTGGACCGGTGCAGCGGCGTCATCAGCTGCCTGACGGATGACCGGCCCGTGTCCTACGGCGTGCGGATGAACGTCTACACCCTGTTTCACTACTGCGCCCCCGGAGCCCGCCTCACGGGGGAGTGGGTTCCCTTCCGGGATCTGCGCCACGCCTCCCCCTTCGCCCCCGCCTTTCAGAGGGGCGCTGTGGACGCCCTGGCCGCCGCCTTCTCCGGACACGGGGAGCTGCTGCCGGCGGCGGTGGAGCGGCTGCGGGGGGTGCGGCTCACCGCCAACACCTTTCAGCTGCCGGCCTTTGCCTGTATCCCCATGCGCCTGGGGTTCTGGGACGGCGACGAGGAGTTCCACGCCCAGGCTAATCTGCTCTTTGACCGGAGCGCCCCGGATTTCATCCACGTGGAGAGCGTTGTCACCATCGCCTCCGAGGGCCTGCGCCAGCTGACGGAGGCCGCCGGGCTGGAGCTGGACCGTCGGGCCTTTTAGAACCAGATTTATGGAAGAGGGGAGCTGACCGTGAATATCGGCCAGCTCCCCTCTTGACTGCGAATTCAAACCAGGGGCGCTGAAACAGGCCCCTATGGCGGCAAAAAAGAAAGCCACGCCTTACAGCGTGGACAACAGAATCAGATCGCGCCAAAGGGCTACCGGTCACTGCTAATAACGCCGCAGTCGTCAAAAATCATATCGTCAATGTCCTCGGCCCTCGGGGCTTCGCGCTCCGACGCGGTGTTCTGGGATACAGCCATACTGTCCAGCCTCCTTCCTTTATGTCAACAGACACGAGTATAGCACAAAGTACGGGAAATGCAAAGGTCTTTTCTGTCGATTCCGCCCGGTAATTTTTGCACGGCCTGCCAGAACCGCCAAAGGAACCCGCCGGTTTTCACCAGCGGGTTCCGGAGGCCGCGGGCGCGGCCTGCTCCTGAAAGGACAGGTACAGCGCCTCCGCCGCCGCGCCGAAGGCCTCTGCGGAAAATTTCTCAGCGGAATCCCAGGCCGCCCGCTGCATCCGCTGCCGGGTCTCCCCGCTGCCGCAGAAATCGGCGAGATACCGGGCAAACTCCTCCCCGCTCTCGTACTGCCAGCCGTTGACGCCGCTGTCCACCACGCCCTCCACGCAGGGGTCCCGGCGGCACAGCACCGGCAGTCCGGCCGCCAGGGCCTCGAAGTAGGTCAGGCCCTGGGTCTCGCTGGTGGAGGCTGTCACAAACAGATCGCCCAGCCGGTAGTAGTCCGGCGCCTCCTGGTGGGGCACCATGCCGGTATAGATGGCGCTGACGCCCCGCTCCCTGGCCCGCTCCAGAGCCGCCTCCCGGTCCGGTCCGTCGCCCACCAGCAGCAAAACGGCGTCCCGCCGGTCCGCCGCGGCGATCTGGTCGATGAGCTGCTCCAGATTCTTCTCCTTGGCCATGCGGCCCAGGTAGAGCAGCACGGTGCGGTCCGCCGGAATGCCCCAGCGGCGGCGCAGTTCCTCCATCCGGCCCGGGTCCGGCTCCTGGCGGTAGGCCCCCAGGTCCACCCCCGTGGGAATCACCTCGATGCGGCAGCGGACCCCGTAGTCCCGCAGCAGCCGCTCCACCTTGGCGGTGGGGGCCACGATGCAGGCGGTCCTGCCGCAGATCCAGCGGGAGAAGGCGGAGGCCATAAAGCGCCCCACCCGCCGGCTGGGGGAGAAGTAGTGGGTGTAGTCCTCGTAGACCGTGTGATAGGTGTGGATGATGGGCACGCCCAGCCGGTTGGACAGGGCGTAGGCCACATGGAACGTGCTGAATTCACACTGGGAGTGGATCACGTCCGGCCCCCAGGCGGCCAGCTCCCGCATCATGCTGCGGGCCCGCTTCATCCGCAGCCGCGCGCCGGGATAGATCTTATTCGCGCTGACAGAACCCATATAGTATATGGCGCCCTCCCGATAGGTGTGCAGGCTGTTGGACAGCGTCACCACCCGCACCTCATGCCCCCGCCGCTCCAGCTCCCGCTGAAGCAGCAGCACGGAGGTAACAACGCCGTTGATCACTGGCGCGTACCAGTCCGATGTAATCAGGATCTTCATCTATAAACCGCATCCTTCCGGTCAGAGAATATTCTAATGAGCGGAGTAAACCCGATGTTCTCCCTAGAGTCTGTTTTAAAACCAGCGATATGCCCAGCGGCGAGGGATTTTTTGCCAGGCGAAGCCAATTTGACGCAGATATACTGGATGTATTGCAAGGAAAATTGGCAATGCATGGCGGGAAAAGACCCGCTGTTGGGTATGTTGTCGGTTTTCAAGCAGATTCTAGGGTATACCGCGCTCTTCCGCCAGTATATCAAATTCCGCTGTCCGGGACAAGAGTCAAAGCATGCCTTTAAGAGAAGTTTAAGATTTTGACGCTGGATTTTCAAGGGGCGTAAGGCCTCTCTACAGTCAAATAAGGTTCAACGTATCAAACGGATACGTTGGAACCCAGCGGCGGCGGTTCGCCGCTGGAGGCCGCATGGGCGGCCTTAACTTGCATTTTTTCAACGCAATTCACTCTATCCGCCGGCGAACGCGGAGACGGCCCGGCCGTCGGCCAGCCCCTTCTGATAGAGCCGCTCCATGGCCTCCCGGTCCCGGGTGAGGGTGTCCACGCCGCAGGTGTCGTCCGGGGCGACCACCAGGACCCGCCCCTCCTCCGCGCACCGCTTCGCCAGAGCCACGCCCGCGTTGTAGCGCTCCACCCGGGTGCGCAGCTTCCTGGCCGCGAAGGGGTAGCGCCGCTGGATGCAGTCGGCGAAGAGGGCGTCCTTCCCGGGCCCTCGGGGCTGGTCCGCCGGCCTGGTCAGCAGGACCACCACCCGTTCGCACCCCCACTGAAAGGCCCGCTCCAGGGGGACCGGGTCCGCCAGAGCGCCGTCGTAGTAGGGCATCCAGTCGATCTCATAGGGCGGGCATACAAAGGGGATGGCGCTGGAGGCCTTGAAGATGTCGTAGTCGTCCTGCCTCAGGTCCGCCTTTCCGAAGTATTTGGCGCTCCCTGTCAGGGCGTTGGTGGCCACCACCAGCAGCTCCGCCGGGTTGTCCAGCAGGGCCTGGAAATCCAGGGGGTTCTCCCCGTCGGACCGGCTGAGGGTTCCGTACACGTAGTCCAGATTCACATACGAGCGGTTGGTCAGAAGGTTTTTCGCCCCCATGTACTCCCGCCGGAAGGCGTACTGCGTATAAAAGGTGTGGTTCCGGCCCCGCTGGCCGGCCAGGAAGGACGCGGCGTTGGCGCTGCCCGCCGAGACGCCTATGACGAGGTCAAAGCGCACGCCCATGTCCAGACAGCTGTCCAGAACGCCCGCTGCGTAGATCCCCCGCAGGCCCCCGCCCACATCCACAAGTCCAATTTTCATGCTCTTGATCAGCCTCCGTTGATAGTATTTCCGATCAGTAAATACAGGCGATACGTCTAGTATACCTGGTTTTAACAGGGAACAATCCGGATAATCTCTGAAAAGTCCTGCGAGACAGGCGCTTTCGCGGAGATGGCGCCAGACTGCCGTTTGAAGTTGTAAATTCAGGCTCTAAGAAAAAAGAACGTGCAAAAGAGCCCTGGGTATGCTATAATACATGAATCATGCGGCGTATGGACGAGCGGTTCTCCCGGCGCCGCGTCCTTTGCCAGCCATCCGGAGGAGAGAGGGGGAGACAGCCATGCCCATTGAGACGATTCCTCAGCCGGAGGTCCTGCCGGTCTCCCCGGCCCTGCGGCTGCGCCGCTACGACGGGGTCTGCGGCTTCGCCCTGCCCTGGTATCAGGACGCCGGGACCGTGCTGCTGGTGGACGGGGACGCGAAGCGCTACACGCCGGAGCGGCTGGAGCGGATGTACGCCTATCAGGACGCCCACGGGGAGCTCTATTGGATCGAGGTCCTGGAGGGCGGCTCCTGGCGGCCTGTCGGGGACGTGTGCCTCTCCCGGGACGATCTGGCGATTGTCATCGGCGAAAGGTCCTGCCGGGGCCGGGGGGTGGGCCGCGCCGCGGTGTCGGCCCTCATGGAGCGGGCCCGGGAGCTGGGCTGGAGGGAGCTTCTGGTCCAGGATATCTACCGCTTTAACGAGGGGTCCCGGCGGCTTTTTACCTCCCTGGGCTTCCGGGCCTCCGGCGCCACGGAGAAGGGCGACCGGTATTCCTGCTCTTTATGAAAAAATATAAGCAAAACGCAGTTTTGCGCCAAAATTTTCTTTTGATTCTTTTCTTTTTTATAAAGAAAAGAATGTATGCCAAATATATGCCATCCAGAAAGGAGGAGGGGCCCGCGATGGATGTGATTGCCGCGATTTCCACGGCCAGCGCCCTGTCCGCCATTGGGATTCTGCGGGTCTCCGGGGAGGGGTGCTTTGCCGTCTGCGAAAGGGTATTTCGGGCGGCCAACGGCAGACGCTTTTCGGAGCTGCCCCCCCGGGAGATGGTTCTGGGGGTTCTGCTGGACCGGGCGGGGGACCCCATTGATCAGGTGCTGGCGGTGCGCTTCCCCGGGAAGCGCAGCTACACGGGGGAGGACTGCGGGGAGTTCCACTGCCACGGGTCGCCGGTGGTGCTGGCGGAGGGGCTCCAAGCCCTCTTCGCCGCCGGGGCGCGGCAGGCGGGCCGGGGGGAATTCACCAAGCGGGCTTTTCTCAGCGGGAACCTGGATCTGACCCAGGCGGAGGCGGTGATCGATCTCATCGAGGCGGAGACCGCCGGCGCGGCCCGGAACGCGGCGGAGCAGCTGGGGGGCGCTCTGCGCCGGCGGATCGAGGGCGTCTACCAGCGCCTGCTGAACCTCACCAGCCAGTTCTACGCGGTGGTGGACTACCCGGACGAGGACATAGAGGACCTCCGGCGGGAGGACATGGCCCGGGAGCTTGCGGACGCGGAGGGGGACCTGGGGGAGCTGCTGGCCACCTTCCGCCGGGGCCGGGTCCTGCGGCAGGGGGTGCCCACCGCCATCCTGGGCCCGCCCAACGTGGGCAAGAGCTCCCTGCTCAACGCCCTGGCGGGCTATGACCGGGCCATTGTCACCGATATCCCCGGCACCACCCGGGACACAGTGGAGGAGAAGGCGGTGGTGGGCGGCGTGCTGCTGCGGCTCATCGACACCGCCGGCATCCGGGACACCGGGGACCCGGTGGAGCGGCTGGGGGTGGAGCGCTCCCGGCGGGCCATGGAGGACGCGGAGCTGCTGCTGGTGGTCTCGGACGGCTCCCGGCCGGAGACGGAGGAGGACCGCGCGCTCCTGCGCCAGGCCGCGGGGACCGGCAAGAGCTGGATCCACGTGCTGTCCAAAAGGGACCTGGGCAGCGTTCCCCGCCCAGGCTACGAGGCGCTGGAGCGCCCTCCGGACGCGGCGGCGGCGGTGTCCTCGGTTACCGGGGAGGGCCTGGCGGAGCTGGAGGGGGCCGTGGCCGCCCTCTTCCCCGCCGGCGAGGCCCCGCCGGGACAGATCCTCACCAACGCCCGCCAGGCGGAGGCGGTGGAGCGGGCCGCGCAGGCCCTGCGGGGGGCCCGGGAGGCCCTGGAGAGCGGCCTTACGCCGGACGCCGTCCTGGCGGACGGGGAGAGCGCCATCAGCGCCCTGGGGGAGCTCACCGGCAGGACGCTGCGGGAGGATCTGACCGCCCGGATCTTTGAGCGCTTCTGCGTGGGGAAGTAGCGCGGCCGCCTTCAGCGCGCGGCGCTGCCTCATAAGATGTGCCCCCTTATTATATCATGGCGTCTGCTCCCGTTCAACCGGGTTTTTGGGGATTTGCCGAAGGTTTTTATTTGGCGGGGAGGTTTCGCACCCGGAGAGTGCCTATCTATTCGGCAGCTCCGGGGCCTGCGCGGCCCCCGTGGGCCGGCTCCGCCGGCTTAGGGCTGGGGCGGCCAAAGGCCGCCTAAAGCCGGTCCCCCCGGATACTTTTTGCTCGTGCAAAAAGTATCCAAAAACACGCCGGGGGCTAAGCGCCCCCGGGCCCCTGCTGTTTTACGGGGGGATTTCACGTAATGCGCAGAAAGATCAGCATGCGAAGCCGCCGAATGACCCGCTTCCTACCGATAGAGCGGTATCCACCGGCTTCGCCTGCCGGCCCACGAAGGGGCAGAACCATCTCGGACGCGCTCCGACGGGAGCTGGTTCTTTTTTTCAAAGAAACATCTCGAACGCCCACCCGACGGAGGGTCCACCCCTTCCCTTGGGCCATCATTGGGCTTCGCCCAACGACAGGCCCGGCGGCGCTTTTAGCGCTAAGGCCGCCGTAGGCGGCCCACGGGGGCGGCGTTAGCCCCGGAGCTAACATGCAGATAGGCATTACCTGCATACCCGGGGCTGCCGAATAGATAGGCACTTCCCCGCTACAGGCACCGAAACAAAACAAATCATTCAACTAGGAGGGATTTTTACGTCCTCACAGACCTATCAATTCGACGTGGCGTACCCGGATCTGGGGCCCGACCGGCTGCTCAGCCACCGGGGGATGCTGCGCATCCTCCAGGAGGCCGCCGCCATCGCCTCCGACGACCGGGGCTACGGCATGAAGGATGTCCCCAGAACCGGCGTGTTCTGGATTCTCTCTGGCTGGCGGCTGGAGCTGCTGGAGCGGCTCCCCTGGCGCTCGCCCGTCACCGTGGTGACCTGGCCCCGGTCCCTGGAGGGCTTTACCTCGGACCGGGATTTCCTGGCCTGCTGCGGCCAGACGCTGGTGGCCCGGGCCACCTCCCACTGGCTGCTGGTGAGCACCGCCACCGGCAGGGCCGCCCGGATCACCGACGCGGTTCGCGCCGCCTATGAGCTGGACAGCCGGACCCTCTTTGACACCCCCATCCCCAGCAACGGCAAGAGCCCGGCGGACGCCCCCGTAACCTTCTCCACCACCGCCGGCCGGCGGGACATCGACACCAACCGCCACGTCAACAACATCTGCTACCTGGACTACGCCCTGGAGGCCCTGCCGGAGGAGGTGTACCGGAGCCTGCCCCCCACGGTGGAGATCAGCTTCCGCCGCCAGATCCTGCCGGGAACCCCCATCCGCTGCCTCTACAGCCCCACGGAGGACGGACGCTGCCAGGTGGAGATCCAGAGCGGGGAGGAGAAGCTCACCCGCCACGCCTTTGTCTGGTTCTACTGATTTGATTAGGAGGAAAACAAAATGGCTGACAACAAGCGATTTGAAGTGATCTATTCACAGGGAACTGTGGACGTCGTACAAATTTTGGTGGATAAAGCCACCGGCGTGAACTATATGTACCGCAAGACCGCCAACGCGGGCGGACTGACGCCCCTGCTGGACAGAGACGGAAAACCAGTTGTTTCTCCACTTTAAGCCAACAAATTTTCAAGCCATTTTATAATATTTGATACCATTCTCCAGTTAAAGGTATCCAAGTGTTATCAGGCAGACCCTAGGAATAGCAATGGGTTTAGGCTCGCCGGCGCCCAGTGGGCGCCGGAAGCGTCGCTTTCAAGAAAAAGGATCAGATAGCGAAAGCCCCCTGCAAGCTGCTTTCTGAGGGAGATTTTTGAAAAAGGAGAAACGAAATGAACGACCTGCTCACCTTTATCGCCCAGAGCCCCAGCCCCTTCCACGCGGTGGACAACCTCTGCCGGGAGCTCCTCTCCAGCGGCTATACCCGCCTGGCGGAGGGGGAGTGGTGGTCCCTGGCCCCCGGCGGCAAGTACTTTGTCACCCGCAACGGCTCCGCCCTGCTGGCCTTCCGGCTGCCCGAGGGGCCCTTCCGGGGCTTCATGGTGTCCGCCAGCCACTCCGACGCCCCCACCTTCCGGGTGAAGGAGAACGCGGAGCTCATGGGGCCGGAGGGGTACGTGCGGCTGAACACGGAGCGCTACGGCGGGATGCTCTGCGCCCCCTGGCTGGACCGGCCCCTGACCGTGGCGGGCCGGGTCCTGGTCCAGACGGCGGAGAACATCGAGACCCGGCTGGTCTATGTGGATAAGGACCTGCTGCTCATCCCCAACGTGGCCATCCACATGAACCGGGAGGCCAACAGCGGCTATAAGTACGACGCCAAGTGCGACACCATCCCCCTGATGGGCCTGGGGGAGGAGAAGGGGACCTTCCGGGCCCTCGTGGCCCGGGCCGCCGGCTGCGGGCCGGAGGAGATTCTGGGCACGGACCTGTACCTGTGCCCCCGGCAGAGGGGGCTGGTCTGGGGCGCTCAGGAGGAATTTATCTCCTCCCCCCGGCTGGACGACCTCCAGTGCGCCTACGGCTGCTTCCGGGGCTTCCTGGCCGCCTCCGGCAGCGGCAGCGTCCCGGTCTATGCCCTGCTGGACAACGAGGAGGTGGGCAGCCTTACCAAGCAGGGGGCGGACGGCACCCTCCTGGCGGACGTGCTCCGCCGCGTCTGCGCCGCCCTGGGAGCGGAGCCCGCCGCCATCGCCGCCAATAGCTTTCTGGTCTCAGCCGACAACGCCCACGCCGTCCATCCCAACCACCCGGAGTACCACGACGCCACCCACCGCCCGGCCATGAACGGCGGCATTGTCATCAAGCAGGGCGCCCGCTACGCCACCGACGGCGCCTCCCAGGCGGTGTTCACCGCCCTGTGCCGGAGGGCCGGCGTGCCGGTGCAGCACTTCTCCAACCGCTCGGACCTGGCCGGCGGCGGCACCCTGGGGCTCATCGCCAACGCCCACGTGTCTATGAATACGGTGGACATCGGCCTGGCCCAGCTGGCCATGCACTCCTGCTTTGAGACCGCCGGCGCGAGGGATACCGAGTACCTCGTCCAGGCCATGACCGCCTTCTACAGCGCCTCCTTCCACGAGGAGAACGGACGGTTTGCGCTGGAGTGAGCGGGATACAGGCATACATTCTTTTCTTTTAAAAAAGAAAAGAATCAAAAGAAAATTTTGGCGCGAAACTGCGTTTCGCTTCTCCCTTTTCAGCTGCGCTGACCAGAACAAACCAGGGCCTCTGGGATATTTCTCCCGGAAGCCCTGGCTTTTCATTGCAAAACATGGAGCAAGGCGGATGCCTTGCGAATAAGGTTCTTTTTGATTCTTTTTCCTTCAAGAAAAAGAATGTATGCCTGATGCCCGTGCCCTCACAGCTGAAGCTGCTGCACGTCTCCGTCGTCCTTCTTATCCTTCCGGTCGCTTTTCGGCCGGACCTTGGGCGGCTCGGGGAAGCCGAAGTCCTTTGCCACGGACCCGGTCTCCCGGTTGAGCATGGCCTCCATCACCTTGATGTCGGTCACAACGTCCATGGCGTCGGAGCTGTAGAGCTGGTCCAGCTGGTGCTCAAAGCCGTCCACAATGGCGTCCATGGTCTGCTCGATGCGCTCCTTGGCCTGGCGCAGGTTCTCCCCCTCCACGCCGGTCTCCTCAAACTCCGCGTAGGCGTCCAGGAGCTTTTGGGTGGTGGGCAGGTAGTAGTCGAAGAAGGTGCGGATGCGCTCCCGCTTCTCCGGGTGCTCCTCCACCTCCCGGAAGATGAGGCCCGTCACCTGCTCCAGGCGGTTAATCTTCCGGGTGAGCTCCGGGTCCGCGATGCGGTCGTTGGCGTGGTGGATGTTCCGAAGGACCTGGTCGTAGTCCTCGCTCTCCGGCTCGGGGACAAAGGGGTCCTCCAGCTCCTCCTCCGGCTCGTCCTCCTCCAGAGTGGCCCCGAAGCGGAGGAAATAGCCCCGCTCGTGGTCAATGTAGGCGTCCTCCCCCAGATAGCCCTTGTCAATCAGCTTTTGCAGCTCCTTGGCGGCCTTGGCGGGGCTGCGGTTGACCCGCTTGGCGATTTCGCTCAGGGGCATGGCGTCGGTGTTGCCGATGGCCAGGATATAGCGCTGGCTGCGGCGGGTCATGTGGGCCAGGTACTGGCCCCGGCCGAACATCAGCCCGCCGCCGGCCAGGAAGCCCAAGCCCATATAGAGGGTGTCGAAATCAAACCACCAGCCCCGGGAGAAGTCGGCCAGCACGTCCAGCAGCATGGGGGCGCTGACCGCCATGAGAAGGATGCCCAGTATCCGCAGCGTCTTGCCGGGGAGCTTGCCCTTTTTCAGCTTTTTCTCCCTCTGGGGCTTGGCGGGAGCGGCGGCGCGCTCCGCCGCCTGCTTGGCCCCGGCGCGGCCCGCCTCCCTGGCGGTCCCGGCGGCGCTCTCCGCACTCTTCCCGACCCGCTCCACCTGGCGGGCGGTGCGGCCAATGGTGCGCTCCACCTGCTCCGCCGCCCGGCGGAGGGCCTCGTCCGTGCGGCGCAGGGCGTCCTCCGACTTTTCCACCGCCCGGTCCGCCCCGCGGCCCGCCCGCTCCCCGGCCTTCCGCATGGCCCGCTCCACAGCGCTCTCGATATCGCGGCCCGCCTGCTCAAAGGAGGCGCTCTTGGACCCGCCGGACTTCTTGTCGGAGCCAAAGAGGGTGAAATACAGCAGAATCAGGGCAATGGGCCAGGCGCCCAGGGAGAACAGGATGATAATCAGCGGCCAGGTGTACCAGTTGGCGTTCTCGTCCTTCTTCGGAGGAGGAGGAGGAGGCTGGCGCCGCTGGCCGCCTCCGGTGAATTTGCTCTTGTCGTAGTACTCGCCCATCACTTGTCCTCCCTTTTCCGAAGCTTGGTCTTGTTGCCCTTTTCATCCACAAAGTAGGTGCGGTCCAGCTGGCTGCGCAGATCCCCTGTGACGGAGTCGATGTACTCCCGCCGCAGCTTCGTGCGCTCCGCCTCCTCGGCGGCCGTGAGGCCCACGGTCCTGTTCTTCCGCGCTAGTTCGTTGATCCGGTCGAGCTTTCGCTGCTCCATGGCATGCACCCCCTAAGGTTAAAGCCCTATAAATACCTCTCAATAGTAATGGCGGTGCGGCCCTTTTTGGTGAGGGGCCCCACCTGGACCAGCCGGGCCTTTCCCAGCCCCCGGACCGTAAGGACCGCCCCCTCCGCCACCGGCCTGTCGCCCTTCAGGCAGGGGACGTGGTCCAGGTTCACCCGGCCTGCGGCAATCAGCTCCGCCGCCCGGCCCCGGCTCATGGAGAAGGCGGAGGACGCCACCGCGTCCAGCCGCAGGGAGGAGACCGTGTCCCGGACGGTTTTCACCTGGAGGTCCGGCACACGCAGGTCCTCCCGGCCGACCTCCTCAACAGTGAGCCGCGCCCGGCCCGCCTGGCTCCACTCCCGCAGGAAGAACGCCCGCAGGGAGGGCGCGGCCACGATGTCCGCGCTCTCCTCCGACACCAGGATGTCCCCCAGCCGCTCCCGGGCCACGCCCAGGCCCATGAGGCTGCCCAGAATGTCCCGGTGGGTGAGGCGGTCCGGCCCGCGGAAGGAGGCCCGGAGGAAGGCCAGGGGCTCCTCCGGCGGCTCCTGGGCCCAGTCCGGCAGAAAAATAAGGATTTTTCGCTCCGCGGCCTCGTAGCCGCCGTCGAAGCGATAGCCCTCCCGGACGCCGGCGCTGTTCAGAAGGGCCTGGGCCAGCAGCTGCTCCCGGGGGGAGAGAAAGCCGGTGGCGGCGGGTACGCTCCGCCGCTCCATCTGGCTGTATTTATCCAGAATCCGGGCCAGCAGCAGACGGTCCTCCCCGTCCTGGGCCACTCTGGCGATGAGGGTGTTTTTATCCATGTAAATTCTGGGTGCTGTAGAGCTGGGCGTAGTCCCCGCCCCTGGCCAGCAGCGCCTCGTGGGTTCCCTCCTCGCTGATGACGCCGTCCCGGACCACCAGGATGCGGCTGGCGTTTCGCACGGTGGAGAGCCGGTGGGCGATGATGAGGGTGGTGCGGCCCTTGGCCAGCTCGTCGAAGGCACGCTGGATCTTGGCCTCCGTCACGCTGTCCAGGGCGCTGGTGGCCTCGTCCAGAATCAGCACCGGGGGATTTTTCAGGAAGATGCGGGCAATGGAGATGCGCTGTTTCTGCCCGCCGGAGAGCAGGGTCCCCCGCTCCCCCACGTAGGTGTCAAAGCCCTCGGGCATGGCCATAATGTCGTCGTAGATCTCCGCCTGCCGGGCCGCGTCGATCACTTCATCCACCGTGGCCCCTGGGCGGCCGTAGCGGATGTTCTCCATGATGCTGGCGGCGAAGAGGAACACGTCCTGCTGCACCACGCCGATGTTCCGGCGCAGGCTCCGCTGGGTTACGTCCCGCACGTCCTGGCCGTCGATGCGGATGGCGCCCTCCCCCACGTCGTAAAACCGGGGGATGAGGCTGCATAGGGTGGTCTTGCCGCCGCCGGAGGGCCCCACCACGGCGATGGTCTCGCCGGGATTGACGTGGAGGGAGACGTGGTGGAGCACCTCGCTGTCGTCCCGCTCATAGGCGAAGCTCACGTCCTCCACCGAAATTTCGCCCCGCACGTCCCGCAGGTCCAGGGCGTCCGGCTTGTCCTTCAGGTCCGGCTCAATGCGCATGAGGTCCACAAACCGGCTCAGGCCGGCAAAGCCGTCCACCAGCATCTCCGAGAGGTTGGCCAGCTTTCGCATGGGGTTGATGAAGGTGGAGGTGTAGAGGCTGAAGGTGATGAGGTCCACGTAGGTCATCTGGCCGTCCATGATGAGCAGGCCCCCCACGGCGATCACCGTCACCGGCAGGATGCACATGAAGAACTCCAGGGAGCACATGAACCGGGCCATAGCCTTGTAGCGCTCCTTCTTGGAGACCTTAAAGCGCTCGTTGGCCCGGGAGAACTTCTCGCTCTCCGCGTTCTCGTTGGAAAAAGCCTTGGCGGTGCGCATGCCGGAGATGCTGGACTCGATGTCCGCGTTGATGCCCGCAGTCACCTGCTTGACCCGTTTGGCGGAGACGGCCATATTCTGGCGGTTGATGGTGACCACCACCAGAAAGATGGGGATCAGCACCAGCATCACCAGGGCCAGCCGCCACTGGATGGTAAAGAGGATGGCAATGGCCCCCACCACCGTGACGCCGGAGATAAAGACGTCCTCCGGGCCGTGGTGGGCCAGCTCCGTGATGTCGAAGAGCTCGGCGGTCATGCGGCTCATCAGGTGGCCGGTGCGGTTTTTGTCGTAGAAGCCGAAGGACAGGGTCTGCAAATGGCTGAAGAGGTCCCGGCGGATATCCGCCTCCACCAGCACACCGAAGGTGTGGCCCCAGTAGCAGACCACGTACTGCAAAGCGGAGCGCAGCAGGTAGGCGGCCAGCAGCAGGACGATGACGGTGAAAAAGGCCTGGTAGCGGCTGTCCGGAATGAGCTCGTACAGGCACATCCGGGAGACATAGGGGAACGCCAGGTCGATGAGGGAGATCAGCAGCGCGCAGGCCATGTCCAGCGCGAAGAGCCCCAGGTGGGGGCGGAAATAGCTGAGAAAAATGCTCATAAGGCCCTGTTTATGGAAATCTCGGGCGGTCATTGCGGTTCCTCCAATACACAAACGCTTCGTGGCCTTTTATTGTATCATATCTGCCTTTGTGATGCAACGGGTGGAATCTTAAATTTTTGTTAGACACGGGCGTGGGAAAGAGGGGGCTCCTCAGGAGCCCCCTCGTGAAACGCGTCTGCCGCCTGGACGCAGGCCGGTGACGCGCACTATTCTGACCAATGAGCGCCATATTGGCGGCGCCTCGCTGCAAAAGACCCGGCCAGACGGCGCTCAACGCCTGTGAATACAGACGCTAAGCCTGTCCAAAAAACAGGGGCTTGCTTTTTTGACCGTCTGGACGGCGGGATTTTACCGGTTATAGCTCTTCATGGCCCGGTCAATATCCCGCTTCGCGTCCCGCTTGGCGGCGGCCTCCCGCTTGTCGTAGTTCTTCTTGCCCTTGCACAGGCCCACCTCCACCTTCACCCGGGCGTTTTTGAAGTACACGCTCAAGGGCACAAGGGCGTAGCCGTCCTGCTGGACGTAGGCCTGGAGGCGGTTGATCTCCCGCTTGTGCATCAGAAGCCGCCGGGGCCGCACCGGGTCCCGGTTGAAGATGTTCCCGTGCTCATAGGGGCTGATGTGCATCCCGTGGAGGTAGATCTCCCCGTTCTTGGCGATGCAGTAGGAGTCCTTCAGGTTCAGCGTCCCCGCCCGGATGGATTTGACCTCCGTGCCGAAGAGCTCAATGCCTGCCTCGTAGCGGTCCTCCACAAAGTAGTCGTGGTGGGCCTTGCGGTTCTGCGCGGCGATCTTGATTCCGTTTTTCTCCGCCATAGCCTCCGCCTCCTTTTCCGCCGCCCCGCGGGAGGGGGGGCAGTCCGTTTCCTATCTCGTGAATAAAGTTAAAAAAGTACCGGTTGCACCCGCCGCTGGGTTCAAAAGGATCCGTTTGAACATACTTGACTATAGTATACCACAGCCTGTCAAGCCCCGCAGGGCGGCCAGAGGCGCGGCGGCCAGCAGCTCCGGCAGGCAGGCTGCCAGGAGCATGGCCCCCGCCAGCACCAGAGCCAGGGCGATGAGCAGATAGCGTTTGCGCAGCAAAAAGATCTTCATGGCGGCAGTCCTCCTCGCCGTTGTCCGGCCCGCCCCGGGGAGGGGGCCTGCCCCCACTGTATGCGCCCCGCCGGGAGAAAAGAACTACGCTACCGCCGTATAGCTGATGGAGCGCACCGCGCCGCAGGTTTTGAGGAACCGGTCCAGCTGCCCGATGGGGAGGTCCCGGGGCGTGCGCACCACCATGTCGTAGGAGACAAAGCCGTCCTCCAGGTAAGTGATGGTGCTCTCCACGGTCCGGATGCCGTGCTCCGCCAGGAAGGCGTCAAAACCCTCCTGGAGCTCCTCGCTGTTGTACACGGTAAATTGCAGGCGGCGGCTGAGCAGGGAGTCCCCGCCCACCTGGAAGCGGTGCATGAGCACCTGGAGCGCCGCCAGCAGGGCGGTGGTGAAGATGCCCAGAACGTAGAACCCGGCCCCCAGGGTCAATCCGATGCCGGCCGTGGCCCAGAGGCCGGCGGCGGTGGTGAGGCCCTTGACGGAGCTGCCGTGCTTGAAGATCACCCCGGCTCCCAGAAAGCTGATGCCGCTGACCACCTGGGCGGCAATGCGGGCGCCGTCCGCCCCCCGGGCGCCGCTGAAGAGGGTTCCCTCCGGGCCCGTCAGGTCCGCGAAGCCGTATTTCGAGACGATCATCAGCAGCGCCGCCGCGCAGCAGACGATAATGTGGGTGCGCACTCCGGCCTCCTTGTACCGGCGGCTGCGCTCAAAGCCGATGCTGGCCCCGCACAGGCAGGCCGCCAGAATCCTGGCGAAAAACTCCAGCACCTGGGCCAGAGAGAACTGGCTGTTGAGATAGGCTGACAGCAGCATAGGCGCATTCTCCTCCTCCGTAGGTCCCCCGCCAAGAGCCTGCTTAAAATCTGGCGGAATGCCAGACAGACGCGGATTTTTCGTTAAGCCGGGCCGGCCCCTTCCAATCGATACTGCCATTATACACGAGCCGGCGAAAAAAACAATCCTCCAGCGGACTTTTCCTGTTTTTTTGCTGCTTTTCCCCGGATCAGTTCCGTTCCGCATTGACTTTATCTGTTGAAAGTGGTAGAGTAAAGCGGTAGGAACAGACAAACTGAAATCGAGACAAAAGGAGACCCGCTATGCAGCGCTACTATCAGAGCGAAATTGAAACAGCCTCCCGGGAGCAGCTCCTGGCCTGGCAGAACGAGCGCCTGGTCAAACAGGTCCGCCATGTCTGGGACAAGGTCCCCTACTACCGCAAAAAGATGGAGGAGAAGGGGGTCTCCCCGGAGGACATCCGGGGCGTGGAGGACCTCCACAAGCTGCCCTTCCTCTCCAAGGACGACCTGCGGGACGCCTACCCCTACGGCCTTTTGGCCGCGCCCCTGAGGGACTGCGTGCGGATTCAGTCCACCTCCGGCACCACCGGCCGCCGGGTGGTGGCCTTTTACACCCAGCACGACGTGGACCTGTGGGAGGAGTGCTGCGCCCGGGCGATTGTGGCCGCCGGCGGCACGGAGGAGGACGTGTGCCACGTCTGCTACGGCTACGGCCTCTTCACCGGCGGGCCCGGCCTCAACGGGGGCAGCCACAAGGTGGGCTGCCTGACCCTGCCCATGTCCTCCGGCAACACGGACCGCCAGCTCCAGTTCATGGTGGACCTGAGCTCTACCATCCTCTGCTGCACCCCCTCCTACGCCGCCTATCTGGCGGAGAGCATCCATGAGCGGGGGCTCCGGGACAAGATCAAGCTGAAGGCCGGCATTTTCGGCGCGGAGGCCTGGAGCGAGGAGATGCGCCGGGACATTGAGCGGAGCCTGGGCATCAAGGCCTACGATATCTACGGCCTCACGGAGACCAGCGGTCCGGGCGTTGCCTTCGAGTGCTGCGAGCAGGCGGGGATGCATATCAACGAGGACCACTTTATCGCCGAGATCATTGACCCGGACACCGGCGAGGTCCTGCCCGAGGGCAGCAAGGGCGAGCTGGTCTTTACCTCCATCACCAAGGAGGCCTTCCCCCTGCTGCGCTACCGCACCCGGGACATCTGCGTGCTCAGCCGGAAGCCGTGCTCCTGCGGGCGCACCCACGTGAAAATGTCCAAGCCCATGGGCCGCAGCGACGACATGCTCATCGTCAAAGGCGTCAACGTGTTCCCGTCCCAGATTGAGACCGTGCTGCTGGAGCAGGGCTACCAGGCCAACTACCAGATCGTGGTGGACCGGGTGAACAGCTCCGACACCCTGGAGGTCATGGTGGAGATGACGGCGGAGAACTTCTCCGACAGTCTGGGCAGGATCACTGAGATGGAGAAGGGGCTGGTCTCCGCGCTGAAGGCCATGCTGGGCATCTACGCCAGGGTCCGCCTGGTGGCCCCCAAGACCATCACCCGCAGCGAGGGCAAGGCGGTCCGCGTCATCGACAAGCGGAAAATTTAAGGAGGACGATACGATATGACGCTGCAACAGTTATCTGTATTTCTGGAGAACCGGGCGGGGCAGCTGTGCGAGGTAACGGAGCTGCTGGCGGAGAACCATGTGGACATGCAGGCCCTCAACATTGCGGAAACGGCGGACTACGGGGTGCTGCGGCTGATTGTGGACGCGCCTCAGAGGGCTGCGGCTCTCCTCCGGGAGCACTGCTTCATCGTCCGGGAGACGCCGGTGGTGCAGGCCCCGGTCCCGGACAAGCCGGGCGGGCTGAACGATGTACTGCGGGCCATCGCGGACGCGGAGATTGATATTGAATATATGTACTCCGTGCTGGGGCAGAAGAACGGCCTGGCCTATATGGTGTTCCGGGTGGCGGACCCGGAGCGGCTGGACGCCGTTTTGACCAGGCTCCAATTATAACCAGCAAAGGCGAAACAGCGTTTCGCCGCAAAAAGTTTTCTTTTGATTCTTTTCTTTTTACAAAAGAAAAGAATGTATGCCGAAAAAACAGCAAAGGACTGATTTGCCATGCAGGAAATGAGCAGAAGAAACGCCCAATTTACGGACTCCGTGATTCGCCGGATGACCCGCATCGCCATTGACGTAGGGGCCATTAACCTGGCCCAGGGGTTTCCGGACTTCGACCCGCCCCAGGCCATGATGGACCGCCTGGCGGAGGTGAGCCACGCCGGCCCCCACCAATACCCCATCACCATGGGCGCGCCCAACTTCCGGGCGGCCCTGGCCCGCAAGTGCGGCCGGTTCATGGGCCGGACGCTGGACCCGGACAGGGAGATCGTGGTCACCATCGGATCCACGGAGGCTATGGTGGACACCATCTTCGCCCTGACCAACCCGGGGGACAAGATCATCCTCTTCTCCCCCTACTTTGAAAACTACCACGCCCAGGCCATTATGGCGGACTGCGAGCCCATCTACGTGCCTCTGGTCCCCCCGGACTTCGGCTTTGACCCCGAGGTGCTGGAGGACGCCTTCCGGCAGGGGGCCAAGGCCATCCTCATTTGTAACCCCTCCAACCCCAGCGGCAAGGTGTTCACCTATGAGGAGCTGAAGCTCATCGCGGATCTGTGCGTCAAGTACGACGTGTACGCCATCATGGACGAGGTCTATGAGCACATCATCTACGACGGCCACAAGCACACCTATATGTGCAGCCTCCCCGGCATGTGGGAGCGGACCGTCAGCTGCTCCAGCCTCTCCAAGACCTACTCCGTCACCGGATGGCGTCTGGGCTACGCCATCGCCCCGGAGCCCATCATGGAGCGGGTCAAGCAGTACCACGACTTCAACACCGTGGGCGCGCCCTCGCCGCTGATGGAGGCGGCCGTCGTGGGTCTGGACATGCCCGACAGCTACTATGAGGAGTTCGCCGCCCACTACGCCCACATGAAGAAGATCTTCACCGATGGCCTGAAAACCATCGGCATCCCCTTCACCGACCCCCAGGGGGCCTACTTCGTCCTGGCCAACATCGGCCCCTACCTGAAGAGGGGACAGAGCGACGTGGAGTTCTGCGAGGAGATGGCCCGGAAGGTGGGCGTGGCCTGCGTGCCCGGAACGTCCTTCTTTAAGGAGAACGTCAACGATATCGTCCGCGTCCACTTCGCCAAGCGGGACGAGACCCTCAATGAGGCTCTGGACCGGCTGAGCCATATCAAGGAAAAAATGGCTTAAGGGGCGTAGATTCTTTTCTTTCTTCAGAAAGAAAAGAATCAAAAGAAAGACTTTTTGCGCGAAACGGCAGGCCGCCTTTGGCGGCCCAAGGTCCGAGCCGCCCAAGGGGCGGCGAGTGGCTCCGTTTTGCTTGTGGGTAGTTATCGTATTGCAGCCATCGGAGTTCGCGGCATGTTGTAGGGGCGGGCATTGCCCGCCCCTACAACAAATCCCATCTATCCACAAGCTTGCGATGGCTTGTCTGAAATACAAAGGCAGCCCCCGGGAATTGACCCCGGGGGCTGCCCTTGAGAGAAGCTCTCATAGGTATCCGCCGAGACGATCTCGGTGAGGGGTGCGCTCGCCGCCGCGGCCGGGGCGGGCAGCAGGCTCAGGCACAGCGCCAGGGATAACAGCTTTTTCTTCATGCTCTCAGTTCCTCTCTCTTTGATTTTTGGACAAACAAACGCGTCCTGCCCCGCCGGAGGCGGGGTAAGACGCGTTTGTTCCCAAACAGTACGATTCTTTTCAGGGCATAACAAGGCTGCATAGCCATAGGAATCGCTATGCTCGCCTTAGGATGGTACAAAATGGTACGCTTGTCAAGCCCCTTTCGCAAAATTTTTCGACTTTCACAGTACAGCAGAAATTTCTATGCTTTGCAAGGGGGAGGCGTCAATATTTGTCAGAAAACGGATTACATCTCGCTGAGGCAGTCCCTGTTTTTGGCGAAGTACTCCACGCCGGAGACAATGGTCGTCACAACGATCACCGCCACGCAGGCCGTGTTGGCCCAGGGCGGGATGGGCAGGAACATCAGCGCGATACACACCATGGTGGAGGCGGTCTTGACCTTGCCGGACCAGCCGGCGGCGATCACCCGGCCCTTGTCGCTGGCGATCATCCTCAGGCCGCTGACGGCGAACTCCCGGACGATAACGATGAGCAGGGCCCAGCCGGGCATCTGGCCCAGCTCCACGAACCAGACCATAGCGGCAGTGACCAGCATCTTGTCCGCCAGGGGGTCGGCAAATTTGCCGAAATCGGTGATGAGGTTGTATTTCCTTGCGATCTTTCCGTCCAGCAGGTCGGTGAGGCTGGCCAGAATGAAAATCCCCAGAGCGATATAGGCGGCATAAGGCGCGTCCAAATACAGCACCAGCAGGAAGGGAAGGATCAGCACGATTCGCAGCAGGGTCAGCTTGTTGGGAAGGTTCATAGCGCGTTCTCCTTTTTCTGTTTCTGGAAGAGATGGGGTTATTCAGAAGCCGTACCAATAGCCAAAGTGTACAGATTTGCGCGGCAAAAACGCCGGCGGCAAGGCAAAAAACCGCGGGAATACTGGATGTATTTCAAGATTTTTTAACGCCGTCAGCGGCATTCCTTGGCCGCGAAGATGTGTGCTGGGGCTATTGGTACGGCTTCTCAACCAGCTCGCCGGTGAGCTCGCCGTCCATGGCCCCGGTGATGCGGACCATGACGAAGGCTCCGGCCTCCGGGGGCCGCTGGGCGGTGAAGTAGATTTTCCCGTCAATATCCGGGCTCTCGGCGTAGCTGCGGCCCACATAGCACATGGCCTGGCCGTCGAAGCCCTCGCAGAGGACCTCCAGGGTCTCCCCCAGCAGGGCCTCGTTCCACTCGTCCATGATCCGGGACTGGATGTCCACCACCAGCTCCGCCCGGCGCTGGGCCTCCTCGGTATCCACCCGGTCCATTTTTGCCGCCGGGGTGCCCTCCTCCGGGGAGTAGGGGAACACCCCCGCCCGGGGCAGGCGCTGGTCCCACAGGAACTGGCACAGCTCCTCGAACTCCGCCTCCCCCTCCCCGGGCAGGCCGGTGATGAGGCTGGTGCGCAGCACCAGGCCGGGGATGCGCTCCCGGAGCTCCGCCAGCAGGTCCTCGATATACGCCCGGTCCCCCCGCCGGTTCATCTTTTTCAAAATCCCGTCGTTGCAGTGCTGGAGGGGGATGTCCAGGTACTTCAAAATTTTCGGCTCCCGGGCGATGACGTCGATGAGCCGGCTGTCCATCTGGTCCGGGTAGAGGTAGTGGAGGCGGATCCAGTGGAAGTCCAGCCGGCACAGCTCCTCCAGCAGGTCCGCCAGGTGGCGCTGCCCGTCCCAGTCCGTGCCGTAGCGGGTGATGTCCTGGGCCACCACGATGAGCTCCCTCACGCCCCGCTCCGCCAGCGCCCGGGCCTCCTCCAGCACCCGGTCCATGGGCCTGCTGCGGTAGCTGCCCCGGAGCTTGGGGATGATGCAGAAGGCGCACCAGTTGCCGCACCCCTCGGCGATGCGGAGGTAGGCGTACCAGGGGGGCGTGGTCAGCACCCGGCCGGTCTCGTCCACCGGGGCGTTGATGTCGCCGAAGTACCGGGGGTGCCCCCCGGCCATCACGTCCTCCACGGCGGAGACGATGTCCTTGTAGCTTCCGGTGCCCAGAATGCCGTCCACCTCCGGCAGCTCCGTGGGCACGTCCTCGCCGTAGCGCTGGGTCATGCAGCCGGTGACCAGGATCTTTTTCAGCTCCCCCCGGGCCTTTCGCTCCCCCAGGGCCAGGATGTGGCCAATGGCCTCCTCGCTGGCGGAGGAGAGAAAGCCGCAGGTGTTGACCACCGCCACGTCCGCCCCCTCCGGTGTGTCCAGGAGGGTGTGGCCCGCCTCACGGCAGAGGGCCATCATCTGCTCGCAGTTGACCACGTTTTTCGCACAGCCAAGGGAAATAAAGTGAATGGCGTATGGCATAAGCTCCTCCTCATTCCGGGATTCCCCGCCGGAGCGCCTCCTCCAGCAGCTTAGGCTGGATCTCCGGATAGGTCCAATTGTCCTCCGGCGGAGCGTCCAGGAGAAGGATTTCCGCGATCTCGCTGTGGAGCTCCCGCTCCAATTCCGTGATCTCCGCCGCGTAGAGCGCGCCGAAGGACTCGGAGCCGTCCCGGACCACGGAGTAGACGCACACCGGCCGGAGGGTAAAGGCCGTGGCCCCCGTCTCCTCGTACAGCTCCCGGCGGGCGGTCTCCTCGACGGTCTCCCCCGGCTCCCGGCGTCCGCCGGGAAGCTCCAGCGTGGTCCGCTCCCGGTGCCGGCAGAATACCCATTTCCCCTGGAAACGGGCCAGAATCACCGCAAAGCGCGGCAGCGCTTCCTCCGCGGACTCGTAAAACCGGACCTCCCTAATCATCCTCCAGCACCTCCGTATACCGCCCCATGGCGGCTCTCACGTCGCTCCAGTCGAATCCCCGGCGCATGAGCGCCTGGCTGACCCGCTTTTTCTCCCTGGGGTCCGCGAGGTCGCCGCCGCACTTCTTCTGAATCAGCCTGTCCAGGGTTTCCGCCGCCTCCGGCAGCTCCTCCAGGGCCTGGTCCCAGAGGGAGCGGTCCACGCCCCGGCGGCGGAGCTCCTCCCGCACCCGGGCGGGGCCGTAGCCCCTGCCGCCGTAGTGGCGGGCCAGGGAGGCGGCGTAGGCGGCATCGTCCACCGCGCCGATGTCCTCCAGCCAGTCCGCCGCCGCCTTCGCGTCGGCCTCCTCGCTGCCCTTTTTGACCAGCCGCCGGGTCAGCTCCCGCTTGCTCAGGGCCCGGCTGCCGATGATGCTGGCCGCCTGGGCCTTGGCGCCGGAGACGCCGGCGGAGGCCCGCAGGGCCTCCAGGTCCTCCACGTCCAGCTCCAGGCCGGGCCGCAGTCCGAAGCGCAGCAGCTCCTCCTCCGTCACCCGGAGGATGGAGCCATCCTCCAGCTTTACCAAAAACCGGTCCTTTTTCCGCTGGGACCGCTTCAACTCCTCAATCCGCATCCGGTGGGCCTCTCATTACGTTACTTTATAATCCTGCCGCCAGCCCCGCCGGTTCGGCGGAGTGGGGCAGGTACAGTATACCCCACCCGCAGGGAAATGTCCACTGCTTCTTTTTATCTGTACAAGGAGAGCTCCGCCCCCGGCCCCCCGTTTTACGTGGTTCCGGTAGAAAGCATGACGCGAAGCCCCTGAGTGGAAAGCGCCCTTCTGGGGGTTTGGCGTTCGTCCGGCTCCGCCTGCCGGCCTTTTGAAGGGGTAGCTCTGCCGCCGGGTGCGCGTCCAAAATGGTTCCTTGAGGGGCAGAACCAGCTTGTGGGCTCCGCCGCCCCCGGGGTAGGTGCAGATAGGCGCTCCCCCAAGAGCAGGACAACCCGACAATTATTTTCGGGGGATTTGCAAAATTCTCCCAATGTGGTATAATACCCCCGCTATCCTCAGATAAAAACAAACGCAAAGCGCCGCTTTGCGGATAAAGTTTTTCTTTTTCCAAAAAGAAAAAGGATATATGCCCGAAAGCAGAAAGGAGCAAGGCAATGCGAAAGGATACGGATATCTCCCAACAGCTGGGGACGGCCCCGGTTGGGAAGCTTTTACTGAAGCTGGCCGCGCCCACGGTGGTGGCCCAGCTGGTGAATCTACTCTATAACATCGTGGACCGCATCTACATCGGCCACATGCCGGAGGTGGGGCTGACGGCGCTGACAGGGGTGGGACTGTGCTTCCCGGTGGTCTACCTCATCGGCGCTTTTACCATGCTCATCGCCCAGGGGGGCGCGCCCCGGGCCGCCATCGCCATGGGGGAGGGGGACGACGGCAGGGCGGAGGAGATTATGGGAAACTGCTTCATCTGCCTTGCGGCGGCGGCCCTGGCGTTGACGGCGGCCTTCTGGATCTGGGGGGAGAAGCTGCTGTGGCTCTTCGGGTGCAGCGCCGACACCATCGTCTACGCCCTGCCCTATATGCGCATTTACGCCGGGGGGTCCGTGTTCGTTATGACAGCCCTGGGCATGAACCTCTTTGTCACCACCCAGGGCTTTACCACCTTCAGTATGCGCGCCGTGCTCATCGGCGCGGTGAGCAACATTATCCTGGACCCCATCTTCATCTACCTCCTGGATATGGGCGTCCAGGGGGCGGCTCTGGCCACCGTGATCTCCCAGGCCGCCTCCGGGGTTTGGATCATCCACTTTCTCACCGGCAGCGAGACCAAGCTGCGGCTGAGGCGGCAGTATCTGCGGCCCCGGGCGGCGGTAATGGCCCCGGTGCTGGCCCTTGGCATCTCCCCCTTCATCATGCAGAGCACGGAGGCGCTGCTGAACATCTCCTTCAACTCCTCCCTCCAGCGCTACGGCGGCGACGTGGCCGTGGGGGCCATGACCGTGGCCAGCACAGTGATGCAGATGGTGTGGATCCCCGTCCAGGGCATCGGCCAGGGGGCGCAGCCCATTATCAGCTACAACTACGGGGCCCGGAACCCCCAGCGGGTGCGCCAGGCCTTCTGGGCGCTGCTGCGGGCCGGGGGCGCGTTTATGGCCGTGTTTTGGGTGCTGGTGCAGCTGTTTCCCCAGGTGTTCATCCGCATCTTCAACAATGAGCCCGCCCTGCTGGACACCGCCGTGTGGACCCTGCGGCTGTACACGGCCTCCCTGGGCCTCTTCGGCATCCAGATGTCCGTGCAGCAGACCTTCATGGCCATCGGCAAGGCCAAGGCGTCCCTCTTTATCGCCTGCCTGCGGAAGGTGATACTGCTGATTCCCCTGATCTTCATCCTGCCCTATTTCTTTGAGAACAAGGTGTTCGCCGTCTTTCTGGCGGAGCCGGTGAGCGACTTTATCTCCGTGGCTGTGTCCGCCGTCACCTTTTTCCTGGTGTTCCGGCCCGCCATGCGGGCGCTGGAGGAGTAGCCCCGCCGCCCGAATCGGCAGGAAAAACGACAGAATAAGCGAAAGGGATTGCAGGACGCCGCCGGATTTGCTATAGTATGGTTGGAGAAGCGTGCCCTACATTCACCGAAAAAAGGGGAAGAGGAAAATGGAAGATAAAATTTACAGAGAATACGTCAAGATCCTCCAGGAGGAGCTGATCCCCGCCACCGGCTGCACGGAGCCCATCGCCGTGGCCTATGCCGCCGCCGTGGCCCGGGACACCCTGGGCTCCATGCCGGAGCAGGTGGACATCGCCGTCAGCGCGAATATCATCAAAAATGTCAAGAGCGTGATCGTCCCCCACACCGGGGGCCTAAGGGGCATCGACGCGGCGGCCGCTGCCGGAATCGCCGCCGGCGACCCGGAGAAGAAGCTGGAGGTCCTGGCCGGCATCGGCAGCGAGCAGATCGCGGAGATCTCCGCCTGCCTGGCCAAGGCCCGCTTCACGGTGCGCCAGGCGGAGAGCCCCTGCATCTTCGACATCCAGATCACCGTCAGCGGCGCTGGCCACACCGCCTTTACCCGCATCGCCGGCTACCACACCAACCTCATCCAGGTGGAGCGGGACGGCCAGGTGCTTCTGCACAAGGACTACGCCGACGGCGGACACCAGTATGCCACGGACCGCAGCCTTTTGACGGTGGAGCGGATCGTGGAGTTCGCGGACTGCGTGGATCTCTCGGACGTCCGGGAGACCCTGGACCGGCAGATTACCTGCAACACCGCCATCGCGGAGGAGGGCCTGCGGGGGAACTGGGGGGCCAACATCGGCAGCATTCTGCTGCGCTCCTACGGCAGCAGCGTCCACAACCGGGCCAAGGCCATGGCCGCAGCCGGCTCCGACGGGCGGATGAACGGCTGTGAGATGCCGGTGGTGATCAATTCCGGCAGCGGCAACCAGGGCCTCACCGCCTCTTTGCCGGTGATCGTCTACGCCAAGGAGATGCAGGTGTCCCAGGAGCTGCTCTACCGGGCCCTGGTGGTGTCCAACCTCATCACCATCCACCTCAAGACTGGCATTGGCCGGCTGAGCGCCTACTGCGGCGCCATCAGCGCCGGGGCCGGCGCCGGGGCCGGCGTGGCCTACCTCCACGGGGGCCGGCTGACGGAGATTGCCCACACCATTGTCAACGCCCTGGCCATTAATTCCGGCGTCATCTGCGACGGGGCCAAGTCCAGCTGCGCGGCCAAAATCGCCTCCGCCGTGGAGGCGGGACTGCTGGGTATGCAGATGTACTTCCACGGCAGCGAGTTCTGCGGCGGCGACGGCATCGTCACGAAGGGCGTGGAGAACACCATCCAAAACGTGGGCCAGCTGGCCCGCAAGGGGATGGCGGAGACGGATAAGGAGATCATCAGTATCATGATCTCCGGCCACTCGTAAGCGCCGGACCGCGGCGTATTAGGGCTTGTTTGAAAAATGTTAACATGCCCAAACAGCAGGTCTTTTTCCGACATGCATTGCCAAGTTTCCTTGCAATACATCCAGTATTCCGGCGTCAAATTGGCTTCGCCTGGCGAAAAAATCCGTCGCCCATCCGGCATTTTTGAGTATGAATACAGGTTCTAAAAGGGATAAGCGAAACGCAGTTTCGCGCCAAAGGCTCTTTTTGATCCTTTTTCTCTCGAGAAAAAGGATGTATGCCTCCGCCGCGCCGGCGGTCATTTCAGGCTGTGCATACAGGTTTTCCCGTCCAGAGGGCCGGAGCTTCGAAGCTCCGGCCCTCTGCTATCCATTGCCAGGGCGGCGCGCCTCATCTTTTTCGCGGGTTTCGTCCATACTAGCGGCACAGAAAATCGAAAGATGGAGGAGCCTGCACGATGCATACGGATACGAAAATCAGAGCCGGCGGCAACCGGCTGCGCCATGAGAAATCCCCCTACCTGCTTCAGCACGCGGACAACCCGGTGGACTGGTATCCCTGGGGCCGGGAGGCCTTTGCCGCCGCGAGGCGGGAGGACAAGCCGGTCTTTTTGTCCATCGGTTACTCCACCTGCCACTGGTGCCACGTCATGGGCCGGGAGGCCTTTGAGGACGAGGCCGTGGCCCGGGCACTGAACCAGGGGTTCATTGCTGTGAAGGTGGACCGGGAGGAGCGTCCGGACGTGGACGCGGTCTATATGGAGGCGTGCCAGGCCCTGACCGGGTCCGGCGGCTGGCCGCTGACAATCCTCATGACGCCGGACCAGGAGCCTTTCTGGGCGGGGACCTACCTGCCCCCCAGGAGCGGGAACGGGCGGCTGGGCCTTGTGGAGCTGCTCGACGAGGTGGAGCGGCTCTGGCGGTCGGACCGGCGGCGTCTGCTGAGCCTGGCCCGGCAGGTGGCGGACCAGGTGGCCCGCCGGGAGGAGTCCGGAGGCGCGGCGCCGGAGCGCGCCCTGCTGCGGGAGGCCGCGCTCCAGCTGGGGCAGCGGTTTGACCCCGTCAACGGCGGCTTCGGCACCGCACCCAAATTCCCCATGCCCCATGAGCTGCTCTTCCTGCTGGGGTACGCCCGGCGGGAGGGGGACCGGGAGGCCCTGACCATGGCGGAGCGCACCCTGACCCAGATGGCCCGGGGCGGAATCTTTGACCAGATCGGCGGCGGCTTTAGCCGCTACAGCACGGACGAGCGCTGGCACATCCCTCACTTTGAGAAGATGCTCTACGACAACGCCCTGCTCTCCTATGCCTACCTGGAGGCCTTCTCCCAGACGGGAGAGCCCTACTGCCGGGAGGTGGCCTGCCGGATTTTGGACTACGCCGCGAGGGAGCTGCGCCTGTCCGGCGGCGGCTTTGCCTGCGGCCAGGACGCGGACAGCGGCGGCGAGGAGGGAGGCTTCTACCGGATGACCCAGGAGGAGGTCCGCGCGGTCCTGGGGGACCGGGAGGGGGAGCGGTTTTGCAACTGGTTCGGCATCGCCTCCCGGGGGGAGCACGTGCCTCATCTGCTGTGGGAGCCCCAGTACGACCAGGCGTGGACCGCCTTCTCAGCGCAGTGTGAGAAGCTGCGCTCCTACCGCGCAGACCGGCCCCTCCACCGGGACGATAAGGCGGTCGCCGGCTGGAACGGGCTGATGCTGGCCGCCCTGGCGAAGGCCTACCGGGTACTGGGGGAGGAGCGGTATCTGCGCATGGCGGTGGAGCTGCGCCTCTTCCTCAAAACCCGCCTGACCGCTCCGGACGGGCGGCTGTACCGCTGCTGGCGGGATCGGGAGCCCGCCGGGGCGGGCCAGCTGGAGGACTATGCCTTTTGCTGCTGGGGGCTTTTAGAGCTGTACGGGGCTAACTTCTCCGCCTCCTGCCTGAAGGAGGCGGAGAAACTGGCGGACCAGATGGCGGAGCGGTTCTGGGATGAGCGCCAAGGGGGCTTCTACAGCGCCCCCGCGGACGGCGAGCGGCTGATTGCCCGGCAGAAGGAGTCCTTTGACGGGGCCCTGCCCTCCGGAAACGGGGCGGCGGCGCTGGCGCTGGTGCGGCTGGGCCGGCTCACCGGGGAGCGGCGGTTCCGGGCCCTGGCGGACCGGCAGCTGCGCTGGCTGGCCGGAGAGCCGTATCCCTCTGCCCGGTGCTTCGCGCTCCTGGCCATGCTGGAGGCGCTCTACCCCACCCGGGAGCTGGTGTGCGTGTCCGCAGGGGGCGCGCCACGGTGGCTGGCGGGAGTGAGCGAGGCCTACGGCATCGCGTCCCTGGTGAAAACGCCGGAGAACAGCCGGGCGCTGGAGCGCCTGGCCCCCTTTACGGCGGACTACCCCATCCCGGAGGCGGGGGAGCGGATGTATTTGTGCCAGGGGGAGCGCTGCCTGCCGCCGGCGGAGAGCCTGGAGGAGCTGCGGCGTCTGGCCGAGGCGGGGGTTAACCGCGGACGCGGCTGAAAACGGGTAAAGGTTGGGCGCTGCCCAAACCCGCCAGGGCTTTGCCTAGTGGGCCGGCAGAGCCGGGCCGACAGCTGGGGCGGCCTTTGGCCGCCTAACGCCTGGCCCCGCCGCCCTTTGAAAAGGGAGGCCCTGAACCTTTTTTGTAGGAGCGAGCATCGCTCGCCCCTACACTTGCAAACGATTCCCGCCGGTGGTATACTTTGTCCTATCCAGAAGGCAAATTCCAATTTGTAAAGGAGGGCAACCACATGAGACGACGCATTGCGGCCGCGCTGTCCCTTCTGATCCTCATCAGCCTTGCCGCCTGCGGTGAGCCGCCGGCAGCGGACGTTCCAGAGCCGTTTGTCTTTACCCGGGAGAATTTTCCTCGGCTCAACGGCTCCACCGCCATGGTCCCCCTGGGGCAGGCCATTGCCAGCGTCCTTCTGGGGGAGACCCGGGAGGAGGCCGCGGACCTCATCCACTTCTCCCGCACCACCCAGTCCTACCGGGAGCTGATGAACGGACAGGCGGACCTGCTCATCTCCGGCGCGCCGCCGGAGGGTATCTATGAGGAGAAGGAGGATCTGGGCTTTGACTGGGAGATCTCCACCTTCGCCGTGGACGGCCTGGTCTTTCTCGTCAACGCGGACAACCCTGTGGACAGCCTCACCACGGAGCAGCTACAGGGCATCTACAGCGGCCAGATCACCAACTGGAGCCAGGTGGGCGGCGACGACGTGGAGATCATCCCCTTTCAGCGCAACGAGGAGGCCGGGAGTCAGACGGCGATGCGGAACCTGGTGATGGGCGATATCCCCCTGATGGAGGCCCCCGCGGAATACGTCAGCGGCGCCATGGGCGACCTCATAGAGGTGGTGGCGTCCTATAACGACTCCGCCGCCGCCATTGGATACACCGTCTACTACTACGCCCACGACATGGGGATGGCGGACGGCCTCAAGCTGCTGGCGGTAGACGGCGTACAGCCCAGCGCGGAGACCATCCGCGCCCGGGACTACCCCTTTATCAACGAATCCTATGTGGTTATCCCTGCGGGCCTGGCCGACGATGCCCCCGCAAAGGTGCTCTACAACTGGCTTCTGAGCGGGGAGGGGCAGCAGCTGGTGGCCCAGGAGGGCTATGTGAGCGTCCTGGAGGGGGGCGGCGCGCCGTGAAAAAGCTGATGGCGGCGCTGCTCCTGCTGGCCCTGGCCGGCTGCGGGACCCGGGCGGAGGCGCCGGCGGAGCCCGGCGGCCAGCCCCCCGTCTACACCGACTGGTCGAAGCTGACCCCCTACCGGCCGGCGGAGCAGCTCTACACCTACCACCCGGGCTACTGCGGGGCCGGCGCCCTGGAGGAGCGGAGCGACTACGGGGCGCTTCTGCCCTATATCGGAGCGTACGCCGCCATGGACCGCTATGTGGTCGAGGCCCTGCCCCTCTACGGTCTTGTCACCAGCGAGGGCGCGCTGGTGACGGACCCCGTGTACGCAGAAATCTCTTTTCATGACGGCTTCCTCGTGCTCTGCCGCGCCGGCCCCGGCGGGACGGTCTCCTGCACCCTGGCCGCCCCGGACGGGCGCTGGGTCCGCCAGCTGGCCGGCAGCTACTATGTGGGCGAGGGCAGCGGCCTGTTCCTCACCGCCTCGGAGGATGGAGGGCTCCAGATCTGGAGCGCGGAGGGGGAGGCCGTCACGGCTTTTGATGGCTCCCTCTTTACCGCCCGGCTGGGGGAGGACTTCACCTGGGGCGAGGAGGGCGGCCCCTGGATCGACTGGACGGACAACAGGGTGGGGTATGTCACGTCCTACCAGGTGAACGGAGAATCCCTGGAGGAGGCGGTGCGCCTGTATCTCGACTTTGCCAGCGGCGCTGTGACGGATACGCCGCCGGAGGGCTATCCGGACGAGATCGACTATGACGCGCTCTACGGGTCCGCCGGCGGCAGCGCCCCCCAGCCGCCGGACGTTCCGGGGTGCAGGTATCTCGACCCCATTACTGACCAGGTGACGGGGGAGACCTATTTTTACGGGTATTACTGCCCCGGGGAGGAGGAGGACGGGCGCTACGCCCTCTTCGACGGCGGGGGCGGGCTGCTGGTGGACAACGCCGACCTGTGGCGCTTTGACAGATTGGTGATCGTCCGGGCCGGACTGTGCTCCACCCTGGAGGACGGCTGCTTCTGCTTCCGGTCCCTGGCGGAAAACGAGCCGGTGTTCCGCTACGCCATGGGGACGAACTCCGATTGACTGGAAGGACGAGGGCCAGCCCCCGCCCGGGGGCGCCTCCCAAAAATCGGCATTTTATACAGAAAGCCTTGCGTGGAGAGCCGTGCTGTAGTATACTAGCTCCAGATTTTATGAATTGGAGGAATACAGCATGCTGATCAAAAACGCCATCATCCATGACGCAGTCAACCCCCAGCCCTACGAGGGGGACCTGGCCCTGCGGGAGGGCCGCATCGCCGCCGTGGGCGGCAGCATCCAGCCCCTGGCGGGGGAGGAGGTCTTTGACGCCGCCGGGAAGCAGGTCTACCCCGGCTTTGTGGAGGCCCACAGCCACCTGGGCCTGGACGGCTACGGCAAGGGCCTGGAGGGCATCGACTACAACGAGATGGGGGATATTGTCTCCTGCCACCTGCGGGGCATCGACAGCTTCAACCCCCACGAGAAGTCCGTGCGCATGGCCCTGGAGGGGGGCGTCACCTGCGCCGGGGTAGGGCCCGGCAGCGCCAACGTGCTGGGGGGCACCTTCTTTGCCGTCAAGACCGGGGGAAACTGCGTGGACGACATGGTGGTGCGCAATCCAGTGGCCATGAAGTGCGCCTTCGGCGAGAACCCCAAGCGCTGCTACCGGGACAAGGGGGACTCCGCCCGCATGACCACCGCCGCGAAGCTGCGGGACATGCTCTTCCGGGCCCGGGACTACATGGAGCGCAAGGAGGCGGCGGGAGATGACGTCCTCAAGCGGCCCAAGTTCGACCTGAAGCTGGAGGCCCTGATCCCCGTGCTGAAGGGGGAGATCCCCCTGAAGGCCCACGCCCACCGGGCGGACGACATCTGCACCGCCATCCGCATCGGCAGGGAGTTCGGCGTGAAGCTGACCCTGGAGCACTGCACGGAGGGCCACCTGATCGTGGAGGAGCTCCAGCGGGCCGGCTGGCCGGTGGCGGTGGGACCCACCCTGACCAACGCCAGCAAGATCGAGCTTATGAACAAGACCTTTGAGACCCCCGGCATTCTCGCCCGGGCGGGGATCCAGGTGAGCATTATCACTGACCACTCGGTGATCCCCCAGCAGTATCTGCCCCTGTGCGCGGGGCTGGCCGTGAAGGCCGGCATGGACCCCTTTGCCGCCCTCCAGGCCATTACCATCAACCCCGCCAGGCACCTGGGCGTCGCCGACCGGGTGGGCTCCCTGGAGGTGGGCAAGGACGCGGACGTGGTGGTAACGGATGGGGACCCCATGGTCAGCGATACCAGCGTGCTGGCCGTGTTCCTGAACGGAGAGCGGGTTGTGGGGTGAGCGCCCGTTTCCAAGACAGGATTGGGCTCCGTCCAAACCCGCTGGGGCGTTGCCTAGGCGGCCGAAAGGCCGCCCGAGCTGTCGTTTGCGCCTTTGGCGCAAATGACGCGAGCAATACCCCACCGCCCTTTTGGGCCGGTCATTGCCGCCGGTGGCGTCAACGACCGGGCCGGTGGCCTACGGCCACCTGGCCGGCCCTAAACTTTATCATTTTTAAACTGCTCTCATTGTAATCGGAGAATAGGATGAAGCACCAGGAAAAGAGGGGGCGATTCCCAACGGGAACCGCCCCCTCTTTGCTATCCCTAGCCGCCGCGGATCACCCTGTCCAGGGTCTCATAGAGCTTGTCCACCTCCACAGGCTTGGAGAGGTGGCCGTTCATGCCGCACTCCACGGATTTTTTCAAATCATCGTCAAAGGCGTTGGCCGACATGGCGATAATGGGGATGGTGCGGCAGTCCGCCCGCTCCATGCGCCGGATGGTTCGGGCGGACTCCAGACCGTCCATCACCGGCATCATGATATCCATCAAAATCACGTCGTAGGTCCCCGGCGCCGTATCCCGGACGCGCTCCACGGCCTGGGCCCCGTCGTAGACGCAGTCCACCGCGAAGCCCCGCTCCTCCAGCAGGCACTGGGCGATCTCGGCGTTGAGCTCGTTGTCCTCTACCACCAGGACTCGGCAGCCGTCAAAGGAGAGCTCCGCCTGCTCCGACGCGGGCACCGCGTCCTCCCCCAGATCCAGGAGGATGGAGAAGCGAAAGGCGCTGCCCTCCCCCACACGGCTGTCCAGCTGGATGTTGCTCCCCATCATCTGCACCAGGCGGCTGCTGATGGAGAGACCCAGTCCGGTCCCCCGCTGCTTGGAGGGGTTTGCGCCGGAGGCCTGCTCAAAGGAGCGGAACACCCGCTCCTGGTCCTCCTTGGCGATGCCGATCCCCGTGTCTTGGACCGAGAAGGAGACCAGGCACTTGGTTCCAGCGGCGGCCTCCTCCCGCACGCCGAGAGTCACCCGCCCCCCCTCGGGGGTGAACTTCACCGCGTTGCCCAGAAGGTTGATAAGCACCTGGCTGATGCGCATCCGGTCCGCCTGGAACCATCTGTGGGTCAGGGAGACATTCCGCTGGAAATGGATCTGCTTGGCCGCCGCCTGGGGGGCGATCAGCTCCCCGATGGTGTCCAGCATCTCCCCCATGTCAAAATTGGCGGGCTCCAACTTCATCTTGCCGCTCTCAATTTTGGACATGTCCAGGATGTCGTTGATGAGTCCCAGCAGATAGTCCGAGGAGGACTGGATCTTTTGCAGGCAGTCCATCATCCGCTCCTGGCTCTGGTCCGGCTGGAGGGCGATGGCCGTCATGCCGATGATGCCGTTCATGGGCGTGCGGATCTCGTGGCTCATGCGGGAGAGGAACTCGGACTTTGCCTTGCTGGCAATGTCGTGCTGCTGCTGGCAGAGCTGGCCCTGGATCACCCGGCCCAGCTCCGCCAGGCTCTGGCGCTCCTCCGGGTTCTCCAGCAGCTCCGGTCCGACGCCCAGTATGCAGATATTTCCCATATAGCTGCCGCTGTCGTACAGGGGCAGCAAAATGCCCCGCTGGCCCGGCTCCGCGCCCAGGAAGCACCCGATTACCTCCTGGCGGCTGTCCTCCTCCGTGAAGGGGCGCGCCTCCTCCTGGCCCAGCCAGCTGTAGAAGATGCTCTTGTCCTCCTCCCGGTATTTCCTTACGGTTTTCTCAATGGCCTCTCCGCTGCGATGCCACTGGTAGTTGAGGTAGTTGGAGTTGAAATCAGCCCGCAGCAGGGAGACCAGGACCCCCTGCGCCCGGTAGAACCGGCCGATCTTGCGGACCATCAGCAGCATCTGGGCGTGGAAATCGGTGCCCTTGCTGAAGAGGTTCAAAGCCACGGATACCAGGCCCACGTCCTCGCCGTAGCCCAGGGCGTTGATCTCATAGCCCTGGAGCGCCGGCAGGTCTCCCCCCTGGTAGAAGGGGCAGCGCCGGTCCGGCGAGGCCTGGTCCCGGGCCTGCCTGGCCATGCAGATGAGCTGCTCTGTGCTCTGGGCCTTCTCCCCCCGGGCCAGACCGCCCAGGATCCCCACGCCGAAGACCTCCTCCGGGAAGGCGGCCGCGGCCTCCTCCAGCAGCGCCGCCGTCAGCGCCGCCGCGGCCTCCTCCGGCTGTCCCTCCAGCCACAAAACGGCCTCGTCCCTGTTCAGGCGCATCGCGGCGGTCCGGCAGCCGGCCTCCTCGAGGGCCCGGCGCCTGCCCTGAATGAGGGACCCCAGCTCCTCGAGAATCATGTCGCCAAATACAATCCCGTTCTTTTCGCTGGCCTCCTTCAGCTTCTCCAGGAGCAGGCAGACCATGACGCCCTCCGGGCGGTCTCTCCGGCACTCCTTCATCCGCTGAAGTCCGGCCTTGAACCCATAGAGGCCGGTGACGCCGTCCATGGTGTTCCGGCGCAGCTGCTCCGCCTCCCGCTCCTTCTGCTCCTGGATGTTCCGGATGCTTCCCACCATCTTCCAGCGCCGGCCGTCCGTGTCATAGACCGCCTTGCCGGAGAGGGCTACCCAGGTAAACTCCGTCTCCTCGGGCCAGCGCATCCGAAACTCCGCGTAGAGGGTGTCGGCGTCCTGCCCCAGAGCCCTCACAGCCTCCGCCCGGTCGGCCTCGTAGATATAGTCCGGGTTGATGAGCCCGTCCGCGCCCTTGGGCTTGCGCCACTGCCCGCTCATGGTCTTATGGTTGACAATGTCCAGAATCTGGCTGTGGAGGTCGTAGGAGAAGTAGATGTCCTTGGAGGACTCCAGGGCCACCCGGTAGCGCTCCTTCTCCTCCAGCAGGATGTTCTCCGCCGCCTTCTGACGGTCGGTCAGATCCTTCACCACGTCGTACAGGGCGTCGATCTCCAGGATGTTGGAGGGCTTGAACTCCTGGAGGCCGGTGCGCCCGCAGCTGATGCACCGCATCAAATGCTGCACCGGCTTAGTCAAATGCCGCACCAGGAAGTAGATGCCGAATACGCCGAAGGCCAGACCGGTGAGAACGGCGATCACCATCCAGATGTAGAGCTGGCGGCTCATGCCGAAGAGGTCCTGCTCCGTGTCCAGGCCCAGAAGCACCCACTCCGTGTTTTCGTAGGGCACATTATTGCTGTAGAGCCGCAGGGGGCAGACCACGGCAAAGATGCCCTGGCCGTTCAGCCGGATATCCTCAACCAGGGAGAGGGAGTCGTACTGCGTCTTTCGCAGGGTGAAGCCGCCGTCCGCGGAGCGGACCTGGTTGTAGAGCAGGCCCTTGCCCACCAGCGGCGCATAGCTGTCCCCGCCGCTCCGGACCGCCAGCATGTATCCGGACTGCTGGGAGACGTTGAGCTCCGCCACAGGGAAGTAGTCGTAGAGCGTCCTGCTGGAGATCTCCACCCCCAGCACGCCATATACCTGCCCCTTGTACCGGAGCGGCAGGGAGTAGGTAATCATTTCATAGGAGTCCGAGCCGTCCTTCTCCAGGAAAAAGGGCGGGGACCAGTAGCCCAGGTCGGCGGTATCCGCGTCCGGGTATTCCGCTCCGGCCCGCCAGGGCTCGTAAAAATAGCTGTCCGCGGCGCTGCCGCCCCGGCCGTCCATATGAAAGCGGGTGGTCCAGTTGGTGTCCAGGGGAACGTTCCAGGTCCGGGAGAGCTGCTTGCTCCCCCGCTCCAGCAGCAGGTCCGTGTAGTTGGCGGGGTTGGTGTTGGGGTCCGAGTCCCGGATGAAAAAGCCGTCATACTCCCCGGGGAGATCCATGTCCGCCCCTGTCAAAATGAGAAAGACGCCGGTGGTTGTGTTGCTGTGCAAAATGTCCAGACACACGGGGAAAAGCAGGTCCAGCAGCCCGCTTTTCAGCTCGCCGGAGCGGAGCAGCTCCGCCAGGCCAACGTCCTGAGCGAGTAAAAACTCCTCCAACAGGTTCGTGATGGGGACCGCCTGGTCCCGGACAGAGGACCAGCGCTGGTTCATGTCATTTTGCAGGATCACCCTGCGGTTTTCCACCAGCCGGCTCATCATACTGCTGGAGTAGCCCTCCAGGGTCGCCGCGGTCCGCCGGACCACCAGCGTGCCGATGGTGATAACGCTCTGCACCAGCATGATGGCAATGAGCGGAATCAAAAAGATCCGGAATATGGTGGATTTTCTCTTTTTTCGACTGTTCCCCTTCATTGCGCTACTTACTCACCGCGTCGTTCAGCGCGGCGCAGAAGGAGTCGTACCACGCCGAAAAGGACGCCTCTGTCACATAGGGCGCCGAGGCCTCCTCCAGGCTCTGGCCCTGCTCCAGCGCCGCCAGCACGGCCGCGCGGTCCGCGGCCGCCTGGTCCGCCAGATGGTACTCCAGAACCCGGCGGGCCGCCGAGCCGTTTTTGAAGCTCCGGTTGGTATAGAGGGTCATGCCCTCCAGCTCCTGGAAGATGGTGGTCAGGCAGTCGTAGGTCTTGGGCGCCACGGACAGGCCCTGGTCCTCGATCACCTGGTCCAGCTTCCCGGCGCTGTTGGCCTCCTTCAGCACCGGCAGATAGCCGGACACGCAGCCAAAGCGCAGGTTGTTGTCCGCCTGGGTGAACCACTTGAGGAACTCCACCGCGGCGTACTCGTGCTGCTCGTCGGACTTGCTGACCACCATGCCGGCGCCCTGCTGTACGGCGTAATTGAGGCCGTCCGCGAGGACGGGGGCCGGCATCACAAGGTAGTCAATGGGGTGGCTGCCGCTGTCCAGCTCCACCTGGTCCGGGAAGTACATGGCCGAGGAGGTGGAGCCGGTATAGGCCAGAATATCCCCGGTCTTTACATCGTCGGAGCGGAAGGAGCCGTAAGCGCCGAAGTACCCCTTGACCATGGGCACGTAGTAGTTCTCCCAGAGGCGGCGGAGCTCCTCTCTGGGCACATGCAGGGTCATCTCCCCGTTTTCCACGTGGAAAATCTCCACGCCCAGCTGCTGCATGCCAATGATGAAGTAGTTGGCCATGGCGTCCCGGCCATAGAAGGCCCGGCCGTCCTCCGGAATGCCGGGAGTGAGGCTGTCTGTCCACTCGTAGTAGGCCTTTGCCGTGGCCGCTACGCCCTCTATGGTGCGCAGATCCTCCAGGGAGGCCCCGGTGGCCGCGGCAAAGGCCTCCCAGTCCGTCTTGTTGAGCATCATAATCTCCGTGGATTTGGCGGTGGGAAAGATCCGGAGCGTCCCGTCGGCGGCAATGCGGCCCTCCTCGATGTAGGAGTCCACGTACCGGTCCAGCTCCTCCTGGCTGAGGTAGTCGGAGAGGTTGGCCAGCGCGCCGGCCTGCTCCACCTCATAGGCGGTGTCCGCGTAGGAGGAGAAGATGTCCGGCATGGCGTCCGCCCCCACCTTTCCGCCGATGGCGTCCCGCACGGCCGCCTCCAGGTCGGATACGGAGCCCTGGGAGTAGCTCTGGATAAAGATGCCCCTCTCCCGGCCCACGGTTTCGTTGAACTCCTCCACCAGGGCGTCAAAGGCCACCTGCTGAGAGCCGTTGTAGTAGTGCCAGACCGTTAGGGAGACCGGATTTTTGGGGTCTAAGGGGCTCTTGCTCCCACACCCGGCCAGCGCAAAGAGCAGGACTGCCGCGAGGAATACCAGACAAACGCGCCGACCGGCGCTCTGTGCGTATTTCATATGATAAGCTCTCCTTCCGCCTGCATGTTGCAGCAACAATAGTGTAGCATATCTATTCCAGCTTTTCAAGAGAATGGTTGTGCGCGGGTATAGTCAAAGCACTTGAAAAGAAGCAAAGGAATCTTTTCAAGTGCTGCGGCGCACTGCGCCGCAGGAGCCGCGAAGGCGGCTCGGCTGTTGACGGTACCGCTTGCCGGCGCGGGGGGAAGAGCTGTAAAAAAATGCCCGCAACAGAGGGCCCTGACCTGTATCAGTCAGGGCCCTCTGCCGCGGGGCGCGGTATCTCTTTGGCAGGAGCTTTTCGCGGCGCGCTCCAGAATGAAGCGGGCGCGCTGCTGTGGGCTCAAATATTGACGATCTCGTACTCCCGGCTGCCCAGGCCCAAGGCGGCGGCGGCCTCGATGGTGTGGATGCCGTTTCGGGACTCCATGCGCTCAATCAGCGCCGCCTTGCCGGGGTCGGGGGAGCTGTACACCGCGTCCACGCAGGCCTGGTCCACGGCCACCGGGTCCAGACTGGCGAAGATGCCGATATCCATCATCTCCGGGTCCGCCGGCTGGGCGCAGCAGTCGCAGTCCACGCTGAGCCGGTTGGCCACGTTGAGATACACGATGTTCTCCCGGCCCATATAGGCCATCACAGACTGGTCCGCGTCGGCCATGGACTCCAGAAAGCCGTCGTGGTCCGCGTTCATCAGCGCCTCAAAGGAGGTCTCGCCGCTGCCGGAGGTGTGGATCCACTGCTTGCCCCGGGCGGAGGCCACGCCGATGGACATGTTCTTCAGCGCGCCGCCCAGGCCCGCCATGGGGTGGCCCTTGAAGTGGGAGAGCATCAGCACGGAGTCGTAGTTTTTCAGGTGCGCGCCCACAAAGTTCTCCTTCAGCCGCCTGCCGCCGGCGACGGGCAGGGACATGTCCCCCTCCTCGTCCATCAGGTCGCAGGGGGCGATGGCGGTAAAGCCGTGGTCCTTGAAGGTCTGCCAGTGGGCCTCGCTGGTGTTGCGGCGGCCCTCATAGGCGGTGTTGCACTCCACGATGGTTCCGTTCAGCTCCCGGACCAGGGGGGCGATGAGGGCGGGCTGGAGGAAGTTGTGTCCGCCGGGCTCGCCGGTGGAGATCTTTACGGCAACCTTGCCCTTGAGGGAGACGCCCAGCGCGCGATAGATTTTCTGGAGGGCCTCCGGAGTGATCTCCTTGGTAAAATAAACCTTTGCCTTTTCCATAGTACGCTCCTTTATTATCCTTCCATTCTGTTTGGGAGAGCTCAATCTGCTGCTTTTGTGGATTTAAAATCAGTATACTCCATGGAGTGGAGTCCAAGTCAAGAGCTTTTTCCAAATCCTGAGAAAAAACATCTCCAAAGGGTCAGTTCAGGGCCCCCTCGCCGCCGGAGAACATCTCCTCCACCCGCCGGGCGGTAAGGGGGTGCTCCGCCAGCTCCGGGTCCTCCTCCAGCAGCGCCGCCGCCGCGTCCTGGGCCTCCCGCAGCAGGGCCATGTCGCATGTCAGATCCGCCGCCTTCAGGGCGGGCAGGCCGTGCTGCCGCTGGCCGAAGAAGTCGCCGGGGCCCCGCAGGCGCAGATCCTCCTCCGCGATTTGAAAGCCGTCGGCGGTCCGGGTCATCACCTTCAGCCGGGCCCTGGTCTCCTCGTTTCTGCTGTCGGAGATGAGGATGCAGTAGGACTTGTGCCGGCCCCGGCCCACCCGGCCCCGGAGCTGGTGGAGCTGGCTGAGTCCGAAGCGCTCCGCGTTCTCCACCACCATCACCGTGGCGTTGGGCACGTCCACCCCCACCTCCACCACCGTGGTGGAAACCAGAATGTGGATCTCCCCGGCGGAAAAGGCGCTCATCACCGCCTCCTTCTCCTTCGGCTTCATCCGCCCGTGGACGCAGGCCACCCGCAGATGGGGGAACACCTGGGTTTGGAGGGTTTGGGCGTAGGCCGCGGCGGCCTTGCGGTCGTCGGGAGCGCCGCCGCTTTCCTCCACCAGGGAGCAGATAAGATAGGCTTGCCGGCCCGCGGCGATCTCCTTGTCCAGGAAGCGGTAGATCCGCTGGCGGTAGGCCCCCGTGACGGCGAAGGTGTCGATTTTCTGCCGCCCCGGCGGCAGCTGGTCAATGACGGAGACGTCCAAATCCCCGTAGATGATGAGGGCCAGCGTCCGGGGGATGGGGGTGGCGCTCATCACCAGCAGGTGGGGCCGCTCCCCCTTGGCGGAGAGGGCGGAGCGCTGGGCTACGCCGAAGCGGTGCTGCTCGTCCGTCACCACCAGGCCCAGGTCCCGGTAGGCCACGGCCTCCCCAATGAGGGCGTGGGTGCCGATCACCGCCTGGATCCGGCCGCTCTCCAGCCCCGCCAGGACGCTCCGCCGGGCCTTGGCGGCCACGGCCCCGGTCAGCAGGGCGCAGGAGACGCCCAGCCCCTCCAGCAGGGGGGAGAGCCCCCGAAAGTGCTGCTCCGCCAGAATCTCCGTGGGGACCATCAGGGCGGACTGCCTGCCATTGCGGGCCGCGCACACCATGGCCGCCGCGGCCACCATGGTCTTGCCGGAGCCCACGTCCCCCTGGACCAGCCGGTTCATGGGCCGTCCGGAGGCCACATCGCCCCGCACGTCCTCAATGGCCCGCCGCTGGGCGCCGGTGAGGGCGAAGGGCAGCGCCTCATAAAAGGGGACGAGCTCCGTATCCTCCCAGGGCTGGCAGGTGAGGCCGTCCCGCCGCCGGCGCAGCCGCTTGAGCCCGATGGCCAGCAGAAACAGCTCCTCGAACACCAGACGCCGCCGGGCGATGGCCAGCTCCTCCTCGCTGTCCGGGAAGTGGATTTGGTCGTAGGCGTAGCCCGCCCGGCACAGCTGGTGGTCCAGCCGGACCCGGTCCGGCAGGGGGTCCGGCAGCAGGCCCCGGCAGGCATCCAGCCCCTGGGTCACCGCCTTGACCAGGGTCAGCTGGCTCACCCCGGCGGTCAGGGGGTAGATGGGCATGATCCGGCCCGTCATCAGCCGGGAGCCCTCCCGCTCCACCAGGGGGTTGGCCATAGACCGCTTTCGGCCGGAGACCTCCGCCTTTCCAAAGAAGGTGTAGGTCTCCCCGGCCTTCAGGCTGTCCCGCCAGTAGGGCTGGTTGAAAAACGTGACATCCAGGGCTCCGGTCTCGTCCACGGCCCGCAGCTTGACCAGCTCCAGGCCCCTCCGGATCCGGCTGAGGGTAGGGGGAGCGGCCACCATCGCCTCCACGCACGCGCTCTCCCCCTCCTCCAGGTCCCGGATTTTCTTCCTGGTCCGCCGGTCGTCATAGGCCCGGGGGAAGTAGGAGATGAGGTCCCCCAGGGTGCGGATGCTCAGCTTTTCCAGGGCCTTGGCCCGCTGCTCGCCTACGCCCTTGACATACCGGACGTCAGTTGTGAGATCGGCCATGGCAGTTTACCTGTCCGCCCTCCGGCGGCCGGGACGTCAGACGTCCCAGCAGGGGCTCGAACTCCACGCCCTCCCGCCGGGGGAGGTTCTGCGCCAGGGTGTGGGCGGCGCAGCGGGCGGTGAAGTCCGCCGCCAGGGCCGCCGCCTCCGTGAGGGATTGTCCCCGGACCAGGGAGCCGGTGAGCACGCTGGCGAAGAGGTCCCCGGTGCCGTGGAGCTCCCCCGCCGCCAGGGGGGCGTCCACCAGTTCCGAGCGGTCCGCGGCCCGGTCGAAGCAGGCCGCGCCCACGCGCCCCTCCGCCGGGGACACGCCGGTGAGCACCACGGAGCGCCGGCCCTCCAGGCTCAGCTCCCGGGCCCACAGCCGGCACTCCTCCGGACGGTCCAGCTGGAGGTCGGCATACTCCGCCCCCAAAAGCAGCGCCGCCTCGGTGGCGTTGGGGGTGATGACGTCCGCCAGAGCCGCCAGCTCCCCCATGGCCCGGCACATCTCCGCCGTGTAGGTCCGGTAGGGCCGGCCGTGGTCCCCCATGACGGGGTCCACCACCACCAGGCACCCGGGCCGGCGGAAGGCGCGGATGAAGTCCGCCGTGAGGGAAATCTGCTCAAGGCTCCCCATGAAGCCGGTGTATATGGCGTCAAAGGTCACGCCCTCCCGCCGCCAGTGGGCGGCCGCGGGGGCCATCTGGTCCGTGAGGTCCAGGAAGGTGTTGCCGGTAAAGCCGCCGGTGTGGGTGGACAGGTAGGCGGTGGGCAGGGGGCAGCACTGGACCCCCATGGCGGAGAGGACGGGGATGACAATGGTCAGGGAGCACCGCCCGAATCCACTGAGATCGTGAATGGCGGCTGCCCGGGGGATGGGCATGGCGTATCGCCTCCTTGAGACATAAATGGGGAAAGGGGCGAGCATCGCTCGCCCGCTTTGAAAGAAGGAGCTGCGGTATCATGGGGGCGAGCGATGCTGGCCCCGACAGGGGAATGGCGTCTATTTTGATCCTTTTTCTTTGAAGAAAAAGGATCAGCCCTGGGGGCGGGCGGCGATGCTCTCCAGGGACACGGAGCCGAACTGGCTGAGCTCCTCCCCGTCCGCCAGCAGGCGCAGCTCCTCCACCGCCTCCAGGGAGTACAGGGAGTGGGCCAGGGACCAGAGGATCTTCTGCTGGCGGTCCGGGTCCTCCGGCAGCGCCTTCAGAGAGGCGGCGGAGAGGTTCAGGTAGCAGACGCCGCCGTCCACCCGGACGAAGCTGACCTGAAGCTCCTCCGGAATCACCTGGGTGAGCTCCCGGTTCTGGGGTCCCTCCAGCAGGGCGGCGATCAGGTTTTCCGCCAGGGTCTGCCCCTCGTAGACGTCCAGGGTCCGGGTTTCCCCGGCCAGGGCCCCCTCGCCGTCCAGGAAGTAGAGCGTCACCTCCACCGATTGCAGCACGTCGTCCATGGTGCTCAGCAGCACGTCCCGCTCGTAGAACACCCGCTTGGGCTGCTGGACCACGGGCCGTCCGCCGGCGGTGATGGAGACGGCGCTGATCCCCTCCAGGGCCGTGAGGGACAGCGTCAGGCAGTAGTCCGCCAGGGCCAGCTCCACGCCCCCCAGCTGGCTGAAGGGGCCGCTGAGGTCCACATAGGCCCGCCGGTCCCGGACCTCCAGGGAGAGAAGGGCGACGCCGGCGGGCACGGGGCTGAGCAGCTTCCCGTCCGCCGGGCCCGCCAGCAGACGCTCCACCACGGCCGCCCCCTTCTCCTGGAGGGAGGCGCCCTCCGCCAGCTCCAGCCGCTCCAGGCTGCTGCGGATGCGGTCGCTGCCCTGGGCGTCCTCCGCCGGGGCCAGGTAGTAGATGGGCAGGCCCTCCTCCGGCGCCGTATCCGCCGTGGGGCCGCAGGCCCACAGCAGGGGAAGCAGCGCCGCCAGGAGCAGCAGAAATTTTTTCTTCAAGGGGCCTCCTCCTCTCCGTCCACGCAGGGCAGGGTCACAATAAACCGGGTTCCGCCGGTCTCAATGCCCTCCGCCCGGATAGCGCCGCCCCGGCGGCTGACCGTGTCGCTGACAATGCTCAGCCCCAGCCCCGTGCCGCCGGCGGCACGGGAGCGGGCCTTGTCCACCCGGTAGAACCGCTTGAACACGTTGGCCAGGTCCTCCGCCGGGATGCCGATGCCGCTGTCCTCCACGGTGAGGACGGTGGCCTCCTCCCCCATCTCCGCCCTCAGCCGGACAAAGCCGCCGGGCAGGTTGTACTTCACCGCGTTCTCCGAGAGGTTGTAGAGGATCTGGTAGAGCTCCCCCTCCGTGGCGATTACCGCGGCGCCGGCGGCGCAGACGGTGAGGATGTCCACCTCCTTCTCCTCCGCCACGGGGCGGAGCATCTTCACCACCCGCTCCATTACCGGGGCCACCTCGACGCGGGCCGGGGCCTCCGCCACGCCGCTGTCCAGCCGCGTCAGGCGCAGGAGATCCTCCGTGATGCGGCTGAGGCGCTCCGCCTCCTGCCCGATGTCGCTGACAAACTCCCGGAGGGTCTCGCCGGCCATGGTGTCGTTTTGGAGGATGGAGTCCGTGAGAAGCCGGATGGCGGCCAGGGGGGTTTTCAGCTCGTGGGAGGCGTCGGAGACGAACTGCCGCCGGGCGTTCTCCGTCTCCTGGAGCCGGTCCACCAGGTCGTTGAACTCCCCGGCGATCTGGGTAAACTCGTCGTGGCCGCTGAGCACGGCCCGCCGGTTGTAGGCCCCCTCCCGCACGCCCCGGATGGCCGCCAGCAGGCTCCCCAGCCGCTGGGTCAGCTGGCGGCTGAAGATCAGGCTCAGCACCACCACCAGCGCCGCCACGCCCACGGAGATGGACAGCAGATTCTTGCTCAGGTTCTCCAGCAGGGCCGCCTGCTGGGTGTCGAACTCATAGACATAGATGCCGCCGATGATCTGGTTGCGGTACAGCACGGGCTGGGCGGCGCTGGCGTGGAAGGCCCCCTCCTTGTAGTAGCAGTAACTGGCGCTGCTGCCCTGGAGGGCCTCCACCAGCTCCGTGTAAAAGACGTAGTAGCCCGCGGCGCTGCCGGCCTCCCGGGTGTCGTAGAGCACCTTTCCATAGGGGTCGGCGATGATGGCCCGGCTGATGCCCTCCGGCTCCATGGCCGCCATAGCCGCCGCCACATTCTCCTCCGTCAGCTCGTCCAGCCCCGATACGGCGGCGTTGATGGCCGTGGCGCTGCTCTGGAGGGAGGCGTGCTTGGCCCGGAACACCAGGTCCTCGCTGACCAGCAGGGGATAGGTGTTCATGAGCACCATGACGATCAGCAAGATAGCGATGTAGCTGGCGCTGATCTTCAGCTGTAAAGAGATTCTACCCTTTAAAATAGTAGCCAACTCCCCACTTGGTCATAATATACTCCGGCTCCGCAGGCTTGCGCTCCAGCTTCTCCCGCAGCCGGCGGATGTGGACGTCCACGGTGCGGTAGTCCCCGGTGTAGGAGTAGCCCCACACCACGTTCATCAGGTTCTCCCGGCTGTACACCCGCCGGGGGTTCCTCATGAGCAGCTCAATGAGGTCGTACTCCTTGGCGGTGAGCTCCACGGTCTCGCCGTCCCGCAGGGCCACCCGCTGCTCCGTGTCCAGGGTCAGATCCCCCACGGTGACGCGCTTAGCCTGCTTGCCCTGGCCCCCCGCCGAGGCCCGCCGCAGCATGGCCCGGATCCGGGCCTTCAGCTCCAGGATGTTGAAGGGCTTGGTGATATAGTCGTCCGCCCCGCACTCAAAGCCGATGATCTTGTCCGTGTCCTCGCTGCGGGCCGTGAGCATGATGATGGGCACGTTGGAGAACTCCCGAATGCGCATGCAGGCCTCCAGCCCGTCGATCTCCGGCATCATCAGATCCAGGATGATGAGGTCAAACTGCCCCTCCCTGGCCAGCTCCACCGCCGCCGCGCCGTCGTAGGCGCACTCCACCTGGTAGCCCTCGTTCTCCAGGTTGAACTTGATTCCCTTGACCAGCAGACGCTCGTCGTCCACTACTAAAATTTTCATGCCGCCTCCTCCTCCGCGGATTCCAGTACCTGGGGCGTCAGCACCAATCCCACCGCGGCGCTGTCCCGGAACTTTTCCAATGTGGCCTCTCCGATCCCCTTGACCTTAAGCAGCTCCTCCAGGGAGGCGAAGGGGCCGTTTGCCTCCCGGTAGTCGATGATCCGCTGGGCCAGAACCGGTCCGATGCCCGGGAGGGTGTCCAGCTTCTCCAGGCCGGCGGTGTTCACGTCCACAGGGCCCGCCGCCTCCGGTGCGTCCGGTTCCTCCGCCGCCTCCGGCGCGCCCTCCGGCTGGCGCTGGGTGGTGATGGTGTAATCCGCGCCCGCCGGCGCTTTCGCCGAGCGCAGATACACCAGAGCCAGCGCCGCCAGGAACGCCGCCGCCAGCGCCAGAAGCGCTCGCTCCGTTTTTGTCAGCTTTCCTCTCACTTTCATGGTTGAACTCCCGCCGGTTTTTTGCTATACTAGAAGTCAGGTCCTGTCGATTTCCCCCGGGGCCGGCAGGCCCTCCCTGCATTCCAACCCAGTATACCATATTTTTGTGGAGAATGATATGAAAACTCGCCGCTTTTTTTCTCTTTTTTTCACGCTGCTCCTGCTGCTCCAGTTGACCGCCCCCGCCCGGGCCGCCCAGGACGACATAGGCGACTGGGACGTGGAGGCCAGAGCCGCCCTGCTCATCGACCCGGACACGGAGGAGGTCCTCTATGCCCGCAACATCCACGAGCGGCTGTACCCGGCGAGCCTGACCAAGATCATGACCTGCCTTCTGGTGCTGGAGGCCATCGACGCCGGGGACCTCAGTATGGACTCGGTGCTGACCGCCTCGGAGCTGGCCATCAGCCTCATCCCTCCGGACGGCAGCAACGCCGGCATCAAGCCGGGGGAGGAGCTGACGGTGGAGAATCTGCTCTACTGCATCATGCTCTCCTCCGCCAACGAGGGATGCAACATCCTGGCCGAGGCGGTGTCCGGCTCCATCGACGCCTTTGTGGAGGCGATGAACGCCAAGGCGGAGGCCCTGGGCTGTGAGGACACCCAGTTCGCCAACACCAACGGCCTGCCGGACGAGAGCCACTACACCACCGCCTGGGACCTCTACCTCATCACCAAGGCGGCCCGGGCCTATCCGGACTTTATGACCCTGGCGGGTACGGCCTCCTACGAGGTCCCGGCCACGAATCTGTCGGAGGCCAGAAAGCTGCGCACCACCAACAACCTTATCTCCGGCTGGTACACCACCGGATACCTCTACCGGGGGGCCAACGGCATCAAGACCGGCACCACCAGCTCCGCTGGGTACTGTCTGGCCGCCTCTGCCACCCGCAACGGGCGCAGCCTCCTCAGCGTGGTGCTGGGGGCGGAGCGGGTCACTCTGGAGGACGGCACCATCCTGACCAAGAGCTTTACCGAGACCATCAAGCTCTTTGACTGGGGGTTCAACAACTTCTCCCGGCAGATCATCCTCCGGGCGGACGAGCTGGTGGGGGAGGTGGCCGTTACCCTCTCCCAGGAGCAGAACTCCGTCAAGGTCCACCCGGCCCAGGAGATCGAGCGGCTGATCCCGGACGACATGGACCCGGCCAAGGACATTGAGCGCTCCATTACCTGGAACGCCGAGAGCGTGGAGGCCCCGGTGGAGCGGGGCCAGGTGCTCGGGCAGATCACCCTCCGCCACCAGAACGGCGCCGTGTACGCCACCGTGGACCTGCTGGCGGACGAGGACGTGTCCGCCTCCCGGCTGCTGATCTTCCAGCGGGACCTGCTGGAGTTCCTCCACAAGCCCTACCTGTGGGCGGGCCTGGGGGGCGCGGTGGGCCTGGTGGTGCTGGTGGTGATTTTGCGGGCGGTGCTGAAGGCCCGGCGGCGGCGCTACCGCCGGAAGGGCTCCAGGCCCCGCCGCCCCTCCGGCGGATATAGGGGGCGGTAGCCGCCATAGTACAATAAAGGGAAACAGGGCGGCAGCGTAAAAGCTGCCGCCCTGCCGCGTATGGGCGCTGAGTCAGAGCGTTTGCAGAAACCCCAGAAGCAGCAGATGGAGGGGGTAGAAGAGGTAGAAAAACCACTTGGAGAGGCCGCTGCTCCCTCCGTGCCGGCCCTTGTAGAAGGACAGCAGAGCGATGGGCAGGAAGGCGCCGATGTTTTCGATAGAATACAGGTAGTACTCCGTATCAATATAAAACGTATGCTCATAGAACAGGCTGAAGAATGGCTGCGTAATAAGGGAGAGGACGTTCATATCGCATAGGACGACCAGGCAGTAGGCAAACGCCTGCCGCTGGAAATTTCCGTAATAGTAGTCCAGTACGATAATCATCAGGATGCCCGTACAGCCCCAGTCGGCGGGGACGCACAGGATGACGAGCAGAAGGATCAGGAGCGCCTTGATCACGGGATTTTTTAGGCGCTCACTGCGGCGAATCCGTATGGCCAGGACGCCTAAAAGGATGGTATAGATCACATTGGGGCGCAGGAGAGGCATACCGGCCAGAGCGCCGCCGTACCGAAAATACAGGAAGGGAAACCAGCTGATTCCGGCAAAAACGGCCAGCCGCGCCATGTACTTGTTGATATTTCTTGTGTGGTGGAAGCCCTCGACGGCGGAGAAGAACATAATGGGGCCGGTTATTTTCCCAACTGTGTGCAGGATAACGGCCAGAACGGTTTCCGCCGGCACGAACGCGAAGGCAATGTGGTCCGCCGTCATCGCCAGGATGGCGATGCATTTCAGGCAGTTCAGGGTTATGCCCTCAGATGCGCGTTCCGAAAGAACGCTGCTTGTATCATTCATTTTGTACCTCAAGAACGCTGCTTGTATCATTCATTTTGTACCTCCAATCTCGAAGCAGCTGGCCACCACCGCGTTCATGGGGGCGTCGGAGCCCAGGGCTACGTCCTCGAGGACATTGCCGTTCTCGTCCCGGACGGTCTTGGAGTACAGCGCACCGTTTCGGATGTCCTCCAGGATGCTCTCATAGAGGGCTACGGCCTCGTCCACCTTCGCCTGATCCCAGGTGAACCAGCCGGTGGAGGCGGTGTAGGCCCGGTCGCCGATGCAGGATTGGAGGTCCTGCTTCTCCTGCTCCAGCCAGGCGGCGTACTCCTCCGCGGTCCACCACTCCACGTCCAAGCCATCGCCCCAGACGTACTGGGCGCGGTAGCGCTCCTCGCTCATCCAGGTTTTGCCGCCGTCGGCGGAGTAGAGGGTGCCGCCGCTGCCGTCGGGCATGCTGGCGATGGCGCTGTCCTCGATGGCCTCGGTATAGGCGCTGATCCGTGCGCCCGCCCGGAGGGAGGGATCCTGTTGCGTTTCCGGGGCGGCGGTGGCAAAGACGGTGGTGGCGATGGACATGGCCGCCAGTACCGCGATGAGGGCGGTGGCAGAGAATTTTTTCAGTTTCATAATGGCTTCAATCCTTTCTTCCAATGGGCTGCGGCTGAAAAAGCTGCCGGTCAGACGCCTGCGGCGGTCCTCCAGCCGCAGCAGGGCCAGGGCGTAGCCCCGCCGGTCCGCGCCGGAGCGGACCACCGCCTCGTCGCAGCTGAGCTCCATGTCCCGGCCCGCCAGGGCGTACATCACCCACACCAGGGGGTTGAACCAGTGGAGGCAGAGCCCCAGGGCCAAAAGGCCCTTGCGCAGGGGGTCGAAGCGCCGGATGTGGGTGTACTCGTGCTCCAGCACGCAGTCCAGGACGCCGCCCTCCTCCAGGTCCAGATCCCTGGGCAGCAGCACCACGGGGTAGAGGACGCCGTAGGTCAGGGGGGAGGCGATCCGGTCGCTGCACCGCACCTGTACAGGTCGGCGAAGGGGGTGGACCGCCTGCCAGGCCGCCACGGCGGGGCTGCTTACCGGCAGGGAGGAGGCGTAGATCCGGCGGGAGCGGAGATGGCCCCACAGCAGATACGCGCCGCAGGCCAGAAGGCCCGCCGCCCAGAGCGCCGCCAGCAGCGCCGTCCAGTCCGGCCCGGCGGCGCCGGGGGACAGGAGACAGGCCTGCTCCGCGGAGGAGGGGCCCATTTGGAGTACCACCTCGCCGCCGGACGGGAGGTCCCACGAGAGGTTGGGGGTTCCGGCGCTCCAGGGGAGCCGGTCCCCCAGCAGGGCCCGGACGCTCCAGGGGGAGGCAATCTCCACCGGCACCAGCAGACGGATCAGCACGATGTCCCACAGCAGGCAGAACACCCGCCGGGGCGCTTCGCCGCCGAACCGGGCCCGCAGCGCCGCCAGGGCCAGAATCATCACGCTGGCGGAGAGGGTGGTCCGGCCTAAGGCCGCCAGCAGCGCCCCGCTCATGAGAGGCCCTCCACCAGCGCCCGCAGCCGGTCGATCTCCTGGGCGGAGAGAGTCCGGCCCTCCAGCAGGGAGGCCACCAGCCGGTCGGCGGAGCCGCCGTACATCCGGTCAATGAGCTCCCGGGTCTCCCGACGCTGGACGGCCTCCCGCGTCACCAGGGGCCGGCAGAGAAAGCCGGGCTCGCCGCGGGCAATCAGCCCCTTTTCCACGCACTTTTTCAGGACCGTATAGGTGGTGGTCTTGCTCCACCCGGCCTCCGCCGCCGCCCGGGCGGCCACCTCCTTCGCCGGCAGCTCCCCGGCGGACCAGAGAATCTCCAGCACCTTCAGCTCGCTGTCAAAGACCTTGGTTTCTTTTTCCATATCTGTCGCTCCTTTCAGGGAATTGTTCTATTGCAATAGAATGCCGATATTCTATCACGATAGAATGGGCTTGTCAAGCGGGAGGGCGATTTTTTTCAGGGGAGTCGGTTTGGCTGCTGCAAATGCCTAGCTGCACGGCAGCTAGGCGCCCGCCCGGAACAGGTAAAAGCTCCGACAGCATTTACGGAAATTTCACAAACTTTATAAGAAATCTGCTATAATAAAATTGTTTATCTGTTTGCAAAAATTTACGTAGGGGTAGGCGCCTACTTTTTTACTGAGGTGAGACGATGAGCGATTTTGTTCGGTTTGACCGCGTAAAGAAAACCTACCGCATGGGCGAGGTGGTAATCGAGGCTCTGCGGGACGCCTCCTTTTCCGTGGAGCGGGGGGAGCTGTGCGTGATTGTGGGCCCCAGCGGCGCGGGAAAGACCACGCTGCTGAACATCCTGGGCGGGATGGACACGCTGACCGAGGGCAGGGTCCTCCTGGAGGGGGAGGAGATCTCCGCCTACAACGCCCGGCAGCTGACTGCCTACCGCCGCCACGACATTGGCTTTGTCTTTCAGTTCTACAACCTGGTGCCCAATCTGACGGCCCTGGAGAACGTGGAACTGGCCGCCCAGATCTGCCGGGACCCCCTGGACGCGGCCCAGGTGCTGCGCTCTGTGGGTCTGGAGCACCGGCTGGCCAACTTCCCCGCCCAGCTCTCCGGCGGCGAGCAGCAGCGGGTGGCCATCGCCCGGGCCCTGGCGAAAAATCCCAAGCTGATGCTCTGCGACGAGCCCACCGGGGCCCTGGACTACGCCACCGGCAAGGCGATCTTAAAGCTGCTCCAGGACATGAGCCGGGAGAAGGGCATGACGGTGATCATCATCACCCACAACAGCGCCCTGACCGCCATGGCGGACCGGGTGATCCAGGTGAAAAACGGGACTGTGATCAGCGAGGAGGTCAACGCCTCCCCCGTGCCGGTGGAGGAGATTGAATGGTAAGGACGCTTCTCAAGAGCTCCCTGCGGGAGATCCGCCGGAGCCTGGGCCGCTACTTGGCCATTCTCGCCATCGTGGGCCTGGGGGTGGGGTTCTTCGCCGGGCTGCGCGGCTCCCAGCCGGCCATGATGGCCACCGGGGTGGACTATCTGGCGCGGCAGCGGCTCTACGACTTCCGGCTGCTGTCCACCCTGGGCTTTACCCGGGAGGACGTGGACCGCTTCGCCGCCCTGGAGGGGGTGGAGGCGGCCCGGGGCGCGGTATACACCGACTTTCTGGTCCAGCTGGAGGACGGGGAGGAGCACGTATTCCGGGCCCACTCCCTCACCGAGGGGGTGAACCTGCCCAGTCTGAAGGCCGGGAGGATGCCGGAGGCCCCCGACGAGTGCCTGGCCGACGCCCGCTACTTCGGCGAGGACGCCCTGGGCGGCGTCTTTGCCGTGTCCGACAGCAACGACGAGGACACCCGGGAGCTGCTGCACTGCGGCGCCTACACCATCGTGGGCGTGGCCTGGTCCCCCTACTACCTCAACTACGAGCGGGGCACCAGCTCCCTGGGCAGCGGCAGCGTGGCGGGCTTCGTCTACATCCCGGAGGACGGCTTTGATTTTGAGGCGTATTACGAGATCTATCTGACCCTGGAGGAGCAGCCGGATGCCTACTCCGACGCCTATGACCAGCGGATCGACGGTTTGAAGCCGGCGGTGGAGGCTCTGTCGGAGGAGCGAGCGGACCTGCGCTACGAGACGCTGTACGCCGACGCCCTGGAGGAGCTCCAGGACGGGGAGCGGGAGGTGGCCGACGGCTGGGACACCTATCGCAGCGAGCGCTCCGACGCGGACGGGGAGCTGGCCGACGCCTACCGGGAGCTGACCGACGGGGAGCGGGAGTACCGGCAGGCTCTGGAGGACTATGAGCAGGGCCGCCGGGACTACGCCGACGGCCAGCGGGAGTACGCCGACGCCCTACAAAAGCTGGCTGACGCGGAGGCGGAGCTGGCTGATGGGGAGGCGGAGCTGGCCGACGGGGAGGAGAAGCTGGCCGACGCGGAGCGGGAAATCGCCGACGGCCAGCGGGAGCTGGAGGACGCCCGGCGGGAGCTGGATGAGGGCTGGGCGGACTACAATGAGGGAAAGGCCGACGCGGAGGCGGAGCTGGCGGAGGCCTATGAGAAGCTCACCGACGGGGAGCGGGAGTACGCCGATGGCCTGACGGAATACGAGGACGGCGCCGCGCAGCTGGACGAGGCGAGGGCAGAGCTGGAGGAGGGGGCGCGGACCCTTCAGGACAGCTCCCTCCAGCTGGGGGACGCCCAGCGGGCGCTGGACGCCGCCTGGACGGAGCTCCAGGCGGGACAGCAGCAGCTGGAGGAGAGCGCCGTCCAGCTGGACGCCGCCCGGACTCAGCTGGAGCAGGGGGAGGAGGAGTACAAGGCCGGTTATCAGCTCCTGGAGCAGACAGCCCAGCAGATGGGCGTTCCGGTAGAGGTTCTCCTGGCCACGCCCCAGGGCGCCGCCCTCACCGCCGCCCGAGCGGAGCTGGACCGGGGCTGGGAGACCTATCGCAGCGGCCTGGCCCAATACGAGGCGGGCCTGGCGGAGTATGAGGCGGGAAGCGAGGCGTACTGGGCCAACGCAAAACAGGTGGAGGCCGCCCAGCGGCAGCTGGACCAGGGCTGGCAGGAGCTGGCGGAGGGCCGCCAGGAGATCGCCGACGCCCAGGCGGAGCTGGACGAGGCCAGGGCGGCCCTGGAGGAGGCCCGTGAGGAGCTGGACCAGGGCTGGTCGGACTACAACGAGGGAAGGGCGGATGCGGATGCGGAGCTGGCTGAGGCCTATGAGAAGCTGACCGACGGGGAGGCGGAGTACGCCGAGGGCCTGGCGGAGCTGGACGACGGCCGGCGGGAGCTGGAGGACGCGAGGGCGGAGCTGGCCGAGGCCCGGGAGAAGCTGGCCGATGGCCGGCGGGAGCTGGCCGACGGGAAGGCGGAGCTGGCCGATGCCGGCAGGGAGCTCCGGGACGCCCGGAAGGAGCTGGAGCGGGCCCCGGGCGAGCTGGCGGACGCCCGGGAGGAGCTGGACGACGGCTGGCGGGAGTACAACGACGGCCGGGCCGAGGCGGACGAGGAGTTCGCCGACGCGGAGCGGGAGCTGCGGGAGGCGGAGGAGGAATTGGCCGACGCCCGGGAGAAGCTAGCGGACCTCAAGACCGCCTCCACCTATGTGCTGACCCGGGAGGAGAATACGGGCTACGCCTGCTTCCGCAGCGACACATCTATTATAGAGGCCATCTCCGTGGTGTTCCCGGTTTTTTTCTTCCTGGTGGCCGCCCTGGTGTGCATGACCACCATGAAGCGCATGGTGGACGAGCAGCGCACCCAGATCGGCGTGCTCAAGGCCCTGGGCTACGGCAATGGCCAGATTATGGGGAAGTACCTCTTCTACTCCGGCAGCGCCGCCCTGATCGGCAGCACCGCCGGCTACGCCCTGGGGGCCAACGGCCTGCCCTGGATCTTCTGGGAGATATACGGGATCATCTACGGCTTCGCGCCGCTGAAGAGGGTGGTTCTCCCGGGATTGCTGCTCCTCTCTGTGGGAGCGGCCCTGCTGTGCTCCCTGGGGGCCACCTGGCTCTCCTGCCGGGTGGAGCTGTCCCGGCAGGCGGCGGAGCTGATCCGGCCCAAGGCGCCCCGGGCCGGACGCCGGGTGTTCCTGGAGTATATTACGCCCCTCTGGCGGCGGCTCAGCTTCCTGTACAAGGTCTCCGCCCGCAATGTCCTGCGCTACCGGAGCCGCCTGGTGATGATGGTGCTGGGCATCGGCGGGTGCACCGCCCTGCTGGCCACCGGCTTCGGCGTCCGGGACTCCATCAAGCACGTGGCGGACGACCAGTTTGAGGAGATCACCCTGTACGACTACGCCGTCTCCTTCCAGGAGGCCCAGACCCAGGCCTCTGCGGAGGCGTATCTGGCCCGCTGCGGCTGGAGCGCGGAGGAGGGGCTCCTGGTCCACAGCGGCAGCGTGGACGTGCTGACGGAGGCGGGCAGCAAATCCGTGTACCTGGTGGTATCCTCCACCGGCAGCGTGGAGGGCTTTTTGGACCTCCACAGCGGAGAGGAGCCCGTCCCCTATCCGGGGCCCGGCGAGGCGGTGGTCAACGTGGGGCTGGCGGAAAACCTGGGCATCGCCCAGGGAGACGCCATCCAGCTGCGGGACGGGGATCTGGGGACCCTGGATGTCACCGTCTCCGCCATTGCCGACAACTACGTCTTTAACTACGTCTATGTCGCCCCGGAGACCTACCGGCAGCAGCTGGGCCAGGTCCCGGAGTACAACGCCCTCTATGTGCTGGGCCATCAGGAGGCCGACCCCTACGGCGAGGGCGCCGTGCTGCTGGAGGACGACGACGCGGGCAGCGTAGCCGTCAACCAGGCCACCCGGGAGCAGGTGGACAACATGCTCTCCCGGCTGGACTATGTGGTGGCGGTGGTGGTGCTCTGCGCGGGTGCCCTGGCCTTTATTGTGCTCTATAACCTGACCAACATCAATATCACCGAGCGCGTCCGGGAGATCGCCACCATTAAGGTCCTGGGGTTCCAGCAGAACGAGGTGGCTGCGTATGTGTTCCGGGAGATCAATATCCTCTCCCTGCTGGGCAGCCTGGCGGGACTGCCTATGGGCAAGTGGCTCCACGCCTTTGTGATGGAGCAGATTCAGATTGACTCCGTGTTCTTCGCCTGCCGGATTACCCCTCTCAGCTACCTCCTCTCCCTGGGCATGACCATGCTCTTTACGCTGGCCATCTCCCTGGGCATGCGGCCCCGGCTGCGTCGGATCGATATGGCTGAGTCGCTGAAATCCATTGAATAGCCCGCAGAAAGCCCGGGAAAACGCGCCGCGTTTTCCCGGGCTTTCTGCGGGCAAAGGGCCATCCGAAAAAAAGGTTGAAAAAAGTAGGAGAAAGGGCTTGACAAAGGGGGAAGGATCTGGTAATATAGCGGAGCTGTCTGAGGAACGGAAGCAAACGAGGTTGAGTCTGAAAAGAGCTTGAAAAAAAGATAAAAAAAGGGCTTGACAAACGGGCACGGATGTGATAAGATAGCAACTGTTCCGCCGCTGAGAGGCGCGGGCGAGTACCTTGTAAATTAAACAATGTAACGAACGAAAAGCACCAGAATTCAGGGCTCGAGAGGGCCTTGAGGAGAGCTGCGAGGCGGGGTTCAGTCAATTACCCGCCGAAGCGGCAAAAAAGGTTGAAGCTAAGATAAGCTTCAATAAAGTGATTTAAACAGCGTCGACTGTTTAGGTACCATTTTATTGAGAGTTTGATCCTGGCTCAGGACGAACGCTGGCGGCGTGCTTAACACATGCAAGTCGAACGGAGTGCCTCAGAAAGAGATTTCGGTCAATGGACGGGGTTACTTAGTGGCGGACGGGTGAGTAACGCGTGAGGAACCTGCCTTTCAGAGGGGGACAACAGCTGGAAACGGCTGCTAATACCGCATAATATATCTGCATCGCATGGTGTGGGTATCAAAGATTTATCGCTGAGAGATGGCCTCGCGTCTGATTAGCTAGTTGGTGAGGTAACGGCCCACCAAGGCGACGATCAGTAGCCGGACTGAGAGGTTGGCCGGCCACATTGGGACTGAGATACGGCCCAGACTCCTACGGGAGGCAGCAGTGGGGAATATTGGGCAATGGGCGCAAGCCTGACCCAGCAACGCCGCGTGAAGGAAGAAGGCTTTCGGGTTGTAAACTTCTTTTGACAGGGAAGAGCAGAAGACGGTACCTGTCGAATAAGCCACGGCTAACTACGTGCCAGCAGCCGCGGTAATACGTAGGTGGCAAGCGTTGTCCGGATTTACTGGGTGTAAAGGGCGTGCAGCCGGGAAGACAAGTCAGATGTGAAATCCCGCGGCTCAACCGCGGAACTGCATTTGAAACTGTTTTTCTTGAGTACTGGAGAGGCAGACGGAATTCCTAGTGTAGCGGTGAAATGCGTAGATATTAGGAGGAACACCAGTGGCGAAGGCGGTCTGCTGGACAGCAACTGACGGTGAGGCGCGAAAGCGTGGGGAGCAAACAGGATTAGATACCCTGGTAGTCCACGCTGTAAACGATGGATACTAGGTGTGCGGGGACTGACCCCCTGCGTGCCGCAGCTAACGCAATAA
>CATLAL010000008.1 GCA_949878425.1 uncultured Oscillospiraceae bacterium
GCTGGCCTGGTGCGCTCTGGGGGCGGCCCTCTTCCCGGTCAGCGTGCCCTTCGCCCTGGTGGTGGGCTTCTGGCCTATCGCCCTGGTGGAGGCCCAGACGCTGCTGCCGCCTCTGGCGGCGGTGTACGACCTGGCCGGCGTCTCCTGGGAGCCGGATTCCCCCCGGCCCCTCACCCCGGGACAGCGGGGGGAGATCTGGTGGCGGCGGCACTGGCCGGCGGTGGCCGCGGCGGTGGTCTGCGCCAGCCTGGCCCTGGGCGCGGCGAACACCCTGCTCACCGCGAAGGAGCCGGATCTGCAAATCGCTATCGTCCACCGGGACGCCCTGCCGGACGCCGTCCGGGACGCTCTGGAGACCTCCCTGGCCGCCCTGGTGGGGGACCGGAACGGGGACGGCGCGGCGGAGGTCCGGATCAACGACTACACCGTGGTCTTTGACGGAACCGCCGAAAATCCGGACCTGCAGACGGCGGGCTCCGCCCTGCTGGTGACGGACATCGCCGCCGGGGACAGCCTGCTCTACGCGGTGGAGGACCTGGAGGGCTTTCTGGCCCTCTACGCCGACAAGGTGGACGGCGCCGCCGCCCGCCTGTGGGGGGACGCCCCGGTTCTGGCGGGTCTGGACGCGGGGACCTACTCCACGGTGGAGGACATCTACGCCGACCGCTCCGGACAGTCCCTGCTGACCTCCCTCACCCTGCTGCCCGGCCTGGGCCGGGAGGCGGATCTGCTGGAGGCGCTGCTGCCGTGAGGACTTGCCAATTGGAGAAAAATCTGCTATCCTGTACCGGCGGGGCATCCCGCCGATTTACAACTGACTCAAAGGAGGAATTTCCTATGCGCAGACCCTGTCCGCAAAAATCCCTGAACCGCCTTCTGCTGCCGCTGCTGTGCTGCCTGGCGCTGCTGGGCGCGCTGGGCGCAGACGCCCGGGCGGTATCCGCCGTGGAGGCCCAGATCCGGCCGGACACCACCATTGTGATCGACGGCGTGGAGCGGATCTTTTACAACGTGGACGCCCAGCAGGTGCACCCCATTCTCTATAACGGCACCACCTACCTGCCCGTCCGGGCCATCGGCGAGCTCATGGGCAAGAACGTGGGCTGGTATCAGGACACCAAGACCGTCACCCTCTCGGGCGTGCGCACCGATCCCCCGGTGACAGGCGTCCCCGACGCCGGCGCCCAGGTGGAGGACATCTCCGCCCAGCTCCGGGACGATTTCACCATTGTGGTGGACGGCGTCACCCGCACCTTCGCCGACGCCAATGGGAGCCGGGTCTACCCCCTGCTCTACAGCGGCTCCACCTATCTCCCGGTCCGGGCCATTGGCGAGCTCATGGGCAAGACCGTCTCCTGGGACGGGAATACCAGGACCGTCTCCCTGGACGGCGACAGCCTGGTGACGGACGCGGACTTTATCTCCGGCGGCACGCCCGCCGGTCCGGCGGGCGCTCCCATCTCCCCGGAGGAGGCCAAGGCCGCGGCCCTGGCCCACGCCGGACTCGCCGGAGACGCTGTCACCTTTGTCCAGGTTGAGCTGGAGTGGGACGACGGCCGCCAGATCTATGAGATCGAGTTTTATGCGATCGCCGGCTATCAGGAGTACGACTACGAGATCGACGCCCTCACCGGCGAGATCCGCAGTTTTGACTTTGACGCGGAGCACGCCGCGCCGCCCGCCTCCGGCGACATTGGCCGGGACCGGGCCCGGGAGATCGCCCTGGGGAAGGTCCCCGGCGCGGACGAATCCCACGTGGTCAAGCTCAAGCAGGACCGGGACGACGGACGGCTCCTCTACGAGGTGGAGATCGTCTATAGCGGCACGGAGTACGAGCTGGAGATCGACGCCGGGACCGGGGCGGTCCTCAAGTTTGAGGCAGAGCCAGTTTAAAGACTCTCCCTGAAGCGGGAGATTCCCCGCGGAGGGCGCGCGCCCTCCGCGGGGAATCTCCTTTTTGCTTGGAGAGAAAAAGGGCGAACCCCGTTGAAAAGAGAGGGGCCGGCTGATATAATCAAGACACCAGCTCAAAAGAGGGGGCGCTGCCCGCTGAACGGGCGGCAGAACCGGGGAGAGGACGGCGGAGGATATGGTGGCAAAAAATCTGGAGGGCAATCCGTTTTTTCAGCTGTTGGAGTCCAGGGCGGAGAAGGAGGCGGACGCCAGGGTATACGCGGGACTGCTGCTGCTGACCGAACCGGAGGCGCAGGAGGCGTTGGAATTCATCAAGGGCGTTTTCCCCGGCTTTACGCCCCACGGCATGGCCCACTCCCTGCGCATTCTGACAAATCTGTACCAGGCCCTCAGCGACCCGCTACGGGAGGCGCTGTCCGCGCCGGAGCTCTTCTGCCTGATGATGGCGGCCATGTTCCATGACATGGGGATGGCCCTGCCAGAGGAGCCGGACCGGAACCGGCAGCGGCAGGAGCACCACCTCTACGCGGAGGGGCCCCTGGAGCGGTTCATGGAGGAGAAGCTGACGGGGGTGAAGGAGTGGCGGCGGCTGTACAGCTGCATCCTCTTCGTCTGCCAGGCCCACGGCATGACGCTGGAGGAGTTCTACGGACGCGGAGAGTGCCGCGCGCCGGACATGATCGAGGGCAGTCCCCTGCGCTACGGGCTGCTGGGGGCGCTGCTGCGGATCGGGGATCTGCTGGATCTGGATGAGAACCGGACCAGCGGCTTCATCCGCAGGCTCTACGCGCCCTATTTCCAGGACAGGACCTCCCAGCGCCACCACGAGCGCCATGAGCGCATCCGGCGGTTTTTCATCTCCCCCCAGACCATCGACATCAGCGTGGAAGCGGCGGATGTGGAGGAGTACCACATCTGGGAGAGCTGGCTGCGCTACCTGCGGGAGGACATCCTCTACGCCAACACCTACCTGCTGCCCAAGCTGGAGCGGGGAGTGACCCTGCCGGAGCTGCACTATGAGATCAACAAGGCGCCGGGGGCGGATTTTGAGACGGAGGAGCTGCGCTTTGAGCTGACAGAGGAGGGGCGGATCTGGAGCATCCTCTCCCAGTCCATCTACACGGAGGAGTTCGATTTTATCCGGGAGCTGGTGCAAAACGGCATTGACGCCGTGCTGCTGCGCTGCTACCAGAGCCCGGAGACGGCCCTGGACAGCCCCTCCCCCAGAAGCTGGGGGGCCTGGGACCGGGAGGCCCGGGTGACGGTGGCCTACAGCGCCGCCCGGCAGGTCCTGCTGGTGTGGGACGACGGCGTGGGCATGAACCTGGAGGAGGTGCGCCGGTTCCTGTTCAAAATCGCCGACTCGGGCTACCGCTACCAGCCGGAGGCCCGGCCCTTCCCCTTCCCGGCCATCGCAAAGTTCGGCATCGGCTTCATCTCCTGCCTCTCCAAGTGCGGGGAGATTGTGCTCTACACCCAGAGCGTCTCCGGCGAGGAGGGCTGCCGGGTGCGGATGTACGCGGACTCCGTGCGCGCCTACTTTGAGAGGCTGGCGGCCCGGAGCGCCGGCGGGACCACGGTGTGCATGCTGCTCAGGCGGAGCTACCCCGCGCCGGAGATCCTGGCCTATCTGGCCCGGACCTTCCGCTACCCCAGCGTGCCGGTGGAGTGGCTGGATCTGGACGGCATGGAGGAACAGCTGGAGGGGCTGGCGGACCTGAAGCGGCTGAGGACCCGGCCCGCCTTCGCCCAGCTCTACCAGATGCCGGGCGCCGCCTTCGAGGCCTGCTATGAGACCTTTGACGTGGTCCGGGAGAGCGTCCACCGGGAGCGGCTGGCGGAGCTGGAGACGGCGAGGGACCTGGGGGACCAGATCAGGCGGGCGCTGAGGGACTGGGAGGCCCAGGAGCGCGCCGGGACGCTGGAGCAGCGGCCCTTTGCCCGGGAGATGGGCCTGCTGCTGCGGAGCGTCCAGCCTCTGGACCGGCATACGGATATCCGGCGGCGGATGGGAGAGCTGCTGGAGGAGGCCGCGGCCTATCCCGCGAAGGACTTCCTGGGCGAGGCCCGGGGCCTGCTCTCCCAGGTCCGGGACTGCGCGGAGGAGCTGGACGTGGTTCAGCAGCGGCTGCGGGAGCTGGCCGGGGCGTACCGGCCGCCCAGACGGCGGCTGGGGCGGGAGGCTCTGTCCCCCTTCTGGGAGTTTCAGGCCTGCCTGGTGCCCTTCACGGGGGATTTTTCCGGCCAGACCGCGGTGACCGACAGCAGGGAGGCGGGGCGGTATCTCCGGGGGACCGGCCTCTTCTTCGTACAGTGCGCCTTTGACGACTGGGAGCTGGGGGTGGAGTGGCGGTCCGTCCACGGCTTCCTGTTTCAGAACGGCGGCCTGACCCTCCAGCTGGTGTGCATGCGGGAGGGAGAGCGGAGCTCTCTGGAGGACCGGTACGGGATCGACCTGAAGGAGGCCCTGGACGAGGGGCTGATTCTGGACCACAACCCCCTGGAGCTGCTGGAGGACTACCTGGAGCAGACCGGAAACCTGCTGGAGGAGGACATTGAGGCGACGGTGCTGCATCTGGACGCGGAGCGGAACCGGGTGGTCAGACGGGCGTCTGTCTGGCAGCGCCGCCAGGACTTCAACGGATACTGGCACACCGTCAAGGAGGACGGGGAGGATGGGTGGAACAGCGGGACCCTGGACGAGTACCTGCTGTGGATCGTCCGGGACCTCTACGGCGAGGAAGTGCCGGAGGCCGCGGCGCTGGAGGAGATGTACCGCAGGGAGAACGGCGTGTACCAGGACGGAATGCCTCTGGACATGGATCTGACGGACCTGGTCCCCCTGGGGATGTGCCGCCTCCAGGTAAACCTGAGCGGGGAGGCCCGGATGGAGCTGAACGTTACCCGCCGCCACGCGGACGGGACCCAGGCCAGGACAGACGCCTGGCTGGCCGCCGTGGGGGCGCGGATCCAGCGCCAGGTGCTGGATCAGCTGGCGCGGACCATCCGGGAGTGGGGGCTGCACGGCAGTCTGCGGGAGCTGTGCACCCCCGGGGCGCTTGGCGAGTACTTTGCCGCCCGGAGCTTGGAGCAGCTGAGCCGGATGGGACGCCTCTAAGCCAATCTATCGGAGAAATTTTGTTTCAGAGCCTGTTTCATATCTCGCTACACACGGATTGACGGCGGATTTTCCGCCACTCGTCGTTGCTTGGCCTCGAAATACACAAAGTATTCCTTCGGCCGCACGCCTTGATTGGCGAGAAATCCCCTCGTCAATCCGACCACATCGAGATATGAAACAGGCTCTCAGAGCATACGATAAACCGGGAGGGCGGCTCCGCGGATCCATACAGGTCCGCGGAGCCGCCCTCTTTCCTAGAGTCTGTTTTAAAACCAGCGATATGCCCAACGGCGAGGGATTTTTTTGCCAGGCGAAGCCAATTTGACGCAGATATACTGAGGGTATTGTTCTCAAATACGGGGGCGATGTCTTTTGGCCCGCCCCATGAAGCGTTTTGTCAAGTGTTTTTTCCTCCTTGCCGGACTCTTTTCCCGCGCGCGGCGGCGTGCCGGTTTCAGGAAGCGCCTCCCGTCTACCGCCACAGGTGAATGACCCCGGCGTCCTGGAACCGCTTGAGCAGCATCAGCAGGATGGGCAGCAGGATCATGCCCCCCACGCCCAGAAAGCGGAAGCCCACGTACATGGCCAGCAGGGCGGTGAGGGGCGGCAAGTCCGCCTGCCCTGCCAGCAGGCGGGGCTCCAGCAGGGTGTGGACGATGAGCCCCACCGCGTACAGGACCAGCAGCGCCAGCCCCCGTCCGGTATCCCCCACCAGCAGGCACCCCGCCGCCCAGGGCAGCAGCACCGTGCCCGTCCCCAGCACCGGCAGGGCGTCCACCAGGGCGGTAAAGACCGCCGCCAGCAGGGCGTAGTCCAGCCCCATCCAGATAAACCCTGTGAGCAGGATGACGAAGGTGGCCAGAATCAGCAGCAGCTCCGCCCGCAGCCACTTGAGGATGGTGGTGCGAAAGCACCGGGCCGCGCTCCGGCACCGGCCCTGCCAGCTCTCCGGCAGCTGCCGCTTCAGAAAGGACAGAATGGCCGGGTAGCTCAGGCTGGTGAAATAGACCGCCAGCACTGTGGTCACCAGGAAGAGTCCCGCGTCCGGCAGCGCCGCCAGCATGGAGGAGACGGCCCCCATGAGCCAGCCCCCCACGCTGCCCGCCAGGGAGGGGCCCTCCTCCATCAGCTGCTGGGCCAGGGCGTCCAGGGCGGAGCGGATCACCGCCGGGCAGGAGGCGTACCAGCCTCCGATCCGGTCCAGCAGGCCGTTCCACAGAGCGGGAAAGCCGTCTATCACCTCCGGCAGCCGCCGGGACCACTCCTGGAGCTCCAAAAGCAGCCGGAGCAGCAGCGCCGTCAGACTCCCCCCCAGGGCCAGCAGCAGCGCGGTGGTTATCACGGCGGCGGCAAAGGTCCGCCGCACCCGCAGCAGGCGGCGCAGCCGCTGCACCAGGGGCTCCACCATGGCGCTGAGGGCCAGGGCCAGCAGAAAGGGCAGCAGCGGCGCCAGCAGCCACCGGAAGAACACTACCGCGCCCGCCAGCCACAGGAGGACCGTAATCGTTCGCTGCAAAAAGACACTCAGCTGGGACATATAGATGAACTGCACCTCTTTTCCTCAGGATTGACAGGAATATTTGTCTATTTTTTCGTCGGATTTTTGGTTGTCACCGTGGAACACTTATGGTAAAATGGCGTGATGTAAGGACATGTGACCACAGGAGGGATACAAAATGGGCGCACAGACGAAATTCTATATCGTAGCGGCGGAGGCGCTGCCGGAGATTTTCATCAAGGTGGCGGAGGCCAAGCGAATGATGCAGACCGGCGAGGCGGGCACCGTGGGCGCGGCTACCCGACAGGTGGGGATCAGCCGGAGCGCCTTCTACAAGTACAAGGACGCGGTTCAGCCCTTTAACAATATGAAATCCGGCCGTATCATCACCTTTTATATCATGCTCAAGGACAACCCCGGGGTGCTCAGCAACGTCCTTGCTATTTTTGCCGGGAGCGGCGCGAATATACTGACCATCAACCAGTCCATTCCAACCAACGGCTGCGCGGCGGTGACCATCTCCGCGGAGACCAGCGAGATGGAGCAGACCCTGGAGGAGCTCATGGGCGGCGTCTCCGGCCTGGAGGGGGTCATCAAGATGGAGATCCTGGCGGGATAGACACGGTCCTGAGAGCTCCGCAAATCAGCGAAAGAGAGTAAGGAGAATAGGCGCTATGACAAATTTTGCAATCATGGGGTTCGGCACCGTGGGCAGCGGTGTGGCGGAGGTTCTGCGGATGAACGGGGCGTCCATCGCGGAGAAGCTGGGGGAGCCCCTCAACCTAAAATATATTCTGGACGTCCGGGACTTATCCGGCACACCCTATGGAAAGATCGCGGTACAGGACTTTTCCGTCCTGGAGAACGACCCAGAGCTGGACGTGGTGGTGGAGTCCATCGGCGGGGCCAAGGTGGCCCTGGAGTTCACCCGCCGGGCCCTGCTGGCGGGCAAGCACGTGGTGACCAGCAACAAGGAGCTGGTAGCCGCCCACGGCAGGGAGCTGCTGGCCATCGCGGAGGAGAAGAACGTCAACTACCTCTTTGAGGCCAGCGTGGGCGGCGGCATTCCGGTGCTGCGGCCCCTGTTCCAGTGCCTGGCCGGGAACCGGATCGAGGAGATCGCCGGCATCCTCAACGGCACCACCAACTATATCCTCACCCGCATGGTCCAGGGGGGCGTCCCCTTTGACGAGGCCCTCCGGGAGGCCCAGGCCAAGGGCTATGCCGAGGCCAACCCCGCCGCCGACGTGGAGGGCCTGGACGCGGGGCGGAAGATCTGCATTCTCTCCGACCTGGCCTGGGGGCGGGAGGTCCGGCCCGAGGCCATCTCCGTCCAGGGCATCAGCGGCCTGGATCTGCGGGACGTGGACATCGCCCGCCGGGCGGGCTGGCGCATCAAGCTGCTGGGCCGGGCCCTGCGGCTTGGGGACGGCAGGGTGGCCGCCTACGTGGCCCCCCATCTGGTGGCGGAGAGCTGCCCCATCGCCAGCGTGGACGACGTATTCAACGCCATCCTCATCCGGGGCAACGCCGTGGGCGAGGTGATGTTCTACGGTCGGGGGGCCGGGGATCTGCCCACCGCCTCCGCCGTTATGGGGGACGTGCTGGACGCCCTGGCCCACCGGGCCAAGCGGCGGAACCTGGGCTGGCGGGAGCCGGCGGAGCTGGCCCGGACGGACCGGGATCTGGTCATGCGCTGGTACCTGCGGGGCGACTTCCAGGCCCCGGCGGGGAGCGAGGCCCTCTCCGGCGGCGCCGTCCTCACCGCCCCCCTCACCGGCGCCGAGGCCCAGGACCTGGCCGTACGGCTGGGGGCCCGGGCTCTGCTGCCCGTGTTTGGATAACCAAACCGGTCCGCCGGGATTATACTGGAAGGGAGCACTCCCAATTTTCCACAGAGAGGAAACTACCCATATGAAGCTTGTTGTACAGAAATTCGGCGGCAGCTCCGTCCGGGACGCAGGGCGTATCCGCAACGTGGCGGGGATCATTGCCGAGACCTATTTGGCGGGAAACCAGGTGCTGGTGGTCCTGTCCGCCCAGGGCGACACCACCGACGATCTCATTGAAAAGGCGCGGGAGATCAATCCCCGGGCCTCTCGGCGGGAGATGGATATGCTGCTGAGCACCGGAGAGCAGATCTCCATCGCCCTGTGCGCCATGGCCCTGGAGGCCATGGGCCTGCCGGTAATCAGCCTGACGGGCTGGCAGGCCGGCATGCGCACCAGCAATACGTACAGCGACGCCCGGATTAAGAAGATCGACCAGGAGCGCATCCGGCGGGAGCTGGATAAGAACAAGATCGTTTTGGTAGCGGGCTTCCAGGGCATCAACCGCTTTGGGGATGTCACCACCCTGGGACGGGGCGGGTCCGACACCAGCGCCGTGGCGCTGGCCGCCGCCTTTGGGGCGGACCTGTGCCAGATCTATACCGACGTGGACGGCGTCTACACCACCGACCCCCGGGTTGCGCCCAACGCCCAGAAGCTGGAGGAGATCACCTACGACGAGATGCTGGAGCTGGCCAGCCAGGGCGCCCAGGTCCTCCACAACCGCAGCGTGGAGCTGGCAAAGAAATACCGGGTGAATTTGGAAGTCGTGTCCAGCCTGGAGCGCAAGCCCGGCACGAAAGTCAAGGAGGTAGTCAAAATGGAAAAGAGCAGCATCGCCGGCGTGGCGAAGGACACCAGCATCGCACGGATCGCGGTGGTCGGGCTGGAGCACAGCCCCGGCGTGGCCTTCCGGGTGTTCTCCCTGCTGGGCAAGGCGAGGATCAACGTAGACGCCATCATCCAGTCCATCGGCCGGGGGCAGAGCAAGGACATCAGCTTCACCCTGCCCCGCTCGGATGTGGAGGAGGCGGTGCGGACCCTGGAGGCCAGCAAGAGCGACCTGAATTTTGACCACATCACGGTGGAGGACAAGATCGCCAAGGTGTCCATTGTGGGCGCGGGCATGATGACCACACCCGGCGTGGCGGCCAAGATGTTCGAGGCCCTCTATGACGCCAATATCAACATCCAGATGATCAACACCAGCGAGATCCGCGTCTCCGTGCTCATCGACGAGCAGGACGCCGCCGCCGCCGTGCGGGCCGTCCACGATAAATTCTTCGGTGACGAGGGATAAGGCCATAAGGCATACATTCTTTTCTTTGTGAACAAAGAAAAGAGTCAAAAGAAAAACCTTTTGGGAATATAGTGACCACAGTTGAAAAGTGGTAAAGTTTCGGGCCGCCCTTATGATTTTGCAGCGGCCACAGCGATTTTGCATGGCCCCTCCGTTAAGCGCCGCCACGGGGCGAAGTCCAGCTTTTACTCGTTCTCAACTGTGGTCACTATATGTATCGCATACGTTTTCTAAAAAAGTATCAGCTCTGTCAGAAGCCTTCACAGAGCGTTCCGCTCTCCCTCTCCCATCTGTGCAGAAAAAGAGAGGACAGGCGCGGAACGGTATGGTATCATCCGAAGAGAAGAGACAGGGGGAGGATCGGAAGATGGAATGGATTGAGGGACTCAACGAGACCATTCGGTATATTGAGGCGCATCTGACGGAGGAGATCGACTACGCCCAGCTGGGCCGCATCGCCTGCTGCTCCGCCTACCACTACCAGCGCATGTTCGCCTACATGGCGGGGGTGTCCCTGGGGGAGTACATCCGGCGGAGGAAAATGTCCCTGGCCGCGGTGGATCTGCTGGCGGGGGAGAAGGTGGTGGACGCGGCGCTGAAGTACGGCTACCAGTCTCCCACAGCCTTTAACCGGGCCTTCCAGGCGGTCCACGGGGTCCCGCCCTCGGCGGTGCGGGAGCCGGGGGCCTCCGTCAAATCCTTTCCGCCCCTGCGCTTCACTATTATGATAAGGGGAGCTGAGGAAATGGAATATCGGATTGAGCAGCGGGAGGCCTTCCGTATCGTGGGGGTGTCCGTACCCATTGAGCGGGACATGGAGAAGAACTTCGAGACCCTGCCCCAATTCTGGGGCAAGGTTGCCGCAGACGGGACTCTGGAGCGGCTGGTGGGGCGGATGGACAGCCAGCCTATGGGCATCCTGGGGGTGTGCGACTGCCCGGACGAGGGCCAGTGGCGCTACTATATCGCCGCCGCCAGCACGGCCGCGGCGGAGGGGCTGGAGGAATTCACCGTGCCGGCGGCCACGTGGGCCATCTTTCCAGGCGGGGGGACCAGCCAGTCCATCCAGGAGCTGGAGCGGCGGGTTCTGACAGAGTGGCTCCCCAGCTCCGGCTACGAGTACGGCAGCGCCCCGGACGTGGAGGTCTACCTGAACGCGGACCCCCAGAACGCCCGGTACGAGGTCTGGATTCCGGTGGTGAAACGCTGAAAAGAGGAGAGCGCTCTTCCCATATGGGAGAGCGCTCTCCTCTTTTCAGCGTCATGCGTGGGCCAGCTGGGGAAAGCTGCCGATGGCTCCGAACTCCCGGCTCAATGGCTCCCCCAGGAGAAACAGGGTGGTGTCCTCCTCCCGGTAGAGGAAGCGCTCCAGGCCCCGGGTATCCCGGGGCGGAAAGGCCAGCTCCACCTGCCGGACCTGGGGCCCGAAGGCCCGGCAGATCTCCGCCAGGTCCGGCTCTTTGCCGGAAAAGACGTCGTAGAGGGTGAGCGCGTGGCCGTTTAGCTCCGCGATGGCGTAGGCGTCCGCCTCCGGGAGATAGAATACCGCGTCTCGCATAAAGCCCGTGAGGTAGAATAGCAGCAGCCCGTCCGTGTCCAGCTGGAGCCGGCTCAGGCTCCGCCGTTGGCGCTTGGCCTCCAGAAACCGCCGCCAGTCCGCCGGGGCGTCCATGGGTACGGGCCGGACGGAGGCCTCCCTTGCCCCGGAGACAGCCCCCCGGAAGCGGTACTCCTCCGCCGGGTGAAAGCCGAACTTGGGGTAAAAATCCAGCACGCTGTCGTTGGCATAGAGAAAAATTCCGTCGCAGGGGCCGCAGTCCGCCAGAGCCGCCTCCATGGCCCGGCGGGCGAAGCCCCGGCCCCGGAAGCGCTCCGCCGTCATAACGGTGCCCAGCTGGATGTAGCGCCGCCGCTCCCCCGCCAGCAGGCAGTCAATCTGATTGACAGATACGTTGGAGACCACCTGCCCCTCCACCACCAGGGAGTAGGGGTCGTAGGCGTCCCCCCAGAAGCCGTTTTGGTACCAGGGCTCGAAATCCAGGCCAAAGACCACACCCGCCAGCCGGTTGAAGGATTGACGTAGGGACGCGCTGTCCCGGTAGCCGTGCAGAACCGTCGGTTCCATGCTCGCATCCTCCTTAAAAATACGGACCAAGGCATACATTCTTTTCTTTGTGAACAAAGGAAAGAATCAAAAGAAAAGCTTTTGTCGAAAGGCTATCGCCTTTCTCTCTATTTCAACTATAGCAATCCTCAAAATAGATGCCATTCTCTTGTAGGGACGAGCAATGCTCGCCCCTGCGCGATGCTACAACTTCTGATGATTGCTAAATTTTTAAAGCATAAGCGAAACGGCAGTTTCGCGAATAAAGTTCTTTTTTGATTCTTTTTTCTTTCAAGAAAAAAGAATGTATGCCTTAAGCAATGTATGCCTACACCCTTCCCCCCGGCTCCCGGCACACCTCCACGGACGGTATGCGGTAGTGGTCAAAGAGGGCCCGGGCCTCCGGCCCGATGCGCTCGCCCGCCGCGGCCACAGGGATGGCGGGGGGGCACCCAACCGCGGGCGCGCCGCAGACGCGGCCCAGGGCCTGGGAGGCGGGGACCGTCTCGTGGGGCAAAAGCAGCATGGCCTCCCGGATGGAGCAAACCGCCTGACCCCTGGCCTGGGGCAGGGGCGGCCGGGGCAGGGGTGGACGCCGGTTCTCCCCCAGGGCGTCCAGGAGCCGCCAGAGGTCCTCCGAGGGATTTTCCGGCGTAAACATGAGCACCAGGTCGTCCCGGTCTCGGTACTCGCAGATGATTTTGCGGCTTTGCAGCAGCCGGTCCAGCTCCGGCCCGGTCCAGCCGGAGGCGGCGCAGTCCACGGTCACCTTCAGCGGGTCCGTGTCCCAGAGCGTCCAGCCCCGCTCCCTCAGCCTCCGGCGGGCCTGGTCCAGGTTTTTCGCCGTCTCCGCCAGCCGCCGGGGGTAGTCCCCGGCCAGATACTGGTTGCATAGGTCCAGGGATTGCAGGATTAAGTAGGAGGGGCTGGTGGAGCCGAAAAGAGACAGGGCCCGCCGGCCCTCCCGGGCAAAGTCCTCCGGCCCCCTCCGGCCCACGTGGAGGTACGCGCCGCCGGTGAGGACGGGCAACGTCTTGTGGGCGCTGTCGCAGCAGAGGTCTGCCCCCAGGTCCAGGGGGTGCCGGGAGGGGGAGAGAAAGCGGAGATAGGCGCCGTGGGCGTTGTCCACCAGCAGCGGCGCGCCATGGCGGCGGGCGATCTGCCCCAGAGCGGAGATGTCGCACTGCCCCCCCAGGTAGTCCGGGCTGGTGAGGTAGACTGCGGCGGGGGGGCGGGGCAGCGCGGCCAGGGCCGCCTCCAGCGCCTCCGGCGAGAGGCCGCAGGCGCACAGGGAGGTCACGGGCCCCTCCGGCCAGAGCCAGACCACGTCGAAGTCCAGCAGCGCGGCGGTATAGAGGAAGGACTTATGGACATTCCGGGCGGCGGCCACCACGGGCCGGACGCCGGGGAAGCGCTCCCCATAGCGCCACACCGCCAGGGCCAGCATGGCCCGGACGCACTGGGAGGAGCCCTCCGCGGCGTAGAAGGTCCGCTGGGATCCGAAGAGGGAGGACGCGTTCGCCTCGCTCTCCGCGATGATGCCGGAGGGCTGGCAGAGGGCGTCCGCCCCCTGGACCTCCGTGATGTCCAGGCTCTCGCAGCCCAGAGGGCCCGTCCCCTTGTGGCCCGGCATGTGGAGGCGGGCCGGGCGGGCGGCGGCGTAGGCGCGGACGAAATCCGCGACGGGGGTGTTCACAGCTCCTCCCAGGAGGCCCGGACCGCCTGCATCATGATGGCGCACTCGATGCGCTTGCGGAAGAGCTGGCAGCCGTACTCGTAGATCCCCCGGATGGATCCGGAGGCGTGGTAGGCGTTGGCGGCGCAGCCGCCGGAGCAGTAGAGCCTGGCCCAGCAGCCGGCGCACTCCGGCCTGGCGTAGGCGTTGCAGAGCTTGAATTCATCCCGCAGGGCGGTGTTGGTGACGCCCTGCCAGATGTCCCCCAGCTTATAGGCCTCCTCCCCCACGAACTGATGGCAGGGGTACAGGTCGCCCCAGGGAGTGACGGCCATGTACTCGGTGCCGGACCCGCAGCCGGAGATCCGCTTGTAGATGCAGGGACCGTTTTTCAGGTCCAGCATGTAGTGGTAGAAGGTGAAGCCCCGGCCCTCCCGCTCCCGCTTCAGCATCTCCTTGGCCAGCAGCTCGTACTGCTCCAGCACCACCGGCAGGTCCTCCTCCGTGAGGGCGGCGGGGTCGCCGGGGGCGCAGACCACCGGCTCCATGCTCAGCTGGTCAAAGCCCAGGTCCGCCATGTGGAGCACGTCCCGGGTAAAGTCTGGGTTGGCGTGGGTGAAGGTGCCCCGCATGTAGTAGCCCCGGCCCCCTCTGCGCCGCACCAGCTCCTGGAACCTGGGGACAATGCGGTCATAGCTGCCCCGGCCCGCCAGGTCTACCCGGAGGCGGTCGTGGATCTCCTTCCGGCCGTCCAGGCTCAGCACCACGTTGTGCATCTCCCGGTTGACGAAGTCGATCACATCGTCGTCGATGAGCACGCCGTTGGTGGTGAGGGTGAAGCGGAACTTCTTGCCCCTGGCGGCCTCCTGAGAGCGGGCGTAGGCCACCAGGTCCTTGACCACCTGCCAGTTCATCAGCGGCTCGCCGCCGAAGAAGTCCACCTCCAGGTTCACCCGGCTGCCGGAACTCTCCATGAGGAAATCCAGGGCCCGCTTTCCCACCTCGAAGGGCATGAGGGCCCGGCCACCATGACCGGCATCCGGCCCATGATATTTCCCCTGGCTGGCGAAGCAGTAGGAGCAGTTGAGGTTGCAGGTGTGGGCCACGTGGAGGCACAGGGCCTTGACCACGTTGGAGCGGGCCTTGAAATCAAAGGCCATATTCTCGAAGGTGTCGGGGGTGTAGAGCTTCCCGGCCTCCTCCAGGGCCCTCACGTCTGCCAGGCACTCCTGCAGGTCCGCCTCGGTGACATCGGGGCGGCCGGCGTATTTTTCCAGCATGGCGGAGACGATGCCGTCCCCGCCGCGCTCCTTGTAGAGGGCGATGATGTCATAGGCCACATCGTCCACCACGTGGACAGAGCCGGAACAGGTGTCCAGGACGATGTTGCAGCCGTTGAGCTTATACTGATGGACCATCTTTCTCTCCTCTCGATTGAACGTATGAAGAAGCGCCGCCAGGGAAACGGCGGCGCTTCTTCGGTATTGTAAATACAGGCTCTTACTTGCCGGCGTTCTCGCACTGCTGGTTGGCGACGCCGCAGGAGGTCTTGCAGGCGGACTGGCAGGAGGTCTGGCACTCGCCGCAGCCGCCGGTCTCCACACTCTTGGTCAGATCACGGGTCTCAAGGGTCTTGATGCGCTCCATAGCTGTAATCTCCTATCCCGCCGCCGGATCGGACCAGGCGGCGTATGATTCTAGTATAAGAATACCATACCTGGCAGCAGTTGTCAAGAAAGCCTTTTTTCTTGAGCGCGCTTGTCTCTAAGACTGGACCGCCTTGCGCCTATAGCAATCATCAGAATTCGTAACATCGCGTAAGGGCGAGTATTGCTCGCCCCTGCAAGGGGATGGCATCTATTTTGAAGATTGTTATAGTAGGCACAAGCTTTCCCCCATGGAATTGATAGTGAACACAGTTAAGAACAAGTAAACGCTGGGCTCCGTCCCGTGGGCCGCGCTCTGCGCGGCTTAGGCTGGGGCGGCCTCCGGCCGCCTAGCGCCAACCCCGCTGGGGCTTTGCCTAAGCGGCCGGTAGGCCGCTTGAGCGGTCGTTGGGCCGCAGGCCCTTGGAAGTGAAGAAATTCCCATCACTGCTCCGTTTCCGTCTTGCGGCGAAAACTGCGCTGTGATGGGAATTTCTGAGCTGGCAGCGGGAGAAGGATTCGAACCCTCACATACGGAGTCAGAGTCCGCTGTGCTACCTTTACACAATCCCGCTGAATATGCATTCAACGCTTTTTATTATAATCATTTCTTGCCATTTGTCAAGTAGGAATGATTGAATTGTTGAAAAAATTTTTCGGGAGCGGATCTTGCGTGAGCATCTATATTGCAGCCGGGGGAAAAAGCAAAAGGCTATGGACAGGTTCTTGTCCATAGCCTTGATTGCGCGGAACACGCCCGCTGGAAAAAGGAGCATACTGGAGTACTAGCGGCCGCCGAAATAATTCATCAGCATCTGGGCGGTCTGGGCCCGGGTGGCCAGACCCTGAGGGGCCAGGCACAGCTGGCCGTTCTGCTCCGTGCCGCTGAGCACGCCCTGGCTCACCGCCCACGCCAGGGCGTCGGCGGCCCAGGGGCTGACCTGCTCCCCGTCCGGGAAGTCCAGCTGGCCGGCCGCGCTGGGCCGGTCCATGTAGTTATAGAGGATCAGCGCCATCTGCTGGCGGGTAACGGGCTCGGCGGGAGCGAGGGCCTCGTCCCCCTGGTCGGTAATGAGTCCCGCGCCGGCGGCCCAGATCACCGCCGGGGCATACCACTGGCCGGAAACGCCGGCAAAGGAGGCGCCGCCCGGCTCCGGCCTGCCCTCCAGGTTGTAGAGGATCTGCACGAACTCAGCGCCGGTGATGGTGTCCAGGGGGCAGAAGGTTCCCTCCCCCTTCCCGGTCATGAGGCCCTCCCCGGTGACAAAGTCCACCGCCGGGGCGTACCACCTGCGGCTGGCCACGTCCAGAAATCCGGTGGTGGAGACGCTGACGGTCAAGGGCGCGTAGCCGGCGCTGCCGCCGGGAATCTCCTCCACAGAGATCCCCTCCGCCACCACAGTGACGCCGTCGGTCATCCGGGCCACCACGTAGCTGCCGCCGGGCCAGGTCCAGCTCTCAAATGCCTCGCCGTAGGTCTGGGCGCACAGCCGGCTGACGCCGTCCTCGTCCAGCTCCCGGCCGTCCCGGTCCAGATACCGTACGCCGGCCCCGCTGGCGTAGTAGATGGTGTAGCTGCCGGCCTCTGCGGCCCGGACGGTGAATTTGGAGGTGTCCGCCTCGTCGTGGGAGATGGACAGCGCCTCGCTATCGGAGACGTAGAGGTCCGGGTGGTGGTGGTAGACGCTCCAGTCCTCCGCGTGGTAGCCGTCGTAGAAGAGCTGATAGAGGTAGATGGTCCGCTCCTCCCCGGCGTCCAGCTCCAATGTGTCGGAGAGGCGGTCCGCTGCCTCACCGTAGGCCGGCTCCTCGCTGCGCACCATGGTCCCGTCCAGCAGAGGCTCCTCGCTGTAGACCAGGGTGGGCGCGGCCACAAAGGCAAAGACCGCCGTGCCGCCGTCCCACACCGTCCCCAGGGAGTCCTCCCAGGTATAGGACACCTGAGCGATGTACCGGGCCGCGGTGAGGTCGGTCCCCGGCTTCAGGGAGAGGGCGTAGAACTCGTCGTTATACCGCTTCAGGGTGAAGTGCCGGTTGTCCCCGGTGGTGGGGTCCAGGGACAGGCTCTTGAGGTGGAAGCCTCGGGTCTCGTCGGTGCAGGGGGAGCCGATGTAGTAGACCGTGTCCGGACGGATGGGGCTGAAGGTCTGGGCCCAGCTGCCCAGGTAGGCCTCCGGCGTAAGCTCCGGCGCGCTGTAGGACCCCAGATCCGGCAGATTGCTGTCAAAATACAGGGCGCAGCCGCCGGCGCCCACCGTGTAGTCCCGCTGGAACTCGTCCACCGTCAGCTGGCAGTAGTAGGGGGCCCAGGGGTCGTCCGCCGCCACGATGTCCGGATTCTCCAGGGGCGTCAGGCCCACGCCCTCGCTGCACGTCAGCTCCTCCGGGGGAACCGGCGCCAGCTCCGCCGGCAGGCCGTCGCTGTCGTAGACATCACAGGTGAAGAAGATGAGCTCCACCGTCTCGCCCGGGTGGGGCTGGAGGCCGCTGGAAAAGACGCCGCCCTCCGGCAGATAGCGGACGGTTCCCTCCTCGGTCCAGCTCAGCCGGGCAGCGTAGAGCTTCTCCGTGCGCCGGCAGAGGGTCAGCTCCCGCTGATACTCGTAGGTGCGCCCGTCCGTGCCCGCCATCTGGCCAATGAGCCGGATGCACAGCTGTTCCCGGCCGTCAAAGGCGTCCGGGCTGAGGGTGAGCTTCCAGAAGCGGTTTTCATACCGCTCCACGGTGTACAGCTCCGGGTGCTCGCTGTTTTCCGCCACGTCTACCGCCGTCAGATGGGCGTGCTCCCCCGCATCCGTCCACCAGGAGCCAAAATAGAGCTCCCACTGGTCCAGCTCGTCCACATTGCCGCCCAGGTAGCAGGTGTCCCGGGAGAACTCCGGGGCCGTATAGAAGCCCAGCATGGGCAGGACGGGGTTGATGCGGAAGCTGAGATCGTCATAGGTGAGGTTGGCCCCCGACCAGCTGTCCAGGCTGACGTACACATAGCAGTCGCTGTCCTGGGCCTCGTTGACACTGCGGGGGATGGGGGTAATGGACGCCCCCTCCCCGGCCTCCGGAATGACGGGGGTCATGTCGTTGCCGGAGCGGATGTAGAACACCGCAGCCCAAGTGTCCCCCGGGGTCATGGTGAGCCAGCCTCTGTAACCGCCGTCGGTATCGATCTGAAAGCTCTCGCCGCTCTCGTCGGTGGTGAGAAGATAGGCCACCAGCCGCCTGGCGTTAATCCCGGTGGGCGCCGCGTAGGCGGCGGCGGAGAGCGCGAGAACCATGGCGAGGAAAAGCGCCAATCGTCTGCATATCTGTTTCATCCTGTTTCCTCCTCCTGAAAATCGCGGTAAATTCTGCGGAATCCAAAAATTCCGCCGCTTATCTCTGTAGTATACCACAGGCCTCCCCGCGCTGGGAATAGCAAACAGAAAAATTTTTCACTGTTCGCCATCCTCCGGCCGGCACAGGTTGGCCTCGCTCCAGCGGAGCATCTGCTCCAGAATGGGGACAAAGCTCTCCCCCTGGGCGGTGAGACTGTACTCCACCCTGGGGGGCACTTCCGGATAGACCTCCCGCCGGAGGAAGCCGTCCGCCTCCAGGTCCCTGAGCTGCCGGGTGAGGGTGGACTGGGTAACGGTCCCCAGGCGGCGGGAGAGCTCCCCGAACCGCTGGACCTTGCAGCAGGCCACGTACCACAAAATGAGGATCTTCCACTTGCCCCCCAGGGCCGCCTGCATCCGGCTCATGGGGAGGCAGCGGGCGTCGTTTCGCTGAAATTTGTTCTCCATGGCGCGCCTCCTCTCCGGAGCCATCATACACCCCCCAGCGGGAAAAGGCAATACGGTTTTTCGGTATCAAAAAAGGTACTGACCGCAAAAAAAGACCGTACTTGCGGAAAAAGCCGTCCCGCTGTATTATCAGAGCACTTGAAAAGAACAAGGAGGAAGCGTTATGCACTACACAGGAACCGTCTGGCGTCCCCCCTACGAGGCGGACTCTCTCCTGCTGGAGGCCACCGCCGGCTGCACCCACCACCGGTGCCGGTTTTGCACCCTGTACCAGGACATCCCCTTTCGGATGACGCCTCTGCGGGACCTGGAGGCGGACCTCCGGGAGGCCCAGCTGTGGGCCTGCGACCCCGTGGGGAGGCTCTCCGCCCGGCTCCAGGGCCTGCCGGAGCCGGAGAAGATCCGCCGGGTCTTTCTGGTGGGGGCCAACCCCTTTGTCCTGCGCCCGGAGCGGCTGGAGGCCATCGGGGAGCTGGTGGGCCGCTACCTGCCCTCCTGCCGCACCATCGGCTGCTTCGCCCGGGTGACGGACATCTCCGCCAAGACCGATGGGGAGCTGAGCCGCCTGGGGCAGCTGGGCTACGACGGCCTCACCATCGGCGTGGAGACCGGCGACGGGGAGGCCCTGGCCTTTATGGACAAGGGCTACGGCCCGGAGGACATCCTCCTCCAGAGCCGGCGTCTGGACGAGGCGGGCATCTCCTACAGCTACTTCTACCTGGCGGGCATCTCCGGCGCGGGCAGGGGCCGGACGGGGGCCCTGGCCAGCGCCGGCATCTTCAACCAGGCCCACCCCAGGCGCATCGGCGCCTCCATGCTCACCGTGTTTCCGGAGTCCCGGCTGTACCGGGACATTCAGGAGGGCCGGTGGCGGGAGCCCGGGGAGCTGGAGAAGCTGGAGGAGCTGGCCGTCCTCATCTCCCATCTGCATATCCCCGTCTGGTTCGCCGCCCTGGGGGCCTCCAACGCCGTGCGGCTCCAGGGGAACCTGCCGGAGGACCGGGAGGCGCTGCTGGCCGTCCTGGCCAGCGCCGCCGCACCGGAGAATGAGGTTTCCCTCCGCGCCTACCGGGAGAGCCTGCCTCACCTTTGACCGCTGACGGCACGTGGCGGCATACATTCTTTCCTTTTGGCCTGTCATAGGCGGCTGAAAAGCCTCCCGAATTGTCGTAGACGGTCGTAAGACTGCCGGCCCGGCCGTTGACGGCGAAGCCGGCAAGGACCGGACCAGAAGAGCGCGCTGGCGTCATTGGACCCGTGGCCTCTCGCGCCATTTGCGCCAAAGGCGCAGACGGCAGCTCGGGTTCCTACGTGGCCTCCTGATCCCTTAGGCAAAGCCCCAACGGGTCTGCGCGAAGCCCCCGGCAGCTGGCAGAGCTGCCGGGGGCTTCGTTCTATTTTGCTCAGGTCCATAGGGCCAGCATGAGCCAGATTACCAGACCCAGGCCCGCGATAAAGACACCCGCAATCAGCAGCGCGGCCTTCAGCGCGGCGAAGATATACAGCCGCCGGTCCTCCGGGGAGAGCGGCTCCTCCGGCTGGTTGGGGGTGGCTTCCGGCGCCCTCCCGGGCTCCGTCTCCCTTCTGCGGCCCGGGAACCGGGGCAGAAACGCGGCGGGACGCTCAATGCCGCTCATATCGGCAATGGTGCGGTTGTCGTCCTCCGGCGGACGTTTTTCCCGGTCCATGCCTCAGTTGTCGTAGAGATGGCAGACCACATAGTGGCCCGGCTCGATCTCCTTCTGGACCGGCGCCTCGGTTTTGCACTTGGCCATGCAGTTGGCGCAGCGGGTGTGGAACTTGCAGCCGGAGGGCGGGTTGGCCGGGGAGGGAATGGAGCCCTCCAGCACAATCCGGTTCATCTTCGCGTTGGGGTCCGGAATGGGGATAGCGGAGAACAGGGCCTTGGTGTAGGGGTGGAGGGGATTCTTGAAGATATCCGCCGTATCGCCGTACTCCACCATGTTTCCAAGATACATGACACCCACCGCGTCGGAGATGTGCTCCACCACGCTCAGGTCGTGGGAGATGAAGAGGTAGGTGAGCTTGAACTTCTCCTGCAAATCCCGCAGCAGGTTGATGATCTGGGCCTGAATGGACACGTCCAGGGCGGAGACCGGCTCGTCGCACACCACGAACTCCGGATTCAGCGCCAGAGCCCGGGCAATGCAGATGCGCTGCCGCTGGCCGCCGGAGAACTCGTGGGGGTAGCGGTCCTTGTGGAAGGGCTGGAGGCCGCAGTTGTCCATCACCTGGTCGATATAGTCGTTGAACTCCGCCTTTGGCACCAGGTTGTGCTCCCGGACGGCCTCGCCAATGATCTCGCCCACCGGCAGACGGGGGGACAGGGAGGAGAAGGGGTCCTGGAAGATGATCTGCATCTTGGTGCGCAGGGCCCGCATATCCTTGTTGCTGATATCGTAGACCTCCTGGCCGTTGAAGAGCACCTGGCCCCCGGTCTTTTCGCCGGACAGGCGCAGAATGGCCCGGCCGGTGGTGGTCTTGCCGCAGCCGGACTCGCCCACCAGGCCCATGGTGGTGCCCCGCTTCAGGTTGAAGGTGACGCCGTCCACGGCCTTGACATAGCCCACGGTCTGGCTCATCATGCCGCCCTTGATGGCGAAGTACTTCTTCAGCGCGTTGACCATCAGGATATACTGGGGGTCGTAGGTCACGGGGTCAAAGGTGTTGTCGATATACAGCTTGGAGCCGGACTTGGGGCCGCTCTCCATGCCTTTCCGGACCCGCTCAGCGCGCTTTTCCTGCTCCTGCTTGAGCTCCTCCGGGGACTTGCCTGTGGGATCGCCGGGGTGGTAGCGGCCAGCGCCCTGGCCCAGACCCTTGTTCGTCAGTCCCATTACGCTTCGCCTCCCTTCCTGTTCTTCTCATAGTACCGGTAGCAGGACACCTTGTGGGTGTCGGAGATGCTGACCTCCTTGGGATACTGCCCGGCGCAGTCGGCGCACTGCATCTCGCAGCGGTCCTTGAAGTAGCAGTAGTTGGGCATGTTGACCGGGTTGGGCACCTTGCCGGGGATGGAGTAGAGCTTATCCACCTGCTTGCCCACCACCGGCTTGGAGGCCATGAGGCCGATGGTATAGGGATGGGCCGGGTTGGTGAAGATATCTTGGGCCGTCCCCTTCTCCACCACGCGGCCGGCGTACATAACTACCACATAGTCCGCCATCTCGGCGATGACGCCCAGATCGTGGGTGATGAACATGATGGAGGAGTTGATCTTGTCCTTGAGGCCCCGGAGCAGGTCCAGCACCTGGGCCTGGATGGTGACGTCCAGAGCGGTGGTGGGCTCGTCGGCGATGATGATCTTGGGGTTGCAGGCCAGGGCCATGGCGATCACCACGCGCTGGCGCATACCGCCGGAGAGCTCGTGGGGGTACATGGAGTAGACGCCCTCGCTGTTGGCGATGCCCACCATCTCCAGCAGCTCGATGGTGCGCCGCTTGATGTCCTCCTTGCTCTTGCCCTCGCCGTCGTGGAGCTCTATCACCTCGTCCAGCTGGTCGCCGATGCGGAACACCGGGTTCAGGCTGGTCATGGGCTCCTGGAAAATCATGGAGATAAAATTGCCCCGCAGACTCTGCATGGTCTCGTTGGGGGTCTTGGCGATGTCATAGGCTTTGCCGTCGCCCAGGTTCAGCCGGATCTCCCCCTCCACCACCTGGCCCTGGGGCCGCTGGAGCAGCTGCATCAGGCTCAGGCTGGTGACGGACTTGCCGCAGCCGGACTCGCCCACCACGCCTACCGTTTTGCCCAGGGGCACGTCGAAGGTGACGCCGTCCACCGACTTGACCGTGCCGGCGTCGGTGAAGAAGTAGGTGTGGAGGTTGTCGAACTCCACCGCGTTGGCGCTGTCATGCATCTGGGTTAAATACTCGGACTCGGGCACCTTTTTCCGCTTGCGCTTCTTTTCAAACTGGGCGGTAATGCGCCGGTTCTCCTTGGAGATGCGCCGGGATTCCCTGGCGGACAGATACCCTTCCGGATGCTTTTTTGCCATGTTCTTCTCTCCTTCCTTCTCAGCGCTTCATCTTCGGGTCAAACGCGTCCCGGAGGCCGTCGCCCACGAAGTTGAAGCCCAGCACGGTAATCAGCAGGCACAGTCCCGCCGGAATCCAGATGAACCAGTAGTTGGTCATCACGAAGGAGTTATTGACATCACTGATGATATTGCCCCAGGAGGCGAAGGGGAACTTCACGCCCAATCCCAGGAAGCTCAGCGTTGCCTCCGTCAGGATGACGGAGCCCAGGCCCATGGTGCAGATGACGATCAGCTGGGGGATGACGTTGGGAATCAGGTGCTTGAAGATACGGTGGGAGACGCTGATGCCGCAGGCCTCGGTGGCGGTCATAAACTCCTGCTCCCGCAGGGAGAGGATCTGGCCGCGGACCATGCGGGCCACGCCCGGCCATCCCAGGAAGCCCAGCAGCAGCATCAGGTAGAGCATTCGCAGCTGGGGGTCCATCTGCATATTGTCCATGGTGGCGCCCAGAATGATGATAATCGGCGTGGAGGGGATGCAGTAGAACACGTCCACAATACGCATGATAATATTGTCCACCCACTTGCCGAAGTAGCCGGCGATGCCGCCCATGATGATGCCGATCACCGTCTCAATCACTACGACGATAAATCCGATCACCAGGGACACCCGGCCGCCGTACATCAGACGCACCAGCATGTCCATGCCGTTGCCGTCCGTGCCCAGGGGGTGGGCCGCGGAGGGCTGGGCGTACTGATCCCAGACATAGGTCTCCGTCTCCTGCATGACGGACCAGACCTGGAAGGAGGCGTCATAGGAGACCTTGTAGGTGTGCTCCTCACCGTCCTCGCCGGTGTAGACGAACTCGGTGATATCGTCCTCCAGGGCCTCCTCCAGCCGCTCCTTAAAGTCCCGGCTGACCACCACGCCCGCCTCCTTGGACTGGACCACGAAGCGGCTGATATAGCCGATCTCCTCGCCGCCCTGGAGGATGTTGCCGTCAGCGTCCAGGGTATAGCTGGCGCCGGCGGCGGTGAAGGCGCCGGTCTCGTCATTGCTGTAGAGCTTAAGCGCCTCGTACTTCACGGCAAAGGGGGGATCGGCCATGCCGTCGGCAGCGCTGACGATGTCCTTATAGGCGATGGCCAGAATCTCATTTCCGGACCAGATGGAGTAGAAGTCCGTCCCCTCCGCAAGGTAGTGGTAGTCCACATCCTTATAGGTGTACTCCGTGTTCCCCTTGCCCAGGGCCAGGAGGAACTGGGACTGGAGCAGAGCGCCGAACTCCTGGCCCTCCGCCGCCGCGTAGCGCAGGTCGTTGTTGCGGGTGACGCCCACATACTCCTTGTCCAGATAGGTGTAGGTATAGAACTGCTCCGCCTGGCCGTAGGGCATGATGAGTCCGCCAATAAAGGAGAAAATGAACATGCTGGCCAGCATGACAAGGCCCACCACGGCCAGCCGGTTGCGGAAGAACCGCTTGACCACCAGCGCGCCGGGGGAGAGAACCCTGACGCGCCGGTCGTCGTTCAGGGAGAGCTGCTCGTTTTCGGTTTCCCTCTGATTCTTTACGTTCTTATCTTCAGCCACAAAAACGCCTCCCTTCTACGCCAGCCGCACGCGGGGGTCAACCACCGCGTACAGAATATCGGAGATCAGGTTGCCGGTCAGAATGAGTATGGCGATAAACGTCAGGTAGAACATGGTAAAGGGGATGTCCCCCACGATCATGGACTGGTAAGACGTAAAGCCAATACCCGGGATGGAGAACAGGGTCTCCGTAATCAGCGCGCCGGAGAAGAGGCCAGGCAGGGAGCCGCCGACAATCGTGACCAGGGGGATAAGGGTGTTGCGGAAGGCGTGGTGGTAGATCACCTTCCGCTCGCTGAGGCCCTTGGCCCGGGCGGTGCGGATATAGTCGGCGTTGAGCACCTCCAGCATGTTGGTTCTGGTATAGCGCATGAGAGAGCCAATGGAGATAATCGTCAGCGTAGCAATAGGCAGCACCAGATGATGGGCCTTATCCAGCAGCTGCCCCATGGCGTCCAATTGGGCATAGTTCCGGCCCACCAGGCCGTGGGTATCGAACCACCCCAGCTTCACCGCGAAGGCCAGCTTCAGCAGCGTGGCGAAAAAGAACGTGGGCAGGGAGATGCCCACCAGCGCCCCCGCCGTGATGGCGTAGTCCGCCTTGGAGTACTGCTTGGTGGCGGCGATGATGCCCAGGGGGATGGCGATGATCAGCTGCAGCACCAGGGAGATCGCCCCCATCACAAAGGACAGGCCGATGACGCTCCGGAACTTATCCATTACGGGCATGGTCCACTTCCAGCTGTCGCCGAACTTGCCCTGGAAGAAATCCCCCAGCCAGCCGACATAGCCCACAAGGATGGGCTGATCCAGGCCGTAGGAGGCGTTCAGCTGGGCCAGCCACTCGTCATAGCTCTTGGCCCCCGGCGCCGAGGACAGCTGCATGGCCATACTCTCCACGTAGGAGCTGGGCAGGCAGCGGATCAGCGTATAGATGATCAGCGTCACGCAGAACAGAATGCCAATGGACATGATGATACGCTTGATAATAAAGTTCCGCAAAAAGATCCCTCCATTTCTCTCATATTTTGTAATATAGTCAACACACCTGAAAAAACGAAGAACGCGTTTTTTCAGCCAGCGGGCCCGCAAAGAGCGTGTGTTTCCTATGAAGTCTACAGCCGAGCCGCTTTCGCGGCTCCTGCGGCGCGGCGCGCCGCAGGACTTAAAAAGAATCCAAGGATTCTTTTCAAGCGCTTTGACTATAAAAACTTTACCGCACACCAAGCAGCCGCCTCGTCGGGAGTACGGCTCCCTGCTGCGCGGTAAAGTGTCTGGTAAGGAGTCCCCCCGCCCCCCGTTTCTGGGGGGCGGGGTTCAATATGCTGTTTTGCCGCAGATGCGGCGCGCGGAGATTTGGAGGGTGAATTACTTCACTGCCACCAGCTCAAGGTCACCGGTCACGCCGTAGTAGGGGGTGGGATTGGGCGTCAGAGAGGAGACATCCACCCGCTCGGTGGAGACCAGGCTGCAGTCGCTGCGCTGGTAGATGGGGATCTCCACCGCGTAGTCCATGATGATCTCCATGGCGGCCTGATAGGTGGCCTTGCGGTAGGCCTGATCCGTGGAGGCCCGGCCGGCCATAATGAGCTCATCCAGCTCGGCGTCGGAAATCTGGTAGTAGTTGGTGGTGCCGTTGGAGTGGTACAGCTGGAACATGTCGGGGTCGGAGGCGGCACGCCAGGCGGCGCACCACATCTCGGCCACGCCGGTCTGATAGCTGGCGTAGAGATCGTTGGAGTTGGCCAGGTCGTTGACGTTCAGGGTGAAGCCGATCTTGGCCAGGCAGTCAGCGGCGTTCTTCAGCAGCAGGAAGCTGGGGTGGTCGCCACTGCCGCCGGCGCCGATGTTCACCTGGTAGTTGGTCTTGGCACCATCGGGCGCCGCAGTGATCACGTTGTTGTCGTCAAACTTATAGCCCGCGGCCTTCAGGAAGCCGATTGCGGCCTGAAGGGCCTTCTCGTACTTCACCTCGCCGGTGTCGCCGGCGGCGTAGATGGGATTGCCCTCCACATCCACGGAGTAGGCCACCTGGTAGCCGTCGTCCGTGGTCTGGGGAGCGGCCCAGCTGGTGTTGGAGACGGGGTAGTTGATGACAGTGGCAGTCTTGCCGTAGTAGGAGTCAATAGCCTCGTCGCGGTAGGCGGCGATGACGGTGGCAATGGCCTTACGCAGGTTCTTGGACGCCTCGGAGTAGGGGTCGTTGCCCACCATGACGTTGTTGGGGTTGAGGCCGATGTAGCCGTAGCCGCGGTAATCGATCAGAATGGTGGTGAGCACGGGGCCGTTGAAGTTCTCCCAGTCCTCATCAGCAAAGCCGTTCTCCTGGGCGATCTGGATAGCGGTATTGGTGTCGTAGGAGGGGTCGGAGATGTCCAGGGTGCCGGCCACCATACCGGGGATCTTGTTGGCCTCGCTGGACTCCAGGCACTGGAGGTGGGCAACCTTGGGCTCGCCCTTGTAGTAGTTGGGGTTGGCGTTGTAGTACACGGTGCCGTTGTCGTAGCTCTGGAACACATAGGCGCCGGCGCCCAGAGGCGCGCCGGTCTTGGCCTTCACGCCGCTCAGGTCGCCCTTGGGGAAGCCGAACATGTTGTTGGCGTAGTCGTAGAGGCTCTCGTCACCGTAGTAGTGCAGGGGGACGATGGGCAGGCCCATCTGATAGATGGCGCTGGCGTTCAGCGTAGCGGTGGTGATGCGCATGGAGTAGTCGCCGGTACGCTCAATGCCGGACACGTTGGGAGCGGAGTCGCCGGTCTTGATGCCGATGCCGGCCCAGTCGTTGTAAATGTCGGCGGGGAAGAGATCGCTCAGGGCGCTGCCGGCGGTCTCAGCCTCCATCTGGGAGAAGTTCCAGCCGTAGTTCTCGCCGATGGCCATGAAGAAGTCCTTCACCGTGGCGTTCTCCTCCAGGGTGAAGCCCCAGTTGGCGGCGCAGGCGGCCACAGAGTCCTCAGCGGTGTTGGCCTCGTTCTCAATGAGGTAATCAATGATCTCCTGGGCGAACTTCACGCCGCCCTCGTTGACCGCGTTCCAGAACTTCTCCTGATCCTCCTGGGTCCAGTAAGTAAAGTCGGTGTTGTCCTCGCCGGCCGCGACGATCAGGCCCAGCTTGGTGCCCATGCCGGCGCGGTACTCGTCCACGCCCAGGATGCCGGTGGAGAAGAAGGTGGAGTTGCCGTCATAGGTGGGGTCCAGGACGACATAGGCGCCGAAGATGACGTCGTCAATGTCGCAGGGATGGCCGTCGGAGAATACCAGGTCGTCGCGCATGGTGATGTCGTAGCTGACGGTGCCGTCGGCGTTCTCGGTGATGACCACGTTGGCGGGGCCGGTGTAGGTGTAGTCCGTGCCGTTGTAGGAACGGGTCTCGCCTTCAATGCCGTTGAGGACGGGGCTGCCCACCCGGTCCGTGGTCAGCAGGTACAGCTGGGTATAGTCCGTGATATCGTTGTCGCTGGCGGACAGGGCGAAGAAGGGGGAGAATTTGCCCTCCAGGCCCTGCTCCACGCTGACCACCAGGGTGTCGTTGGCGGGCTCGCCGCCCTGGCTGTCGTCGGGGTTGTTGGTATCGTCGCCGGGGGTGTTGGTCTGGGCGTCATCGGGGGTATCGTTGCCGGTCTTGTCGTTTCCGCCGCAGGCGGCCAGCATGCCGATGCACATCACCAGAGCCAGGAGCATTGCAAGGATCTTTTTGCTTCCTTTCATGGTCTTTCCTCCTGTTATAGTTTTAAACCAATGGGCAAAACCCATAAGTTCAACGGAGTAAGCCTGTCTCACCTGTGAGACAGGCCCGAAAGGCGGTACCGCCTTTCGGGATGGGGGCGCATGCGCCCCCGGCCGGCAAGCATGAGCGCTCAGCTCCTGGGCCGGTAGAGCAGCCTCCGGCTCAGCCGCCGCCACAGCAGCGCGCCCGCCAGAGCGGCGCATTGGCCCGCTAGATAGGCCGCGAGACCCGCCTCCCGGCCCTGGGCCCCATGGCGGAGGACAAAAAAACACTCCCCCGCCAGCGCCAGAGCGGCACAGACAGCCGTGAAAGAGACCCGCAGGGGGAATTTTTCCACCGTAGCCTCGTAGACGTAGGCCCGCAGCCGCGCGCCCTCCCGGCTCAGCCGGACGAGCCCCCACGTTACGGAGAAGGACGCCGCCAGTGCGCCCACATAGGGGAGGACCACGTAGAAGCAGCCCTCCGCCCCCGGCGCGCGGATACAGCCGCAGAGGAGCTCCGCCGCCGTCACCAAAGCCCACAGTCCCCACAGCAGCCCCAGCAGCCCTCTGCGCTGAGACTCGTCCCCCTCAAACAGAAAAATCTGTCCGGAGTAGACGTACCCGCCGGAGACCGTGGGCGTAAAGTCGTCCAGATAAGCCCGGCGTCCTTTTTTCTTTTCTCCGGCCATGTCAGGCCGCCGCCGGCAGTGCTTGCATATTCATCAATTCTTCCTTGCAGAGCGTGGCTCAGGGCCCTGGCGGAGCGGCCCGCTGCCCGCTGGCGTTAAACTTTCGTTTGATTTATTATACTCTACCTTGCCCCGCATTTCAAGTGGAACAATTAGGCGGAGGGGGAATTTTTCAGCTTTTTTTGTTTTTCGACGAATGCCCAAGGGGCTGCCGCCCCGCTTTTTGCCCAATCCTACAAATCTTCTGAACAAGTTGCACAAGAACTGCGGCTCGGCTCTCCCCGTTTTTGCTCCTTCGCTCTCCGGGGCCCCCCCGCCTGTCTGGAAAAAAATTCCGAAATCACGGCACTTTACATAGGCAGAGGAGATACTGCGCCTGTATCTGTCCCCCTGGATGATTATGAATTTTCCATTTCAAAAAATTTCACGTCCTCTATTGGCGGACAAGATGTTGGGGGAGGGTCCTTCTATTGAAGAATCCTCCCCCGTTCCTACCCGTTGCTCATGTGATACAGGGAGTAGAAGTAGCCTCTGCGCTCCATCAGGTCCGGGAAGCGCCCCCGCTCCCACACCGCGCCGTCCCGCAGGACGATGAGCTCGTCGTACCGCTCCAGCAGGGCCTCCTCCAGCCGGTGGGTCACCACCAGGCGGGTCAGACCGTCCAGACGCAAGATCGCGTCCGTCACCGCGAAGGCCGTCCGGTTGTCCAGGGAGGCGGTGGCCTCGTCCAGCAGCAGCACCGGCGTCCCCCGCAGCAGGGCCCGGGCGATGGACACCCGCTGCCGCTCCCCGCCGGAGAGGCCGGAGCCGTTCTCCCCGCAGCGGTAGTCCTCCCCCCGCTGGGCCAGGAGCTCCGTCAGGCCCGCGCGCTCCGCCGCCCGGCTGACCTCCTCCTCCGGGAAGTCCCGGAACATGGTGATGTTGCGGCGGATGGTGTCGTCAAAGAGGAACACGCCCTGACCGATGAGGCTGATGAGGTCATAGAGGCTGTCCGGATCCGCCTCCCGCAGCTCCGTGCCGTCAATGGTGATGGAGCCGGCGTAGCCGTCGTGGGCCCCCATGAGCAGGTTCAGCAGGGTGCTCTTGCCGCTGCCGGAGACGCCCACCAGGGCGTAGGTTTTCCCCGCCTCCAGCCGGAGGGACACGTCCCGCAGCACCGGCTGGTCCGGCTCGTAGCCGAAGGTGACATGCTCCAGGGCGATGGCCTCCCGGAGGACCGGCTCGATGGCCCGTCCGGCGCGGCCCGCGTTCTCCTCCGTCACCTCCGCCAGCTTCTCGATGAGTCCCGCCGCCGCCTTGCGGCTGGCCCAGTACTGGGGGATCACCGTGACGGGCTGGATGACGAAGTTGCAGAGATTCACGAAGATGAGCACCGTCCCGGCGGTGATGTCCCCCCGGATGGCCAGAAAGGCCCCCAGGAAGAAGATGCCGAACTGCAAAATCTCCGAGCACAGGTTCTGGCTCACCGCCGTCAGCAGGTACTCCCACCAGCAGCGGCGGCGCTTGCAGTCCTCCAGGTCCCGGTTGGCCTCGTCGAAGAGGCCCACAGCCTCCCCCTCCGCCTTGAAGCTCTTGATGACGGAGAATCCGGAGAGCAGGTCCTTGAGCCGGGAGACGAAGGTCTCGTTTTTACCGCTGACGGCTTTTTCCCGGGCGGCCAGCTCCCCGCCCATCAGCAGGGAAGCCCCCAGGGGCAGGGCGGTGAGCAGGATGGTGGCCATGGCCAGGAAGGGGCTGTACCAGAACATCATGGCCAGAGAGCCGAAGAAGAGCAGGACAGCGTGGAGGAGGAGGAAGGAGCGCTTGAGGTAGTTCTCCTCCACGGAGCCCACGTCGTTGGTGAGAACGGAGAGGTAGCGGCCCGTGCGCTCCCGGGAGAAGGCGCTGATGCTCTTCTCCGAGAGGTTCCGGAAGGCCAGGGCCTTGTACTGCTCCAGGGCCCTGTAGACGAAGCCGCTCTTGGCCCGGTACATGGCCGTATTGAGAAGGAACGCCGCCGCTACAAAGACCGCCGTGAAGGTCAAGGTCCGCCTCAGCCAGGCCAGATCTCCGGCGGCGATCACATCCAGCACCTCCCCCAGCAGCCAGGAGCCGATGAGGTTTTCGGAGAACGTCACGGCCGTCAGCAGCAGGGCCAGGGCGAAGCGGAGCCGGTTGCCCTGATAGAACGCCCGGAAGTACTGCCGGGCGGCGGGATTTCCGGATGCTTTCATTCTCTTTTCTCCTTTTTCTTCTCCTCAGCCGGCCTGCGCAGCAGAGGGCTCTTGCGGGTGATCCACTGGACGTAAAAGGCCATATCCTTCTCGATCAGGCAGCGGCCCATCAGCAGAAAGGGGACAAAGGCAAAATTTTCGTTTACAATATAGGTGTCGATCATGCCGGAGGCCAGCTCCATCTCCAGCCGGTGGAGGAGATGAATCCCCCACATCTCCCGGAAGAGCGCTTCCACCTCCTCCCCGGGCAGGCCCAGGCGCGCCGCCGCCGCTTCCGCCACAATATAGTGCTCCTTCTCGCTGTAGAGGAACTCCAGCAGCTCCAGGCAGTTGGGGCGGGACAGGACGGCGAAGAGCTTCCGGTAGGCGTCGTTGTCCGCGAAATAGGCGGCGTAGCCCGCCTCCGGCTCCGGGGCCACGGTCATGAAGGAGAACTCCTCGCTGACCGTACCGAAGAGCAGTCCCTCCTCCAGCTTGGCGCCATTTCGCATCAAGAGGGCGGGCCCGTCCCCCTCTCCCGGCAGGGTGCAGCGGGCGGGGAATTGGACCGGCCTGCTGAGCACGCCGGAGGGCATCATATTCTGTGTGCTCTGGAACAGGATATGGCAGATGGCGTCCAGCCGCTTCCCCTCCGGTTGGGAGGCGATATAGCGGCAGGCCCGGTCCATGGCGTCCTCCGCCGCACCCCCCTCCCGGCCGAAGAGAGCGTCGATGGTCACGCCCAGCTTATCGGCGATGGCGGGCAGCAGGGACACGTCCGGCGCGCCGCCGCACTCCCACCGGCTCACCGCCTGGGTGCTGACCCCAGCCGCCTTCCCCAGCTCCTCCTGGGTCAGTCCCGCCGCCTTGCGGAATTTGGTAATTTGCGCCCCCAACAGGCTGCTATCCATACCTTTTTCCCTCCGTTCAAACGATGCTTGTATTATATATCAAAGTTTGTTTGAATACAATGCACCTGTTTTTGTCAGAAATCAAATATAAATTGATTTCTGACAAAAACAACACGCAGGGAAACCCTGCGTGTTGTTTTCCGGACCGCCCTATGTGGGCTCTTCGACAGCTTTCCCCTGTTTCGATTTGACGAACTGGGAAAATTCTGGTAAAATACAGCCCGTACACCCGGCAATTTGATTCTACATTGAAAGGAAACGAGGAATTCCTCATGGAAACACGTCTGATATCCCTGGCGCTGACCCTGGCGCTGTGCTTTGGTCAAGCTCTGCCGGCCCTGGCCGCAGAGGACGCGGCGGGCACGCCGGACCCCGGCTACACCGACGTTCCGGCGGACTGCTGGTGCGCCGACAGCATTGCCCGCGCTACGGAGCTGGGCCTCTTCCAGGGGCTGGGCGACGGCCGGTTCGGCCGGGGCGAGCCCATTACACGGGCCGCCTTTATCACCGCCCTGGTGCGGCTCTTTGGCTGGAATGCCGAGCTCCCCGCCGACGGCTCCTTTACCGACGCATCTCCCGGCTCCTGGTACTACGCCGCGGTGGAGACCGCCTACGCCAACGGCGCCGTGGCCGCCTCCGATCACGCCTTCCGTCCCGGGGACAACATCTCCCGGGGCGAGATGGTGACCATGCTGGTCCGGGGCCTGGGCTACACCGCCCTGGCCGGAACCATCAGCACCTACAGCTCCCCCTTTACCGACGTGAGCGCCAACAAGGGCTTTATCTCCATTGCCTACGACATGGCCCTGGTAGACGGCGTAGGGGACGGCCGCTTTGACCCCAATGGCCACGCCACCCGGGAGCAGGCCGCCGTGCTGCTGGTGCGGGTATACGATCTGCTGCACGCTCCGCCCACAGCCATGCAGAGCGCCGGCGGCTACACCCGCGTAGCTGTGGCCGCCCCCAGGCCCGCCGCGGACGATGAGATCCCCACGACCCCTCTGGAGCCCCTTGCCGATCTCTATATCGCTCTGCGCCAGCTGAAGAGCTCCGGCACAGATATGGGACAAGTGGTGCTGTGCCTCAGCGCCGGCGGCGTGCGCACTTTGGTGGAAAAGAACGCCATCGTCTCCACCGACCGCCTCACCGCCAGCCAGGTGGAGGAGGTGCTCGCCTCGGCAGAGGACCTGAGCGCCTACTATTCCGACCGGTATGAGTGCGCCTACTGCATCTACCAGGCCGGGTACGGACGGGAGGCCACCCTGTGGTACCAGAGCGAGCGGAGCCTGGCCGCCAAGCTGCAGCTGGCCAGCCTCTTCGGCGTCACCCGGTATGTGCTGGAGTAGCCCCTACTTCCCTTCTCTGGCCGGATCCAGGTGGTAGACGCTGTTGAGGGTCTCCACCACAATCGCGCCGCTGTCCTTGTCCTTCTTCCAGTTCTGCACCAGACTGGTGCGGATGTACCGGTCGCAGGGCTCCCCCCGCCTGTCCCGGCGGCAGTGGATGAGAACGCACCCGTCCTCCATCTTCGCCTCCCCGACACAGCCCAGCCGCTCCTTGTCCTCCGGGTTCGCCCTGGCTACGCCCTCCCGGTCCGTAATGCGGGTGATCTTGTAGTACATGGTCGCCTCCTGGTTTGTTGTTCCTTCTTTTCTTTGTGAACAAAGAAAAGAAGCCAAAGAAAAACTTTTTGCGCGAAACTACGTTTCGCTTATGGGTTATCAAAAAACCTGCCAGCGCCGGTTTGTTCCCAAACGTTCTATGGAGCAGTATCCAAAAAACCTGAGGGAAACGAAGTTTCGCGATAATAAAGTTTAGGGCCGCCCTTTTCAAAGGGCGGTGGGGTGAAGCCCCAGCGGATTTGGGCCCCCAAAAAGACCGGGCAGCCGGAAGCCTCGCTTTCCGGCTGCCCGGTCTTTTTCTACTGGATCTGGTTCAGCTGCCGCAGCAACACACTGGCGATGTTCTCGCAGGAGGCCTGGATCTGCACGGCGCCGATGTTGTAGGCCACCATGGGCATGCCGTAGACCACGCTGGACTCCTTATCCTGGCCGATGGTGTAGGCCCCGGCCTTGCGCATCTGCAGCAGGCCGTCGGCGCCGTCCCGGCCCATGCCGGTCATGATGATGCCGATCATCTTGCAGCGCACCTGCTCGGCCATGGAGAAGAACAGGGCGTCCACAGAGGGCCTGTGTCCGCTGACCTTCTCCGCGCCCTGGACGCAGGCCACCGTATACCGGCTGCCGCTGCGCACGATCCGCATCTGATAGTCCGCAGGAGCCAGCAGCGCCAGGCCCCGCCGGACCTCGTCGCCGTGCTTGGCCTCCCGCACCTCCATCTGGCACAGGCGGTTGAGCCGCTCGGCGTACATCTGGGTAAAGCCCACGGGCATGTGCTGCACGATCAGCATGCCGGGGATGTCCGCCGGCAGGCGCTTGAGCACCTCCAGCGTGGCCTCTGTCCCCCCTGTGGAGGCCCCAAGGCCAATGATCACCCGGTCCATAGCCGGCTTCGCCCCCAGCAGCGCGGCGGTCAGCCCGCCGGGCTGGGTCAGGGCCGCGGAGGAGCTCCGAACCTTTGCCCCGGCGGCGGAAATCACCTTCTGGGTCAGCCCGGCGATAAACGCCTCATTTTTCCCCGGCTCCGGCTTGCGGACAAAGTCCACCGCTCCGGCACTCAGGGCGTCGAACACCCGCAGGTTCAGGGAGGAGACCAAAATCACCGGCAGCGGGTAGCGGGGCAGGAGCTCCTTGAGAAAGTCAATGCCGCTCATGCCCGGCATCTCAATATCCGAAGTGATTACGTCCGGCTTCAGCTGCCCCACCTTCGCCAGGGCGTCTTTGGCGTTAAAGCCGGTGCCCACCACCTCAATGCGCGGATTGCGCGAAAGACCGTCTACAATCAGCTTCCTGGCCAGTATGGAGTCGTCGATTACCATGACGCGGATTTTCTTATTGGCAGGCCACATAGTTTCCCTCTCTCCTTTTCCAAATTAAAAACTTATCCATACCGGAGGCTGCTACTTTTTCTGGAACGTGGAGGGGGCAACAGTCTGATACGGGTTGTTCTGGCCCAGATTCTCCGAGTGGCTGATCATCAGATAGCCTCCGGGGACCGTGGCGTCGTAAAAGCGGCGCACCAAGGCTTCCTTTGTGGGCTGGTCAAAGTAGATCATCACATTCCGGCAGAAAATCACGTCAAATTTCAGCCGGAACCGGATGGGGTCCATCAGATTGAAGGTCTGAAAAATCACGTTGTTTTTGATCTCAGGGGCCACCATATACTGCTCGGTCCCCTTCACAGGGGTAAAGTATCTCTTCTTCCAGTGGCTGGGGATGGTGTCCGGCAGCTCGTAAATCCCCTTTTTCGCGCTGGCCAGCGCCTTCTGGGAGATGTCGGTGGCCAGCACCCGGGTATCCCACTGGGGGGCCTGGGCGCCCAGGAATTCCTTTATGTAGATGGAGATGTTATAGGGCTCCTCCCCGCTGGAGCAGCCCGCGCTCCAGATGGCCAGCACCCGGTCCCTCTGGTGGCGGCGCACCAGCTCCGGCAGGATGGTCTTTGAGAAAAACTCAAAGTGCTCCGTCTCCCGCATGAAAAAGGTGTAGTTGGTGGTCAGACGGTTGAGCACCGCCTCCAGGTCGGCCGGATTTTTCTCCTTGAGCAGCGCCTTGACAAAAGGGGTAAAGCTGTCGTACCCCTTTTGGGTAACAAAGGAGCTGAGCCGGCTGGTCACCAGCTGCCTTTTCTGTGCCAGATTGATTCCGTACTCCTTATGGATAAATTTCGTCAGGGTGTTGAAATCATCATCTGAAATCGTATTCAGGGGCATAAGACAATATTCCTTTCGTAGCGGGTTATCCGTGCAGGAGCAGGCCGCAGTCCAGAATCAGCATGGTTCCGCCGTCCGGCAGGGCGCACATGCCGCTCACCAGCTTCTGGTGGCTCTGGGTGGGCATGGGGAGGATGGCGCTGCGGGGGATGTCCACCATTTTCTCCACCGTGTCCACCAGGATGCTGATGGTCTCGCTCTCCACGTTTACCACCATAATGATGCAGTCGTCCTTGGGCGGCTTGCCCAGGCGCAGGCGCAAATCGATGACGGGCATGATCTGACCGCGGAGATTGACGATCCCCCGGACATACTCGGGCACGCAGGGCATGTGGGTGATGGTGTGGTCGGTCAGGATGGTCTCCACCTGCTCGGCGTCAATGCCGTAGCGCAGGCCGTCGGAGACGCCGATCATATATTTTGTCACCTGGGCCTCGGCGGCGACCTCCTCCGTGCCGTCCGGTGACGTATTGACTTCCATATTTTTCTCAGACATTTGCGTAACTCCCTTCTTTACAGCCGTTTTAAGAGCCTGTTTCATATCTCAACATGCGCGGATTGATGAGCGAATTTTTTGCCAAACAGGGCGTGAAGCCGAAGGAATACTTTGTGTATTTCGAGGCTGAATTGAATTCTGCGCGGCCACTCGATGTGGCCGTTGCAGAATCGCGTGGAGTGGCGAAAAATTCGCCGCTAAGACGTGTGCGGGGGGATTTTAAACAGGCTCTAATACCCGCCCTGGGCGCCGCCGGAATAGACGTTGGCCATATCCAGAATCAGGCTGATGCTGCCGTCGCCCAGGATGCTGCACCCGGTGATGCCGTAATTCTTCACGCCGAAGGTGTTGATATAGGAGGGCAGGGGCTTGACCACGATCTGCTGCTCCCCCAGCAGCTCATCCACAAAGAGGCAGTAGGAGCTCTCGCCCGCCTCCACCCAGATGAGGATGCCGTCGCCCACGTTGTCGTGGCCGTCCATCATCTGGAAGAGGTTCTTGGCCCGGAGCACGGGGTAGTAGTTGTCCCGCAGCTTCATCATCTCGCCCCGGGCGGGGTCGTAGACAATGTCGTCCTCCGACACCTTCATGCTGGAAATAATATTGTTGATGGGGATGGTGAAGAGGGAGTCGCCCACCGACACCTCCATGCCGTCCATGATGGCCATGGTCAGGGGGATCTTCAGCGTGGTGGTCATGCCCTTTCCGAACTCGCTGGAGATGGACACCGTACCGCCCACCTCGGCCACGTTCTTTTTCACCACGTCCAGGCCCACGCCACGGCCGGAGTACTCCGTAACCTCGGTGTTGGTGGAGAAGCCGGGCATCATCATAAAGTTGAGGATCTCCTTGGGGCTGTACTCCTGGTCCGGGTAGGCCAGACCCTGGCGGATGGCCTTGTTGAGGATGGCCTGGGTGTCTGCGCCCCGGCCGTCGTCCTTGATCTCAATAATGACCTCGCTGCCGGTGTGGCGGGCGGAGAGGATGATCTCACCCACCGGGTCCTTGCCCGCGGCCACCCGGTCAGCCTGGTTCTCCTCCAGACCGTGGTCCATGGAGTTGCGGACAATGTGCATAATGGGGTCGCTGATGCCGTCGACAATGGTCTTGTCCACCTCCGTGTCCTCGCCGATGAGGGTCAGGCGGGCCGGACGGTTCAGCTTCTTGCTCATGTCGCGGACGATCCGGTTCATCTTCTGGAAGGTGCTGGAGACCGGCACCATGCGCAGGGACATGGACACGTCCTGGAGGTCGTCGGTGAGCTTGCGGAGATCTCTGGCGGATTTGGTGAAGTTGTCCAGCCGGAGGCCCTTCAGATCCGGGGAGGAGGTGACCATGGACTCGGTGATGACGATCTCGCTGACCACCGCCATCAGCTGATCCAGCTTGGAGAGGTTGACGCTGATGAGGCTCTCCTTGGGGTGCTGAACCGCGGGCGCGGAGCGCGGCGCGCCGGCGGGGGCGCTCTCCTCCTGCTTGGCGGCGGGGTGCTCCGCCTGAGCGGGGGGCTCCTCGGCGGGAGCGCTCTTCTCCTGCTTGGGCTCGGCCTGCTTGGCGTCCACCGGCTGGTAGGTGCGCACGCTTCCGGCGGTCTTTACCGCCTCAATGCCGCCGTCCCGCTCCTCCCGGCTTCGAAACCAGATGAGGAAGCCCTGCTCCGCGATGATGTCGGAGGTGGACGGGTCGTTCTCCACGTTCTCCGGGAAGCTCACGAAATCGGAGCAGAAGTCCCGCAGACCGTTGAGCAGCATAAAGGCCCGCAGGTTCTCCATGCCGCTGCCCTCGTCGAAAAATACGTGGATGCCGAAGGGGTAGTCCTTATCCCCGGGCGCCGGCGCGGGAGGCGCCTCCTGGGCCGGCGCGCTTTTCCCGTCCGGCTCCTGAGCCGCCGGGGCGCTCTCCGCCGCGGCGTCCCCGCCCCCCTGAATTTTATCAATCAGACTATTAATTTTGTCTACAATACTGTCGATAGAATCAGAGAGAGCTTCTCCGTTTTCAACCTTTTCAATCTCGCCCCGGAAAAAGTCCACCGCCTGGAAAATCATATCGAACAGCTCGGGCCGCAGGGCCTCCGGCACCACGTCGATGGTTTTTTCCCGGATGATAAAGAACAGGTCCTCAATCCGGTGGGCTACCGTCATCAGGGAGTTGAATTCCATCATGGCCGAGGAGCCCTTTATCGTATGCATGATGCGGAAGATCTCGTTGACGCTGTCCTGCGAGAATGTGTCCGCCTGTTCGGACGCCAGCAGAATCCCGTCCAGCTGCTCAAGAAGGGTATTTGTCTCGTACAAATACATATCCAAGATGCTGTCGTTGCCACTGCCCATATAAAAGCCACCTCATTATTCCTAAATTTTGTGTGCGCGGGGCAGTCCAAAAAGGGCAAAATACCCCCGCGTTGACTTCATCACTAAGGTTATCGGCAGGACCGGACAAAAAATTAAGACATCTATCAACTTTTATTGAAATGGAGGGTCACCAATGCCAGACTTGCTAGGTGTGACCAACCCGGTACCGGGACATGACAACGCCAATGTAAACCGGAACCTGCCTGTCATCCCCAACGACCCCCGCCTGCAGAACGCCCCGGATCTGGACCGGGTCAGCCGTCCGGACAACCGCACGGAGCAGCAGGACAGCGGCGACGCCGGCGGCGCGGACAAGGCGCTGCGCTACGACTCCAACTTTGCCGGCTTCCTCCAGCGTCTGGCGGACACGCCGGGCCTGGCGGAGACCATGGGGCAGCTGCTGCGCAGCTACCAGGGGACCGTGGTGTCCTCCGGCATGGGGGAGGGCATGGCCCTGGACATGGCCTCCCTGCTGCGGATGCTCCAGATGGACGGCGGGGAGCTGCGCTCCTTTCTTCAAAACCAGATGGACTCCGGCGCCCGCTTTTCCGGGCCGCTTTTCAATATTCTCCGGGAGGCCTACGCCAACAGCACCTCCGAGGTGCTGCGCGGCAGCATCCTCCAGTTCCTCAAGCGCTACAGCGACTACTCCTCCTCCCAGCATATTCAGGGGAACCTGCTGCGGGGCCTGACCCAGCTGACAAGATCCATCCCCGCCAGCTTCGGCAGCCAGCTGCTGCCCATGGCCTCCCAGCTGGAGCAGCTCATGCAGTCCGGGGACCGCGCCGGGGCTCTGAAGCTGCTCCAGGGCTCCATTATGCCTTTTCTCTCCAGCTACACCTCCCGGACCAACGACATGGGCCTCTCCCGGATGCTCATCTCCATGCTGGCCCTGGACGTGGCCCGGTATGAAAACGGCTCTCGGTCCGGCCTGCTCCAGGCCTTCCACCAGCTCAGCGCCCACACCTCTGTCCGGGAGCGGCTGGGAAACCTCAGCGACGAGGCGCTGATGAACCTGCTGGACCGGGGCGGCTTCGCCAGGGCGGCGGAGCGCAACGAATTCGCCGACCAGCTGGCCAAGACCGCCTCTCGGGCCCTCCGGGGCGGATCCGGGGCCGAAGCCCAGGACGCCTTCCGCAACATCGTGTCCGCCCTCCTCATCAACGAGAGCGTCTACATGCCCCTGCTCCATATGATGATCCCCCTGGAGTGGATGGGCAAGCTGATGTTCAGCGAGCTGTGGGTGGACCCGGACGCGGAGGAGAACATGAAGCGGGGCCGGGGCCAGCAGGACAACACCATCCGCTTCCTCTTTAAAATGGATATCCAGAGCCTGGGCTTCTTCGACATGGTCCTCACCTGCCAGCGGGAGGACGTGGACCTCCAGCTCTTCTGTCCCCAGAGCGTGGCCCCCTTCGCGGAAACCGTGGGAGGGGAGCTCACGCGCATTCTCTCGGAAAACGGCCTGCGCCCCAACAGCGTGCAGGTGCGGCCCATGGAAAAGCCGCTGACCATTTCCGGCGTGTTCCCAAAAATCTTTGAAGGAGAGAACAGTATCGATGTCAAGGCGTGATCGATCCGCCGTGGCCCTGCGCTACGAGGGCAGCGGCGCGCCGGTGGTGGTGGCCTCCGGCATGGGCTATCTGGCGGAAAAAATTGTGGAGGTGGCCGCCGAGAACGGCGTGCCCGTCTACGAGGACAACTCCCTGACCACCATGCTCTCCCAGCTCTCCCTGGGCCAGGAGATTCCCGACTCCCTCTACCGGGCCATTGTGGAGATCTATGTCTACTTCCTCAATTTTGACCCCAACGACCCGGACAAGGCCCGCCGGGAGCGGCAGGCCATCGACGGTCAGGCCGCCGGCGGAACCGGCGGAACCGGCGGGAAGGGAGGGCGCTGACCATGGAACGGCTCTACCTTATTCTTGACAGCGGCGGGACCCCCCTCACCCAGGCCATTCTGGAGTCCCCCCCCAACTCCGATGTGTTCCAGCTGCGCCTTCTGCTGGACGACCCCTCGGAGCTGGACGGACACACGGACGTGCAGCTCATCGGTCTGGACGACAGCGCCCCCGCCCGGCGGGGCATCATCACCCGGCGGCGGGAGGACCGGCTGGTGGTTCAGCCCACGGAGAACCTGGGGGCCGCGGCCCGGGAGAACCTGCGGGTCCCCACCGCCTTTGAGTCGGTGATGTACCCGGTCAGCGGCGCCTGGCGGGGCCAGCGGGCCCTCAAGGGCAACGACCTCAGCTGCGGCGGCATGTCCTTTTTCACCATGGAGCCGCTGGAGGTGGGGGAGACCGCGGAGGTGGTGCTGCCCGTCACCGACGAGCCCCTTCTGCTCCACTTCAAGGTGCTGCGCACCCTGCCCTCCCAGACCCCCGTGCCCCTCTACGCCGCCAAATTCGTGGACCTCATCCTGGACCAGGAGATCCTCATCCGCAAGGCGGTTTTCAGCATCCAGGTCAGCCGGCCCAGCGCCTGACCTCTCCCCTATGCTTTGACGCGGAACTCTGGAAGGGCCGCTTCCGCCGGCGCACAGCTGTGCGCGGACGGACCGGCGCTTCCAAAGTTTTGTTTTGAAGATCGTTTCCCCCAGTATCCAACGCGAGAAAGGAGCTTCTTTATGCAGCAAACGCAACGACCGGTCCCCCGCCGCTCCCTGCGGACGCGGGGAGCCGCCCTCCTGCTGGCCATTGCCCTGGTTCTGGGCCTGATCCCCGGCTTCTCCGGGGTCTCCGAGACCGCCTCGGCCCACTGGGCGGACCCCTACCTGAGCCAGCTGGTGGAGTGGGGCTTCATCCGCTCCGACCAGGCCGAGAATCCCGACAGCTACCTCACCCGGGCGGACTTTATGTCCATTGTCAACCGGGCCTACGGCTATACCCAGGGGGGCCCCACGCCCTTTGACGACGTGGAGGAGAGCGACTGGTTTTATGACGACGTGGGCATTGCCTACAACGCCCAGTACATCTACGGCACCTCCCCCACCACGGTGTCCCCCAACGACACCCTGACCCGGGAGACCGCCGCCACCATTTTAGGCCGCAACATGATGCTCAAGGAGTCCGAGGGGGAGATTTTGGACTTCTCCGACGCCCGGGACATCAGCCCCTGGGCCCGGGGCACCATCAAATCCTCCCTGGAGCACTACCTGGTGGGCGGCTATGACGACGGCACCTTCAAGCCCCAGAAGGACCTCAGCTGGGGCGAGATGGCCGCCATGCTCTCCCGCATCGTGGGCACGCCCCTCCAGGAGAGCGGCGACTACTCCATGGGCGGCGTGTTCGGCAATGTCACCATCTCCTCCCCCGGCGTGACGCTGCGGGACACCATCATCAGCGGCGACCTCTATGTCACCGGCGGTGTGGGACTGGGGGACGTGAAGCTGGAGAACGTCACCGTCCTGGGCCGCATCATCGCCAGCGGCACCGGCGAGAGCGAGGGCGGCCGCTCCAGCATCACATTGCGCAACGTGGTTGCCGATGAGCTGCTGGTGGACAACCTCCAGGACCATTTTGTCACCATCCAGGCCGACGGCATCACCGAGATCGGCCAGGTCACCGTGCGCACGGACGCCTATCTGGAGGACAACACTCCCGAGGGCCTGGGCCTGAAGAGCATCTCCCTGGAGGGGGAGGAGGGCACGCTGCTGGATCTGGCGGGCCGGATTGAGTCCGTTGCCGTCAAGACCCCCGGCGCCCAGGTGCAGGTGGCCAAGGGCACGGTTAACACCATGACCGTGGACGAGACCGCCCCCGACACCAACGTCACCATCGCCCGGGGCGCCTCCGTCAAGGAGCTGAACCTGGATACCGGCACCTACGTCTCCGGCGACGGCGACATCAAAAAGCTCAACGTCAACGCCCCCGGCTCCATTGTCACCATGCTGCCGGACGAGATCTACATCCGTCCCGGCATCACCGCCGTCATCAAGGACGAGGTGATGGATTCCGTGGCCGCGGAGGAGTCCTCCCTGGATCCCATGATCCTGGCCGGCTACCCCTCTGTCAGCGACCTGGCCCCCACCTCCCTCACTGCGGTGTTCTCCACCAACAAGAAGGGAACCGTGTACTGGGCTGTCAGCGCCATCACCGACAGCTCCATCAGCGCGGACGACCTCATTAAGCCCCCGGCCTACGGCTCCACCGCTGTGGCCAGAGGCACCCTGCCCATCGCCAGAGGCAACGAGGAGACCGGCGCGGCTGTCACGGGCCTGCTGCCCGGCGGCTCCTACTACCTCTCCGCCGTCCTGGTGGACGACCGGGGCCAGCGCAGCCCCGCCAAGGTGATCGCCTTTACCACGCCTGACGACACCGTCCCCGCCTTCGCGGAGGGCTACCCCTACATGTCCCTTGTGACGGACACCATGGCCCAGGTCACCGTGATGCCCACCAAGACCTGCAAGCTCTACTACGCCCTGCTGCCCGCCGGCGCACAGGCCCCCACCGAGGACGAGCTGAGAGCCAACTCCGTCTCCGGCAAGCTGGGCTACGGCGTCCGGGACGTGGTCAAGAACACCGAGGACGTGTTCCAGGTCAACGACCTGACCCTGGAGGAGATGGAGAGCTACGACCTGTACCTGTGGCTGGTGGACGCCAACGGGGTCAATCAGTCCAAGATCGAGAAGCTCACCTTCTCCACCGTGGATAAGACCCCGCCGGAGTTTATCGTGGATCCCATGGTCAACAAGGTGGAGGCCACCTCTGTGGGTCTGACCTTCCGGCTCAACGAGAGCGGCACCGTCTACTGGGCCGTGGTGGAGGCTGGCGCGGACTATCCCAAGCCCAGACCCGGTCAGGATTCCATCCTCCCCAGCGACGAGTACGCCAAGCTCCAGGTCCAATCCGGACTGAATGCCCTGAAGTTCGGCAGCGTGAAGGTGGCCGGAAGCACTGTGGACGGCACCATCAACGTCACCGGACTCACCGCCGAGACAGCCTATGACCTCTGGTATGTGGCCATTGACGACGCGGGCAACTACTCCGTTGAGGTTAAGAAAGTGACCATCCATACCCTGGATACCAGCGGGCCCACAATCGTGCAGTCCTTCACCCGCTCTAACAGCGCGGACCCCACCGACCCCACTGGCCCGCTGGCGGATACCGGTATCGTCCTCACCTTCAGCGAGGATATCCGCTATAAAGGCCCCGGCGGCGGCGACAGCCTGCGGGATCTCTATGATGCCTACAACACCGCCTCTGCTGCCAACAAGGATACTGCCCTTCAGCGGCTGGTCACTTCCCTCTCCAACAGCATCAAGCTCTATCCCTCTGGCTCCGGCACGCGGGAGAACCCTGTGCCCTCCAACGTGGACAGCGCCCAGCGGGATGTTGCCATTGAGAATATCTTGGTCAACGGGGAACCCTGCGTTTTGGACTACACCAAGGCCACTGTCACCAGCAGGGACGGCAAGGTGCTGGTCACCTTCCCCAGTGAGGCTTTGAACCTGAGCAGCGGATCCACCTACTTTTTCAGATTTTTCGACCTCACAGATACCTCCACCAATCAAAACGATATTACCCCCAATCCCCTGGACTACACCAATGCCCCTGAGGACTCCGGACACTATATCCCCCGGTTCACCATCGTCTCCGCCCAGCTTGACCTGGACCGTCTCTCCCTGGGGTCCCAGCAGCTGCCCTACAAGCTGGACAACAGCGGCAATCCCACAGGCAGTCCGGTGGACATCAAGTTCAGCTTCACCATGGAACCCCAATCTACCCACAACGTGAACCAGAGTCTCAGCTATGATCTGCTGTTCTGGAGCGAAACCACCATGACCTTCGATCTATACTATCGCGCGGTGGACAAGAACGGCAATCCCATCACCGACTCCCATCCTATGCCCAATATGGCGGGCAAGGAGCGCTATTCCAACGGCTGGTACTGCCTCGGCAGTATTCCCAGCAACCGGGTGCTCTCCCCCGCCTATGGCGAGGAGAAGGGCGGTAAGAGCCTGCATCTGGATTTCAACAGGTGCAGTGACGCCGACTTCCCGCTGATTACGAGCTTGGACGACACCGGCAACGTGATCTATCAGTTCGGCATTTGTATCACGCAGATTGGAACCAACAGCGACAGTCAAACCTGGGGCGAGAATGTGAACATCTACGTCAACGCGGCGGCGGCTGACACCGGCAGCCTGGCCTCCCTGGCCAGAGGACTCTCTGAGGCCACTTGGGACGCCGCCACTGACGCCACAAACCCAACGAGTAATGTGGCGTCCATCGGCCACTCTCTGCTTGACGGCTCCAAGACGCTCCTCCTGTCCAACACCTTCACCAACTTGGAGGTGCCTAAGTTCTCCTCCGGCTATCCGGAGATTACCCCCGGCGACAGCTGGGCAGAGATCAATGTGGCTTTGGACCACGAAGGCACGATCTATTATGTGGTCGCGCCTGTAGGACAGGTGATTACCACCGCAGAGGACCGAAACAACAACAACGCGGTGCTCAGCGACAGAGCCCTGTGGGATGTGGTCCCCGTGGCCGGTACCACAAAAACTTATACCTATGTGGAGGTGGATGATCACGGCAATGAGATAGAGCACACCGTGACCCTGCCGGATCGAAACAAGAATATCTCCGGCAACACCTACACGGAGACGGAGTGGGTCACCGCGCCCAACAATCTGCGCTTTACGCTGCCCAACGGCCTCAGTCCTGCGGAGATCAAGATCCAGCCCTATGAAAACGAGGGCGTCCGCGTTCCCCTGGCGGATATCCCGGAGCTAACGCCCAACACGGACTACTACCTCTACTTTGTCCTGCGCGGCGCGTCCTCCAGCCTGTCCCAGGTGTATCTGTACAAGTTTACCACTACGGACAATGAAAAGCCTAAGTTCACCACTTTGCAGCGGCAGAACGGCGTGGTAAACCTGGCCACCCACGTGAATTCCAATGTCGAATATCTGCTGCTCTCCACCACTCTGTTGCGTAGCTCCATTCTCTACACCCAAACCCTCTCCGGGACCAACATTACCTCCGATGCTTCCGGCAAGTCTATCCCTCCGGCCTACGCGAATATGCGGGTGATCGACGCGCTTCAGAGTTTTTACCGGTATACTACAGCGGTTGCGGATGTCAACAACAACGGAACTGGCGGTCTTGACAACTACTATCTCCCCGGCTCGAGCTTTGACGGCTACACTGTCTTTGACCTGTATGCCAGCGATACGCTGAAGAATCAGGTTCTCCTCCTCATTCAGCAGGGGTTGGCCAGTGACAGCTCCCAGAATTCTCTGGTTGGCGGACCGCTCCCCTTTAGTCCCACGGTGGACTCCATCGACCGGACGAACGATATGTCGAGCAACAGCTATTACTTTGTCGCTGCCGCCCGTCACGTGATGAGCACCAGCCAGTACGGCTACAGCTTCGCAGCCTTGAGCAACGTCACCAAGCCGGATCCCGATCCCCCGGTACCGGAATTCATCCAAACACAGCTTACAAGCCGCAATAGCGACGGAACCTATAAGGGAACCGTTACGATTCAATTTGACAAGGACGTCTTTTATCTGCCCAGTGACAACACCGCAGAAGGCCGGCAAGAGGTTCGTGTCACGTTGTCAACTCCGGGTTCTGGCGATAACTGGCTCAGCATCTTCCCCCTGCTGGGCGGCAACATTCCCGCATCGGATCTGACGCCTGGACGGACTACAAGCTCTCCCACAAATATCTTTACCCTGGCTTTTGACCATGTAAGCGCAAATTCAACTATTACTATGTTCCAAAGCGGATGGATTGCCAACACTACCGGCTCTGCGGAGGCGAATGCCCGACTTACCCTCACCTTTGGCTCGGTTGTCACCGGCACCTCGGATTCTGGCCTCCCGCTTATGGAAATCGGCTTTATTCCCTCATGGAACGGTACCCAGGTACCCACAAATATTGAGTACGGATTGGTTGCCATTGATACCAACGGTAATCCCAGGCCCTACTAATCCATCTCCTGCGGGAGCGGGCCCGGCCCGCTCCCGCTTCCCCCTCTCCCCGGACAACACGAAGAAGGAGTGTTCCCCATGAAAACATCTCTCAGGCGGCGTTGGCTCTCCCTGGCGCTGGCCCTGGTTTTGGCCTTGTCCCTGGCCCCTGGGGCCCTGGCGGTGGAGCCGGAGATCCGCCTCACCGCCAATGGCAGCACCTTCACCGACAAGCTCCCGGACCAGGACCCCGGCGTCACCGTGCCCCTCACCGCCGCCCTGGCCAACGTGACAGACACCAACGCCGTGAACAGCGCCACCTTTGTCTGGTCCTCTGACAACACCTCCGTGGCCGACGTGGCCTACACCGGCGACGGCAAGAGCGCCCAGCTGCGCACCGCCTCCCCCGGCGTGGCCAACATCACCGTCCGGGAGAGCCGGAACGCCGCCCCCCAGGTCCGCTTCACTGTCACAGTCAGCGGCATCGCCATTGTCACGCCCTCCATTGACATCACGGAGAACGAGGCCCGCAAGCTGGTGGACGGCACCGCCAACCCCTCCGGAACCTGCGACTTTATCCGCTACGGCGCGGCGGCCCCGGAGAGCGGCGGCGGCGTTGTCACCGCCTCCATCTCCAGCGCCAAGCCCAACTTTGTCCGGGCCACCGGCTCCAGTTGGGACGGCCTCACCGTGGACGGCATCCAGGAGGGCGTGGCCATTGTCACCATCCGCGCCACCGTGGGCGGCGTGAGCTACACTGGGGACATTACCGTCAACGTGGCCAGCAACCAGGCGGACAATCTCTACGCCTCCGCCAGCGCCAGCGACCCCCTGCGCCTGGCCACCCTGGAGGGGCAGATCGCCGCCCAGTGCTCCGCCATTATTCCGGACGGCAAGCTTCAGTCCGTCTCCGGCCTGAGCGTGGAAACCAACCAGGGCACCCTGTACCTGGACTACCGCTCCCCGGACAACCCGGGCTCCGGCGTGGGCTCCTCCCTCACCTACTACGCCTCCGGAGAGCCCCGGGGGCCCTACCTCTCCGATATCACCTTTGTCCCCAACGCCTCCTACACCGGCGAAAAGGCTTACATCACCTTCACCGGCTCTACCCAGACCGGCCGGACCTTCAAGGGCCGGATCGTGGTAACCTTGGAGGAGGCCAACACGGATGTGCCCATCACCTCCGCTCCGGAGAGCCCCACCCAGCTGAGCGGTACCCTCTTCAGCAGCGTCTGCCAGGAAAAGACCGGCTCCCCCCTCAGCTATGTCACCTTTACCCTGCCCCCCGCCTCCCAGGGCGCGCTATACGAGGGCTATGTGGACGCCAATAACTACACGGCCAAGGTGGGCCCCACCACCCAGTACCGTCCCGCCGACCTCAGCCGCGTCTCCTTCGTCCCCGCTCCGGGCTTTGTGGGCACCGTGCGCATCAGCTACACGGGCTACAGCGTCTCCGGCGGCAGGTTTACCGGCGAGCTGGTGATCACCATCTCCCAGGGCCTGGACGACGGCCTGGTCTACAATGACAACAATCTGGGCTATATCGCCCTCAGCGCGGAGGATTTTGCCGCCTTCTGCGCCAACGCCACCGGCGGACAGCTGGACTACGTCTCCTTCACCCTCCCTCCGTCCAGCCAGGGGACCCTCTATGAGTACTGGCGGGAGGGCCGGGTCAACACGCCGGCCTCCTCCCGCACTCTCTACTACTACCGCAGCGAGCCCCGGATCAGCTCTCTGACCTTTGTGGCCGCTTCCGGCTTCTCCGGCCAGGTCCGCATCCCCTTTTCAGGCCGGAACCAGCGGGGAATTCCCTTTACCGGCACCTTGGAGCTCCACTTCCAGACTACCGGCGCGGGGGACATCAACTACGTCTGCGCCCCCGGCAGCTCCGTAAAGCTGCTCAACGCCGACTTTAACGCCCTGTGCCAGCAGATGACCGGCCAGCGGCTCCACTACATCGCCTTCCAGTCCCTGCCGGAGCTCACGGCAGGCTCTCTCTACCACGGCCGCACCAGCTCCGGCTCCATGGGGACCCACGTGAGCCGGGAGGCCAAGTACTATAACAACACCACCCCCTACATCGCGAACCTGTCCTTCTGGGCCTCCAGCACCTTCCGCGGCAGCGCGGAGATCCCCTTTACCGGCTGGTCCATCAATGGGCAGAGCTTTAACGGGCTCCTGGTGATCACCTCCTCCCAGGACGCCGCCGGCGGCTCCAACAGCAGCTACGGCGGCTCCACCGCCAACCAGGGCGCTACCGTGTCCTATACCACCACGGCCCAGGAGGCGGTCCTTCTCAGCAGCGTGGACTTTGACACCGCCTCCCGTACGGTCACCAACTCCGCCCTCCACTACGTCCGTTTTACCGCCCCCTCCTCCGGTGAGGGGATCCTCTATTTTGACTACGCCCTGGCCGATCCCCCGGTGCCGGTCAGCGCTACAGACAGCCTCTACAGCGGCGGCGAGGTCTCCCTCTCCCGGGTCAGCTTCCTGCCCGCCTACGGCTTCTCCGGCGTGGCCCGGATCCCCTTTACCGCCTGGTCCATCAGCGGAACCCAGTTTGAGGGGACCCTGGAGGTTACGGTCCGGGAAGCCGCCACGGCCGGCGGCATTGTCCGCTATGCCACCGCCAGCAAGCCGGTGACCTTCAGCGCCGTCGATCTTCTGGACTCCGCCGGCGGACGCCAGCCTGTCTCCATCCGGCTGAACAGACTGCCGGACGAGACGGCGGGAAAGCTCTACTACCAGTATGTTACACCCACCCAGTACAGCTGGATGGCCAACACCACTACGGAGTATGGCCTCTCCGATGACCCGCTGGCCTCCAATCTGACCTTTATCCCCAAGGCCGGTTTCCAGGGGACGGTCACCATCCCCTACACCGCAGTCTGCGAGGACGGAACCCAGTACAGCAGCCAGATTCTGATCTCTGTGCGCGCGCCCTCCTCCTCCGACCACTTTAGAGACCTCCAGGGCTACTCCCAGGAGGTTCTGGCGGCGGTGGATTACCTCTACAGCCAGAGCGTGGTCAACGGCATGAGTCCCGGCGAGTTCGGCCCCAATCTGCCCATCCGCCGGTGCGACTTCTGCGTGATGCTGTACCGGGCCTACCAGTTCCTTCCCGGCGGCGCGGTTCCCTCCTTCCGGGACGTACCGGATACGGCCTACTACGCCAAGGCGGTGGATGTACTCCGCTCTGTGGGCATCATCAACGGCACGGGTGAGAACTGGTTCCAGCCCACCGCCACCATCAGCCGCCAGGACGCTGCCCTGATGGTGCAGCGGACTCTCCAGGCGGCGGGCCTCAGCGCCGCCGACGGCTCCCCCAGCCTCCTGATCCCCTATCGGGACGGCGGCGACGTCGCCGGCTACGCCCAGGGCGCTGTGGCCTGCCTGATCGGTAGAAATCTCCTGCCCACCGCCAACAGTACACTGGCTCCCAGAGCCGCTCTGACCCGGGCGGATATGGCCGTGCTGCTGCACCGGGCCATGACCACCCAGTGAAAAACGGTGGTCCCCGGGAAATGCCTATCTTTTCGGTAGCCCCGGGGCTCCGCGCCCCCGTGGGCCGGCTCCGCCGGCTTAGGGCTGGGGCGGCCAAAGGCTGCCTAACGCCGGTCCCCTGCTGTTTTACGGGGGAGTTTATCAGTTCGGCAGAAAGTTAGCGGGCGAAGCCGCCGAATTACCTGCTTTCTACCGATAGAACGAAGTACACCGACTTCGCCTGCCGGCCCACGAAAGGAAAGAACCATCTCTCGTCTGCGTTGACGGAGATGGTTCTTTCCCTTTAAAAAGCCAATCCCGGTCAGCGCAAACAAAAGATGGTTCTGCCCCCTCAAGGAAGCCTTTCAGTCACAGGCTGACGGAGGGTCTACCCCTTCCTTTGGGCCATCATTGGGCTTCGCCCAACGACAGGCCCGGCGGTTTTCAACCGCCTATGGCCGGCAGGCGGAGCGAGACGAACGCCAAGCTGGCAGAAGGCCGCTTTTGACTCAGGGGCTGAGAAGAGGATGGCCCATCCTGGACTCCCGTGAGGCGGGGGGGTGAACCCCCGGCGCTATCGTGTAGATAGGCACAAAAGGCGGGCGGTGACTATCCACCGCCCGCCTTTTATATGACAAATCCATCAGCCGTATACGTCAAAGCCATACGGACTGGGCGCCGGCACAGAGGCCAGCATCTCCGTAAGGGCCTCCCCCTGCATCTCCATGCCCTCCATCGCCTTCTTAATCATGGCAATGTTATAGGCGGATTCAAAGTTTGCCTCGCTCATGCTCATACTGGCTCTGACAATCCCGTCTACACCAAATCCCATCTTGAACGCCTCCTTTCACAGGGCTTTAGCCCAAATCAATTTTGCTTATGGAGCCCGTGTCGCTCTTTACGTAGAGCTCCTGAAGGTCGCTGCTGAGGTAATAGGTTCCCAAAAACGTATTGGTGCTCTCCGGCAGCTCCAACAGATAGACATTCATCTGACGGCAGGATACGCCGTTGACACGTACCCAGCCCTCCACCGGATAAATCCGGTACTCCTCCATGCTGTCCCCCGGCAGTCCCAGCAGAGACGGAGAGAGGCTGGTGAAATACTCCATCTGCTCCGACATGGCGGTTGGCCCGGACTCGCCGTTCCCATCCTCCGGCTCCGGCTCCAGCGGCGGAAGAATCTCTCCCTCCTGGTGGGACACCTGAATGGCGACGCTGTACTCCGACCAAGCCACAATGACCCGGAAAATCTGATTCGCCGCCTCCTCGTCCTCCTCGGAGGCCGCCGCCTTTCCCAGAATAACGGTGCCTGTGAGCGATTCAAAATCCGGCTCCTCCTCCGCCATCCGGTTCTCCTCATCAATCAAGGTAAATCCCTGCTCCTCGCCGCGGAGGATCGATACATAGTTCTCCGCCAGCTCTGCGGGCTTTTCCGTTTCACTGTAGCGGTATGTGTACTCCTCTTTTCCCAGCTCAATCGCCGCTTCTGTCGGCTTTTGAATGGAAACCAGAATCGCCGCTCCCTCGTCCATCACGCTGTCCAAGGAGACGACCTCGTCCCCGCCAACAGCGTAAGACGGCGGCGACTCCTCGTCTTTTCCGCAGCCCGCCAGCAGGGAAAGCGATAAGACAGCAGTTGTGCAGACAACTAGAATACGCTTCTTCATTCATTCTCCCCGTTTTCTGTCAAAGGATTTTTCTACTCCGGCAAATCAGAGGCCGCGTATCGTGCCTCGCGCCGGATCAAAATATTGTCGTGATTGCGCAGTTCTTGGCTGAAGGCCCCCTCTTCCCCATTGACCCGCAGCTCAACCGGTCCGTCCAGGGTCCCGAAGTCAATTCCAGAGCGGTCCAGAAGATCCATCAGGTAATACGGGGCGCCGTCCGGCTTTCCGGGCAGAACCAGAGGAGCGCCATTGAGATATACGCACAGAGGCGGGCGCGGCGCGGCAGTCTCCCCGTCTGGGGCGGACAGATTTTCCGCCGCCGGGGCAGGAGCCGGCTCCGAAACAGCGGATTCCTCATCCCCCGTGCTTTCCGGCAGGGCCTCCGGCGCCGGTACGTCCTCCTCCGCCTGCTCCGGCAAAACCTCCTCCTCCAAGGGGATCGGCGTCTCCGTTGTAATGACCCGGTCGCCGGAGCACAGCTGGTAATCCAGCCTCACCGGATTACCGTTGACCAGGACGCCGCCTGGGAAATCGCTCCCCAACAGATCCTGCACCTGGCGTTCCGCAGAGGGGCCGGGCACCGCAGGGGTAAATTCAATGGCATCGCCGGCATATACCACCGCAGAGGGCGTCGTCTCCTTTCCATTGAGCAGGAGCACACAGGGCGTGGCGCTCTGCCCCCGGAAAGTCATCCGCTGGCCGTCTACGGTGATGTTCAGGCTCCGCCCCGTGCGGCCCAGCAGATCCGCGGAGGTATAGCCGTTCATCATCAGCAGGTCCAGCACGGTCAGCGTGCCGCTGCGGAACAGCTTTGCCGGCTGACCATTGAGAAGAATGCGGTAGCTGTCGCTGATCAGCCCCAGCCCCGCGGACACAGCTATTCCCAAGGGCGTGGCGTACTCCGGGTCGTTGAGATCGTACTCCTTGGAGAAAGCGCTCACATCGTAGTTGTTCCCCGCCAGGGCCACCCGCTTTTCGTCCATTTCCAGCGCCTGGGCCACTAGCTCCCGCAGTCCGGCCAGCTTGCTGCCGCCCCCTGCCAGGAACATGGCGGAGGGGGGAGCGCCGTTGATGCCCACGACCCGCTGGGCGATCTCCCCGGCCAGCGTCTTTGCCGCCCCCAAAAGCGCCTCTCTGACCTGCTGGCCAGGAATACTCTGCTCCAGCCCCAGCACATCCCGGTAGGTAATGGTGGGGGAATCCAGCTCCATCTTCATCCGCTCCGCTGTGGCAAAGTTGATGAGGTAGTGCTGCATCAGTCTCTCGGTAATCTCATCCCCGGCAATGGTCGCCATGGTATACCCTACCACCGCGCCGTCCCGGCAGACGGCAATGTCGGAGGTGCCAGCGCCAATGTCGCACAGCACCAGATTCAACAGCCGCAGATCAGCGGGAATCACCGCGTTCAGCGCCGCGATGGGCTCCAGCGTGAGGCTCGCCACCTCCAGGCCGGCGGCCTCCATCACGGCGTACAGGCTCTCCACCACCTCGCTGGGCAGAAACGTGGCCACCACATCCGCCTCCAGCTGCTGGCCGGTGTGGCCCTTCAGCGTTGTCAGCGGATAGCGGTCCAACAGATAGCCGCTGACCGTATATCCTACCAGATAGAACCGGCGCTGCGGACTCTCCAGTCCGCTCTCGGACAGGCGGCTCTCCGCATCGGAGACCGCGCCGCTCTCCAGGTGGCTGATCAGGTCGCTGTCAATTCTGGTGACATCCGGAAGGTCCAGAGCAAAGTGGCCCTTTTCCGTACGCAGGGCGCGGCCTGCGGCAGCTACGCACACCCGCTGGAGCCTGCACCCCAGCTTTGCCTCCAGCCGGCTGGTTACCCGTCTGGCAACCTTTGCCACCTGGTCAATGTCCTCAATCTGGCCGTCGATCATCGCACGCTTGCCGTGCTCCTCCTTCTCAATGGCCAAAACCTCCAGCCGCTCGTCCACTACCCGGCCCGCTACGCCAATAATGCTGCGGGTTCCGATGTCCAGAGCGAAAATAAGCTCCATATCCTGATTTTTTAATTCATCGGGCATTTCCTTCACCTCTGGTCCAGTGTAGTATAGACGCGGTCAGGGAGCGGCTTTGTCCGTTGTAGTGGGATATATGGCATTCCGGAGCCCCGGAACGCCATATATCCCACAGTGCATTAATACTTGCCGCCGCCGAAGGGACTGCGCTCGGAGCCGCCGCCCAGCATCAGAGGCTCGCCCCGGTCGCTGTCCTCCCAGCCGCCGGAGCTCTGGAGGGCGCTGCCGCCGCCATAGCCGGCCTTGTTGCTCACGCGGAACTCCGCCATCAGCTGATGCATGATATTGGCCTGGGAGCTCAGCTGCTCGCTGGCCGCCGCGCACTCCTCGCTGGTCGCGGAGTTGGTCTGCACCACGGCGGAGATCTGATCAATTCCCTCGGTGACCTGGGCAATGGCGGTGGTCTGAGTCTCCACGGCCTCCGTCACGCTCTCCATCATGGTCACCACGCCGCTGGCCAGCTCCGTGGCCTTCTGCAGGGACTCGGTCACCTTGCTCACCACGTCCGCGCCATTCTCCACAGCAGTGATGGAGTTCTCAATCAGGTCCTTGGTCGCCTTGGCGGCCTGGTCGGACTTGGAGGCCAGATTGCGGACCTCGTCGGCCACCACGGCGAAGCCCTTGCCGGCCGCGCCGGCCCGGGCCGCCTCCACGGCGGCGTTCAGGGCCAGAATGTTGGTCTGGAAGGCGATGTTCTCGATGGTGGCGATGATCTTGCTGATCTCCTGGGAGGAATTGGAGATGTTGTTCATGGCAACGTTGAGCTGCTTGACATACTCGTTGCTGGTGTCCACCTGCCGGCCAGCCTCGCCCACGCTGTCCCGGGCCTCCTCGGCGGAGGTGGCCGTCTGCTTGGAGGAGTTGGAGATGTCAGTAATGGTGGCGCTGAGCTCCTCCACGGCGCTGGCCTGCTCAGTAGCGCCCTGGGCCAGGGACTGGGAGCTGTTGGACACCTGGTCCGCGCCGGCGGAGACCTGGTCCGCGGACTGGGAAATGTTGGAAATCGTCTCGCTCATGCGAATAACGAACTGATTGACGCTGTTCTGGATGGGCCTCAGATCGCCGGGGAAGGTGGCGGTGAGCTCCACGTCGAAGTTGCCCTTGGCCATCTGATTGGTGGTCTCGGAGATATCCTGAATCACGCTGTTGAGCACCTGCTGGCTGGTGCGCAGGGCGTCGCACATCTCGCCCAGCTCGTTTTTGCCCATGAATTCCACAGGCACCGACAGATTGCCCTGGCTGAAGCCAACCAGCGCGCCGCGCACCTGGCTGCTGGGCTCCACAATGCTCCGGATGATCCTGGACGCCATCAGCAGCACAATAATCGTAGCCGCCACCATGACCGCCAAAAAGGCAAAGATGGAGATGGTGGTATTGCGGGTCTGGCGCTCAATGATGGTGTTTTGCGCCGTGGTCAGAGCGTCACTCAGCTGGTCGCCAGCCACCGCGGCGGCCCGCAGCTTGGGGGAGCAGGAGGTAGCAATCCGCCCAGCGGCCGCTTCGCGGTCCGTGCGGGCGAGCTCCACAATGGCCTGGGCCTCAATCTCCCACTCGTCCACCGTCTTGGTGAAGCTGGTCAGCAGAGTGCGGTCCTGCAAAGGATAGACTGCCTCCAGCTCGTCAATTCGCAATTTGAGCTCGTCCACCTTGCTCAGTACGTCGGCCAGCTCGCCCGTTTCGCCGGAGAGAACCACGTCCCGCAGAGTCCGGGCGGCAATGTTGTAGTCAATGCGGCACTCGGAAATAAGCGCGGTAGCGCCGACATAGTCGTCCATAATATTGGTGTAGGCGTTCTTCTGGGAATTTGTCATTATCAGAGAGGCAATGATAATGACTGCGGAGATGAGGATCGTTGTACCGAAGCCTACAATCAGGCTCTTTTTAATGGACATATTTTTGAAGTTCATATGTAGGTTCCTCCTATAATTTTCTGCGGCCGGATTGCCTCCGACGGCAGATGGTCTACCTATTTACGCTCTCTATCTGTGGCCGCCGTTCTGAAGTAGTTGAACCGTTCATTTGCCGGGATGTCCCCGCTGGTTGGCATCCCGTCCAGGTCTGAGGAGGCTTTTTCGCTGAATTTCCACATTTTCCACCCCCCGTCCTATCTTACCATTTTTGCGGGAAAAAGTCAAACAATATCCCCGTATCTCCCATTGCGCACATCGCCCAGGAGTCTCCCGTCTACCAGGGTGATCACCCGCCGCCGCATAATGTTGACATACCGGCTGGCGTGGGTGGCCATGATGATAGTGGTGCCCCGGCTGTTGAGCTCGTTGAGCAGGTGCAGCATATCCCAGATGTTGTCGTCATCCAGGTTGGCAGTCAGCTCATCCAGCAGCAGGATGGGCGGGCTGTTGACCAGAGCCCGGGCCAGCTCCACCCGCCGGCACTCCCCAATGGACAGCTCCGCCGGATAGCAGCTCTCCACGCCGGAAAGGCCCACAATGGCCAGCGCCTTCTCCGCCGCCAGCCGGCCCTTGCGCCGCATGCCGGCCGCTACTGCCGCCAGCAGCAGGTTGTCCCCAATGGTGCGCTTGCGGATCAGCAGGCACTCCTGGTTGACGATTCCAAAGGTACGCGTCATGCGGGTGCGCCAAGGGCCAATCATCCGGGCCACGTTGAGGCCGTTGAGATAGACCTCCCCCTGGTCCGGAGGAATCTCACCCCCGATCAGCTTCAGCAGGGTGCTCTTCCCCGCCCCGCTGCTGCCGATGAGAAAGACAAATTCCCCCTGCTCCACGGTCAGGTTCAGCTCCCGCACGGCATACTGGGTCCGCCCCTCCGCTGTATAACGTTTTGATACATTCTCCAGACGAATTTCCGGCATCCTGCTCCGGCTCCTCTTTCTCCTTCCGCCGGAACAAGGCATGGTCCAGCGGCGTTTAATACTCTAATACTTTTTCTTGAAGGAAAACGTGTGAAAAAGAACGTTCATGCAGGCCTAAAACCGTTGCTATTCCTAACTTTTTGCCCGATAACGGAAGTATACTTCCAATCGGAGAACAGGATAAGAAACCGTATTCCGCTGCGTCCGCGGGAGCCTTGGACGCAGGCCGCGGCGGCTGCTCTCCCCACAGCCGCCAGGAAGCCCGCAAACATATCTGTCCCACCGGCCTGCGCCGGTGGAACAGATATGCTTCTCAGTGTCTGAATTCGCAGTCTCAAACGCCCTCCGGGCGGCGTCCGGCGGCCAAAAGCCGCGCCTGTAAATACAGCTTCTCACTTTTTGTAAAACGACTGATCTCCCGCCATCCGGAGGCTGATCCTTCTGTCCAGATCCACGACCCGTTCCAGCAGGCGGCGGGCCTGGCTGGCCTGCTCCAGGAAGGTCTTTTCACTGGCGCTCTCCGCCGCCGCTCCCCGCGTCAGCTCCTCCAGCCTCTGCCGCTCCTCCGGCATCAGGCTCTTCCGGCGCTCCTTGGCCACCCGGTCCACCTCTTCTAGATGGAGGATGGGCTCCTGCCGCATGGCCACCACCATCCGCACAGACTCCTGGTCGCCCCGGTCCAGGGCCTCGCCCAGCTGCCTCGTTAAATCCAGCGTCTCATTGAGGTAGTTGAACTTCTTCCGCTCCAGGACCGCCAGATCCAGCAGCGCGTCGCTCATACCTGCTCCTGCCTTCCCGGATCGGCGCCGCTGGTTTTCTCCGCCGTATGGAAGGCGTCCCGCAGCTCCGCGAACATGGGGCGCAGCTCCGAGAGCCGCTTCTTGTTCCGGCCGATCCGGATCGCCCCCAGCTGGAAGGTAAAATAGTCGTACATGCGGCTGAGGTCCCTGCTGATGGGGTACTGCCGGTCCAGCGTCTCATCCAGATAGTTGACAATGTCAACGCACCGGTCTATTGCCGCCTCAAAGGCGGGGTAGTCCGCCTTATCCAGCTCGATGGAGGCCAATGTCGCCCGCTTGACCAGCTCGTCATACAGCAGGAGCAGCAGCTCGCCCGATGTCATGGAGTTGATGGACTGTTCCTTGTACTGCTGATAGCCTCTTCGATCCATTTTGGATACCGTTCCTTTCTACTGCCGGGGGATCAGCCGCCCATGAGGCCGGCCAGGGCGGAGCTCTGGGAGTTCATCTGGTTTACCAGCACCTCCAGCCTGCTGAACATCTTGGTATAGTAGTCCACCCGGTCGCTGAGCTTACCCTGCCACTTTTCGATCTGCGTGCCCAAGTTGTCGATTTCCTTCTGCCAGGCGTTGTCCAGCAGGCTCAGAGCGCTCAGGGGCGTACCGGACTGCTGAACCAGAATGCCCTTCGTCGCGCCGGTAGTAGAGCCGTAGCGGTCCAGCTGGGTCTTAAGCCCCTCCATGATGCCGCTTGTGCCGCCGCTCTCCGAGGTGCGGGTGAAGATGTCCGCCACCGCGTCCGGGTCGCTGTCCAGCGCGTCCCGCAGCTTGCTCTCATCCAGGGTCAGGGAGGAGGTGCCGTCTGTAGAGAAGCTCATGGTGAGGCCGATCTTCCGCAGCAGAGCGCTGTCGCTGCCGCTGGGATTAAAGACGCTGTACATCCGCTCATAGAGCGCCTTTAAATTGGGATCGCTGAAGAGGATGCCCTGCTTTGCCTTGGCCTCGTAGGCCTGAATGGCGCTCTCCGACATGCCGACCCTTTCCTCGTCGGTCAAAGGCTCATAGTTCTGGAAATTGCCGCTGGAGTTCTTATAGGGGAGCGTGGCGTAGGCGGACTTGATCTCCGACATCATCTCGTTGTAGTCCTTGACCATGGCCCGGACCGTCTCCACAATTTTGTCGGAATCCGTCGTAACCTTGAAGGAAACGCCCTCGCCGTCGTCCTCAAACTTCTCCTTCATGGTGATGGACAGCCCGTCGATGTCCACGGTGTTGGAGCTGCGGGTCATCTCCTTCTCAATGCCGTTAACCGTGACCTTAAACTTGGCGTCCTGCCCGAGGGTATAGCCGTTTTCTCCGGCAACCTTGCTGAAAAGGTTGGAGGCGATGCCTTCGCCATAGGTGACATCCAGCTTTTTGCCGTCCTGGTCCGTCACAACCAGGGAGCCGTCCCGCTCAGAGAAGGACGCGGTCCGCCCCTCCCCCAGGTTCTGGTTGATCTTGTCCAGAATGTTCTTCATGGTGGGGTTGTCGCCCGCAAAGCTGAAGGAGAGCTCCTTGCCGTCAATCTCCAGGGAGAACTTCTCCCCCTGCACCTTGATTTCCTTATCCGCTCCCAGGAAGTCCCGGGCATGCTGCTTGGCCAGGGCGTCAGTATCGACAGTCTTTCCAAACATGCTCTGGGCCAGGCCCTCTCCCAGCTCCACCTTGCTCTGGGAGCCGGTCTCCCTGGACTCAAAGACAAAGCTCCGGGTGGTCTTGGAGTAGTTGACCTTGACGTTGGCCTCCTTGTTGGCGTTGATATCCTCCATAATGGTGATCAGCTTGGTATCCTTGCCGTAGCTGCCGATCTTCTCGCCATTGATGGTAAAGGCGACCTTGCCGGTACCCCAGCCGTCCTTATCAATCTCCTCATAGCGGCCCAGCAGCTCGTCGAAGCGGGAGCCCATCAGATCGCCCAGGGTCTTGTTGGGGTCCAGGTAGTTGGTGGCGTTCTTGCCGATCTTCAGCACATCGCCGATGTCGCTGTCAATGAGCAGGTTGGAGCCCTCCTTGGTTTCAAACTTCAGGTACAGGCTGCCGTTGTTGCTCTGGTTGGAGACCTTCACCTTATTGCCGAAGGCCTTGCGCACGGACTCATCCAGAAGCTCCGCGTACTTGTTGGCGGCCTCCTTGGCGGAGACGGTGTACTGCTTGCCGCCCTCGTAGGTGAGCTTGCTGGCCCCGCTGCTGTCCTTGACGGTAGTGGGCATGGTAAAGGTGTAGGTGCCGTCCTCATTGCGGGCAATCTTGGGCGTGTTGATGGTTTTGGTGGTCCCGTCCAGGTTGATATTCATGGTCTTGCCGGACAGATACTCGCCGGTATTCACCCGCTTGGTGTAGTCGGCGTAGCGGGTGGAGGAGATCACGGTCGGCTTATCCTTGCTGGCTGTGGAGAGATCTCCCAGGCCCAGCTCCTCGCCCACGGTGCCGCTGGCGCCGCTGATATACACGCTGTTGCCCGCGCCGCTCTTGTCGGAGAACACAATGGAATTGTCTTCCCGGACCGTGACGGCGATACGGTCGCTGGCCTTGAGGCTGGTGCCGTTGGAGCCGCCGATGGTCTGCTGGGAGAGCTTATCCCGGATGGCCTGGGCCAGCTGCTCCGCGCCCACGTACTGGTCGGTATTCTCATCGAAGTTGATGGTAACGGACTTATTGCCGTAGTTGAGACTCAGGGAGCCCTGAAGGGTGCCCAGCTTGATGTCCCGATTAAAGTCCACGCCCCCGCTGGAGGTGATGGAGGTGCCGTCGCCCGCGCCGGCCAGGTTGCTGCCCGTTGTGTATCGGGCGGCGGTGGCCAGCTGGCTGACGCTGTTGAGCACCACATTGCTGTCCGTCCTGCCGCTGGCGGAGACCTTGCCGGCGTTGGCGCCCTGGGGCTCTACCAGGCGGGCGCCGCTGAAAAAGGAGGGGGAGGAGAGGTTTGTGGAGGAGGTATAGGAGGCGTATTTGTTGGAAAAGCCGTACATCTTGGCAATAATGCTCTGGTAGGCCTCCTGCTTCCACTGTATCTTCGTGGCCTTCTGGTTGAGCTGGGTAATCTTTGCGCTGTAGCTCTGGACCAGACTCTCTATCATCCCCTCGGTATCCATACCGCTGGCCAGACCGCTGACAATGTTGGCGCTGTTGTACAGGCTGCTGGTATAGTTGTTTTTGCTGACCCCATTGACAGATGCCATAATAATCTCTCCTTTATTCTAATTTATTCTTAATTCTCAGCTAGGCGTTGTTTGAAAAATGGAAATACGCCCAACAGCGAGGGATTTTTTGCCCGGCGAAGCCAATTTGACACTGGAATACTGGGTGTATTTCAAGGAAATCTGATAGCGCCCGGCGGAAAAGGACCCGCCGTTTGGGCGTGTTGCCATTTTTAAACAAGCCTTGGTTTTTCATAAAATTCTATCAGGAAAAAGAAAAATCCCTCTGTACTTTTTTATCGTCACGTAGTATAGTAAAGTTAAGGGCCTCAAGAAAGATTTTACACAACGGAGGGGATATTTTGTCTACTGTGATTGCGATTACCAATCAGAAGGGCGGCGTCGGAAAGACGACGACTTCCTGTGCGCTTTTGGCCGGACTCCGCCAATTGGGCAACCGGGTGCTGGGGGTGGATCTGGACCCCCAGGGGAGCCTGGGGTTCTGCCTGGGGCTGGATATCGACAACTGCGCCACCGTGTATGACGTCATGAAGGGGACCCGCTCCGTCCGCGACGTGCTGGTGGAGTCGGAGTGCGGAGACATCCTGCCCTCCAATATTCTGCTCTCCGGCGCGGAGCTGGAGTTCAACCGCCCGGGCCGGGAGTTCCTGCTGAAAAACAGCCTCCAGGAGCTCCAGGACGAGTACGACTATATTATTGTGGACACCCCGCCGGCGCTGAACGTGCTGACAGTGAACGCCTACGTGGTGGCCGACGGGCTCATCATCCCCATGGCCCCCGAGATCCTCAGCCTTCTGGGCGTAGCCCAGATCCGGGAGACCATTGACACGGTCCGCCGCTGCTACAATTCCCGGCTTAAGGTGCTGGGCATCCTGCTCAACAAGTACAACCGGCGCTTTACCCTCAACCGGGAGGTTCTGGATATGGCGGAGCAGATCGCCGCCCAGCTGGACACCAAGGTCTTTGAGGCCAAAATCCGCAGCAGCGTCTCCGTTGCCGAGGCTCCCGCCCACGGCGAGAGCGTGCTCACCTACGCCCCCTCCTCCAAGCCGGCTGAGGACTTCCAGCTGCTAATCAGCGAGATCATCCGGGCGTTCGGCCCTTCGGCGAGATAGTTCCGCCTGACAATCATACCTAAGGAGAGATCACCATGCCCACAGCGAAAAAAGGCGCAAAAAGCAGCAAAACTGCCCATGTGCTAAACCTTCTTGCCCCAAATGGAGAGCGGGAGGCAGCGGGCGCACCGCAGGCGGAGGCGGAACGGGAGGCCGTCCAGCCCCAGTCCGACGCCCCCGCTCCCGCGGCTCCAGTTGAACAGCAGGCCGCCCGTCCCCTGACGCCTCCCATCCTGGAGGTGGCCCGCTCCAACGACGAGCTGCTCTCGGAGCAGATCCGCGGCGCTCTGGAGAGTCAGTTTCCCGATTCGCCGGAGTCTGGGGCAAAGCCGGAGCCCGCGCCGGAACTTGTTCCAGAGCCCGCTCCAGAGCCCGTGCCAGAGCCCATTCCGGAGCCCGCTCCGGAGCCCGTGCCGGAGCCAGTGCCGGAGCCAGTGCCGGAGCCCGCTCCAGAGCCCGTGCCGGAGCCCGCTCCAGAGCCAGTGCCGGAGCCCGCTCCAGAGCCCGTGCCGGAGCCCACTCCAGAGCCAGTGCCGGAGCCCGCTCCAGAGCCCGTGCCGGAGCCCGCTCCAGAGCCCGTGCCGGAGCCCACTCCGGAGCCCGTGCCGGAGCCCACTCCAGAGCCCGCTCCGGAGCCCGTGCCAGAGCCAGTGCCGGAGCCCGCTCCGGAGCCAGTGCCGGAGCCAGAGGACTTTGCCGTTGTCAATATCATGGAGCATCTGGTAGAGATGAAGGCGCCCCGGTATATCAGTATGTTTGGGCTGTGCTCTTGTTCCCGCTGCGCGGCTGACGTGGCGGCCCTGACGCTGTCGAACCTCCAGCCCTCCTATATTGTAGTGCCCCGCTCCGAAGTTCGTGCAATGATTACCGTGTATGAGAGCCGGTACAACAGCACCGTCTTTGCCCAACTGACCCGGGCCTGCAAAATCGTTATGGACAACCCCAGACACGACCGGAAAAAAACATAGGGAAACAGATCAAAAAAGTAGGAGCCCGAACCAGCCGCCGCTATCGGATGGTTTGGGCTCCTGTCGGTTGTCTTGCTCGTTCAGGCCTTGTCTGACTCTCTCACTCCGCTCCCGCGGTCTCCTGGTTCTTCTCCATCATCAGCTGGGCCCATATGCCGTTGACCTCCTCCAGACACTGGAAGTAGGTGTTGGTCAGCAGGTTTACCGGAATCTCCAGCTCTCCCGCCAGGCTGCCGATGGCGGGCCAGTCCGCCCGCTCATAGCTGAGCACCAGGTCATAGAGCGCCCCGCAGCGCCCCTCGTGGAGCAGCAGAGCAGCCTTCACATCCATGGAGATGGGAATTTCCGCCAGGATTTCCTCCAGGGGCGCGGCAATCAGGTAGTTCAGCGTGGAGAACATGCCCATCAGGTAGGCGTCATTGCGATTAATCGGCATATTCTTCGCGTACTTCATCAGCTCGCTGCAGAAGGTTGCCCGCATAAAGGAGGTTTTCAGGAACTCCTCCTGGCTGGGGTCCATGGTTCCGTCCGCGCTGCCGGAGCCCATGAGGTAGATCCACTGGCGCAGCTGTCCCAAGCCCAGGACCATAATGGCCTGGTGGACCTCCGTGGCCCGGTTGCGCAGGGCGAAGTAGGCGGAGTTGACAATCTTCAGCAGGCTGTAGGTCAGCGTGGCGTCCATGGAGATGATCTGCTCGATCTCCTCCACGTTCGGCTCGTCCTTGGTAATGGCCACCATCAGGCGGAAGAAGTTGCTCTGTAAATAGCTGCTGGTGTGGACGGTGGTGAACATCTGCTCCGCCACATACCGTCCCTCCATGGCGTCCACCTCCATAATGAACGCCTTTTGGTAGAGGGTCTCGTCGTCCACATTGGTGGCAATGCACTTTTTATTCATGCTGTGGGCCATCTCCACAATGTTTCGGATGCTGGAGTCGGTGGTGGCTTTAAAGTTGATTTTGATATAGTCGAAGTGGTCCAGGATGGAGATGTATCGGGGGGAGAACTGGAACTCGTTGACCGCTACCTTGTACCCCTCCTTGGAATAGCGCTCCACGAAGCGCATGGCCAGGGGGTGGATAATCACGCTGTCGTCCACCTGGATGACCAGGTCCGTACTTTTAAAGAGCTTGGGCGTCTGCTTCATGAGCAGATTGGTGGTAAAGGTCATGAAGCTGATCGCGCCCTTTAAGGACCGGTCCGTATTCTGGGTCAGGAAATTATAGATGGTGTCCGCTGCGGCAAAATCCTGGCCGCCATCCCCGGTGTCATAGGCGCTGTCCTCGCCGGCATAGCGGATCTCATAGGCCAGCGTCTTCCCCTTCAGGTCCTTAATAGGCTGGCGGACAATATACTTGTTTGTATTGATAGCCATAGCGTGCCTCCTGTTAATTCCCTTTTTCTACCCGCGCCAGCAGGCGGTCCATCACATCCACCAAATGGCCGATCTCCGGCTTGGTCAGCTGCTCGTCCGCGCCCAGCTGACGGCCCTTGATCCGCATTTCGTCGCTGATGAGAGAGGAGAAAATAATGAGGGGGATTTTATGGAACCGCTCGTGGTCCTTCACCAGTTTCGTCAGCCGGTGGCCGTCCATCTGAGGCATCTCGATATCCGTAAGGATCAGCGCCACCTGTTCGAAAATATTGTCCGTTTTCGGCAGCTCATTGAGAGCCTCCCACAGCGCCCGCCCATCCGGGAAGGAGCGCAGGTTCACATACCCCGCCTTCCGCAGGGCGTCCTCAATCAGCTTGGAGAGCAGGATGGAGTCCTCAGCCATCCAGATGGGCTTTTCATTGCGGATCCGAGGGCCCAGCGTCTCGATCTCCCCGATCTGAATGGAGGTCTCCGGCGCGATCTCCGCCACAATGCGCTCAAAGTCCAAAATCGTGACCAGGTCGCCGCCGCACTGGGCAATGCCGGTGGCCACGCTCTCCGCGCCGCCGGAGACGGCCTTATCCGGCTTTTGGATGTCGGTCCAGGAGATACGGCTGATCTGCACCACGGAGTGAACGCGGAAGGCGATATCCATCTTATTGAAATTGGTTATGATGAAGATATCCCGCTCTCCCTTTTCGCCGTTGGCACCCGTAAGATACTTCGGCAGATCCACAACGGTCAGAACCTCGTCTCTGGGCTTGAAGATCCCCTCCACCGCCGGATGGGCGTGGGGCATGGGCTTGACGGGCGCAGAGATCATGATCTCCTTCACCTTCGCCACATTGATGCCGTATAAGTTTCCGTCAATGGTAAACTCCATGATCTCGATTTCGTTGGTTCCGGACTCCAGCAAAATGCCGGTATTGTGCATCTCAGCCATGATTGATACTCCTATCTGTAATAAAATTCGTCTCTCCAGGTGGATCAGAAGATAATATCCTGCTTGCCATAGGATCGGATGCAGCCCTGTCCGGTATCCACATCAAAGAGCAACGTGCGGGCTACGCTGCCGCCCACATTCTCGCCCACCAGCCGTATGTTCTCCTTGCGGAGGATGGTGTGGACGCTCTCAATGTTTCGCTGGCCGATGTTGCCCAGATTGCCCCCATTGACCTCGAACATCTTCGCCCCGCCGGCAATCTTTACTGTAATCCTGCTCCTTGCCCCCCCCCGCGACTCCATCTGGCGCAGGGTCTCGCGGATCCCCGTATCCGCGTACTTCAGCGGATTTTTCCGTCCTGCCTCCATATTCAGCGGCAACATAATGTGCAGCAGCGCTCCCAGCTTCAGCTTTGGGTCGTGGAAGCACAGGCCGATGCAGGAGCCCAGCGCGTAGGTAATCAGAATGCCGGAGCCCTTGGCCAGCTTCATATCCGCAATTCCGACTGTGATCTTCTCATTCATTCCGCAACGCCTAGTTTCTGTAATAAGAAATTCAGGGACCGGATATCCGGCGACAGCAGCAGGCGGCAGGGTACCTGCTTGTTGTCGCAGACAAAGTTCCCTCCAATCGTCATCAGGTAGTCGCTCATGCCGCCGTATTCCGCCATGGGCACCGCCAGGATCGCTCCCTGCATGTCCACGGCAAAGGCGGGAACCGTCAGCTCCACAGACACGCCGGAAAGCCCCGCAAGGGCGTTGATAAAGGTAGAGATCGCGATATTTCCCACCTCAACCAGGGTGGATTTCCCCAGCTCGCCCAGCTCCTCATAGCTCTCAATCGTGGTGCCCAGCATGCTCTGAAACACCAGGTTGACAAATTCCATCTGCTGAACAGAGAGCATAATCCCATTGATCTGGCCGCTGAGCCTCACCAGCACGCCGGCCGTCACAGCCTCCGGGCCCCCGATCCACTCAATGGCCTCGTTGTAGCCCATGATGCGCACCTCCGGCAGCGTAATGCGCACCTCCCGGCCCAGCATGGTGGACAGCGCTGTGGCGGCGTTTCCAGTGCCGATGCTGCCGATTTCCCGCAGCGTGTCAATCTCCAATGACGTCAGTTGGTCAAAGCTGTGTATGTTCATGATCCGGCCCCCTTCTTTATCCTCTCAATCCGTTGATTGTCGTCTCTATCTCATCCGAGGTTGTCACCATCCGCAGGCAGTAGCTGTAGGCCCGCTGGGATTCAATCACCTTCACAAATTCCAGCGCCAGGTCCGTATTGGACATCTCCAAATAGCCCCGCTTGACCTCGCCGGTCCCCAGATACAGCTGTCCGTTGCGGTCTGTGGGCGAAAAGCGGGAGCTGTCCACGTGGACCATCCCCTCGTGAATGGCGTAGTCAAAGACGCCCAGATTCACCTCCACGTCCAGGCGGCTGCCCTCCCGGATCTCGTCGGGATCAATCACGATGAAGTTGCCCTGGGGGTCCAGCACGCAGCGGCCCTCGTTGTCGCTGAGGCGCCAGACGGAGACAGGCTGGGCCTCCTCCCCGGCCTCCTCCGCCGCGGCGATGGCCTCCTCGTCCGGCTCCTCCCAGAACTGGGCCATGGTAAAGGCGCCGTCCCGGGTGAAGTAGATTTCCCCGTCAGAGGGGTCATACAGGGCAAAGAAGCCGTCTCCGTTGATGGCGAAATCAAAGGCCCTGCCCGTCTCAGTCAGGCCGTTGGGGGCAAAGTCCACCGTGGCCTGGATCACCCGGGCGCCGGTGCCCTTGGGCAGGTTCTCGTCGTCAATGCCCACCACGTCCCGGTTTATCAGCTCGCCGAAGGACACCTTCTCCGCTTTGAAGCCGTGGGTGTTGACGTTGGCGATATTGTTTGCCTGCACGTTCATGCGCAGCTGCTGCTGGTAAGCGCCCACCGCGGCGGAGTAAAAAGACATATTCATGGAAGCTATCACGCCTTTCTTCGATCAGACGGGGCGGCCCCGCCTGGAGTAAGAACCTGGATTCACAAGCCGCGTTACATCCTGCCCAGCTCGGTGGTGTCCCTGGTCATCACCGCGTCGTAGATCTTGCTCATCTGCGCCGCGCTCTGGAGGGCCCGCTGGGTGCTCATCATGGAGACCATCTCCTGCACCATGTTCACGTTGGAGCGCTCCACCCGCCGGTGGTGGATGATGTAACCCCCCTCGGCCAGCGCCGCACCGTCACCCACAAAGAGGCCCCGGTCATTGCGCTCCAGCTCGCCGGTATCCGGGAAGGTGTAGAGCCCCAGAGCGCCCAGATAGGTGCGCCCCGTCTCCGTAAAGATGGCCCCCGTCTTATCCACATAGATCTTGTCCGTGCGCAGCTGGATGGGCTGGCCCTCCCGGTCCAGCACCTGCCCCTGGCCGGCCAGGCAGAGGATGTTGTTGTCGTCCAGGGTAAAGCTGCCGGCGCGGGTATAGCCGATCTCGCCGTCCCGGGAAATGGCGAAGAAGCCCTCCCCCTCAATGGCGAAATCCAGGGGCAGGCCGGTCTCCTCCAGGGAGCCCTGGGTGTAGTCGGTGTAGAGCACGCTGGGGGCCAGAATATAGCTCTCCATGCCCATCTCCGTGGAGACGGCCTTGTTCTTGTTGCCCACCCGGCTGATGAGCACATCCTGGAAGGTGCTGTCCGTATAGCGGTCCGCCTTATAGCCGGCAGTGGATATGTTGGTCATGTTGTTGGAGACCACGTCCAGCCGCCGTCCCTGGGACAGCATACCAGAGGTCAGGTTATAGAAGCCTTTGAACATGCGCGGGAACCTCCTTCTATGTGCCTTGGGGCGCTCACTGCTCCCCGTTCAGATACTTCTTCATGTACAGCTTCAGCTTCTGGATGGCCCGGGAGTGGATCTGGGAGATGCGCGGCTCGCTGACCTCCATCACCTGGGCGATTTCCTTCATACTGAGGTTTTTTCTGTAGTACAGGGAGATGACCATCTGTTCATTCTCCCGCAGGGACTCGATGGCGTCCGTCAGGGTGTCCAGCAGCTCCTGGCGCAGGAGGGAGTCCTCCGGCCGGGCCGCGCCGCTGTCGGCCACGTCCGCGCCCCCCTGCTCCCGGTCCTCAAACACGGCGTCCAGGGAGAGGACATTGCACAGGGACGAATCCGCCAGATCCGCCTGGTACTGGTCCGGGCTCACGCCCAGCCGGGCCGCGATCTCCTCGTCGGAGGGGTAGCGCCCCAGCTCTGTGAAGAGCTCCACGCTGGCCTGATCGATCTCCCGGGCCTTGCGCCGTACGCTGCGGGGGACCCAGTCCTGGCGGCGGGCCAGATCGATCACAGCCCCCCGGATGCGCTTGGAAACAAAGGTCTCGAACTTAATGCCCTTGTCCGGGTCAAACTTATCCACCGCGCCCACCAGGGCCAGAACGCCCTCGTTGACGATGTCGTCCACCTGGGCGAAGCTGCTGTAGACGCCCCGCACTTGCAGGGCGATGCTCTTCACCAGCCCCACGTACCGCAGGGCCAGGGGCCATTTCAGCTCCTCAAGGCCGGTATCCTTGTAGAGCAGCAGCAGCTCCTCCTTGCTCATGGCGTCCAGCTCCGCCTGGGTGTAGCCCATCTCCGCCGCCTGAGCGCCGCTCATACCGATGCCGCCCTTCTCGTGGAACGGCCCGGAGGATTGGTATCCTGGGTCAGTGTGACGTTGCCCAGGGACTGAATCTGCACGTCGCTGGTAATCTCATTGAAGGCGAGGACGTAGAGGTTGGGATAGAACTGGGAGAGCATCCGGCTGAGGTAGATGCGGATCACCTGGCTGGTCAGCACGATGGGCGTCTGACTGAGGTCGTTGAATTTTTTGATGTGCTCCGCCAGCTGGGTGACAATCTGCTGCATCAGATCCGGACCCATGGCCAGATAGATGCCCTGCTCGTTTTTGGTGAGGGAGGAGATCACCCGCTTTTCCACCTCCGCGTCCAGCGTGACCACCCGGAGCTGTCCGTGCTCGCAGAAGCGGCGGGTGATGGTCCGGCTGAGGGCGGCGCGGATGTTCTCTGTCACCATATCCAGGTCCTTGGTGGTTGCCATCGCGTCCACCGCGGTCTCCAGAATGGTGCCCAGGTCCCGGATGGGAACCCCCTCCCGCAGGAGGCTGCGGAGGATGCGCTCCAGATTGGCGTAGCTGAGCACATTGGGAACAGCCTCCTCCACCACCTCTGGAGACGTGCGCTTCAGGTTCTCCACCAGCTGTATCACCTCCGCCCGGCCCAGCAGCTCGTGGGCGTGGCTTCGGATCACTTCGCTCAGGTGGGTCTGCATGACGGAGAGGGGGTCGATCACGGTATAGCCGTAGATCTCCGCCATCTCCTTGTTCTCCGGCAGAATCCACCGGGAGGGAATGCCGTAGGCTGGCTCCACGGTCTCGATGCCGTCGATCTCCCCGGCGGGGTTGGCCGGCTCCAGGGCCAGGTAGTAGTCCACCAGGATCTCTCCCCGGGCCACCTCCTCGCCCTTGATCTTCACCACATACTGGTTTGTGCCCAGAGCGGAGGAGTCGTGGAAGCGGATAGCCGGGATGACGAAGCCCATCTCCTGGGCGTACTGCCGCCGGAAGAGGACGTTGCGGCTGATCAGCTTGCCGCCGCTGTTTTCATCCACCATAGGGATGAGGCTGTATCCAAACTCCATCTCAATGGGATCCACTGTCAGGAGGCTGTAGACGTTATTGATATCCTTATAGTAGTCGGAGGGGCTGGGGGCCGGCGTCTCCTCCACCGGCGGCGGCGCCGCGGCGGCGGCCGCCTCCTCCGCCTTCTGGCGGTCCAGACGGCCGCTCATGAGCCAGCCGGCCACAGCCAGCGCCACACCCACAATCAAAAGGGCCGCGTGAGGCGTGCCGGGGATCAGTCCCAGCAGCGTGATCACAATGCCGGCAGTGAGGATGGCCTTAGGCTGGGCGGCGAACTGGCGGATCACGTCGTCGTTGAGGCTGCCGTCGGAGACAGAGCGGGTCACCACCATAGCGGTGGCGGTGGAGATCATGAGGGACGGGATCTGGGAGACCAGGCCGTCGCCGACGGTGGCGATGGAGTAGACCTGGAGCACGTCCTCCACGCCGTTGATGGAGCCCAGAATCAGTCCGCCCACGAAGTTGATGGCCGTGATGATGATGCTCATGGTGGCGTCGCCCTTGACGAACTTGGTGGCGCCGTCCATAGCGCCGTAGAAGTCGGCCTCGCTCTGGATCTTGGCCCGGCGGAGCTTGGCGCCCTGCTCGTCAATGAGGCCCGAGGACAGGTCCGCGTCAATAGCCATCTGTTTGCCCGGCATGGCGTCCAGGGTGAAGCGGGCGGCCACCTCGGAGACCCGCTCCGCGCCCTTGGTGACAACGATCATCTGCACCAGCACGATAATCAGGAATATGATGACGCCCAGGACGATATTCCCCTGGGTGATCATGGTGCCGAAGGACAAAATAACCTGTCCGGCGTCGCCGTCGTTCCCCAGGATCTGCCGGGTGGTGGACACGTTCAGTCCCAACCGGAAGAGAGTGGTGATCAGCAACAGGGATGGGAAGATGGAGAAGTCCAGGGCGTCTGAGATGGTCATGGTGATCACGAGAATCAGCATGGACAACGAGATATTGACCACCAGCAGCACGTCCAGCAGCGCCAGAGGCAGGGGGACTACAATGAAGAGGACAATGATGACCACCGCGATGGCTATGGCGTTTTGGAGAATTCGCTTCATGGGCACTGTCCTTTCCTGAAATCCGCAAAATCTATCTGGGAAACGCCCGAATTTGGGCCAGTATCTGCAATGTTAGAGGCTATCCGCCCTGCTGGTCCAGCTTGAGGACGTAGACCAGAATCTCCGCCACCGGGCCGTAGAACTCCGGCGGAATCTCCCGGTCCAGCGTTACGGCGGCGTACAGGGAGCGGGCCAGGGGCACATTTTCCACCACCGCCACCTGGTTTTCCTCCGCCACCGCCACAATCCGCAGGGCCAGCTCGTCTACGCCCATGGCTACCACCACAGGCGCGCTGTCCTTGTCGGGCTTGTAGCGCAGAGCTACCGCCACGTGGGTGGGGTTACGGATCACCACGTCGGAGCTGGGGACCTGCTGCATCATGCGCTGCATGGCCCGCTTGCGCTGGATCTCCTTGATCTTTCCCTTGACCTTGGGGTCGCCCTCGGTCTGCTTATACTCCTCCTTGATCTCCTCCTTGGACATGCGCAGACTCCGCTCATAGTCCCACCACTGGTAGAGGTAGTCAAAAAACGCCACCACAACGAAGGCGATTGCCACCCGGAGGAGCAGGTTGAAAATATGGTCAAAGAGGATGCTGCACGCCTGCCCCAGCTCCATGTCCAGGAAGCGGTAGAAATCCGGCAGCACGCTGCGGAAATAGGTGTAAATCAACACCAGCAGGATGGCGATTTTAATGAGGTTCTTGGCAAGCTCCACCACGCTGCGCAGGGAGAAGAGCCGCTTGAAGCCCTGAATGGGGTTGAGCTTGCTGAGCTTTGGCCGCAAGGGCTCGGTGGTCACCAGCAGCCGGGTCTGGGCGAAGGTGGCCACCACGGCCAGCAGGGCCGTGACAGCCAGAAAGGGTCCGGCGACCATCAGCACGGTCAGCATACACTGGCTGGCCAGCTGTTGGGATACATCGGAGAGGAGGCCGGGATAGACGTTTGCCATCAGGGAGAAGCAGCTCTCAAAGATGTCCCCCGCCTTTTCCAGCGCCAGGCTACTCATCACTTTGAGCATCACGAGACTCCCCAGGAGAGTGGACACAGCCACCACGTCCCGGCTCATCCGTATATGGCCCTTTTTTCGTTCGTCCCGCCGTCTTTTGGGGGTTGCTTTTTCGGTTTTGGACTGGTCGGCCACCGTCTGATCCCCCCTTTGTCAGCCGTTTGCTCCCTTCAGCCCGCCATCCCTGTCAAGATACGCTGAAGAGCCTGGAGCATCTCCCGCTCTGCCCCCAGCAGGAACTCGCTGAACGGAGCCATCATCAGGTACACCAGCCCCAGGCCGATGATTACCTTTAAATCAATGTTGATTACAAAGACGTTGATCTGGGGGATTACCTTCATGAGGATGCCCATGCCCACCTGGCCCATCAGCTCCGCGGCCAAAACCGGCATGCAGAGCTTGATCGCCAGCACGGTGCACTCCACAAAGAGCTCCAGCATCCCCCAATAGAGCTCCCGGCCCAGAACCACCTGTCCGAAGGGGACGATTCGTCCCGAGGCCAGAATGATGCGCAGCAGGGTGTGATGCCCGTTGGCCGTGAAAAACAGGAGCATCATCATGGTGTTCATCAGGGATGCCGTAACGGAGACGGAGGTCTGGCTGCTGGGGTCGTAGGTCTTGCCCATGGTCATTCCCATCTGGGTGTCAATGGTCTCGCCGCCCAGCAGGGGGATATAGAAGAAGAACTGCATGACCAGCCCCAGCAGATAGCCCACGGAAATCTCCAGCAGGAACCGCAGCGCCATCTCCAGCAGAGAATCCGGAACCGGCGGGCGGTAGCTGGTGGCGGAGAGGGCTGTCACAGACAGCAGCAGGATCAGCCCGCTGCGGACAATGCCCGGAATGCCCCGCCGGCCAAAGAGGGGGTTGAAGAGGACAAAGCCGCTCATCCGGCATAAGATCAGGAAAAACAGGGTCAATTCCGCCCAGTCCAAAACGCCGCCTCCTAACTGCGCAGCAGCATCAGCTCAAAGAGCTCCTTGGCGTAGTCCAGAATCGTCTCCATCATCCAGCCGCCGCCAATCAGCAGCACCATGGCCACCACGATCACCTTGAAGATAAAACCCAGGGTCTGCTCGTGGATCTGGGTGACCGCCTGGAACAGGGCCAGCAGGATGCCTACCGCCATGCTCAGCAGCAGCATGGGGCCGCTGATCTTGATGACCACCCACATGCCCTCCCGGAAGGCCTCGGTGATTAAATCCGGATTCATCTCTCAGCCCCCCCTCTAGTTGATGCCCCGCACCAGCGTGGAGAACAGCAGCGACCAGCCGTCCAGCATAATAAAGAGCAGGATCTTGAAGGGTGTGGAGATCATGGAGGGCGGGAGCATCACCATGCCCATGCTCATAAGGGTGGAGGAGACGATGATGTCGATGAGCAGGAAGGGGATATACAGCAGAAATCCGATCAGGAACGCGGCCTTCAGCTCCGAGGTCACATAGGCGGGCAGAACCACCCGCATGGGCAGGTCCCTGGCCTCGTCCTGGCTCTGGGGAGCTGCCACGCCGGCGATGTCGCAGTAGAGCTGCTGGGCGGCTATCTCCGTGTTGTCCAGCATGAACTCCTTGAGGGGCGCCTGGGCCCGGTCAAAGAACTCCTCCTGGCTGATCTCCCCCGCCGTATAGGGGTCAAACGCCTCCTCCTTGATGGCGCTCAGCGTGGGCGTCATCACAAAGAGGGTCAGCATAAGGGCCATTCCCACCAGCACCAGGTTGGGCGGGTTCTGCTGGGTGCCCATAGCGGTGCGCAGAAAGGAAAAAACCATCACATACCGGGTAAAGGAGGTCATCATCACTACCAGCGACGGCAAAAGAGTCATAACCGTCATCAGCAGCATGATATCCAGCGCCTGTACGTTGGAGCCGTTGACGTTGATAAGCGCGTCGCCCATGGGATTTATCCTCCTCTTCCCCTATTTTTTCTCCCGCTGCCGCCTGAGCATGGCGCGGAAGTCCGGCGCTTTCGCCTGCGCCGGGTTCTCTGAAGGGGGAGGGCTGCTCCACAGCGCCCCCTCCTCCTCTGTCAGTTCGGCCAACAGGGAAAATCCGGAGGGAGAACTGCCCAGCAGAAAGTATCGATTCGCGGCCTGCACTACCAGCAGGGCCTGATCCCTGCCCAGCGCCGCCCGCTCCAGCACGCGCACGTGCCGGCCGGCCGCGCTTGTGCCCAGGCGGCCGATCAGCCCCGATCCCGCCCAGCGGGTAAAGAGGTAGCAGCCGCCCAGCACAAGCAGGAGCACCAGCAGGATGCCCAGCAGGGAGAGCAGATCCTGGGGCATCAGGGCTCGCCTACGATGGAGGTAACGGTTTTCAGCACCCGCTCGCCCTTAAAGGGCTTGACGATGAAGTCCTTGGCCCCGGAGCGGATGGCGTCGATGACCATGGTCTCCTGGCCCATGGCGGAGCACATCACTACGTTGGCGTTGCCGTCCGCGGCGCGGATGGCCTTCAGGGCCTCCAGGCCGTCCATGTTGGGCATGGTGATGTCCATCAGCACCAGGTCCGGCTTGAGCTCGTTGAACTTCTCTACCGCGTCCGCGCCGTCCACGGCCTCATGGAGATCCGTGTACCCAGCCTTGCTCAGGGTGTCCTTGATTACCTTCCGCATGAAAGCGGCGTCGTCAACCAAAAGAATCTTAGCCATTATAATCCACCTTTTTCCTTGAAATATTTATTGATACGGGCTTTCCCCAGTTAAAACTTTGTCAGCTCGTTGATATCCGGCTTCTCCAGGATCTCGGTGATACGAATGCCGAAGTTGTCGTCAATGACCACCACATCCCCCCGGGCAATGCACTGTCCATTGACCAGCAGGTCCACCTGGTCGCCCGCCAGCTTATCCAGCACCACCAGGGAGCCCTTGGAGAAGGCGATGATGTCCTGAATCTTCCGCCGGGTGCGGCCGATCTCCACCGCCACCTCCAGGGATACGGACATGATGAGGTCCAGATTCTGCTTCTGCTCCTCGCTGAGCCGGGACTCCTCATCCAGCTCCTGCATCCGGGGCGTCTTGGCGTTGATCACCTTGGGCTCAGGCGGCGCGGCCTGGGGCTGCTGCGGCGGATACATGTAGTAGGGGTAGGGCGGGTAGGGGTAGCCTCCCTGGGCCGCGGGATAGGGGGCGTAGCCGCCGGGCGCCGGGTAGTAGGGCGGCTGCTCTCCTCCCGCCTGCTGGGGCGGCGGGACCTGCTGCGGAATTTGCTGCTGAGGCGGCGCCTGGGGCGCTGGGGCCGGCGCGGGAGCGCCCGCGCCCCCTCCGGCCAGGAGCTTTTCGATCTCCTCCTGGCTCATGACGCCGCCGCCGCTGCCCGCCGCGGGAGCGGGCGCTGGGGCCGGCGCGGGAGCGCCCGCGCCTCCTCCGGCCAGGAGCTTTTCGATCTCCTCCTGGCTCATGACGCCGCCGCTGCTCTCCGCCGCCGGGGCCGGTGCGGGAGTCGGCGCCGGCGTGGATGGCGAGATCTCGTCCATCTCCAGGCCGAACCCCTTCACCATCTCTCTGGCCAGCTCCACAGAGATGACATTCATGAACTCGCTCTCCAGAATGCCCTCAATAAACAGCTTGAAGCTGACCACTACCACAGGTCCGGTCTCCACCGGGAAGTGTTCCTTTCGGACCTTATCCAGGTCGTCCAGCTCAAAGGACTCCGGGGTGGAGATGTTGACCATCATCCCCAAAAAGTCGCTCATGGCGGTGGCGGCCGCGCCCATCATCTGGTTCATGACCTCGCAGACGCAGCTAATACTCAGCTCATCCAGAACAAACTCCTCGTCCGGCGTCTCCGAGCCCAGCAGGATGTCCACGATGGCTTTGACATCGCTGCGCTTGAGCATCATAATGTTGCTGCCGTCAAGGCCGGTGACGTACTTGATCTCCACGCCCACGGCCGGGTCCACGTCCCCCAGGGCAAAATCCTCCGCGTTGACCACCTGAACCGTGGGGGTCGTGATGTCAACCCGGTGATCGAGCATATTGGAGACTGCGGTCGCTGACGATCCCAGGCTGATGTTCATAATCTCTCCAATGGCGTCAATCACCATCGGGCTAAAAATATTTTCTCCCATCAGGACTCGCTCCTTTAAGCCTTAATGTATGTCTCACCGATTTTGACAGCCTTTTGCTTGTTATGGACGCCCATACGTCCGTCAAACCATCTCCGTCCGCCGATATTCAGATAGACCGGCGCGTCCTTTGACCGCTTGATATTGACTACATCTCCCACATTGAGGTGATAGATGTCGCTGAGCAGCAGCGTCGTCCGGGCCAGCTCCGCCACAATCTCCAGATCGCTCTCCCGCAGGGAGCCGAAAATCTCCTCGGATTTGTCCTCCCCCTTGGTGTGGCGGGTGGTGTTCTTGCCGATCTCCGCGAAAATATTGGTAAGCATCTCGCCAGGCAGCACCAGACTCAGCCGGCCGCTGCCGTTAGGGAACTTGATCTCCAGGCCCACCAGGACTACGGTCTCATCAAATCCAATCAACTGCACCAGGGTTGGGTTTACCTCTGTACGTACATACTCAAATTTCAGCGTGATATAGTTTTCCCAGCTGCCGCCCAATATGCCGATGAGGTCCGCGATAATGTCCTCAAACATATTGAGCTCCACATCGGTCATTTTGTAGTTCGAGGGAAGATCCGGCTCCGGGTTCCCCTCGCCGCCCATCATGCGGTCCATCATGCCCAAAACAACCGGGGTATCCATGTGGACCAGAATGGGCGTCTCGCCCTGGAGCTTCTCCATGTCGATTTTTGCCAGAGCCAGCACGTCGCTCTCCGTCAGCGCGTTGGAAAACTCGTTGTAGCGCTGCTCTTCAATGGATTCCACCTCGATTTCGCAGGTGGTATGGAGGAGAGCGTTGATCCGGGAGTTGATCACCCGGGCATAGCCCTCGAAGATGCTGTTGAGCATCTTCAGCCGCTCCTTGGTAAATTTCCTGGGGCTGTAAAAATCGTACTTTTTATATTTTTTCTCCGGCTGCTCCAGCGCCGGGGCGTCCAGATCCATCTCACCGCTGCGGGCCGCGTTCAGCAGGGCGTCGATCTGACTTTGTGATAGAACTTCCGCCATACGTTTTCCTCACTCCCGGATTCTGGATTCAAAGCCTGCCGCCAGAGTGGCCGCTCATGGGATCAGCTCGCCGCTGGCGATGTTGGGACCGGCCGGCTCCGTCCCGCCGGCGTCCTCGCCGCCGGTATCCGCCGCCGTCTCCCCGTCGGGGAGGATAGGCTCCACGTTGGGGTCGATCTGCCCGGTCTCCGTGTAGTAGTCGGCCACGTTGCCGGCCATCCGGTTCTCAATGTCCATGCCGCTGATCATAATCTCTACCCGCCGGTTCTGGGCCCTGCCCTCCGCCGTGTCGTTGGAGGCGACGGGCAGCCACTGTCCCATACCCTCGCTCTTCACCCGGGCCGGGTCCAGCTCCGTACTGTGCTCCAGCAGGTAGACCCGCACCTCCGCCGCCCGGTCGCTGGACAGGAAGGTGTCCGTTCGGGTGTTGTTGGGGCGGTCGGGATTGGCCTGGGCCGTGTGGCCCATCACCCGCATCTCGTCAATGTAGGGCGCCGCGATGTCCAGGGACGGAATGAGGGCGTCCAGGACCGCCTTGCCCTCGGAGCGCAGGGTGGACCGGTCGCCGTCAAAGAACAGGGCGTTTTCAAAGGAGATAAATACGTACCCGTCGCCCTTGCTGACGCTGACGGAGTCGGACTGGCTGGCCACCTGGGTCTGAATGTACTCCAGCAGCTCGTCCATCGCCGTGTCCACGTCGTCCTGGGTCATGGGCATGTCGTCGCCGCCCTCCTTACCGTCGTCCCCCTCCGGACCCCGGGGATATTCGTCCGTGCTGACCAGGGCGTCCTTGTTGAAGCTCTGCACGATAATCATCCACTTCTCCTGGTCGATGGAGGACATGGAGTAGAGCAGCACGAAGAAGCATAGCAGCAGCGTCACCATGTCGCCATAGGTGTCCATCCAGTTGGCTCCGCCGCCTCCGCTGCTCTTCTTTTTAATGCCGGCCACCGGCGTTCACCTCGCTTTTTCCATTACTATTTGCCCTTTTTGCCGCCGCCGCCATCCTCGCTGCGCTGCTTGGACTCCATAAAGGTCATCAGCTTCTCGCGCAGGAATTTGGGGTTTGCGCCGGCCTGAATGGACATAATGCCCTCCACGATGATGAGCTTGCAGAGGACCTCCTCCTCGTCCCGCTTGCGCAGCTGCTGAGCAATCGGCCCGAAGATCATATGGGCCAGAACGCAGCCGTACAGCGTCGTAACCAGGGCGGTTGCCATGGCGGGGCCCAGGTTGCCGCCCTCGCCGCTCTCCATGTCCATGGCCTTGAGCATGTTGATCAGGCCCACCAGGGTACCCACCATACCAAAGGCCGGCGCGACGGACGAGCCCTTGTCGTACATGCCCGCCACAGCCTCGTGCCGGGCGGAGCCCTGCTCAATGTCGTTCATCATGATCTCTTTCACCTGATCGGCGTCGTTGTTGTCCACGATGAGCATGATGCACTGCTTGAAGAAGGGGTCCTCCTGCTGATTGCCCTGCTCCTCCAGGGCCAGCAGGCCGTTCTTACGTGCGATCTGGGCCAGCTCCACCAGCTGGTCGATGATGGCCCTGGGGTCGTACTTCTTGATGTTCAGCAGAATGCCGAAGTGCTTGGGGATGGATGCGACCTGGCTGAGGGGGAAGCTGCCAAAGATGATCATCACCGTACATCCGATGACGATGAAGATACTGGCCGGGTCGAAGAAGTTGCCCAGCTGTCCCGGAGACAGCAGTCCCTCGGTACCGCCGAACATCATGCCCACCAGCATGACCACGATAGCGCCTACAACGCCGATGATATAGGTAATATTCATAGAAAATACTCACATCCATTTTCTCCGCTGTGGGAGATATTCTCTAATTTAGGTAGGGCGCATTTGAAAAGCGCCGACTCCGGGTTAAGCTCTTTTTTCTTACCTGTTCAGCGCCCCTCAGACGCGCCCCGCGCATCTCTGGGCCTCAGCGGCGCTTGTCCACCACCGCCACCTCCCGGTGCACGTCCTGCACCTTGGCGTTATACTGAGTGATCTTCCGGATAATGTCCTCCGGAGTCTCCTTGACAATGTAGTAGTCCCGGTTCATCATCACGATCTTGGACTCCGGGATCATCTCAATGCACTCAATCTGGTTGTGGTTGACCAGAAACCGCTCGTTGTTCCGTTTGGTCAGCACGATCATAGGCCGGCTCCTTTCTCTCCTGCCCCGTCCGCCGCGGTGAAACGCGGCGGACGGGGGGGAATCGACTTTTGCCTGGGCGGCCGCCAGGCCGCCTGCATCTGGTTTGTCAGCCTAACGGCCCTGGGGCCGTCATTCGGCTTCGCCGAACGACTGGCCCGTCAGCCTAGCGGCTGACTATTACCGCTTCATGTTCACCAGCTCCTCCAGCATGGAGTCGGTGACGGTGATGATGCGGGTGTTGGCCTGATAGCCCCGCTGGGTGAGGATCATGTTGGAGAACTCGGTGGCGATGTCGGTGCTGGAGGCCTCCAGGCCGCCGTTCTTGATCTCGCCGGTACCGCCCGCGCCGATGAGCTCGTTGGCGTCGGCGGAGGCCATCTTGTTGTTCAGGTACTTCCCGGCCAGGATGCCGCCCAGGCAGGACACGCTCATCTCGCCCGCGCCCTCCAGGCACTTGTAGTAGTAGCCGCCCTGGTGGGTGACGCCGTCGTTGGCATCGCAGTTGGCCACCGCCACATAGCCGACCAGCACGGTGTCGCCCTTATCGGTGGTGCCCACAATGGCGCCCTCCTTGCTGATGGACATGCTGGAGAGCTTCACGGACTTGTCGTCCGGATTGACGGTGGGGCCGGTGTAGGTCATGGTATTGGTGGCGTCGCTCATGGCCGTGCCGAGATCCGCCGTGGGAATGAGGTTCCCGTCCTCGTCGTAGAAGGAGAGGCTGGACCGGCTGCCGTCGTCGGCGTTGCGGCCGCTGAGCACGTTGTAGACCGGGTCGCCCTCGTCCCACCGGGCGTTCACCTTGTTGTCCTCGTCCGCCTGGGTGGCGTAGCCGCCGTTGGCGAAGGTGGGGGCGGCGGCGGACAGGGGGATGCGCAGGGGGGTAAGCTCCGTGCTGGTGAAGGTCTCGTCCGTGGCGTTGTCGTAGCCCGCGTCCCGAGCGATTTTGTTCCAGGTGTTGGTCAGGTTCTCCACCTGGGTGTCGTAGTCCTGGGCGTCCGCCGGAATCTGGGCAATGGCGTCCTGAAGCTGCTTGTAGTAGGGGTTCTGGACCGTGGCGAAGCCGTAGAGACAGTTGCCCCGCCGGTCGGTGATATAGCCGTTGGCGTCCGCCCGGAAGTCGCCCATGCGGGTCAGGTCGAAGCTGGTGGGGTTCGCGCCGGCCATGGTCTTGTCGCCCACCAGGAAGAAGCCCTCCTGCATGAGCATGCAGTCCAGGCCGTAGCCGGTGGGGGAGAAGGTGCTGGGGCTCATGTTCAGGTCGATGGAGCCCATGGTACAGCCGTAGCCCACCTGGGAGGGGTTGTTGCCGCCGGCGGTGACGCCGCCGTTGCTGCCGGAGCGGCTCATGGTATAGATGGACTCCTGAAAGGTCATACGCTGGGCCTTATACGCCTGGGTGTTGCAGTTGGCGATATTGTTGCCGATGACGTTGAGGTTGCCCATGTGGGTCTTGAGGCCGCCGATGGCGGCATACATTGCTCCAGTCATGTGCGAATAGATCTCCTTTTCGTGGTCTGGCGCTGCCGTCCCCGGGTCAGTCGGGCCCGGGGGTCAAAGCATCCTGAAAAGGTCCTGCTCTCTCCTATTTTACCTAAGAAGCACAGCGCCGTCAATATTGGTGAAGATATTTTCTTCCATTTCCTCCTGGGACATTGTGGTAATCACACGCCCGTGGGGGACATTGATGATGAACGCGCGGGTTGCGTCAAAGGCCAGGATGTTGGTGGCCCCCTTGGCGCTGGCCCGCTCCACGGAGTCCGCCAGCTGGTCCATCAGCGTGGGAGTGACCTCGATGCCCCGCTGCTCCGCCCGCGCCATGGCGTGCTTGGAGAACGCGATGGAAAAGCTCTCGCCCGCTTCTTCCGCGGACCGGCTGATCTCCCGTTTCAGCAGAGCGTCAAACCGTCCGGCCGTATCCCTCCGGCCGACCGCCTGCACCCGCTCCACCTGGCTAAGCCCCTGTATGGGCTCGATGGGGTTGATTCTGTCTGCCATAATGATCGTCCTTTTCCCGGCGCGCCGCTGGGATTTGGCTCAGATCCCCGGTGTGCCGTTTATGGTGTTCTCACCGGCGGCTTCCATTCCGCCGTCCGTAGTGCCCTCGCCGCTGCTGGTATTGGTCTCTCCCGCCGCGCCGGAGTTCTCAACGCCCTCCGTGCCGCCGGAGCCAGCGCCGTCGCCCTCCCCGCTGTCGGGACCCTGGACGCCGTCGCCCTCCCCGCTGTCGGGACCCTGGACGCCGTCGCCATCCCCACTGTCGGGACCCTGGACGCCGTCGCCCTCTTCGCCGTCGCCATCCTCGCCGTTGTCCGGGTCCTCCCCGTCCGGGCTGTCAGGATCCTTGATCGGCGGCAGCTTGCCAACGGCCATGATGCTGCTGAGGAAATAGCTCTCGCCATCGATGAAGATCACCTGCTGCCCGTCGTAGGTGCCGGCGGCCTCCACCTTTCCGTAGATCTCCTGTATGTTGCCCTTCTCGTCATAGGCGCCTACGGTGACATACTGCCCCACCAGGGAGGCGGAGTAGCTCATGACATTTGCCAGGGTGAGCTCCTTCATCTGGGTGGTCATGTCGGTCATAGCCTGCATGACGGTCATCTGAATGAGCTGATTCATCATGTCGCTGGTGTCTGCGGTGTTGTCGATGGTCTGGTTTTGCAGCTGCGTCACCATCAAAAGCAGCATATCCTCAAAATCAAGGGTATTTTTTGCCTCCCGAAGGGATTCCTCCCGATCAGTGAGGTAGTCGTCGGAGGACGCGCCCTTGGTCTTGGCGGCGCTGTAGCGGTTGGTTATATCAAAGCTGTAATCGTTCAGAAAATCTGCCACATCGCTCATAGTTGACTAGTTTCTCCTTTCCGTTCAGACTGCCTCGTCCAGGGAGATCAGCCCCAGCCGCAGCCGCTGCAGGAAGTCCTCGCTCCGCTCCGGGGTCTCCTCCCGCTTCTGCTGCTGTCTCTGGTGGTGCTGTCCCTGTCCGTCTGGGTCGGCCTGCTGGAACATGTGCTGCTCCTGGGACTCCTGTCCCCGCTGGACCTCCACATGGACCTGCTGTCCCTGGCCGTAGTTCTGGAGCGCCGCGTGCAGGCCGTCCAGATGCGCCGTGAGCAGGCTCTCCGCCCTACCGGTGGCCGCGTGGAGCACAATCTGAAGGGCTCCGCTTACGTCCCGGGTCATCTCGATGGTGATGCTGCCCAGATTGGCCGGGCTCAGCTTGAGCTCCAGCCGCTGCGCGCCCTCCTCCGTCGCCTGGCGGATGGCCGCTGCCAGCTTCCCGTCCATGTCGGGCTCCTGGGTATCCACGGTCCTCTGGGCCTCGCCCACCTTCACCGGCGCGGTCTCCGCGTCGCGGAACACCGGCTGGCTCAGCTCCGCCGCCTCGCCCTTGGCTTCCTCCGGGGACTCCTCCGCGGTCGCGTCCCGCAAAACCGGGGCGTCCTCCCGCCGGACGGCTTCCCGCTGGACCTCCTGTTGGGGGGCGTCCGCCGTCTCCTCGGCGGGCCGGTCCGTCTGTTGAAGGACCTCCTGCTCCGGCAGCTCCTCCGGCGCGGCCTCTGCCGCCGGCTCCTCCGCGGTCTGGATCATCTCGGCCGTTTCGGGCGCAGCCGCCGTCTCCGCCTCAGTCCCGGGGAGAAGCGCCTCCGCCGGCGCCGCGGAGCTCTCCACCGGCGCCGCTTCCGCAGCCTCCATCTGGGGGGCGTCCACAATCTCCGGGCGAAACAGCTCCATCATGCAGGCCATGGCGTTGGGGTCTCCGTGGAGCTCCTGAGGCTTTCCGGTCTCCTGGTCCTTTTCCGTCTCCTGAACCGGGGCCTTCTCCTCCTGCTCCCCCTGAACGGGCTCCTTTTTGCCTTGGTCGTCGGACTCGGGGGTCTCCTTCTCCACCGCGCCCGTGTCCTTACCCGCCTGCTCCATCATGTCCTGAAAGCTGGTGGACTGGTCCTTGCTTGTGCCGGTCTGGGGGAGGCTGAAGCTGGCCGCCATCTGCTGCATCTGCTGGAGCAGTAGGTTTTCTGCTACATTCACTGCTGTCCGTCACCTCCTATTCCTCAAATTTTCGCTGTGGTCGGTTTGCTGCTCTGATTTCTTTCGGCCTCCATCCGCTCCAGGATCGCCGTCAAGCGCCGGAAATCGCTGTTTCCGCCGCCCAGCCGGGCCCAGGCCAAAACGTCCCCCTCCATGCTGTACTCGCCATAGAGAAAGGGAAGCAGCCTGCTGTCTGTCAGGGACTCGCCGTTTTTCCACCGCAGGGGCTCCACCACGTTTCCGGACTCGTCCCGGACCGTGACAATCCACCCGCCGGTGTTCTTGAGGGCCTCGGCGTTCTCCAGCGCTCCCAGCTCCGCCAGGCGGTCCATGAGTTCCAGAAACTCCTCCCGCTCCATGTGCCGGGGGTCGTAGTCCTCCGCCAGAGCGCCGATGTCCGCCTCCGTGAGGCCGCCTCCATCCGAGAGGCGCTCCGCCTCCCGCTCCCGAAGCTTTTCGGCCTCGGTGTCCTCCGGCTCCGCGGTCTCAAAGGCGGTTCTTCCGGTCAGAACGGACAGATACACCTGGAGCTCCAGGGGCAGATACCCCTCCCGCAGCGCCTCCTGGTCCGCATTGCGGGCCAGGGCCGCGCCGGCCTCCGCCAGACTTCCGCCGCTCTCCTTGGCGCTGAGGCTGTCCAGCATGGCGCTCAGGGCGTCCAGGGTGGCCTGCTCCCGCTTGAGCTCCAGCCGCTTTCTCTCGTCCGAGAGGGCCTTGGCCTGCATCTGGCCGTAGAGTCCGCTCTCCGGATCCCGCAGCTGCTCCAGCAGGTGCGCGCGCTCCTCCTCCGCCTTCTGCCGCTGCTCGGTCAGAAAGTCGGCGTACTGCACTCCTTGGGAGCCGGCCTTCGCCGTTGGGGACTGGTTCATTCCCCCGTTGGAGTAGATGGTGATTGCCTTGTCTCTGATTCGCACAAACAATCCTCCGTTTTTTCTTTCTCCCCGCGTCCGCGTGGGTCAGTTGGCCAGCCCTTCCGGCCCGGCCCTCCGCTCACCCCCTTCCTGTTGGACTGGGCGCACGCTGAGACAGCCTCACCGCCTTTCCTGCTTCGCATATCTATTTGAGAATCGTCCGGGGTCCGGACGGCGCTCACAAATTTGCTCTGAACTCAGGCGCTCTGGGCCGCCATGGCCCGGGTCATGGAGACAAACTCGTCGATCATAGCCTCTTCGCTCTTCTGAACCGCCTTGTTGTAGCTGTCCAGCTTCTTCTCCTTGAGCTTCTCCAGGGAGGAGGTGTCCTGCTTGGCGGCCACCACCTGGGCGCGCTTGCGCTCCTCCTCCTGCCGCAGCTGCTCCAGCAGCTGCGCCGCCTTCTCAATCTCCCGCTCCGCCGCCCGCAGGTACTGCTCGTAGTGCATGGCGTCCAGAATAGAGATGCCCTCCAGCTTCCGCTGGGTGAACTCCGCGTCCAGATCTCTGTGCTGCTGCTCCAGGTCCTCCAGCACCTGCTCCTGGGCCTGTACCCGGGCCAGAATCGCGCCATGCTCGGCCTGCAGGGCGTCCAGGACCTGCTGCTTGTAGTCCAAAACTGTCTCCAGGGAGAATCGAAATTTTTTCATGAGCCGGTTTGCCCTTCCTTGGATTTTTATCCTGTTCAGTTTATGCTCAGCGCATGATCCGCGCCAGCTGGGACAGGCTCTCCTCATAGGAGAACGCCTCGTCAATGCCCTGGGTGAGAAACTGGTTGATGGCGTCCATCTTTTTCAGCGCGTGGTCCAGCTTGGGGTTGGTGCCCGACTTATAGGCCCCGATGGAGACCAGATCCGCGTTCTTCTCGTAGATTCCCATAATGTCCCGCAGCTGGGAGGCCAGCTGCCGGTGCTCCGGGGAGACGATCTCCACCATCAGCCGGGAGATGCTGGCCCCGATGTCAATGGCTGGAAAGTGGTTGGAGTTTGCCAGCTGCCGGGACAGGACAATATGCCCGTCCAGAATGCCGCGGACCGTGTCCGCGATGGGCTCGTTGGTGTCGTCGCCCTCCACCAGTACGGTGTAGACCCCGGTAATGGAGCCCCGCTGGAAGTTCCCGCTGCGCTCGAGGAGCTTGGGCATCTCCGCGTACATGGAGGGGGTGTAGCCCCGCGCCACCGGCGGCTCGCCAATGGCCAGGCCGATCTCCCGCTGGGCCATGGCAAAGCGGGTGAGGGAGTCCATCATCAGCAGCACGTCGTACCCCTGGTCCCGGAAGTACTCGGCAATGCTGGTGGCCACGCTGGGGCACTTCATCCGCAGCATGGCGGGCTGGTCGCTGGTGGCCACCACCAGCACGGAGCGGCGCATGCCCTCCTCCCCCAGGTCCTTCTGCATGAACTCCAGCACCTCGCGGCCCCGCTCGCCCACCAGGGCGATGACGTTAATGTCCGCCTTCACGTTCTTGGCGATCATGCCCATCAGGGTGGATTTTCCAACGCCGGAGCCGGCGAAGATGCCGATTCGCTGCCCCTTCCCGATGGTCAGGAGGCTGTCGATGGCCTTGACCCCGAACTCCATCCGCTCCCGGATGGGGGGGCGGGTCATGGGATTTATGTAGCTGGAGTCGATGGGGAAGGAGTCCCCCCGTTCAAAGGGCTCCAGGCCGTCGATGGGCTGGCCCAGGGCGTTGATGACGCGGCCCCGCAGAAAGGGACCCACCGGCAGCGTCAGCCGCTTGCCGGTGTTGCGGACAAAATTGCCCGCCGAAATGCCGCTCATATTGGCGTAGGGCATGAGGAGGATGTGGTCGTTTTTGAATCCCACCACCTCCGCCGGAACCTGGCCGCCGGACTCGTTGCTGTAGATCCGGCAGATATCGCCGATAGCGGCCCGGCCTCCGGAGGCCTCGATGGACATGCCCACGATGTTTTCAATTTTTCCGGTGCGGCTCATGGTTTCCGCGCTCCGGACCAGAGGAATCATCTCCCGGAACATGTCCTTTCCTCCTCCCCCCAGGGGTGTGCGGGCGCTACAGCTGGCCCCCCAGCTGCTCGCCGAGGATGTCTCGGATGTTGGACATCTGGGTGGAGACGCTGGCGTCGATAATCTCCTCCGGCGTCTCGATGATGCAGGTGCCGTCCTCCTCGTCCCCCATGGGGACCACCTTGATGTGCTGGGAGAGGCCCCCTAAAGTGGTGGTCAGCGCCGGGGAAATCTGGGCGATGCCCCGGGCGTCGCAGCCGGGAATGTAGATATGTACCCACTCCTGGCGCTTCATGCGCTCGGTGGCGGTCTGAATCATGCGCACAATGATCTCGCTGCTGCTGCGCAGGCTCACCCGCACCACCTTCTCCGCAATGGCGATGCACAGATCCAGCATCTCATCCCGGGTCTGCCGGAGCATCTCCTCCCGGGCCAGGGACGCCTTCTCCAGAAAGGCCGCCACGTCCCTCTCCATGCGCTGGGCGGTGAGCTCCCGGTCCCGGACCGCGTCGTCCATGGCCTTGGCGGTGCCCTGGGCGTAGCCGTCCCGGTAGCCCTCGTCCCGGGCGCCGGCGCGGATCTCCTCCAGCTCCCGCTCCGCCTGGGCCCTGGCGTCCGCCACCAGAGCCTCGGCCTCCTCCCGGGCCTTCTTGAGGAGCAGCTCCGCCTGGAGCTGAGCGTATTGGACGGGGGTCTCCACCGGGTCCGGCGGCGGCGGCGGGGGGGGCGGCTCCTCCGGCTGCTCCTGGGACTGGAGCGCCGGCTCCTCCGCCGGGGCGGAGGGCTCCTCCTCCGCCGGCTCGATCTCCGGCAGCTCCTCCTCCATCATAATACTGGCGGCATCGGGAAAAATGTACTCTTTTGTCTCCGGCTTCAAAAAGCCTTTGAGAATGTTACGCAATGATATCGTCCTTTCCGCCCTTGAGGATCACGATCTCGCCCTTCTCCTCCAGGTCGCGGATGATGCCCACGATCCTCTGCTGGGAATCCTCCACATCCTTCATACGAACGTTGGTGGTAATTTCCAGGTCGTCCCGAATGCTCTCCGCCAGACGGGCGGACATGTTGCTGAAGAGCTTGTTGGATACCTCGGTGTTGGCGGACTTGAGGGCCAGCACCACGTCCCGCTGGTCGCAGTTGGCCAGCACCCGCTGTACGGCCCGGTCGTCCAGAGTGATGATGTCCTCGAACACGAACATCCGCTTGCGGATCTCGTCGGCCAGCTCCGCGTTGTTGACGGACAGGCCGTCGAAGATGCTCTTCTCGCTGGAGCGGTCCAGGTTGTTCATAATGTCGGCCACATAGTCGATGCCGCCCACCTTGACGTTGGAGCTGGTAACGATGCTGGAGAACTTGCGCTCCATCTCCTTCTCGATGATCTTGATGGCCGTGGGGGACGCGCTCTCCATGGTGGCGATGGCCTCCACCACGCGGATCTGCCGCTCAGGCGGCAGCTGCTCGATGACGCCGGCAGCCTTGTCCGGGTCCACGTAGCTGAGGACCAGGGCCATGGTCTGGGGCCGCTCGCTCTGGAGGGCGGAGTAGAGGCTTTTGACCTCCGCCTTGCTGAGGAAGGCGAACTCCCGGGTCTTGAGGGACTTTGTCACCTTGTCCAGGAGGTTGCTGGCCGCCTGGGGGCCGAAGGCCTTCTCCAGCACCGCTCTGGCGTACTCCAGGCCGCCCTCGGTGACCGCCTTGTTGGTCATGCAGCTCTGGTAGAACTCCTCCAGAACCGCCTCGGTGGTCTCCGCGTCCAGCATACCCAGCCGGGCCACCTCCAGCGTCAGCGTCTCCACGTCCTCCGGCTCCATGTACTGGTAGAGGAGCGAGGCCTTCTCCGTGCCCAGGGATACGATGACCGCCGCAGCCTTCTGCTGGTAGGTGAGCTCAACAACCTTTGCGGTCTCATCCATTGTCCTCGTCTCCCTTCAGCCAAGCTTTCACCATCTGCGCCGCGATCTCCGGGTTGTTCTGGGCAAACTGCCGGACCATCTTGCGCAGCTCCATGCTCTTCTCCGTGTTGATATCCATAATGTCCGCGCCCGTAGCCGGCGGCTGCTCGCCCGGCAGTCCGGAGCCGCCGAACACGCCCGCGCCGCCGGGCTGGAGCTCGCCATCCGCTCCGATGGGCCCCAGCTGGGCCTCCATAGCGGCCCGCTGCTCCTCCTCCTGCGCCTTCTTTTTCTTCTTGTTCGTACCCGTAATGAGCAGCAGCACCACGATCAGCGCCAGCAGCACCGCCGCGCCGATGATGATAAACGGCATGGACAGCTGCATACCCGTGGGCGCGGGCTCCACCGGCTCCTCATAGAAGGGCGCGATCAGCACGGAGACGCGCTGCCTATCCCCGTCGTCGTCGCCGCTGTTGTCGATCCCGACGACAGTGGCCAAATGGGACGCCAGATCCTCTACGTTCACCTCGGCGGCGTTGGGACTCCTGCTGTTGATGGTGACGGAGACCCTGACGTCCGTCAGGGTTCCGGCGATGATCTCCACCTGCTCGGTGGTCTCGTTGAGCTTGTTCTCTACGTTCCGGAACCACTCCGCCAGGGTGCCGTCCTCCGCCGCCTGGAGCAGGTCCTCCATATAGGTGGGGATGTCCACATCCGAATTGGTGGTGGTGCCGGGAATGCCGCCCACAGTCTCCACGCCGTCGCCGCTGACGATGCCCAGGATGGTCTCCTGTCCGATCAGCCCGCCGTTCTCATAGGAGCCCTCCGGCTGGGAGTAGGACGAGGACTCCCGGACCCGGCGGTTCACGTCCACGTTGACGGTCACCATCACGCTCACGTTGTTCGGGCCGTAGATAGGCTTCAAAAGCGCCACCGCGCCCGTACGGATGGTGTTTCGGTAGTACTCCTCCAGCGCCAGCTTCAGCTGGCTGCTGTCGGCCAGGTTGGCCACCGTGTCCGCGGCGTAGATGTTGCCGTTGGTGTCCTCGATGGACACTCTGCTCAGGTCCAGATCCCGGACGCTGTGTCCGATGAAATTCCGGATGGACTCGGCCTGCTCCGGGGTGAGCGTGTAGCCGTCCACCATGGTGAGCATGACGCCCACCTTGCTCTCCGTCTGCACGTCCTCCAGCACGTAGGTCTGGCTCTGCCCCAGGGCAATGGAGACGTTGGCGTCCCGCACGCCGGGGAAGGTGCGGATCACCGCCGACAGCTTCTCCTCCAGCGCGATCTTGAGGATCTCGTTGCGCTCGGAGTTGGTGGTGGTGAGCCCCACCTTCTCAAAGTAGGTCTCATACAGGTAGCCGTCCCTGGGGTAGCCCGCCTGCACCAGGCGGGACATGATGTCCGTGGCCTGGTCCTCCCGGACCGAGATGGTGTTGTCCTCCAGCTTGAAGTCCGTAATTCCGTTCTCCAGCAGGTAGGTGCGGATGGAGCTCGCCTCCGTGGTGGACAGCTCGGTAAACAGCGTTGTATAGGGCTGGCTGTTGGTTAGGAGGACCGCCGCTACTATGATCCCCGCAACAACCAGAACCACCGCAGCGCACAATATGATGCGCACCTTCATGCTCATGTTTTTGAAGAAGCTTTTGACCTTCTCCCAAAGCTCTTTCGGCTTTGCTGTTTCCACGCTGAATCCCTCCGGCCCTTGAAAGTGTCAGTCTGGCGGCCTCCCCGGCCTACATGCTGATGCGGGACAGCTCGCTGTAGGCGTCCAGCGCCTTCTGCCGCAGCTGGACCAGCAGCGACATGGAGGTGCTGGCCTTGTAGAGCTCCAGCGTCAGCTGGGCGGGATTGTCCAGGGTCCCGGTGGCCAGCTGGTATTCGGCTTTGGCCACCACGTCCTCCGTCTCCCTGACGTTGTCAATAGCGGAGCGGAAAATCTCCGCGAACATAGAGCCGCCCTCCCCGCTCTCAGCGGTCTCCTGGGCGTTCCGGGTGGGAAAGGTCTCCCACAGCGGCTCGATCTGCGCAATCGCTGCTTTCATCGCTTCATACCTCCCGATTTTTGACGGCGCGCCGGCGCGCCGCAGTCCCTGAAAACAGGAAAACATGAGGCGTGTAAATCATTGCTTGCGTCTGATTAACCGCCCCACTGTTATTCCCTGCTTATCTGCCGATCTCCAATCCGGCGGAGATGACATTTTTCAATAGATTAAACGCGGTAACGTCCGCGTTATAGGCTTGGCTGGCCGCCATGCCGTCCGTGATCTCCTTAACCAGATCCACGTTTGGCAGCTCCACGTATCCCTCCTCGTTGGCGTCCGGGTCCGTGGGATCGTATTTGAGCTTGAAGTCCGACTCGTCCTCAATGATCCCCGCCACCTTTACCCCCGCGGTGCGGTTGTAGCGGGCGTTGCTGACCAGCCGCTGCCCGGAGGCCGCCGCCAGCGCGTCCCGAAAGGTGTTGCGCCCCGTCTCCGCCTGGAATACCACGCATTTGCGCCGGTAGGCGCCTCCCTCCCCATCCTGGGTTCGGGTGGTGTTGATATTGGTGATATTCTCGCTGATCACATCCAGCCGCAGGTGCTGGGCGGTGATTCCGGAGCCAATAATGTTAATGGAGCTGAGAAAGGCCATCGTATTCCTCCTGTTCCTGATAACAAAAATCCTCTTATGTATCTATATGATAAAGAGCGCCGGCGTCCGGAATAAAGAATCTGTTAAGCTTTCCTAACCATATCCGCCGCAAGCCGCCCGTCCTGGCAGGTTCTTACTGTCCGCGGATCGCCATCAAGAGCCGGCCCATGTCGCTGTTGATCGCGTTATAGACGTGCTGAAGCTGGAAGGTGTTGCGCACCATCTCAATTTGCTGCTCCGCCACGTTGACGCCGTTGCCGTCCATGCGGGCGGACTCGTCGTCCGCCGTGCGGACCTTGGGCGCCGCAGTCTTCAGCACGCTGCGCATGGAGGCCACCGGACGCTCCCCAACATTTGACAGCTGCAGGCTGCTGCGCAGGGCCTCCTCGAATGTGACATACTTAGCCTTGTAGTTGGGGGTGTCCGCGTTGACAATATTGTCCAGGAGAGCGCTCTGCTTGGTCCAGCCGAAGTCCATGGACCGCTCCAGCATCAGCATGGTGTTGGAAGAAAGAAAATCTGCCATAATTGATACCCTCCACTTCTCCGCATTACGCTGATAAAGTGCCTGTTCTATGAAATATCAGGGGGTACAGCCCAATAAAACAAGAAAATTCGATAAAATAAGCCGAAATATCCCCTTTATCGACAAATGGATTGTACCACAATCCCCACGAAATTGCAAGACTTGAATCAAAGATTGTAGCTTATGCACAATTTAAAGCCCCGCCCAAAATAAACTTCTCTGCGGATGTAAAAAAGCGTTGGGAAATTTTCCCTCATCTGTCAGTTCCGGGAAGCCCACGACAAACGCCCACAGACTTCTATATGAAGTCCGTGGGCGTACTATGCCAACTTCTTATCGACTGTTTTCCGGCCCCTCCTCCGATTCCCGGAGGATATCCAGCAGGGACATAGGCGGAGCCTCCTCGTCCGCGGCCTCCCGGTTGGTGGCCGCGGCGCTGCGCAGCTCGCTGCGGAGGATGGGGACGCTCTTGGGCGCCTGAATCGCCAGGCGCACGCGCCCCATCTCCACCGAGAGGACGGAGATCTCGATATCCTCCCCGATTAAGAGGGACTCGCCTGCCTTTCGCTGAAGGATCAGCATACCTGCGCCTCCCCCCTCCGTACAAACTCCGCCAGGGGGTGGTGCATCTGGTATGCGTCTGTCTCCAAAATCACCTGCATGGCCCGGCGGGTCTGGTCGTTGATCGCCACGGGGCACCGCAGATTCACCGTGCTGTCGCCAACAGGATTGCGCACCACGCACAGGGTATAAAAGCACAGATCCTCACTGCGCTCCACGTCCAGCTCCCTGAGCTCCTCCCCTGTCAGCACCGGAGCATAGTCCGGCTTCAGGGAAAACGGGTTCATCGCCACAAAGGCCAGGGCCGGGGTGGCCGCGCTCTGGAAGCAGAGCAGGCTGCCCTCGCTGCCCTCAAAGGGGAGCAGGAAAAACGTCTTTTCCTCCTCAAAGCCGAACAGCCCCCTGGGAAAGTGGATGGCGTCCTCCTCGCGGCAGTCCAAACTGCCAAAGTACTTGGTTTGCAGCAGCACGATTTAACCTCCTGTCACGCTTTTACATCCACTGGCTCGTAGTTCGGGTCCGCGGAGGGAGGCACATAGATGGGGCCGCCCACATACTTGATGACAACCTCCGGCCGCTGTGTCACGGTAAACTCAATGTCTCCCGGTGTGAACTCAAATCCGAACTTGCTGATCTTCCAGTCAAAGTTCAGCTTATCCATCTCATAGCGGATGTTCATCTCGCCCGGATCCCAGGTGATCTCCGCCGGAGCCTTGGGAATAAAGTCCATCGCCACCCCCAGCTTGGTGTGCTTCATCATGGCGTCCGAGGCCACCTGCTTCATCACATCCTCGCCCCACCGGGTCTTCATCATCATCTCGCCCTGGTTGACAAAGGTTGCCGTGGCCTGGTAGGCCACCTGGGTCCCCTTCTGGGCGTCCTGCTCCAGGCGGCGGGCCAGCGTGGGAGTCACGGAGTTGCTGGCCTCGTAGGTGTCGATGTTGATGCGGATCGGCTTGCTCTTAATGCTCAGCCCGCCCTCGCTCTTGGAGACTTCCATCTCCGCCGTGCCGTTGACATACTCCAGCTTGGCGTTGGTTGTTTTCATCTCGATCTGAATGGGGACAGTTGTAATCTCTATCAGTGGTTGCATTGTGCAGTGCGCTCCCTTCTTCTATATTTAAGAACCTGTATTCACAATCTCAAACGGCCGTCTGGCCGGGTCTTTTGCCGCCCTGCGGCGTTAAAAATCCTGAAATACACAAAGTATTCCCGCGATTTTTTCCCCGCAAGGCGGACAAAATCCCTCACCCATCCGGCATTTTTGCTTATGAATAGAAGTTCTAAGAACCTGTGCTCACAGCCTCAAGCGCCCTCCGGGCGGCTCCTTTTCCGTGAAAATTTACCCTCCCCGGCGAAAAGGCCCTCCCCCAGCCAGCATTTTCGACTATGAATACAAATTCTAACGGGCATCCGTGCCCTTTGCACATGAATATACCACATTATACCACGCTTTGGCGGGCGCGGTCAATACACCTACGCCATGTAGTCAATCAGAGACTGGCTGAGCAGCTGGGTGCCGATCTTCAGCGCCGCGCTGTAGCAGTTGTAGTCCCACATAAAGCCCGTGATGGCGTCGGCCAGGTCCACCTGCTCAATGTCCACAATCTGCTCCATGAGGTTATAGGTCTGCTCCTCCAGACGCTCCCCGTTGGCGTCCAGGAACTGGGCCTTGGCGGAGATGTCGCTGTACTGGAAGTTGAAGTTGTCGTGGGCAATGCCGAACTTATCCAGCAGGCGGTAGACCTCCTCGCGGATCTCGTCGCTCTCCACGAACTCCCCGTTCTCGTCGTGGTAGCCGAAGTTGCCGGTGGCGCTGTCGCAGTCCGCGTAGAGGTCCGCCAGACGCCGCATCACCAGGACGATGTTCTTCGGGTCGCCGTCCTCGTCCACGCCGTAGCCCAGCATATTGAGGCCGGGGAGGGAGCGGTCAAAGGCGGTGCTGTTGATGAGGTCCCGGTCCTCGATCTCCTGGAGGCCCATGCCCAGATCCATGAGCTCGTGCTCCGCGGCCATGGCGCCCAGCTTCTTCAGGTCCGCCTGGTCGTTGTAGTAGGCGTACCAGGCCCGCTCAATGGTGCTCATATTCTCGGGGTCCCACTTCACGCCCGCGTCCCCATCCATGGGCACGCCGTAGGGGTCCGTGGTGAGGTCCCAGGCGGGAGGGGCGCTGGGGTCCGGCTGGCCCCCGTTGAGAGCCGCCTCATACCAGGCCAGCTCGTAGTCGGTGACATCCCGCTTCTCCAGGGGGACCAGGGGGGTGCTGTCCGCCCAGTCCGGCTTCTGGGAGGTGGGCTCCGGGGCGGTCATGTCGCCCTTGGCGTAGTAGGCGATCCAGTCCTCATCGGCCTGGGTGTTGCCCTTGGCGCCGGCCTGGGGCATCTCCTTGGGGACCAGGGGGCCCCAGTCCTTGACCTTGATGGGGATAAGGTCAGTATCCGCCGCCGGGTCCGGCGCGGCCCAGGCGGGCTTGGGGCTGGCGGGCGGCGTGGAGGTCTTCCAGTCCGGGTCCTGGTAATACTTAATCCAGGCCTTCTCGTCCTCGTCCAGGCTGTCCTCCGGCATCCCCTTGGGCACCAGGTGGCCCCAGTCCGGCTGCTGGCTGGGGTCCTTCACCGCCCCCGCGCCCACGTTGATCCCCCGGTAATAGAGGGTCTTGCCGTCCTCGCTCCAGCTGAAGGGGGCGTTCATCTCGTCATTGCCGGAGAATACGAAGTGGTCGCCGTACTTGGCGCCGTTTATGGTGAAGACTATGGACTCGCCCAGCTCCCGGAGCACCCGGCCCAGGGCCGTCCGCGCGCCGCCGCTGGGATCGTTGTCCGCGTACTTGATGGACTCCTTGGCGCCCGTGGTCCCGTTGAGCATCTTGTCGTCAATGGTCTCCATGGCGCTCTTGGCGGTCTCAAAGCGGGTGGTGGCCTCGGTGTTGCTGGTGATATAGTTCTCGTTGCGGGAGTAGGCCCGGCGCAGGCGCCAGGCGTGGGTAGCGGCGGCGGGGGCCTCCGCGTAGCTGTTGAAGTTGCGCTTGGTCTCCAACTTGGTCCGGGAGTCGTTGAGATAGTTGGTGGTCTGCATCAAATTATGGCGGTAGGTCCGCATCATCATGTTGGTGGTAATCCGAAAGCCCATGGCAGGTATCCTCCTATTCCCTCATATCGTCAGATGGTCCCGTTGATGAGCCGCTCCAGCATGGAGTCAATGGTGGTCAGCAGCTGGCAGGCGGCGGAGAAGGACTTCTGGAATTGCATCATATTGGTGGCCTCCTCGTTGAGGTCCACGCCGGATACGCTGGTGCGGTCGTTGTCCAGCTGGAGCGTACGGAGGTTGAAGCCGTCGAACTGGACGTTGTTGACCTCCTGGTCCGCGGCCAGGGTGCCGGACAGGGCGGTGAACTTCTCCTGGAAGGTCCCCTTGAAATAGTAGCTGGTGGCGGCGGAGTCCGGCTCCGTCATCCTGGCCTCAAAGGTCAGCTGGGAGCCCAGGATGGTGATCATGTGCTGAATGTTGTCGTTCTCCGTGGTGTGGGTGATCTCCACCTTGCCCGTCTCCGGGTTGACGTAGTTGGGCTGGATGGTGTTGAGGATGCGCACGTCGCCGTTGGCCCAGGCGTTGGACACGGAGATATTCTTTGCAGTGATATTGGTGGGGTCGTTGCCGTCGCCGCTGTTGCTGAAGAGCGTCCCGCCGTTGTAGAAGTTCCACGTCTCGCTGAGCTGGCCCTTCTCCCGGAGGATCTCCAGGTTCTTCTGGGCCTTCCGGATGGCGTCCCCCTGCTCCTTCAGGTCCGCGAAGGGCTGGGTGCCGTCCGGGGCGGTGTAGAGCACGGTGGGGTCCAGGTTGGCGTACTGTACGTCCGCCACGGACATATCAGCCCCGTCCACGTTCTTCACCGGCAGGTTCAGGGTGGGGTCGCTCTTGTCGGCGAAGTGCTTGCCGTCCGCGCCGGTGTCCATGACGTAGATCTGGTCATAGGTGAGGTCCTTGTACTCGGTGACGTTGCCGTTTTCGTCCACGGCGGCGGCGTACTTGGTGGGCAGGTTCACGCTGTTGAGGGTCTTGGCGAACATCTGGGCCAGATTGTCCAGGGCCTTCTGGTAGTAGGGGATGCCCCGCTTGGTGCTGGCCTTGCCGTCGGCGTAGCGGGGGTTTGCGTTGGGGTCCGTGCTGGTACCCAGGTCCTCCGCGCTGGCGAACTCGCCCTCCTCCGTCAAAATCTCCCGGATGGCCTGGATGGAGCCGTAGAGGTCCATGTCGTTGAGGGGGGTCTCGTTTTTCAGCTCCTGCTTGGTCTTCTCATCCCGCATGTAGCGGTCATGCTTATCCACCAGGGGGGCCAGCTTCATGAGGAACTTGTCGTCGTAGATGACGTTGGCCTCGTCCTCGCTGTTGGTCAGGTTGCCGTAGGGATCCAAGTACTGGAAGAAGGCGGGGTTGAGCTCATTGTCCGCGCCGGTGACCGGGTCGGTGGCGTCGTCGGTCTCGTTGCCGGCGGCGTCCAGATACTTCTTCGCCCCCGCCACATAGTCCGGGTTCTCCTCCAGGTGCTGCTCAATGCTCAGCTCCGAGGCGTAAACGCCGTCCACCAGCTTGATGGGCTTGTTAAAGTTGCTGCTCTTGGTATCCGGGTCCTTGGTGCCGGGGATGGTAATGGTGAGCTTCTCCACCTCAGTGTACTGGTCGATCTTCTCCATGGAGTAGGTAACGTCCACCTTGATGTAGGAGGAGAGCTTGTCGATGGCCACGTTGCGGGCGTCCCGCAGCTCCAGGGCGTTGTCGCCGTAGATGGCGTGGTTGCGGATCTGCTCGCTCAGGTCCCGGATCTGGGTGAGCAGGCCGTTGACGGTCTTCACCGACTCCTCCAGGTAGCCCACCTCGTTCTCATGGACCTCGTCGAGCTCCTTGGCGGCGCTGTTGAAGAGCTTGCACAGGGTGTCCGCGGAGACCCGGGCCAGGTTGTCGTACTCCTTCTGTCCCACCAGGTTGAGGAGGTTGTTCATCTGCTTGGAGAAGTCGTTGAACTGGGCCTCGATGACGCCGAAGCCCTCCTTGTCGCCGGTGCCCCGGCCCACCTCGTCCAGGATGTGGGCGATCTGGTCCAGCCCCTTCTGCATGGCCTCGGCGGCGCCCAGGCTGGCGTTCTCGTTGCGGTAGCGGATGTCCAGATAGGGGTCCCGCAGCTGGGAGACGCTCTCAACGAGGGCGCCGTAGCCGATGTTGAGGTCCAGTCCGTTGGCGTAGCGGGCCTCTCCGGTGGAGTAGAGGCTGGAGATGTCCGCCCGCTGGCGGGTGTAGCCGGTGGTGTTGATGTTGGCGATGTTGTTGCCCGTCACGTTGAGGGAGGACTGGGAGACGTAGATCCCCATCCGCGCGGCGGTAAAAGAACCAAATGTGCCGATAATAGCCATTGTAAACTCTCCTTATTGATCGATAGATACGTATGCGCCGCGGGCGCTCAGGCCCGGAAGTCCGCCTGGCGGGGGGGCCCCTCCTGAAGGGGCTCGCCGCCATTGTTGGCGGCCATCATCCGCTCAATGCCCCGCAGGCTGCACTCCAGGGTGTCCCGGGCCACGTCGGAGGCGGTGCGGAACATCTCGTACTTGCGCCGCAGGGTCTCGCTGATCCGCTTGGTCTCCTTCTCCGTGCCCGCCGGGCAGTGGTCCATGAGGCCCCGCAGAGGCACGTCCCCCAGGCCAAAGTCCGAGAGCATTTTGCTCCGCTTCTGCTCCAGGCCCCGAAGGGCCATGCTCAGGGCCTGCTCCCGCTTCATGCACGCCTCCACGGTGTCCAGGTCGCCCTTGGTGACAGCGCCTGTCTTTTTCTGCTCAATGTCCGTGAGCTCCTCAATGGTTTTCGTCAGGCTCTCCAGCAGCCCGAGGTAGTCCTGCCAGGCCGCCATCACTCGCCCTCCTCCATCAGGAGCATCCGGGCCGCCACCTCCCTGGGGGAGATCTGGTACTCCCCGGCGCTGACCTGGCGGCGCAGCTCCTGAATCTTTCCGGTGGTGGTGTTGGTGCGCACCTGGTAGGCCAGAGTGGCCACCGCGTCCCGGAAGCTGGTCTCCTGGGACGCGCCGGCGGAGGCCGTATAGTTGTCGTAGCGCCCGTCTATGCGGCACGACCGCGCCGCGGCCCCCGTAGCCGGGGCCCGCACGGTCTTGTTTAGAATGGGCAGATAGCCCTCCGGTCCTGTGATCAGCATGTTGGTTGACCTCCAAATTCTCCGTGCCCATGGCTCCGGGGCAGCGGCGCACATGGGGAATTCCAACTTGTTTATACTGTTTCTATCGGACCACAAATCAAAAAAATAACTTTCCTTCCGGAAATTTTTTGGAGAATCCGGAAAAATCCCCTGTCCCTCCCCCGCCTCCGTTGCGGAAAAAAAGCGGAAGTTTTGAAAAATCCCATTGCAAGGGCCGGTCATTTCCGATATAATAGAACCATACCACATAGTCCGCGCCGTGCGCCGCCTCCGGCGGACGGAAGGAATGACAAGGAGGCCATGCATGGTTTTTTTAGAAAACTGCAAAAAAGCGGAAATTTTTGGCGACAGCAACAATTTCCTCTGCACTGCCGCCGTCTCCCTGGGCCCTCTGGGCAGCATTCTGGTGGTTGTCCCCCGGTCCATGGACTACCGGGCTCAGGAGGATTTCAAGATCATCTTCTATGATCCCGCCATGGGAAAGCTGACCTGCCGGTGCACCCTGTCGGCCCCTCTGCCGCTGCCGGACCAGATGTGCTCTCTGCGCTGCCAGGTCCTAGAGCAGCTCGCCCAGGAGCAGCGCCGGGAGGATGTGAAGGTGCCTGTGGTCGTGCGGATGATGCTCCACGTCTCCAGGCAGCCGGGGGACAGCGTCTACGTCCCCCCGGAGGGCTGGCCCTCCACGGTGCAGAACATCAGCGCCGGCGGCGTGTACCTACAGACCGATCTGGCCCTCACCGAGGGGCGCAGGTTTTGGTTTGACTTCCACGAGACCGGGGAGACCATCCGTCTGGAGGCCCGCATTCTGCGGGTGGACGATCTCACCAAGCGGCCCAATCAGCCTCTGTACGGCTATGGCTGCAAATTTATCAACCTCTCCGCCCGCTCCGAAAACCAGCTGCGCAACTACGTCTTTCGGGAGGAGAAGCGCCAGCGCAAGAGATAGCCGCCGGCCTCCCGCGCGGCGCCCATTCCGCGCGCCGCCTGATCCCTTCGCTCCATACTATCATAAAATTTATCAGAGGTGAGAGCTATGGTCGGGAGCATCACTGGCTCCTATTTCAGCTACGCGAACTACGCCATGTACCGCGGCCTTCCGCACGCCGCGTCCGCCCGGCAGCCCCACGCCGCCGGGGCGCAGGGGGCCCGGAGCGCCGTTCTGGTCCCCCAGCGGGCCGCCTCCCCGGAGACGCCGGTCCAGCCGGTATCTCCGGCCGCGCCGGTGGGCTCCAAGGAGACAGCGCCGGTGGTTCTGGGCCCTGTGCTGCGGGAGGGGGCGGACCCGGCGGAGCTGGCGGTGCGCATGCGCATCCAGCCCTATCAGGAGAACGCCGCCGACCCGCCGGAGGACGCCGCCGGAAAAACCTCCGGCCCCGCCCCGGGGGTGGAGAGCGCCCAGCAGGCCGCGGAGGAGGGCCGCTGCGAGACCTGTGAGAAGCGCAAATACCAGGACGGGTCCGACGATATGGGCGTCTCCTTCCAGACCCCCACCCGGGTTGACCCGGATCTGGCGGCCTCCGCCGTCCGGGGCCACGAGAACGAGCACGTGGTCCGGGAGCAGGCCAAGGCCCAGCGGGAGGACCGCAAGGTGGTCAGCCAGAGCGTCACCCTCCACACGGACATCTGTCCCGAGTGCGGCAAGACCTTCATCTCCGGCGGCACCACCCGCACCACCACCAAGGCCGACACGGACCAGATGAGTAACGCCCAGCAGCAGGAGCAGGACGCACGCCAGCGCAAGCCCTTCTCCGTCTGGGGATGAGCGCAGAAATAACCAAAACCGCCGGCTCCGTACGGGGTCGGCGGTTTTGCTTTGACTTAATAGCGAATAAAACGGAAAAACAATAAAGTTTAGGGCCGCCTGGGCGGCGGGGTATTGCTCGCGTCATTGGGCCTTCGGCCCAACGGCCGCTGGGGCGGCCAGAGGCCGCCCCAGCCTAAGCCGCGCAGAGCGCGGCCCGCGGGACGCAGCCCAATTTCTAACTGTGCTGCCTATAGCATCAGTCCTCCAGCGCACTCTCAATGGCCGTCTGGAAGGTCTCATAGCTCTGGGCGCCCACGAAGTCCGCCGCCACCGTTCCGTCCCGGCCAAAGACCACGGTTCTGGGAATGGCGTTGGCGTTATAGGCGGCGGCGACGGCCAGATCCCCGTCGCAGGCCGCCGGGAAGGCGAAGCCCTTCTCCTCCAGGAAGCTCTCCACCGCGGAGGCGCTCTCCCCGCAGTTGATGAGGAGGATCGCCACCTCATCGCTGTCCCCGTAGTCGGCGTACAGCTGGGCCAGATCCGGCATCTCCCGGACACACGGGCCGCACCAGGTGGCCCAGAAATTCACCAGCACCGCCTTTCCGGCCTGCTCCGAGAGGGTGAAGCTGCTCCCGTCCAGCAGCTCCAGGGTAAAGTCCAGGGCGGGATCGCCCTCCCAGGCGGGTGCGCCGCCGTCATCGCCGCCGGGCAGCTTCACCCGCTGGTCCGGGACCGCCATGCGGGTGACGATGGCGGCCGCCTCCGCCCGCTGGATGGAGTCGGAGGGGCGGAACGCCCCGTCGGAGCCGGTCAGCACCCCGGCCCGGTACAGCAGATAGATCTCCGGGGCGTTCCCGTGGTCCGCGCCCACGTCCCGGATGGCTCCGTCGGCCACGGGGTTGATCTCCTCCAGGGCGGCGGCGGGAAGGGCCCGGGCGAAGAGGCGGGCAAACTGCCCCCGGGTGGCCTGGGCGCCGTAGTCCGGGTAGTCCTCCGTGAGGATGCCCGCCTCCCTGGCGTAGTCCACATAGACGGCGTACCAGGGCGAGCCGCCCTGCCGGAAGCTCTCCGTGCCGGTGTAGAAGATGCAGTGGAGCCGCGCCGCCATTGTCACCGCCTGGGCCAGGGTGACGGCGCCGTCCGGGCTGAAGCGGTCCTCGCCGGTGCCGGTCATCAGCCCCAGCTCATAGGCGGAGCGCACGCTGCCGGCGTACCAGGCGTCTGGGCTCACGTCGGTAAACTGGCCCTCCTCATAGGTGTTGACCTTCTCGAAGCTGGCAGCGCCTCCGGCGGCCAGGGCCTGGACCGGCAGAAGGGAGAGCGCCATCCACAGCGCCAGCAGGGCGGGTAAAAATCGCTTCTTCATGTTCGGTTCCTCCTACTGTTTTTAATATATAACCGGAGGGATACAGCCCCGCCGGCAATATCCAAGGCGTCCACAGGCGCCGGCCGTTGACGGCGAAATTGTAACTTTTGTTTCCACTTTGTAACTTGCATCTGCGACTATACAATTGTATAATCTCTGTTGTTATACGAATGTATAACTCAACCTAAACCGAATAGGAGTGTTGCTTATGAAACGGAAGCTCGCTGTGCCGCTGCTGGCGGCGGTTCTGCTACTGGCGGCGGTTCTGCTGCTGGCGGCCTGCGGAGGGCGGAGCCCGGAGGGACAGGACGCGGTCTGGTCTGCGGACGGATACACCCTGGCCGCGCCCCAGGACCTGGCGGACCAGCTGGTGGTCAACCCGGAGGACATGGACCCGACCCCCGGGACCCTCTTCGCCATTTACCACCGGGAGGCCTATGAGGCGGGGGACGGGGACGGCTGGCTGCTGAGCATTATGCGCTGGGACCAGGCCACCCTCACGGACTTTCTCAGCGGGTCGGACGGAGCGCTCATCATGGACCTGGCGGAGGACGGCGAGGGCTATCTGTATTACATGTGGCTGGCCGCCGACAGCCAGATCGCCGGCACGGCGAACTATGCGGACATGCGGGAGCTGCTGGACGGGGAGCCGCTGCGGGAGATGCTCGCGGACTTCGTATCCCGCAACAGCCTCACGCCGCCGGTGGAGGCGGACTAGCGGCGCCTCAGAGGCGTCAGACGGTTTCCGCCATAAGGCCGAAGTGGTCGGAGACCACCGGCCCCCGCTCCCCGTCGAAGAGGACCCGGGACAGAGCCACGGACTGTGGGCGGCTGCACCAGATCTGGTCCAGCCGCAGGCCGTCCCGCCCGCCCATCCGGCCCCGCCAGCCGTCGATGGCGCCCCGTATGGTGGCGCGGCCCTCCCGCCGGCCCGCCAGCCGGTAGGTGTCCAGCCACCCGGAGGCCGCTATCAGATCGTAGCTCTCGGCGCGCACCTCCGCCGGGGCGTTGAAGTCCCCCAGAAGCCACACGGGGCCCGCCGCTTTCTTCTCCGCCAGGGCCGCCTCCAGCGCCGCCCACTGGCGGGAAAAGGGCTCCCGCCTGTCGTTCCACCAGCCGAAGTGGACGCTGTAGAACCAGTCCTCCCGCCCCTCCAGCCGGACGCCCAGGGCCTTTCGGGTCCGCCAGTCGGCGTAGTGGGAGCAGCCGCTGAGGCGGAAAGCGTCCGTCTGGGCGATGGGCCCGGCCAAGCTGAGCACCGCCAGCCCCTCGTCATAGCGCAGGTAGCCCCGCTTGATGGGCAGCCACGTCCAGCTGCACGGCAGGCCGGCGGAGCGCAGACGCCCAGCCACCTGGGCGGCGTGGTTGTCCCGGCGGACCGGGATGCTGTGCCCCGGGGCAGGGACGTAGCCAGCCAGCAGCGCCCCCTCGGCGGGCGGCGCGGTCATGGTCTGGTTGACCTCCTGCATGGCCACCAGCTGGGGCCGCTCCCGGGCGACCCCCTCCGCGAACTGCTCCAGCTTCCGCGGGTAGTTTCGCTCCTGGAGGCTATGGGCGTTGATGGTAAAGAGCTTCACGATCACGCCTCCTTGCGGCGGAAAAATTTCTCCTTATGCTACCACGGGCGGGGGGAAAAGTCAACTTTTTCGCCGCGGCGCTTGACTTCCCCCCTCCCGCCGGAGTAAGATAGGAAGCAACCACAAAAACAGGAGAGAGACCATGTTTACCGGCTACAGTGAAAAGACCCTGGACTTCCTCTGGGGCATCCGCTTCAACAACAACCGCGACTGGTTCACCGCCCACAAGGAGGAGTACCTCCAGCACCTCTACCAGCCCACCGTGGACCTGGGCCAGGAGGTCTATGGCCGCTTTACGGAAAAATTCCCCAACCTGGGGCTAAACCTCCACGTGTGCCGCATCTACCGGGACGCCCGGCGGCTCCACGGCCAGGGGCCCTATAAGGACCACCTGTGGCTGACCATCCGGCCGGACCGGGACGTATGGAGCCGCCAGCCGGTGTTCTGGTTCGAGATCGCGCCGGAGGGCTGGAGCTACGGCGTGGGCTTCTGGAACGCCTCCGCCCAGACCATGGCCGCCATGCGCCGGGATATGGACGAGAATCCAAGGCGGCTGGAGAAGCTGGCCCGGCGGCTGGCCCGGGAGGGCTCCTTCCAGCTCCAGGGCCAGGACTACGCCCGGAAGAAGGGGGAGCCCTCCCCCCTCCTGACCCCCTGGTACAACAAAAAGGACATCTCCATTGGGTGCAGCCGGCCCTTTGACGGCCTGCTCTGCTCGCCCCGGCTGGCGGACACGGTAACCGAGGGCTTCCTCTTCCTGGAGCCCTACTACCAGTACTTCAAGTCCTTCTCCGGAGAGGGCCTGGAGGACCTGCGTTAGGCCCGAGATGTATAGACCCGCCCCCGCCCGCTCCTTCGGAGCGGGCGGGGGCGTTGGTTTTAAATATACTGCTGTTTCAGCACGTCGATGACGCCCCGGGTGGTCAGGCGGAGGGTGGGGATTACCGGGAGGGACATAAAGCTCAGCGTCATAAAGGGGTCGATCTCCCGGCTGACGCCCAGGCGGAAGGCGGCGTCCTTGGCGCTCTCCAGGTCCCGGTTCACGTCCTCCAGGGCGCCGTCGCTCATGAGGCCGCCAATGGCCAGCACCACCTCGCCCAGGCACCGGCCCCCCTCCATCACTACGATGCCGCCCCGGTTGGCCGCCACCCGGTTGACGGCGGCGGCCATGTCCTCCTCATTGGCCCCCACCACGATGATGTTGTGGGAGTCGTGGGACACGCTGGTGGCCACCGCGCCCCGCTCCAGGCCGTAGCCCTGGAGGTAGCCGATGCCGGTGTGGCGGGTGTTCTTGTGGCGCTCCACCACCGCGATCTTGAGGATGTCCCGGCTGGTGTCGATGCCCTGGGCGTAGCCCTTGTCCTCGGTGACGATCTCCCCGGGCACCATGCCGATGATGCCCCGGGGCCGCGCCTCGGCGAAGTCCTCCGCCCGGAGCTGGGCCAGGTGGAAGGTGTCGTGGGCCCGGCGGACCAGGTCCGGGTCGATCTCCGGCGGCGCGAAGTCCCGGACCGTATAGCCGTCGTACATCTCCACGCCCTTTTTAAAGACCTTCTCAATCCGGAAGCTCTCGAAATTGTCGATCACCACGAAGTCCGCCAGATAGCCCGGGGATATGGCGCCCCGGTTGTTGAGCAGGAAGTACCGGGCCGCGTGGTGGCAGGCGGTCTTGACGGCCACGATGGGGTCCACGCCCCGGCGGATGGCCTCCCGGACGATGTAGTCTATATGGCCCTTCTCCAGCAGGTCGCTGGGGTGCTTGTCGTCGCAGCAGAACATGCAGCGGTCCGCGTACTGGGGGGTCAGCAGGGGCAGCAGGGCCTGGAGGTTGTGGGCGGCGGTGCCCTCCCGGATCATGATGAACTGTCCCATGCGCAGCTTGGCGAGGGCGTCGGCCAGGTCGGAGCACTCGTGGTCCGAGTAGACGCCGGCGGCCATATAGGCGTTGAGGTCTCCCCCCACCAGGCCGGGGGCGTGGCCGTCGATCTTCTTGTGGTGGGCCTGGGCGGCCACGATCTTCTCAATCACCTGGGGATCCGCCCCGATGACGCCGGGGTAGTTCATCATCTCCGCCAGGCCCTGGACCCTGGGGTGGTCGTAGAAGGAGTCGATGGACCGGTAGTCCAGCACCGCGCCGCTCTCGTCCATCGGCGTGGCGGGGACACAGCTGGGCAGCATGAACCGCACGTCCACCGGCAGGTCCTCAGTGGCCTGGAGCATGTACTCGATGCCGTCCGTGCCCATGACGTTGGCAATCTCGTGGGGGTCCGTCACAACGGTGGTGGTGCCGTGGGGCAGCACGGCCTTGGCGAACTGGGCGGGGGAGACCATGGCGCTCTCCAGGTGGATGTGGGCGTCAATAAAGCCGGGCAGGACGATCCTTCCGGCGGCGTCCACCTCCGTCTCCCCGCTGTAGGAGCCCATGCCCACAATGAGCCCCTCCGCCACGGCGATGTCGCCGGTGCACAGCTCGTTGCTAAACACGTTGACGTAGGTCGCGTTCTTCAGCACCAGGTCCGCCCGCTCCCGGCCGGCGGCCACCTCCACAATCCGCAGCTTCTTGCTCAGTTTCCGGTTGATTCTTCCGGTGTAGCTCTCAGCGCCCATGGGATCCCTTCCTTTCTTCTGCGCCCGCGCGCGGCGCGGGCTGGCGGCAGTTGATGGTGATATCTCAGCATACCACACTAAGGGGGATTTGTCCACAGAAAGAGAGGCGGGGCTTGCGGCCCCGCGAACGCCTGTCTGCACGATAGCCCGGAGGCCGTGCCCCCGGACCCCCAGGACGGGGGCGGTACTTTTAGAGCGAGGCCTACCGGCTTCGCCTGCCGGCCCACGAAGGGGTAGAACCATCTGGGACGCGTGCTGACGATAGAACTGCCTCTTCCTCCGCAGCCGCGTTATAAGAGCCTGTGGGGACACCGGCCCCTACATAGCGCCCTGCCCTGTAATCTGATGCTTGCTGCCGTCACACATCCGACGGAGGGTCCGCCCCTTCCTTTGGGCCGTCATTGGGCTTCTCCCAACGACAGGCCCGGCGGTTTTCAACCGCCTATGGCCGGCAGGCGGAGTCAGACGAACGCCAAGGTGGCAGAAGGGCGCGTTTGTCTCAGCGGCTGAGAAGCTGAGGGCCTATCCCGGACTCCCGTGAAGCCGGGGGCCCCGTGAGGCGCGCAGAGCGGCGCTTTTAGCGCTAAGGCCGCCGCAGGCGGCCCACGGGGGCGGCGGGGCCCACAGCCCCCGGCGCTGCCGTGCAGATAGGCACTCCCAGTACCGGACTACCCCCTCAAAATATAGGCCATCCCCAGGGCTCCGGGCCCGATATGGGACCCGATGGTGGGTCCCACGGAGCAGTAGTGGAGCCTCTGGGGCAGCGCGCCCCGCTCCTTCAGCTTGGGCAGCAGCAGCTCATCCCTGCCCCGGTCGTCGGAGTAGAGGAAGTAGGAGGGGAAGGCGTCGTCCACCGGGTTGGCGTCCAGGAATTTGACGAGCTGCTGGACCGCAGCGGTGAGGCCAAAGGCCTTGGCCGCGATGGAGACGGCCCCCTTGCGCACCGTGATGACGGGCTTGAGCCGGGTAACCGCCCCCAACCCCGCCTGGAAGCCGGAGAGCCGGCCCCCCCGGCGCAGGTACTCCAGGGTGTCCATCACCGCGAAAATGCGGATGCGGTCCTTGAGCCGCTCCAGCTCCCCGGCAATGTCCGCCGCCGGCAGGCCGCTGTCCCGGAGCTTGCAGGCGTAGTTGACCAGGATCTGGATGCCGGCGGTGGCGGAGAGGCTGTCCACCAGGTAGATGGGCTCGTAGCCGCACATGCCCCTGGCGATCACGGCGCTCTGGTAGGTGCCGCTGAGGACGCTGGAGAGCAGCACCGCCACCACCTGGTCCCCGGCGTCCCTGGCCTCCTCGAAAATCCGGAGGAAATCCGCCGGCGTGGGCTGGGCGGTGGAGGGGTTGGTCTTGCCCTCCTGGAGCAGCTTGTAGAACACGTCGTGGGTGATGGTCTTGCCGTCCAGGAAGGACGCGTTTCCAAACTGGATGGACATGGATACGACCTCCACGCCCCGCCGCTTGGTGGTGGCCGGGTTAAAGTCGGCGGACGAGTCCGTCAGAATGCGAATGCCCATAGGTTGATACCTCCTGCTGTATGCAGTCAAAAATGTCCGCCGCCCGGCGGAGCAGAGGGAGCAGCCGGCGTACGTCCTCCTCCCCCATTCCGGCGATCAGCCGGTCCGCCATGGCGAGAGCCCGGCGGTGGGCAGCCCCGTAGCGGGCCGCACCCTCTGGCAGCAGCCGCACCTCCACCTGCCGCCGGTCCTCCCCGGAGCGGCGGCGGGCGACGGCCCCCTCCCGCTCCAGGGCGCATAGGATGGCGTTCATCTGGGATTTCAGAATATGGGTGGCGGCGCACAGCTGGCTGGCCGTCCGGCACTTGCCCTCCGCCAGCAGACCACACACCAGGGCCTCGTTGAAGGACAGGCCGTCCGGGCCGGAGCGCTCCACCAGGCGCTGGTTGTCAATCACGCAGCTCAGCTTCAGCCACACGGAGAGCAGCTCCTCGTCCAGCACGGTCCGCTCACCTCCTATTTGGTTCATAAAATGAACTATACACCCCTTGCACAGGCTTGTCAAGGGGGACGCGCAGGTTTTTCTGCCCGGCGGTGTGCGCCGCAGCAGCTCTGCCTTGACTTTACCTGGCGAATCAGGTAAAATATAACACATCTAGATGATAGAGCCTATAGGCCCTATACAGATTGAGAAAGAGAGGTACGAGAGATGTTCTGTAGCTCCTGCGGCAAGGAGATCGGCGAGGGCGCCCTGTTCTGCACGTACTGCGGTGCGAGACAGGCGCCCGTATCGCCGCCGGCGGCTCCCCCGGCGCCGGACGTCCCGCCCGCCCCAGTTCAGCAGGCCCATCAGCCTGCCGGCTACCCGGCCGGCGAGGCGGACCAGCCGGTTGACAATCCGCCTGTCTCCGGCGGCAATCCGCCCGACCCGGTAAATCAGCCTCAGCAGCCCAGCTATACCGGCTA
>CATLAL010000009.1 GCA_949878425.1 uncultured Oscillospiraceae bacterium
AGCCGATCACTTTCTGGGTCTTGGAACGCTTGAAAACAAGATAACGGACTGTTTTTCAGTAAATTTCCATTTATCAGGGGGATTTCATCTTTTGGGTGAAATCCCCCTTGACAAATGTTCTCTTGTGAAAACGTATCAAGGAGAACTTATCGCCATCCTCAAAATTCGCAACTAGAGCAGCTCCCAGAGATAATGAGAGAAGAGGAGGCGAGAGCGGGAATTGCAGGGCAAGGCGGCGTTAGGCGGCCCTCTGGCCGCCCCAGCCCTAAGCCGCCCAAAGGGCGGCCCACGGGAGGACGCAGGCGGGCTGTTGCCCGTCAAGCGTGCAGTGCCCGCTGTGCGGGCACTAGCAGCCTAAGCCGTCCGAAGGACGGCCCACGGGACGGCAACGCCGCCATGCGATCCCCGTTCCGCCGATCTTCTCTTAATTATTTTTGGGTGCTGCTCTGGTCAACGGGCTTCTCCAATGGCGGCGCAGCCCCCAAAGGCTGCGCCAGATGTCAGACGGATGGAAAAATGGCTTGCAAAAACCGTGTCCTCTTAGTATAATAGCAGGTGGCTGTGTGCCAATTATAAATTCTGACAGACAGACGGAGAGAGCAGCTATGAAAAGAATCAATCCTTCAGTAAAGAGCCCGGAGGGAAAGCAGACCCGCATTGGCAAGAGGGTCGGCAATATGGTGGTCATCATGCAGGTGATCTCCGTTGTATTCGCTGTGGGCATGTGCGTGATTATGTTTCGCTCCCTGTCAATGGGGATGCTGAAACAGCGTTGTACCAATGGCACCAATATGTTGAGCTATGTTCTCAGTCAAACGGACGGCACAGAGGATGTCAATCAGCTGCTGGATGAGCTGAAAAGCCGTATGGGCTGTGAGTTTACCATCTTTGAGGGGAATACGCGGGCCTACACTACCGTGATCCAGAACGGACAGCGGGTGGTGGGTACGGCGCTGTCCCCCGAGCTGTCCGAGATCGTGCTGCAAAAGGGGCAGAGCTATGTGGGTACGGCAACCATTCTGAACGAGCAGTACCTGTGCTCCTATGTCCCCGTCAGAGACACCTCCGGGGCGATCAGCGGGCTCCTCTTTGCCGGCATTTCCTCCGCAGAGGCAAACCGTCAAATCGTTATGACAGTCGTCTGCTCCACCCTGGTGAGCATTGCCGTCATTATCGTGTGCATCTTCTTCTTGACGGCATATCTGAAAAAGACCGTCTCCTTCCCCCTGGCCGAGATCACCCAGGTGGCCAGCCGCCTGGAGCAGGGCAACCTGGGCCTGAACGGCGGAGGAGAGAGCGGCATCGCGATCCACTCCAATGACGAGGTGGGCCGGCTGGCCCGCATCTTTGAAAGGACCATCCAGCGTCTGCGGTCCTACATCGGTGAAATCGCCTCCGTTCTGGACGCCATCGCCTCCGGAGATCTGACCGCCTCCACCCAGCAGGAGTACGTGGGCGATTTTATATCCATCAAGGCCTCCCTGGACGGCATCCAGGCGAAGCTCAACGACACCCTGTCCCAGATCCGGGAGAGCGCGGAGCAGGTGTCCTCCGGCGCGGAGCAGGTATCCAACGGCGCCCAGGCTCTGGCCCAGGGGGCCACGGAGCAGGCCAGCTCGGTGGAGGAGCTCTCCGCCACCATCAGCGACATCTCCGAAAATGCCAGGCGGACCGAGCAGGCCACCGGGGAGGCCGGCCGATTTGTGGAGCAGGCCGGCGGCCAGCTGGGCGTCAGCATGGAACACGTCAAGCAGCTTAACGCGGCAATGGATAAAATATCCAGTTCCTCTGAGGAGATCAGCAAAATCATCGCCACCATCGAGAATATTGCGTTCCAGACCAACATTCTGGCGCTGAACGCCGCCGTGGAGGCGGCCCGGGCCGGCGCCGCCGGAAAGGGCTTCGCGGTGGTCGCTGACGAGGTCCGCAACCTGGCCAACAAGTCCGACGAGGCCGCTAAGGCCACCAAGACCCTGATCGAGGGCTCCATCGCCGCCGTGTCCGAGGGCAGCAGCGCGGTGGGCGAGGTGACCCAGTCCCTGGAGCGCACCAGTGTCAGCGCCGGGGGCGTGACTTCTCAAATGTCCATCGTGGTGGGGGCGGTGGAGAAGCAGACCGCCGCTCTCAGCCAGGTCAGTGAGGGCATTGGGCAGATTTCCAATGTGGTGCAGACCAACTCCGCCACCAGTGAGGAGAGCGCCGCCGCCAGCGAGGAGCTCTCCTCCCAGGCCAGCCTCCTCAAGAGCCTGGTCGCTGCGTTCCGGCTGAAGTAGGGGAAGATTGGCGCGGCGCGTATACGGCGGCTCACTTGCGCTCCTATGCCGGATGAAACGGTATCTTTTTTGCCAGCGATCTTCATAAAAGCGAAACGGTATAGATGTCACTGGCGGAAAGCCAGTGACATCTATACCGTTTCAGGGCATTTTTAAGCCCCAAAATTCACCGCTGAACCAAAAGATATAGGGCCTGTTTGAAAAATGTCAACATGCCCAAACGGCGGGTCCGCCATGCATTGCCAAGTTTCCTTGCAATATATCCAGTATTCCGGCGTCAAATTGGCTTCGTCTGGCGAAAAAATCCCTCGCCATTGGGCATATTCCCATTTTTCAAACAGCGCCTAGTCAAAGCACTTGAAAAACAAGTAAAAGTTGGGCTCCGTCTAGTGGGCCGCGCTCTGCGCGGCTTAGGCTGGGGCGTTGCCTAGGCGGCTGGAAAGCCGCCCGGCCGGCCCGAAACTTTACCGCTTTTCAACTGTGGTCACTATAAGAAAAGGGGATCAATCCAACGGCTCCTCCAGCTCCACCGCCTCCCCGGTGTGGAAGAAGTAGAGCACCCGCCGGGTCACCGGCAGGCCCCAGATCCGCTCCAGGGCGGCGCTGTAGGCCTCCAGTTGGGGGCGGTAGCGGGCGGCCCGCTGCCGGAGGGCCTCGCCGGCCACCCGGTCCGTCTTGAAGTCCACCACCGTGATCTTCCCGTCCGTTACGGCGAAGAGGTCCACCACCCCCTGGAGCAGCACCTGGTCCTCCCCGGGGGCCAGCTCCGGGTAGTAGTCCGCAGCGTCCGCCAGGAGGCTGAAGCGAAACTCCCGCTCCACCTGCTGGGCCCGGCGCAGGTCCTCTGCCAGGGGGGAGCGGAGGAACCGGTCCAGGGCCTCCACATCCACGGCCTGGGCCTGCTCCGGCGTCAGCAATCGCCGCTGGGCCAGCTTCTGAACCGCTGACGCCCCGTCCCCGTCCAGGGGCAGGTGCTCCATGGCCAGGTGCATGGCCGTGCCCCGCTCCTCCGGCGTCAGGGGCCGCCGCCCCGCCAGGAACCGGGGAGCGGCGAAGCTCCCCCGGGCGTAGGGCTGGACGGTGTTCTCCGCGATCTCCCAATCCTTCTCCCGGCCCTTGAGCTGGGTGGCGGTGAGCTTGGTGGGCACGGCGCCGGCGGCCAGGTGGGGATAGCGGAAGTCCAGGGCATCCCGGTACACCGGCAAAGGCTCCCCGCCGCCGGAACCGGACGCCTCCCCCGGGGCGGGGGGCGCCTGGCCGTAGGGGACGCCGTCCCGGCAGGACACCAGCCAGGGCTGGTCCTCCGAGAGGCCCCAGTCCCCCGCCTCCAGCCCCGCCAGGGCCCGCAGGGGCTCCGCCTCCCGGCGGCGCAGCAGGGGCAGGAGAATCCACTCCGCCATGGACTTGGCCCCGTCCGCCGTCTCCGGCGGCAGGCGGCCCCCCTCTAGCTGGCCCAGACTGGAGAGAGCCGCCAGATCCGCCAGCTTCTTCTGGGCCCCGGAGAGGGAGGCCGTGAGAATCAGCTTCTCCTTGGCCCGGGTCATGCCCACGTACAGCAGGCGCATCTCCTCCGCGCGCATCTCTCGGCTCAGCCGCCCCGCAACCGCCTGGCGGGCCGCGGTGGGGTAGCGGATGTGCCGGTCCAGGTCGATGTACAGCGGGCCCAGGCCCAGCTTGGGGTGGACCAGCACCGGCGGGCGCAGGTCCGTGGGGTTGAAGCTCTTGTTCAGATCCGCCAACACCACGATGGGGAATTCCAAGCCCTTGGACTTGTGGATGCTCATGATCCGCACCCCGGCGCCGGCGGCCCCCGAAGCCGGGGCGGGCTGCTCCCCGCTCTCCAGCAGCAGCCGCAGGTGGCTGACAAAGGCGAAGAGCCCCCTGTACCCCGCGCTCTCAAAGGCCCGGGCGTGCTCGTAGAGGGTGATGAGGTTTTCCCGCCGCCTCTCGCCGCCGCCCATGGCCCCGAACACACCCAGGACGTTCATCTGGTTGTAGAGCCGCCAGAGCAGCCGGTGGACGCTCATGTCCTTGGCCAGGGAGCGAAGCTCCTCCAGCTGGGTCAGAAAGGTCCGGCAGTCGCCGTCCCCGCTGGCCTCCAGGGCGTCGAAGAACCCGCCCTCCGGGTGGTTCCCCCGGATGAGAGCCAGCCGGTCCGGGGTAAAGCCCATGAGGGGTGAGCGCAGCACGGCGATCAGCGGCACGTCCTGCCGGGGGTTGTCCAGAATCTCCAGCAGGGCGCAGACCACCGCCACCTCCATGGCGGAGAAGAAGTCCTCATCCTCCTGCGCGCCGCAGGGGATGTTCCGCTCCGCCAGGGCCCGGGTGTAGCAGCGCAGGCGGGGACCCGGGGAGCGCATGAGGACGACGATGTCCTCCGGCCGGCAGGGCCGCAGGCGGCCCGTGTCCTCGTCCGTGACAGGGAAGCCCTCCTCCAAAAGGCGGCTGATCCGCTCCGCGACCAGCCGGGCCTCCGCCAGGGAGCGGGAGATGGGGGGCGTGTCCGAGCCCCGGCTCTGGGGGACCTCCAGCAGGTGGAACTCCGTCTCACAGTCCTCCCGGGGGGGGAGGTAGTCCGCGCCGAAGTGGAGGCGCTCCGCCTCGCCGTAGTCGATCTCCCCCATCTCCCGGCTCATGATGGCCTGAAAGACGAAGTTCACCGCCTCCAGCACGCTGCGGCGGGAGCGAAAATTCTGGCTGAGGAGGATCTTCCTGGGCCCGCCGGGGACCAGCCGCTCCTCCGGGAAGTCCCGGTACTTCTCCAGAAAGATGGTGGGGTCCGCCAGGCGGAAGCGGTAGATGGACTGCTTGACGTCCCCCACGGTGAAGAGGTTCTGCCCGCCCCGGGAGAGGGCGGAGAAGATGCAGTTTTGCACCTGGTTGGCGTCCTGGTACTCGTCCACCATCACCTCCAGGTACCGGCCGGAGACCGCCTCCGCCAGGGCGGTGGGTTCGCCGTCCTCCCCCAGCAGCAGCTCCACGGCGTAGTGCTCCTGGTCGGAGAAGTCGGCGGCGTTCCGGCGCAGCTTCTCCCGCCGGTAGGCCCGGGAGAAGGCTCCGCACAGCTCCAGCAGGGCCTCCATGGCCGGGGCGGCGCGGCGCAGGTCCTCCCCCGCCTCCGCCGCCGTCACCTCCAGCAGGGCGCAGGCGGCGTTCATCTCCTTCTTGCACCGGTCCCAGACCCGCTTGACCTGGTCCTTTCGCTCCGGGCTGGCGCACTTGCGGGCCGCGGAGAGCCGGGGCCAGCGGGGGATCCGCTCCGCCGCCCGGTCCCAGCTCAGGTCCGCCGCCTCCGCCAGCTCCTCCAGCTGGGCGATCCCCTCCAGAAAGCCGGGGGTGTAGGCCTTTTGCAGGGATGCGTCCCCCTCCATGGCCGCCAGGCCCCCTTGGAGCATGTCCGCCCAGTGGCGGGCCTTCCGGCCCAGGTTTTCCAGCAGCTCCCGGCCCCAGGCCGTCTCCCCGGCGTCCGACGGGAGGCTCGCCCAGTCCGCGCGCTGCCCGTCCAGCCACCGCTCCGGGTAGGCGTGGCTCTGGACCTTGCCGTAGAGCTCCAGCACCAGCTCCTCCAAGCGGCTGTCGTCCCGGCCAAAGCCGAAGGCGTCCGCCAGAAGCGCCGCCCCGGGGGTCAGATCGGTATAGAACTGCTCCAGCACCCGGGGCAGCACCCGCCGCTGGAGGAGCATAGCCTCGCTCTCGTCCAGCACCCGGAAGTCCGCCGTGAGCCCCCGCTCGTCTCCGAAGTCCAGCAGGTGGACGTTCTCCCGGAGCAGGGCGGTGCAGAAGGCGTCGATGGTCTTGATATCCGCCTGATAGACCAGCAGCAGCTGCCGCTGGAGCCGCCGGCTGTCCGGAAAATCCGACAGCCGCTCCGTCAGCTCCTGGGCGATGCGGCTTCGCAGCTCCGCCGCCGCCGAGCGGGTGTAGGTGATGATGAGGAAGTCGTCCATATCGGCCCCCTCCTCCCCCAGAACCCGGCGGAAGAGGCGCTCCACCAGCACCCGGGTCTTGCCGCTGCCGGCGGCGGCGGAGACCAGAAGGCTCCCCCCCCGGTCCGCCGCCGCCTCCTCCTGGCTCCTGGTCAGCTCTACGCTCATGATGTCTCTCCTCCCTCCCGGATGGTCAGCTCCACATGCTCCCAGAACTCCGCCGGATCCACCGGGCGCATCAGCTCCAGACGGTCCGAGCCCTCCCCGTCGGCAAAGCCGCAGGCCGGGGCGAATTCACAGTAGGTGCAGGCGTTCTCCTGCTCGCTGCGGCCCCGGGGGTCCGCGTCAATGTTGCCCTCCTGGAGCTCCCGGGCGATCTTCTCCAGGAGCTTGTCCACATACCGCCCCAGCTTTCCCAGCTCCTCCGCCGAGGCCACCCCCTTTGCGATGCCGCCGTCCCGGCCCAGGGTGAGCGGCAGGAACCGGGGGGACTCCAGGGCGCTGTGCTCCATGGCCCGGAGCACCTCCGGCTGGTCCAGGACCATGCCGCTGCGGCGCAGCTCCTTATCCAGAGCGGCCCGCAGGGCCTGGGGGCTCACGCCCCTGGGCTGGTTCACCAGCACGTCCCGGGCGGGCAGGTACAGTACCCCCGCCGGCGCCACCTCCCGGCCGAAGAGGGCCGCCCCCTCCCGCTCCAGGGTGAAGAGGTAGAGCAGCATCTGGATGTTGAGGCCGTAGCGGACGTCGCTGAGGTCAAAGGCCTTTTTTCCGGACTTGTAGTCCACCACCCGCAGGTACAGCCGGCCGTCCTTCAGCCACCCGTCCACCCGGTCCACCTTCCCCGCCACGGTGAGGGCGGCGTCGCCGGCCCGGATGGAGATGGCGGGGAGCGCCCCGTCCTCCCCGAAGCCCAGCTCAAAGGCCATGGGCACGAAGTCCGACTGACTCAGCTCCTCGGCCACGTTCTCCACGATCATCCGCAGGGTCTTGCGCAGGCGGCGGAAGAGGTACTTAAACCGGGCGTCCCGGCCGTCGAAGCCGGGCATGGCGGCATCCATGTACTGCTCTATCACGCCGTCCAGCAGCTCCTCCAGCTCCTTTTTCCCCACCTGGGCGAAGCCCCCCCGGTCCATGGCCGAGCGGGTGACGTGCTCGAGCACATAGTGGAGGAAGGTGCCCACCTGGGCGGCGTCAAAGCCCGCCGGGGTCCGCTCCCTGGCCCGGAGGCCGTAGCGCATGAAGTAGGCGAAGTGGCAGGAGTTGACCTGGTCGATGCGGCTGGCGCTCATGCGGTAGGAGCGGCCGTAGAGGGTCTCCACCGCCTGAGGGGAGAGCCGCCCCCGGGTCATTTGGGCCGCCCGGTCCATGGCCGCCAGAGCGCCGCCCCAGCGTCCGCTGGAGGCGAAGTAGTTCCAGAGCGCCCCCCCCCGCTCCCCGCCGGCCAGCTCCAGGGCCGGAATGGGGGCCGTGAGGCGGCAGGACCGGTCCGCCGCCGCCTCCTCCGCGCCGGGCAGCAGGGCTCTCAGGCGTCCCACCACAAAGGAGGGGCGAAGCGCCGCACCGTCGGGCCCGGCGGCGGGCCAGGTGACGAAAAGCCGCTCCCTGGGCTGGGCCAGGGCGGCGTAGAGGTTCAATAGCTCCATGTGGAAGATTTCCGCGCCGCTGGGGGCCAGCTCGATGCCGGTCTCCAGCAGCTGGCGGCGGTCCTCCCGGCTGAGGAGGCCCGCGCCGGTCTGGACCGCCGGCAGCACATGGTCGTTGGCCCCCATGAGGAAGAGGACTCGGATCTGGTGGCGGTCGTTGCGTGTGATCTGGGAGACCTGGACCTGGTCCAGGGAGGCGGGGATGGAGCCCACGTCGTATTGGGTGAGCACCAGCTTCAAAAGCCGGGCAAACTCCTCCGTGTCCAGGGGGGCGTCCCCCAGGATGTCCGCGAACTGGTCCATGACGGCGCACAGCAGCTCCCAGAGCTGGCTGTACTCCTGGGACCGCTGAAGCTCCCCCAGCTCCTCCAGCCGGGTGGTGCGCTCCTCCAGCTGCCCCGCCAGATCCAGCTCCTCCAGAAAGGCCCACAGGACCTCCAGCTTTCCCCGGGCCCCGGGGCGCTCCCGGAGGCCTGCCGCCAGCCGCCCCAGCGGGCCGGCCACCCGGCGGCGCAGGGCGTTGAGCTCCAAAAGGGCCTCCTCCTGGGCGGGGGTGAAGCCCTCCCGCCAGCCGTCCGGGTTGGCGGTCCAATCCTCCTCCCGGACCCACATGGACCCGTGGATGTCCCAGGCAATGGCGTAGTTCTCCAGCTTGTCGCACTGGCTGTCCGTGAGGCCCGCCAGGCCCGTTTTCAGCCAGCGGAACATGTCCTCGTACTCATAGCCCCCCGCCACCGCGTCCAGGGCCCCCGCCAGCAGGCTCAGCACCGGCTTCTCCAGCACGTCGCTGCGGCGGCTGAGGTAGACCGGCACCCCGTAGCGCTCAAAGACGTTTTCAATGGTGGCCGCGTACTCGTCCAGGTTCCGGGCCGCCACGCCGATGTCCCGAAAGCGGTACGCCCCCGAGCGCACCAGGGCGAGAATTTTCGAGGCCGCGTACTCCACCTCCTGGAAGAGGCTGTCCGCCCGGCAGACCGCGACGCCGGAGCAGTCCCCCTCCCAGGGGCGCAGGGGGCCGAAGAGGGAGGCGCTCAGGTGCTCCAGGGCGGTCCGGGGCGGCGGGAGGGGCAGCTCCTCCACCCGGCAGTCCACGCCGGAGGCCGCCGCCAGACGGACCAGGCGGTCCCGGGCGCGCACGCTCTGGCTGAAGGCCTCCAGTCCGCCGGCGTCCCCCGGCAGCGTCACGGTGACCGATTCCGCCTCCCGCAGCAGGATGGCGATGAGGGAGAGCTCCTGGGCGGTGAAGTAGGTGAAGCCGTCCAGATACACCGCCCTGTCCCTGGCGTAGCCGGAGTCCGCCAAATTCTCCAGCAGCTTCTCCATCAGGTCCTGCCGTGCGCCGCCGTCCCGGCGCAGAAGGCCCAGGTAGGCCGCGTAGATGAGGGAGAGATCCCCCACCTTCTCCCGGCTCACCCCCTCCAGAGCCGGCGCGGCCTCCCCCAGGGCCTCCGGCGGGACCCGGCAGGCGATGAGCTCGTCGCACAGCGCCGCCAGCTCCGCCAGAAAAGGGGCCTTGCGGCTGGGCTTGGCGTACACCGTCAGCTGGCCCGCCACCTCCTGGAGGGCCAGCTGCATGAGCAGCAGCTTTCCCCCGGCGTCCAGCGCCTCCCCGGCCAGGCCGCCGGTCCGGGAGAGCACCCGCCGGGCCAGCAGGCGCAGGCTCAGCACCTCCGCGAACCGGCTGGCCCCCGGCCCGCAGGCCCGGCACAGATCCAGCTCCGCCTGGTGGGTGGCGTGCTCCGGAACCAGCAGCAGCGCCGGGACACCCCGGGAACAAATCTCCTCCAGCACCCGGGCCGATTTCCCCGTATTGGCCCGGCCCATCCAAATCCGCAGCATAGATCTCTCCCTCCGCATGTTCTGATGATATGGGGACATTATAACAAAATGAAGGAGCTTGTTTCAACAGATTTCTGGAAAAAGAGACGGATTAGCTCTTGCAAATCCTGCCTGACTTTAGTATAATCCAAACTGTAAACCAGTACCAGATCAGGGCGGTCAACCCGCCGCAGGCTTGGGGGGACCCCCAAGCTCCGTCCCAGGGGACGGAGCTTGGGCTTCATTGGAGGCGGCGGCGTGGCCGCCCTCCTCTGCCGCTGGCTTTTCCGCCGGGGAGCGCCCCGGAATTGCATTAGGAAAGGATGAGATCATGGGCAAAAAACTTTTATCCCTGCTGGTGACCTTCGCGATGCTGCTGGCTCTTTGCCCAGCGGCCCTGGCTGCGGAGGAGGGGGATGTTCGGGAGACGGACTTTTTCACCGACCAGACCCACGCGGACGTGAACTTCGAGGATATGGAGTTCCAGCGCATTGACACGGACCAGTTCCTGGCGGACATCGCCGCCCTGGAGGAACTGGCCGGAGACGCGGCCAACGCCGAGGCCGTCAAGGAGGCCTTCTATCCCCTGATGGACCGCTATCTGGACCTCATCACCATGTACCGCCTGGCCAACATCCGCAGCAGCCAGGACGTCATGGACAAGCAGGCCCAGGACGACTTCCGCTACGCCTCCTCCACCCTGGACACCGTTCCCGACGCTCTGAGCCTGATGATGAAGAACCTGCTGGCCTCCCCCTGCGGTGGCTTCCTGAAGGAGGAGCTGACCGAGGAGGACATCGAGTACTACACCAATTACGAGCCGATGACCGAGGAGCAGGTGGCCCTCTCCGAGCAGGAGACGGAGCTGGAGATCCAGTACGGCGAGGCCAACAACCAGGTCTTTACCGCCGAATATGAGGGCGAGGAGTGGGACGACGACTCCATTTACGCCGCCTATCTCTCCGGCCAGGTGGACCAGGAGACCTATACCGAGGTATCCCGGACCATCGCCAAGAACAAGAACGCCGTGCTGGGCGAGATCTACCTGGAGCTGCTGAAGGTCCGCCAGGCTACTGCCGTCAGCTACGGCTACGAGAACTACGCCGAGTACGCCTACGAGGAGATCTACCAGCGGGACTTCAGCCCCGAGGAGGCCGCCTCCTTCCACCAGGCCGTCAAGGACAACGGGTTCTATGACATCTACGACGCCCTGTACATGCTGTGGAGCTTCGGCCGCTACGACGAGACCAACGAGAACATCCTCTTCGGCGACTACACCGGCGACATCGCCCTGGATATGATGGAGCCCTACGTGGGCCAGATCTCCAGCGAGCTGCTGGAGGCCTTCGACTACATGCGCGGCCACGGCCTCATTGACAGCGGCGTGGGCGAGAACAAGGATGGCTCCGGCTTTACCACCATCCTGGACAGCTACGGCGCCCCCTTCTACTTCAACACCCCCAACGGCAACGTCTATGACTTCACCACCGCTGTCCACGAGTTTGGCCACTACAACAACTACTACTATCAGCCCTGCGGCTGGAACGACGGCAGCAAGAGCATCGACCTGGCCGAGTGCCACTCCCAGGGCCTGGAGCTGCTCTTCGCCCACTTCTACCCCGAGATCTTCGGCGAGGGCGGCCAGTTTGTGCTGGACTTCCAACTGATGAACCTGGTCAGCGCCATCTCCGACGGTGCCCTCTACGACGAGCTCCAGCTCTATGTCTACACCACCGAGGACGTCACCCTGGAGCAGATCAACCAGAAATACCGCCAGCTCTGCGGCGAGTACGGCATGGTGGATGCCGACGACCCCCGGACCGAGATGTACAGCTGGGTGGACATCAACCACAACTTCACCGCCCCCTGCTACTACATCAGCTACGGCGTGTCCTCCCCCGTGGCCCTGGAGCTCTATCTGGACACCCTGGAGGGCGAGTACAACGACGTGGTAGACACCTACCTCCAGTTCACCGCCCTGCCCTACGAGTACAGCTTCCAGGAGAGTCTGGCCGAGGCCGGCCTGGGCAATCCCATGGACCCGGCGTACATGGCGGAGCTCTCTGAGCGGCTGTGGAACGACCTGGATCTGGAGAACCGCCTGGCCGAGATGGAGGCCGCCATGGAGGAGATGCAGCAGCAGCCCCAGGTCGCCTTCTCCGATGTGGGCGAGAACAACTGGTTCTACGGCGAAGTGATGCTGCTGGCCTCCGCCGGCGTCATCCAGGGCTATGAGGACGGCACCTTCCGTCCCCTGGAGGCCGCTACCTGGGATCTGACCATGGAGATTCTGGCCGGCGAGGCGGTGGGTGATCCCTCCAACATCACCCGCCTGGAGTTCTGCCAGATGATGGCCGAGGTGCTGGAGCTCACCTCCGAGGGCGAGTCCCCCTTTGCCGACACCGACGACAGCGCTGTTGCCGTCATGGCGGAACTGGGCGTCATCAACGGCTATCCCGACGGCACCTTCCGCCCCGACCAGGCCATGACCCGCGCTGAGCTGTGCGCGGCCATCTGCCGGGCCCTTACCGCCGCCCTGATCGGGTAATAGATCACACCAGCCCCCCATGAAGAGAGAGCCGGGCGAGGGAGCAATCCCCCGTCCGGCTCTCTCTTCTGCGTTTTTGGTGGAGAAGATCAGCCACAAAAATCAAGGTCTACGCCCCCTACAGATATCCCGCACAACAGCAGATACTCCTTGAGCGCCTTAATGCACTCCCGGTCACTCTGCTGGGTGTCAATAATTTTCGCAATGTTCCGCAGGTTTGAACTGGCGGGCTGACGGATAATGCAGCAGATGCCGTATGTCTTTAAAAGCTTTGCGCGGAAATCCTCATTCATAGCTGTTTTTACCTCCATATCTATATATGGATATTATTAACACAAATACTCCATATAATCAAGATAAGAATCCTCTATATATGGAGAGCAGCATGAACCGTAGTACGCCGAAACACCGGAATATCGGACAAAAGGTCAAATACTACCGTATGCAGCGGGGGCTGTCCCAAAAGGAGCTGGCCGCCCGCTTGCAGACCGTCGGATGCGACATCACCTCCGAAATGATCTGGAAGGCGGAGAACGGACGGCGGAGCCTCTCCGTTTATGAGATCGACAAGCTGACGGAGGTTTTGCAGGTGGACTACAATGCCCTCTTTGCGCAGGACGGGTAGGGAACAATCAGAGCGCCGGGACAGGGAGTGCCCGGCGCTCTTTTCGACCCATGTGGGCGGTTTGGCGAACAGCCAAAGACCCTTAAAAACAGCCGCCTATCGGAGGACAAAATCCATAAAGACCGGCGTCACGTAGCACTCCAGAAACGCTGCCGCCACGGTCAGGGGCATCACCAGCAGCACCAGCACCCGCAGCAGGTCGCTGAGAAGCTCCACCAGGGGGACGCGCTTCTCGCTGCCCACCACCAGGCGGCACATGTTCCGGCACAGGTACAGACCGCAGGCGATGGACAGCACCAGGGCCGGCAGCTCGCAGATGCCGTGGGGCGCAATCCCCGCCAGAAAGATCCACAGGGAGACACCGTGCATCGGGTACCAGGCTCCCAGCATGCCCATCAGGGTGCCGTTGGCCAGGAGGCTGACCGCCGGCAGGAAGAGGAAAGGGATAAAGCCGTAGACGGCGGGGATGAGCATGGCGGTCCAGTTGTTTTGCAGCAGGGCGAACACGGACAGCTCCCCCGCCTGGTCTACAACGCCCTTGGCCTCGATCTGCGCCTGAAAGCTTAGAACCATCCGCTCCACCAGCTCCGGAGAGAGGCAGGCCAAGCCGGCCCCCACGCCGACGGTCAGAAGCAGGCCCAGGGTGGTATACAGCAGCGTGCGGCGGAAGTCCGTGCGCAGAAATTCGCCCAACAGGAGAAACTGATCCCGTACTCCCCTCATGAGAGCTTCTCCAGGCCCAGCCGCAGGCGGCGCAGGCACTCCTCCCGGCCCAGGATCCGGCAGATCTCCACCGCGCCGCCGGGTGTAACCGCCCGGCCCGCCGCCGCGATGCGCACCGGCCACATGAGAGTGGCGTTTTTGACCTCCAGCCTGGCGGCCAGCTCCGTGAGGCAGTTGTGGATCGCCTCCTGCTCCCAGTCCTCCAGAGCCTCCAGGGCGGGAATCGCGGCCTCCAGCATGGCCTTGGATACCGCGGCGTCGGTCTTGGACTTCTTGTTGGTAAAGAGGTCCGCGCCGTAGTCCGGCAGGGTCTGGAAGAAGTCCACCTTCTCCGGGATCTCCGTCAGGCGCTCGCACCGGGCCTGGAGCAGGGCGGCGATGGAGCGGGTATCCAGGGCGGGATTCTTTACTGTCTGACGGATATAGGGCTCCGCCGCCCCGTGGAAGGCCTCCGGCGTCATGGCCCGGAGGTACAGGGCGTTGAAGTGGGTCAGCTTCTCCAGATCAAAGATGGCCGGGGACTTGGAGATGCCGCCGATATCAAAGACCTCCGTCAGCTCCTCCAGGGAGAACACCTCCCGCTCCGCCTGGTCCCCCCGGGGGCTCCAGCCCAGAAGGGCCACGTAGTTCAGGATGGCCTGGGTGAGAAAGCCCTGGGCCTTCAGGTCCTCGTAGGAGGGGTCGCCATGGCGCTTGCTCATCTTGTTGTGCTGGTCCCGCATCACCGGGGAGCAGTGGACGTAGGCGGGCACCTCCCAGCCGAAGGAGCGGTAGAGCAGGTCGTACTTAGGGGCGGAGGAGAGGTACTCGCTGCCCCGGACCACGTGGGTGATGCCCATGAGGTGGTCGTCGATGACGTTGGCGAAGTTGTAGGTGGGCAGGCCGTCCCGCTTGAGGAGCACCTGGTCGTCCAGGGCGGCGTTCTCCACGGTGATGTCGCCGAAAATGGCGTCGTGGAAGGTGGTGCTCCCCCCCTCGGGAATCCGCTGGCGGATGACGTAGGGATCCCCGGCGTCCAGCCTGGCGCGGACCTCCTCCTCCGTCAGGGAGCGGCAGGGGTCCGCCGCCCGGTCAAAGTCGCCGGAATCCTCCTCGCTCTCCGTCTTTTCGCAGAAACAGTAGTAGGCGCGGCCCAGCTCCACCAGCCGCCGGGCGTACCGCCCGTAGGTGTCCCGGCGCTCTGACTGGATGTAGGGGGCCACGGGGCCGCCCACGTCGGGGCCCTCGTCGTGGGAGAGGCCGCACTCGGCCAGAGTGCGGTAGATGATATCTGTAGCGCCCTCCACCAGCCGGCCCTGGTCCGTGTCCTCAATGCGCAGGAGAAAGGTCCCCCCCTGGCTCCGGGCGATGAGCCAGGTGTAGAGGGCGGTGCGCAGATTGCCCACGTGCATGTAGCCCGTGGGGGAGGGGGCGAAGCGGGTGCGGACCTTCCCCCGGGGGATCTTCGCCTCCATGGCGTCAAAATAGGCGGTATCGGTGGTCATAGGCTCAATTCCTCTCTGTTGAATTCCTCACGGCAAATACCAGATGGAGCATGTCCGTGCCGTAGTAGTGCTTGGTAAGGGAGCCCACAACGGACATGCCGTTGCGCAGGGCTACCCGCTGGGAGGGGAGATTGTTCTCCCGGATGATGGAGAACACCTCCTGGGCGCAAAGCGTCTCAAAGGCGTACGCCTTGCAGGCGGAGGCGGCCTCAATGGCGAAGCCGCGATGCCAGCGGTCCCGACGGAAGAGATAGCCGATCTCCAGCACCTCCCGGCCGGACCAGTCCTGCATGGTGAGGCCGCACTGGCCGATGAGCTGGCCGGAAGCCCTCTCAATCACGGCCCACAGGCCGAAGCCATAGCGGGCGTAGCGCGTCAGCTGCCGGTCCAGCCACTGGCGCACCTCCTCGTCGGAGAAGGCGTGCTCATAGGCGTACATCACCTGGGGGTCCTGCAAGATTGCGCACAGGGCGGGGCAGTCCTCCCGGGTCATCTCCCGCAGAAGGAGCCGCCGTGTCTCCAAAATCATGTCCCATCCCTCCCCAGTATCCCGCCTATTATACTATAGTTTTTCCGTTCCCGCAACTGGAAAACCGGCAAAACTGCGCCCGTCTCATAAAATAGAGCGGATGGATCCTTTGGAATGGACGGGGCCCGCGGGGACACAGGCCTGCTGGTATAGTGGCCACAGTTGAGAGCGAGTAAAAGTTGGGCTCCGCCCCGTGGGCCGCGCTCTGCGCGGCTTAGGCTGGGGCGGCCCTAAGCTTTGCCGATTTTTGACTGCGGTTACTATATTGATCCGATTTTAGATGAAACCGGCGGTCAGAGCAACGCTCTGACCGCCGGTTTGCTATACCGTATAGACGTACTCGCCGTTTTTCTCGTTGATGCCGTAGAAATCGCCGAAGGTCAGGCGGAAGATCCGGTCCTTCTTTCCGCTGATATCGATGCCGTTTTTAATAAGGTGCAGGTAGAGGCCGTGGTTGGAGATGTCCCCCAGGGACAGGTAGCCCGTGAGCCGGCCGTCCTTAATGACGGCCTTCTTGTACTCCCTGGCCGTCCGGTGGACCAGGACCTCCGCCCCCTCGGTGAGGTCCAGCCGCCCCACGCTGAGCATGGTGACGCCGAAGAAATTGCTGGTGTTCTTGAAGGGGTAGGGCTTCTCGTAGACCGTGTCCACGCCGGCCATGTTCTCCGCCGCCGCTTTGCCCTGTGCCATGGCGTCCGGCCACACGCCGGAGAGGCCGGTGCAGTCCCCGGCGGCATAGACGCCGGGCGCGGAGGTCCGCAGATGGTCGTCCACCTCAATGGCCCGCTCCGCCTTGATGCCGCTGTCCAGGGCCAGCTGAATCCGGGGCCGGACCCCGGCGGCCATAATGATGAAGTCGCAGGGCACCCGCTGGCCGTCGGAGAGGATCACCTCGGTGATGTTGCCCTCCCCGTCCACCGCGGCGTCGCTGGCCCCGATGCCCAGGAGGAACCGGCACCCGTGGTCCTCAAAGACCCGCTGGTAGACGCCGGCGGCGTAGTCGTCGGTTTGCAGGGGCATCACCCGGGGGGCCATCTCCGCGATGGTGACAGCCCCGCCCCGCCGGCAGAGGGCGGAGGCGGCGTCCAGCCCCACCAGGCCGCTGCCCACGATGAACACCCGCTTGCCCCTGGCAAAGGCGTCGTCGATTTTCAGCGCGTCGCTGAGGTCCCGGAAGCCGAACACATTGGGGGCCTCCCGGAAGTGGGGGATGGGCGGGACGAAGTAGGCGGACCCGGTGGCCAGCAGCAGCTTGTCATAGGGGACGCTGTAGCCCTCGCCGCCATAATAGACGGTCTTGGCCTGGGTGTCAATTTTTGTGACAGTCTGGCAGGGGATGTGGTAGATGTTGTTTTTCTCAAAAAAGTCCGGAGCCACGAAATTGATGCCGGGGATGTCCCGCTCATGGCCCAGGTACTTGTGGAGCATGCAGCGGGAGTGGACCCGTTCATCGGTGGAGATGACGGTAATCACGTCCTCGGGCCGGAAATCCCGCAGGGTCTGGGCAGCGGTGATGCCGGCCGCGCCGGCACCGATGATGACAAAGCGTTCCATGCTCACACCTCCCTCACTTCAATGGCTTTCTTGGGACAAGAGCGCACACAGGCGGGCCCCTCCTCCAGATGCTGGCAGAAGTCGCACTTGATCATCCGCTCCCGATCCGGCGTGACGGCGGGCACGCCGTAGCGGCAGCTCATGACGCACATATAGCATGCCGCGCACTTGTCCGCGCTATACTCCACCAGTCCGGTTTCCAGATTTTTTTGCAGCGCGCCGCTCATGCAGGCTCCGGCGCAGTCCGGTACGTCGCAGTGGCGGCAGAAGAGTGGGCTGTACCCCCCCTTCCCGTCGGAGACAATCCGGTTGCGGGACTGGACGGTGGGGTCGGTGAGGTCCAGGGTGTAGAGGACCTGGCGCAGCTCCTCCAGGGTCCCCCGGCGGGGCGTCATGTCCTGGTGGGAGGCCATGCAGGCCAGGGTGCAGCTTTTGCAGCCGTCGCACTTGGCGGGGTCGATAAAAATCCGTTTCATGTTCCCTGCCCCCCTTTAAATGTTCAGGGCCTTGCGCTTCTCCTGGATAATGGCCTCCAGCTTGTCCGCCGCGCTCTTTCCGTCCGGGTCGATGATCACCCGTCCGCCGGTGAGGGAGACCATGTCCTCGGTGAGGATCCGGGTTACCAGCTTGCTGCCGGTGATAAAGGGCGGCACGCCCAGGTGCAGAGGCAGGCCCAGGGCCAGAGCGAAGGCGCCGTCGGCCAGAGCCTGCTCCTCCAGCCACTGGGCGGCGGAGAGCACCAGCGGGAGCGCTGGCAGGTCCACCCCCAGCTCCCCGGCGATCTCGGTGGCCACGATCTCCAGCCGGCCGATGGCCAGGCAGGGGCCGAAGTTGAGCACCGGCGGGATGCCCAGCTCCTTGCAGACGGCCCGCAGGTTGGGGCCGGCCAGCTCCGCCGCCTCGGGGGTCATGAGGCCGATGTTCTCCAGACCGCCGGAGGAGCACCCGGCGGTGAGCACAAGGATGTCCCTGGCGATGAGCTCCTTGGTGAGGGCGGCGGTGAGGGTGTCGTGGCCGTAGGCCACGCTGGAGCAGCCCACCACCCCGGCCAGGCCCTTGATTTTGCCGGAGACGATGAGGTCGATGAGGGGTTTCCAGGAGCCGCCCAGGAAGTCCTTGAGGCTCCCCTCGCTGACGCCGGTGAGGGTGTTCCGGTTGCCGTGGTCCTTGAAGAGGTTCATGGGCACGCTGCCCCGGCGGGCGGTGTAGGCGGCCACGATCTCGTCGATGATCCGGTCCCCGTCCGCCTGGCGGGTCTCGTAATTAAAGGGGATCAGCTCCGCGTTGGCCTTCTTGGCCACCACATCCAGGCAGATCTGCTTGATCTTCAGCTCCTCGCAGACGGTCTCAATGCCCGGGAGGGTGCAGTTGAACTCCGAGAGCACCGCGTCGATGGCCCCGCAGGAGAGGACTGCCTCGGAGATGTAGTTGTTGCCCGCGTGGCCGTCAAAAATTTCCGTGTAGTGCTCTCCCCGGAGCTGGAGGTCCTGGCCCACACAGGTGCAGCCCACCAGCTTGAAGCCCTTGGCCCCGGCGGCTTTGGCCTTTTCCACCACGTCCGCGTCCAGCAGCCGGTCCTGGATGTAGGTAAAGAGGGAGTGCTGGTGGCCGGTGATGAGGATGTTGATGTAGTCCGGGTCAATGACGTTCATGCCCACGGGGGCGGAGCGGATCACCGGGTCCCCCAGCACCACGTCGTTGAGGAGGTTGGTCAGCTGGAGGCCGTAGAGGCCCGTGGAGACGCCCAGGCGCAGGCAGGAGAGGAGCATCTCCACCGGGTCGGAGCTGAGGTTGGTGGAGGTCTTGACAATATTGTTGAACACCTCGCCCTTGGCGCCGCCGGGCAGGATGCCCAGCTCCCGCCAGCGCTTGACCCGGGGGGCGTAGGCCAGCTTCTCCACCAGCTCCATACCCTCGTACTCCGGGCGGTAGAGGTCGGAAAGGACCTTGTCCGCCACCTTCACGCACAGGTCGTACTTGTCCTCCCCGGCAACGCCCAGCAGCTCCGCCAGGTGGTTCAGGGCCTTTTCACTGCGGAGCTTGTCCCGGTGGAGCCCGGTATTTTTCAGCTGCCGGGCGGTGTTCTCCACCACGTGGATGTAGCACCCGGAGCCGGCGGCCACAGCCCGGAGAAAGTTTCGGGCCACGATGGTGTCCGCGCTGGCGCCGCAGATGCCCCGGGGCGCGTCGGGTGTCACGCGGCAGGGGCCGTTGGCGCACAGGCGGCAGCAGACTCCCTGGAGGCCAAAGCCGCACTTGGTGGACTGGCCCTCCACCCGGTGGTGGGCCGTCTCCAGAGGCAGGCGGCGGATGTACTCCTCCATAGGCTTGTCCGCGCTGGGGCAGGTGCCGCGGCTGAGACAGTCGGTACAGCTGTTCATAGGGCGTTTTCCTCCTTTACTAACTGACAGGTTGGGGGGGCACCGTTCTTTTTCTTTGCGGACAAAGAAAAAGAATCAAAAAGAAAAACTTTTTTCGGCAAAACTCCGTTTTGCCTCATGGCCGCTATTTTATCACAAACGCATCGTCCCCGCAAGGGGCAATCCCCTGCCGGAGGCGGGGGAACGATGCCAGCTGAAGCAGACTTTTACATATGGGGAAACGTCCGGTACAATAGTGGGGCGAAAACTGCATGTGAGGAGGCTGCTACTATGCGTAAATTGCAAATTACCGGAGCGCAGCTGCGGGCGTTCCGCAGGTTTTTGGAGGACGAGGAGCGGGAGCGGGGGACGGTGGAGAAGTATATGCGGGATGCGGGCGCCTTCGCGGTGTGGCTGGGCTCGAGAGCTCTCAGCAAGGAGGCGGCGGCTGGCTGGAAGGCGGGGCTGCGGGAGCGGGGGCTTCAGCCGGAGACGGTGAACTCCAAGCTGGCGGCGCTGAACAAGCTTTTGACCTTCCTCCGCCGTCCGGAGTGCCGGGTGAAGTACCTGAAGATTCAGCGCAGGCTCTTTCGAGGGCCGGAGCGGGAGCTGACAAGGTCCGAGTACCGGCGGCTGCTGGAGGCGGCCTGGAGCGCGGGACGGGCGCGGCTGGCCCTGCTCATTGAGACCATCTGCGCCACGGGCATCCGGGTTTCGGAGGTGCGCTGCATCACGGCGGAGGCCGTGGCGGCGGGCCGGGCGGACATCTCCCTGAAGGGGAAGGTGCGCACCATCCTGCTGCCGGGGAAGCTGTGCCGGAAGCTGGAGAAATATGCCAAAAAGCAAAAAATCGCCTCCGGCGAGATCTTTCTCACCAGAAGCGGAAGGGGCCTGTCCCGCCGCCAGATCTGGGCGGAGATGAAGAGCCTGTGCGCCAAGGCGGGCGTGGCGCCCTCCAAGGTGTTCCCCCACAACCTGCGCCACCTCTTCGCCCGAACCTTTTACCGGGCCTGCCGGGACGTGGTCAAGCTGGCGGACGTGCTGGGCCACTCCAGTATAGAGACTACCCGCATCTATTTGATGTCCACCGGCGCGGAGCACGCCCGGCAGATGGACCGGCTGGGACTGATTTCCTGACCAGCGGAATAGACAAAATGTATAGATTGCCTGTTTTTCTGCCAATGGTCCGCTGAAAGCAGGAGGGACGGCTGAAAAAATATCGTATTTCCCATGGAAAGAGAAAAAAAGGGCGTGCGGACATAAGCCGGACAAACTCCTTGGTTCGACCGGTTTTATTTGCTATGCGCAAAGGGGGGAAATAGGACTTGCAAATCCGATTTCTTTGTGCTACTATAGCTACAGTCTTTGTTTTTTTCCCTGGAGACGACTCTTTTTTCGCCTGCACAGGGACAACTTATACATTTTATGATGAAAGGGCGGCCAGCATGGCGCAGACAAAGCAGTATTCCCACAGGAGCCGGCAGCACAGCCAGCGGGCTGCGGATACCGGAGCGCTCATGAGGCCGGAGGAGATGGAGGCGTTTCTGGCGTCCTGCGAGGCGGAGGGCCGCGTGGAGGGGACCTTGCAGTGGTACCGGCGGGGACTGCGGTATCTGTACGAGGCGCTGCCGGAGGACAAGACCATCCGACGTGACACCCTGGAGCGGTGGCGGGAGGATCTGGTGGAGAAGGGGTACGCCCCCAGCACCATCAACAGCTTCCTCTCCGTGAGCAACGCCTACCTGGACTTTGTGGGGCACAGGGAGTATCAGCTGGCGGGCCAGCTGAAGCCGGAGACGGAGATCCAGCCGGAGCTGACCAGGGCGGAGTACCTGCGTCTGCTCCAGACGGCCCGGTCCCTTGGGCGGGAGCGGGCGTATCTGCTGGTGAAGCTGTTCGGCTCCACGGGGCTGACGGTGCAGGAGCTGCCGAAGGTGACGGCGGAGACGGCGAGAGCCGGGCGGCTGACCGTAACAACGAGCCGGGTACGGCAGGTGATCCGGCTGCCGGAGGGGCTGCGGCGGGAGCTGATAGAGTACGGGGAGCGAAACGGCCGCCTGACCGGGCCCCTGTTTCTCACCAAGGAGGGGACGCCCATGAGCCGGACGTACGTGACGGCTATGATCCGGCAGCTGTGCGGCCCAGCCCGGGTGGCGGAGGAGAAGGGCAACCCCCGGTGCCTCAAAAGGCTCTATCAGGCCACCAGGGCCGGGATTGAGGGGAACATCGCCCTGCTGGTGGACCAGGCCGTGGAGCGGCTTTTGGATCAGGAGCAGTGCCAGATTGGCTGGAGGGAGTGAGCCAGGTTGATGAACACAGGCGGCCTTCTGGTCTCTGTGCTGATGGGGACCTACTACCGCAGCGAGGACACGACCGCTTTGCAGCGGAGCGTTACGTCCATTCTGGAGCAGTCCTACCGCAGGATCGAATTCCTGATCTGCGATGATGGTTCCTCACCAGAAGCCATCCGTTACCTGGACCATGTGGCTGCGAAAGACAGCCGAATCCTGCTGGTTCGTCCCGGAGACGCGTTCTCTCTTCCGCAAAAGCTGAACCGCTGTCTGCGGGAGGCAAAAGGGACCTATATTGCAAGAATGGACGACGATGATGCTTCCCACCCCAACCGGTTGGAAGAACAAGTCGCCTACTTGGAAAGAAATCGGGAGATCTCCTTTGCAGGCTGCAACGTCGCTCTGTATCGAAACCGGGAATACGCGGGTATGTGGCGCTTTCCGGAATTCCCCGCTGTGCAGGATTTCTTTTTCAGACAGCCCTTTGTCCATCCCACCCTCCTTTTCCGGCGGACCGCGCTGGAGTCTGTGGGCGGATATTCTGAGGATCAGCACTGCGTTCTCTGTGAGGACTACGATCTGTTGCTGAGACTTTATGCGGCGGGGTTTCAAGGCGCGAATTTGCAGGAGAATCTATTCGACTACTCCCTGCCCATGACGGCAAAGGGAGGGAGGAAAATGCGCCATCGGTGGAATGAGGCCGTAACGAGATATCGCAGATTCCGGGAGCTGAACGTACTCCACGCCGCCTGGCCCTATGTGGTCAAGCCCATTTTGGTGGGACTCATTCCAGGGAGGATATTACAAAAAATAAAAGAACGGGATAGATAACAACTGAACGGAGCAGCAGCTATGCCTAATATAAAAATATTTGTATCCCACCGCATTGATTTGGACAGCGAGACAATTGACAATCCAATATATGTAAATGTTCGCTGCGGCGCAGCGCTTGACCCGAGGAAAGGCGCTGCCATGCCGGGAGACGATACCGGCGACAATATTTCGGAGAAGCGCGGAACCTTCTGTGAACTGACTGTCCAATACTGGGCGTGGAAAAATGTGGACGCAGAATATTATGGCCTCTGCCACTATAGGCGGTATCTGTCCTTTTCTCAGCATCGGTTCTCTAATACAAACGAAGACAACATGATTCCGGCCCCGGTTTTGACCCGGAACGCAGCAAAGAAATACGGCCTTCTGGACAGGCTGGAAATGGAACGTCTGGTTTCTGGCACCGATATTGTTGTGGCGGAATACGCCCCCGTAGAAAACATTCTGGCTCCGCTGGGGAAACAAACCACGGTCCAGGGGCTGTGGGAGTCCTATGACGGGATATTCTTTGAGAAGTCTGTCATAACCCTCATGTTTGAATTGATTGATACATTTTCTCCAGAGTACACAAAGTCCGCCCGCGCCTATTTTGCTGGAAAATTCCACCGAGGATATAACTGCTACATCCTGAAAAAAGAGCTGTTTGACCGGCTGTGTTCCTTTCAATTCCCAATCCTGTTTGAACTGGAGCGCCGGTTGGACACAACAGGCTATACGGAGACTATGCTGCGCACGCCGGCCTTTGTCGGGGAAATGCTCTATGGGATTTTTATCTATCATCTTACCAACTGTGAACAGTGGCGGGTGAAAGAATTGCAGCTGGTTTTTTTTCGTGACACCAGGCCTGTTCATGGATTTGTTGATTTAGCCGCGCGGTATTGTCGTGGGAGGCTCGTACAGGGGCTGCGCGCTGCGATGGATCCCTTTGCGCCAAGAGGATCTAGGCGCAGAGAAGCGCTAAAAAGAATTTATCATGCTGTAAAGCAATGGAAAATAACAAATCTCGATAAGGAGCTATAGTATGGAAACACAGAAAAAGTCTGTGCCTGATGTAGAGTGCCTGAAATATCACGGTACGCCGGGAAAGCCGGATATCAAAATTTTTGTCTCCCACCGGATTGACCTGGACAGCGAGACGATTGATAATCCGCTGTATATCCCCGTGCGCTGCGGCGCGGTCTATGATGAGCGCCAGGGCGTTACCATGCTGGGGGATGATACGGGAGATAATATTTCGGAGAAGCGCAATTCGTTTTGTGAGCTGACGGTCCAGTATTGGGCGTGGAAGAATATAGATGCCGATTATTATGGGATGTGTCAGTACAGGCGATACTTGTCCTTTTCGGAGGATGAGTATCCAATGGATGCGTCCTATGTTCATGAAAGATATATTACGAAGGATGTTATTTCCCGGCACAAATTGCTAGAATCCGTAATGAGAACGGAAATCGAGAAGTACGATGTCCTGTTTGCAGTACCTACTGATATTTTGCGAACTGTCGGCGCTCCGGAGTCGAACTATGACCTATACAAAATCAGACCGCAAGATTTTGATGGAACAAAGCCGGTAGACCTTCTAATTTCTATAATTAAAGAAAAGTATCCTGAATATGCACCTGATGTAGAGAACTATTTCTCTGCATCATCCAGTACATTTTACAATTGCTATGTCATGAAAAAGGAAATTTTTCATGACTACAATCAATGGCTTTTTGATATTTTATTTGAATTTGAGAAACAGCTTGATGTTTCAAACTACAATATACACAGACTGCGTGCACCTGCATTTATGAGTGAGCCGCTATTTGGAATTTATTTTATGCATCAACAGAGAATGAATTCCCTCAATGTTAGCTACCCTCATCAGATTGTTTTTTTTGAACGCCCGGAGCGGGTTTCAAGTTTGAGTCCCGCCTTTGGGTTGTCCAACGTTGCGATAGTAATCCCCTCCAGCAATTACTATGCCCCCTATGCTGCGGTCTGTCTGCGGTCTATTCTTTCTCATATAACTCCGCAGCATAATTATGACTTTATTTTCTTATCATCAGATATCTCTGAACAGAATAAGCGCATTCTTAAGAGTTTTGAAAATAGTTGGAAAAATGTATCAATTCGATTTTATAATCCAGAACCGCTAGTGTACAAGTGCAAAAACGACCTCTTTGTTTCTGCCGGATTGGATTTAATTACATTTTATCGCGTTGTTATGCCGTATGCCCTAAAAAATTACAAAAAGGTAATTTGCATTGATAGCGATCTAATTTTTGAAACTGACATTGCGGATTTATTTGAAATCGATATCGAAGGAAAGTATCTTGCCGCTGTTAAAGATGCTGTATGGCAGGGCATGGTTCGTGTGGACGCATCGTTTAAAGAATACTGCAACAATAAGTATCATTTAAATTGTCCAGAGAATTACGTAAATACAGGTGTTGCCGTCTACAATTTGGAACTGTTGCGGAAACGATATTCTTTGGACGAAATACTTCGGATTTCGACAAAGCAAAAGTATCGGATACAGGAACAGGATGTAATAAATCTTCTTGTAGAAGAGCAATGCTTATTTCTTGATGACAGATGGAATGTATACACCTGTGATAGCCCTGGTCCTAAAATCTCGCTAGAGTATGCGCCCGCTGCAGATCGGGAACGCTATTGGTCTTCCAGAAAAATGCCATTTGTTATACATTGGGCCAGTATATTCAAGCCTTGGGTAAAGCCGGACTGTGACTTTGCGGACCGCTTTTGGTATTATGCGAGGATGTCGCCATTATATGAGATCATTCTTCACCGCATGATGTGGGATGTCCGCAATATACCCACCCCTCCTGTACCGCCTCCCCCCTATCGCTCCAAAGCGCGCAAATTAGCGGACAAGGTACTGCCGAAGGGTACCCGCCGCCGCAACCTGGCGAAGAAAATTCTGCCCAAGGGCTCCAAGCGCTGGAACTTCTGCAAGAAGATCTACTACAAGATATTTAGGAGGTAACTGCCTATGAAAGTCATCCTGTTGGCCGGGGGCTTCGGCACGCGGATCAGCGAGGAAAGCCAATTCAAGCCCAAGCCCATGGTGGAGCTTGGCGGGATGCCCATACTATGGCACATCATGAAGCTGTACAGCCACCACGGCTTCAACGAGTTTATCATCTGCGCGGGGTACAAGCAGCACGTGATCAAGGAGTACTTCGCGGACTACTTCCTCCACACCTCGGACGTCACCTACGACTTCACCAACGGGAAAAACGAGATGACCGTCCACCGCAACACCTCGGAGCCCTGGAAGGTGACGGTGGTGGACACGGGCCTGAACACCATGACCGGGGGCCGGGTGAAGCGGGTGCGGGACTACATAGGAAACGAGCCCTTCATGCTCACCTACGGCGACGGGGTGTCGGACCTGGACATTACGGCGCTGGTGAACTACCACCGGTCCCACGGGAAGCTGGTGACCATGTCGGCCTACAACGCGGGGCAGCGCTTCGGCGTGCTGGACGTGGCCCCGGACGGGCAGATTCGGGAGTTCCGGGAGAAGACCCAGGGGGACGGCAGCCTCATCAACATCGGCTTCATGGTCTGCCAGCCGGCGTTCTTCGACTATATCGAGGGCGACGCCACGGTGCTGGAAAAGGCGCCTCTGGAGGCCGCGGCCAAGGAGGGCCAGCTGATGGCCTATAAGCACAGCGGCTTCTGGGGCTGCATGGACACGGTCCGGGAGAAGGAGCAGCTGGAGAAGCTGTGGGCCGGGGGACAAGCCCCCTGGAAAGTTTGGTAAGGAGAATGGAAATGAAACAGATTGTGCAGCAGGATCTGGAGCGGATTTATCACGGCCTGACGGAGGCGGAGCGGGCCAAATTTCAAGGCAGCACCGTGCTTTTCACCGGCGGCGCGGGATTTTTGGGCTTCTACTTCATCCAGTTTTTGACCCACTACCGGGAGGAGCTGGGGATCAGAAAGGTGATCTGCCTGGATAACTTCCAGGTGGGCTGTCCGGCGTGGCTCAAGGAGCTCGCCGGCGCGGGGGCCGTGGAGTTACATAAGTTCAACGTCATCACCGACGACATCGCCGCCGTAGCCGGGGCGGAGGAGGCGGACTACATCTACCACATGGCCTCCATCGCCTCGCCGATCTTCTACCGGAAGTACCCCATTGAGACCCTGGACGCCAACATCTGGGGCCTGCGCCGCCTGCTGGACTTCTACTGCGAAAAGCCCATCAGGGCCCTGGCGTTTTACTCCTCCAGTGAGATCTACGGCGACCCCACCCCGGAGAACATCCCCACCCCGGAGACCTACCGGGGCAACGTGGACTGCCAGGGCCCCCGGGCCTGCTACGACGAGGCCAAGCGGTTCGGGGAGACTATGTGCTACCTGTTCCACCAGAAGTACGGTATGCCCATCTCCATTATCAGGCCCTTCAACAACTACGGCCCCGGCATGCGGCTCAACGACGCCCGGGTCCCTGCGGACTTCGCCAACGCCGTGCGGCAGAACCGGGATATTGTCATGTTCTCGGACGGCAGTCCCACCCGCACCTTCTGCTATATCAGCGACGCTATTACCGGCTACCTGAAGGCCCTGCTCTACGCCCAGACCGGCTTTGAGGCCTTCAACATCGGCATGGACAGGCCGGAGATCTCCATCCGGCGTCTGGCGGAGATCTACGCCGAGACGGGGCGGGAGGTTTTCGGCTACACCGGCCGGACCCAATTCGCCGTGTCCGAGGACGCCGACTACCTGAAGAACAACCCCAACCGGCGCTGCCCGGTGATCGACAAGGCCCGGAGTCTGCTGGGCTACGCGCCCCAGGTGCCGGTGGAGCAGGGCGTGCGGTATTTCCTGGAGTACATCAGGGAGAGCAGGGAGGAGGAGCTCATATGGTAACCGTCGTCGGATTGGGATTTGTTGGGCTGACCACGGCCCTGGGCTTCGCGGAGTACGGCCACAAGGTCTACGGCATCGAGGTGAACGAGGCCAGGATGGCCACCATCCAGTCCGGGAGGCTGCCCTTCCTGGAGCCGGGGCTGGACGAGGCCCTTACCCGCCACCTGGGGAAAAACTTTATCCCCACCACAGACTGGGAAACCGCCGTGGCGGACAGCGACTACGTCTACTACTGCGTGGGGACCCCTTACGGCGAGGACGGCCAGGCGGACCTCACCTACCTCTACGCCGCCATTGAGCAGACCCTGGCGGCTGTCCATGACGGCAAATTCCGGGTTCTGGTGACCAAGTCCACCATCCCGCCCTCCACCACAGAGAGGCGCGTCATCCCCTTCCTGGAGGAGCGGGGCGTCCGGGTTCCGGAGCAGCTGGGCGTGGCCAACAATCCGGAGTTTCTGCGGGAGGGCCACTGCTGGGAGGACTTCACCCACGCGGACCGGATCGTCCTGGGGGTCAGCGACCAGCGGAGTGAGGAGATGCTCCGCAGGCTCTACGCCAAGGAGCGCGCCCCCATCTGCTGTGTGTCCCTGAACACGGGGGAATTCATCAAGTACCTCTCCAACACCAGCCTGGCCTGCCTCATCAGCTTTGCCAACGAGATGAGCCTGGCGGCGGACGCCATTGGCGGCATTGACGTGGCAGACGCCTTCCGCATCCTGCATATGGATAAGCGCTGGCAGACCGGGGGCATCCGGGCCTACTTCTACCCCGGGTGCGGCTACGGCGGCTACTGCCTGCCCAAGGACACCAACGCCTTCCACGCGGTGGCGAAGGGCTGCGGCTTTGACGGCCGGATTCTGGGGGATACCATCCGGCTCAACGACGAGATGCCGGAGGCCACAGCCCGGCGGATCATCCGGGCCGCCGGAGAGGACCGGGAGAAGTGCATCGGCATCCTGGGATTGTCCTTCAACCCGGGCAGCGACGATGTGCGGGACACCCCCAGCGCCAAGATTATCCAGGCGCTCAACGAGGCCGGGTACCGGAATATTGTGGCCTATGACCCGGTGGCGGCGGAGGAGTTCCAGAAGCACTACGATCTGCGCTGCCGCTACGCGGATACATATGAGCAACTGCTGGAGCAGGCGGAGACGGTGGCCATTACCACCGCCTGGCCGGAGTTTAAGGGACTGCGGGAAAAGACCGGCAAGCCGATTGTGGACTGCCGGTACATGCTTTGATATTTTTTCTTGAAAGAAAAAGGATCAAAAAGAACTTTAATCAGGAATATGAGGTGCGCATGAAAAAGGCTGTCATCACCGGGGCGGGCGGGTTCATCGGGAGGAACCTGACCAGGCGGCTGCTCCGGGAGAACATCGCGGTATACGCCATCGACGTGGATACGGCCCGGATTCCGCGTCTGGAGGGCGTTACGGCCCTGGACACGGACATCGGGGACAGGGCCGCCCTCTCCCGCGTTCTGAAGGAGGCGGACGTGCTCTACCACTTGGCTTGGGCCGGGGTGAGCACGGACGTGAAAAACGAGATTGGGAGGCAGATGTCCAATCTGCCCCTGGCCATGGCGGCGCTGGAGGCCTGCCGGGAGGCCGGGTGCGGCCACGTTGTCATCCCCGGCTCCGCCTCGGAGTACGCCTACTGCGGCCAGACCATCGACGGGGCCAATCTGCCCGCGCCGGGGGACGCCTATGCCGCCGCCAAGGCGGCGGCCCAGGTGCTCTGCCAGTGGTACGCCCGCCAGCACGGCCTGAACCTGAACTGGCTCCTCATCGGCAGCATCTACGGCCCCGGCCGCAATGACAGCAACGTCCTCACCTACACCATCAAGGCCCTGCTGCGGGGGGAGGAGACGAAGTACTCCAAGCTGGAGCAGATGTGGGACTACATCTACATCGACGACCTGATGGAGGCGCTGTACCTGGTGGGGCTCCGGGGGAGGCCGGACACGGTCTACCCTGTGGGCTCCGGCGAGGCGCGGCCCCTGGCGGACTACATCCGGCAGATCCAGGCGGCCATCGCGCCGGAGGCCCCCCTGGGCATCGGGGAGCTGCCCTACAAGCTGGGGGCCAAGCCGGACAACTCGGTGCTGGACATCTCCCGCCTGCGGGAGGACACCGGCTTTGCCCCCCGGGTCTCCTTCGGGGAGGGGATCGGGAGGACCATCGCCTATTTCAGAGAAATGGAGCAGACGCAATGAAGTATCTGGTGGTTGGCTGCGGCCTGACCGGAGCGGTAATCGCCCGGGAGCTGGCGGAGCGGGGAGCTCAGGTGGAGATCTGGGAGCGCCGGGACCACATCGGCGGCAATCTGTACGACTACACAGACGAGCACGGCTTCCTGGTGCAGAAGTACGGTCCCCATGCCTTCCACACAACAAAAAAGGAGCTCTACGACTACATCTGCCGGTTCGCCCGGTGGCGGGAGTACCATCTGACCTGCGGCGCGGTGTGGGACGGGAAGTATACGCCCACGCCCTTCAACTTTACAACCGTCGACACCTTTTATCCGCCGGAGGAGGCGGGACGGCTGAGGGAGAAGCTTCGGACCGCCTTTCCGGGGCGGGAGTTCGCCACGGTGGTGGAGGTCCTGGAGCACCCGGACGGGGAGGTCCGGGGGTATGCGGAGTACCTCTTTCAGAAGGACTACGCCCCCTACACCGCCAAGCAGTGGGGCGTCTCCCCGGAGGAGATCGACCCCAGCGTGCTCAAGCGGGTCCCCCTGCGCTTCTCCTACGGGGAGGGGTACTTCCCGGACCAGTACCAGGTGCTGCCGGAGACGTCCTACACCGCTTTTTTTGAGGGCCTCCTGGACCACCCCGGCATCAGCGTCCGGCTGGGGGTGGAGGCCCTGGAGCGGCTGGAAATAAGGGAGAACAGGCTCTGCGGCGTGCCGGCGGAGAGTACCGTGGTCTACACCGGAGCTCTGGACGAGCTCTTCGGCTGCGTCTATGGCAGGCTGCCCTACCGCTCCCTGCGGTTCCAGTGGCGCTTCTCCCGGGAGGAGAGCTTCCAGCAGGCCCCTATCGTGGCCTACCCCCAGGAGAGCGGGTACACCCGGATCACGGAGTACAAGAAGCTGCCCCCGCAGAAGGGGGTTGGCACCGTCTGCGCGGTGGAGTACCCCGTCCCCTACCGGGAGGGGGAGCAGCCCTATTACCCGGTGCTCACAGCGGACAGCCAGGCGCTGTACGAGAAGTACCGCGCCCTGGCCGGGAAGGTCCCTAACCTGGTCTGCTGCGGCCGCCTGGCGGATTTCAAGTACTACAATATGGATCAGGCTCTGGAGCGGGCCCTCCAGGCCTCCGGCGAAATCATCGGATGAGGCCTCCGGCAGACGTCGCCGAGGAAAAACTGAGACAGCGTAAGCGCTGCCTCAGTTTTTTCTAATTCCCCCAAAAGGAAAAAACGATGCTCTCACATCAGCGGCGCCAGGGGCCGCAAAAGCCAGCCCGTCAGACGGCGCAGGGGTCTCTCTTTGTCCCCCAGGGACACGGCCCTGCACTGGGCCAGGGTCCGCTGGAAGTCCTCCTCCACCGCCCCAACGGCGGGGCACTGGTAGAGCAGGGCGGCGCACTCGAAGTGGAGGTACAGGCTCCGGTAGTCCAGGTTGATGCTGCCCACCACGGCGGTGTCGCCGTCGCTGACAAACATCTTGGCGTGGATGAAGCCGGGGGTGTACTCGTAGATCTCCACGCCGCCCTCCAGCAGCTCCCGGTAGTAGGACCGGGTGACGGCGAATACGGCCCGCTTGTCCGGCACGGAGGGGACGATGATTTTCACGTCCACCCCCCGCTTGGCGGCGAAGGTCAGGGCGGTGATCATCTCCTGGTCCACAATGAGATAGGGCGTGGTGATGTGGACATAGTCCGAGGCCCGGCTGAGGATGTCCATGTACACCATCCGGCCCACCTGCTCCCGGTGGAAGGGGCTGCTGCCGTAGGGCAGCACCCAGCCGGGGGCCTCCACGGCGGCGGAGGCGTCCAGATAGCGGAGGTAGTCCTCCTCCCCCCGCTTGCTGACGTTCCACATCTGCAAAAACAGGAGGGTAAAGGCCCGCACCGCCTCCCCGGTGAGCAGAACGGCGGTGTCCTTCCAGTGGCCGTGGAGCCGGCGGCGGTTGATGTACTCGTCCGCCAGGTTGACGCCGCCGGTAAAGGCGCAGCGCCCGTCCACCACCAGGATTTTCCGGTGGTCCCGGTTGTTGTAGTGGGTGGAGACCAGAGGGCGCAATGGCGCGTACATCTTGCAGTGGATGCCCAGCTTCTCCAGCTGGCCGGGGTACTGGTAGGGCAGCTTCCCAATGGCGCAGGTGCCGTCGTAGAGCACGCGGACCTCCACACCCGCCTGGGCCTTCCGCTCCAGCACGCTGAGGATACGGCCCCACATGTAGCCCTCCTCCACAATGAAGTACTCCAGGAAGATAAAGCGCTCCGCCTGCTCCAATTGGCGGAGGACCTCCTGAAAAAACGCCTCCCCGCTCTCCAGGTACAAAGCGCCGGAGTTCTCGTAGAAGCGCTGGCCGGCGCTTCGCTCCATATAGGTCCCCAGGCCCGCCAGCGCCCGGTCCCTCTCTTGCAGGCGGGAGAGGACCTCCGGGCAGGGCGGCGTATAGGGGGCGGTTTCCCGGCTGATCTCCTCCAGGCGCGCCCTGGCCAGCCGGTGGCCCAGCTCCAGATCCACAAAGAGGTAGAGGGGCACGGCGAAAACAGGGGCCAGCATAATGAGGAGAATCCAGGTGATCTTGATGGCCGGGTTGGCCGGCCTATTCACCACAACCAGCGCCACCGCCAGACTCAGCAGCATGGAGCCGCCGTAAACCGTGTACTCCCCCAGCCGGAAAAATCCGGCGAACAGCAGGAGGAGCTGGGCCGCCAGCAGCGCCAGGATCAGAGCCGTCCGTCCAAAAACCAGCCGGCCCAGCCCCCGCTTGCCCTTGTTCAGCAGCAGCACGGCGTCCTCCTCCAGACGGGGCTTTCGCTTCTCCTCCATGGTTCCGCCTCCTTCTATTTTTTACCGCCATTTTAACACAGCTCCGATTTCATTGCAACATCCTAACAGCCTCCCCCATTTTTTGAAACCCTGCGGCAAAGCCCCCCGGATTGGCCTGCCGCTCTTGACTTTTTCCCCCAGACAAGTTAAGATACAAGAGGTGTAAATCTTTGGAATCTGGCGTGTGGCAGAGGAGGACAACCTGTGGCAGTCAAATATATCTTTGTGACGGGCGGCGTAGTCTCCGGCTTGGGCAAGGGGATCACCGCCGCCTCTTTGGGCCGCCTGCTCAAGCAGCGGGGCCTGCGGGTGAAGGTCCAGAAGCTGGACCCCTATCTGAACGTGGACCCGGGCACCATGAGCCCCTACCAGCACGGGGAGGTGTTCGTCACCGACGACGGCGCGGAGACAGACCTGGATCTGGGCCACTACGAGCGGTTTATCGACGAGAGCCTGGACGTGAACTCCTCCGTCTCCTCGGGCAAGGTCTACTGGGACGTGCTCAGCCGGGAGCGCCGGGGGGACTACCTGGGCGGGACCGTGCAGATCATCCCCCACATCACCGGGGAGATCAAGCGGCGCATCTACGCCCTGGACACCCCGGAGGCGGACGTGGCCATTGTGGAGATCGGCGGCACGGTGGGCGACATCGAGTCCCAGCCCTTCCTGGAGTCCATCCGGCAGGTGGCGGCGGAGCGGGGGCGCAACAACGTGATGTTCATCCACGTCTCCCTCATCGTCTCCATCCCCGGCACCGGGGAGCTCAAGAGCAAGCCCACCCAGCACTCGGCCAAGGAGCTTTTGAGCCTGGGGATTCAGCCCGACGTGATCATGTGCCGCAGCGACGAGAAGATCCCCCAGGATATTCTGGAGAAAATCTCCCTCTTCTGCAACATCCCCCGGGAGAACGCCATTCCCAACCTGACGGCGGGGCTGCTCTACGAGGTGCCCCTGATGCTGGAGCGGGAGGGTCTGGCGGACGTGGTGGTGCGGCGGCTGGGGCTCATTTGCCATATGCCGGACCTCACGGAGTGGGCCACCATGGTCCACCGGGCCAAGCACCCTAAGGGGACGGTGAAGATCGCCCTGGTGGGGAAATATGTGGCTCTCCACGACGCGTACCTCTCCGTGGTGGAGGCTCTGACCCACGGTGGGATTGCCAACGGCGTCAAGGTGGAGATCAAGTGGGTCAACAGCGAGGCGGTGACCGACGAGAGCGCCGCCGGCTGGCTCTCCGACTGCGCCGGTATTCTGGTGCCCGGCGGGTTCGGGGACCGGGGCATTGAGGGCAAGATCAGCGCCATCCGTTACGCCCGGGAGAACAAAATCCCCTTCCTGGGCATCTGCCTGGGCATGCAGATGGCGGTGGTGGAGCTGGCTCGGCATGCTGCCGGCCTGGAGGACGCCCACTCCAGCGAGCTGGCCCCGCTGACGAAGCACCCGGTGATCGGCCTCATGCCGGACCAGGTGGGCGTGACGGACAAGGGCGGCACCATGCGCCTGGGGAGCTGCCCCTGCCTGCTGAAGGAGGGCACCCGGGCCGCCGCCGCCTACGGCGCGGACCGCATCGACGAGCGCCACCGCCACCGCTACGAGTTCAACAACGACTACCGGGAGGTCCTAGAGGCCGCAGGCCTGATCCTATCCGGCCTCTCGCCGGACGGGCGGCTGGTGGAGATCGTGGAGCTGGCGGACCACCCCTGGTTTGTGGGCGTGCAGTTCCATCCGGAGCTGAAGAGCCGGCCCAACCGGGCCCACCCGCTGTTCCGCGAGTTTATCGCCGCCGCCAAGACGGCCAGTCAGACCGCCGGCAGCAATTGAGAAAGGAAGCGATCCCATGCGCGACTACGTGATTTTAACCGACAGCTGCTGCGACTTCCCCGCCCAAATGGTCAAGGAGCTGGGCATCACCGTACTTCCCCTCTCCTTCTTCATGGAGGGCCGGGAATACTTCAACTACCCGGACAACCGGGACATGGACCCGGAGGATTTTTACGCCAAGCTCCGCTCCGGGATGCTGGGCACCACCTCCGCCGTCAGCGCCGGCATGTTTGAGGCGGCGATGACGCCTATTGTGGAGGCTGGAAAGGATATATTGTGTATCGCCTTCTCCTCCGGCCTCTCCACCACGTATCAGTCGGCCTGCATCGCGGCGGCGGATGTGCTGGAGAAATATCCGGAGAGCAAGGTTCTGGTGGTGGACAGCCTGGCGGCCTCCCTGGGCCAGGGAATGCTGGTGTACCTGGCGGCGCGGGAGAAGGCCAGGGGCCGGACCATCGAGGAGGTCCGGGACTTTGCGGCGGAGCGGCGGAGCCATATCTGCCACTGGTTTACGGTGGATGATTTGAACCACCTCAAGCGGGGAGGCCGGGTCTCGGCGGCGGCGGCACTGGTGGGCACCATGCTGCAAATGAAGCCCGTGCTCCACGTGGACGACGAGGGCCACCTCATTCCCGTGGAGAAGGTCCGGGGCCGCAAGGCGTCCATCAACGCCCTTTTGAAGAAGATGGACGAGCTGGTGGAGGACCCCTCCGTTGTGTTCATCAGCCACGGCGGCTGTAAGGAGGAGGCCGAGGCCCTGGGCCGGACCATCCGGGAGAAATACCCTGTGGAGCGGATGGAAATCAACTATGTGGGCCCCGTCATCGGCAACCACTCCGGCCCCGGCACTCTGGCCCTCTTCTTCCAGGGGAAGCACAAGTAGCCCCTGAGTGTTACAAGCAAAATATCAAAGGACCGGGCTGCGCATCCGCGCCGCCCGGTCCTTTATTCTCTATAGGTCTCATACTATAACGCAGTTGAAAAGGAGTACATGCTGGGCTCCGTCCCGTGGGCCGCGCTCTGCGCGGCTTAAGCTGGGGCGGCCGGAAGGCCGCAAGGCCCCATGACGCGAGCATAGCCCTTTTGGGACCGTCATTGCCGCCTACGGCGTCAACGACCGGTCCGGTGGCCCTAAACTTTACCGCTTTTCAACTGTAGCGACTATAGACTGTTCTTCAACTAAAAGCTTACTTCCGTTACCGGGCAAAAATTCAGGAATAGCAGTGGGTTTAGCCCCGCATTAAAGGTCTTTTTGATACTTTTTCTTTCAAGAAAAAGTATCAGCCGCAGGCGCTGCGGAACTGGTTCCAGATCTCGCTGTGGAGGTCCTCCGCCTCCTGGGAGATATTCTGGACGATCTCGCCCTGGGCGGACGTCGCCGGCAGGACCAGAAACTTTCGCATCTCCGGGGAGATGAACTCCTCCGCCGCCTGGTTGGTGCAGTAGTAGCCGGTGTACTCAGCGCACTTGGCGGCGTTCTCCGGGCGGTTGATATAGTCCAGGAAGGCGTAGGCCGCGTCCGCGTTGGGGGCCTGGGAGGGGATGAAGGCGCCCATGATGCCGAAGCCCAGGCCCTCCTTGGGGTAGACCATCTCCAGGTCGGGCCGGGCGGTCATGGCCAGGTACACCTGGGAGGTGTAGAGGAAGGCCGCGGCCACCTCGCCGCTGATGAGGAAGTCCTGGGTGTTGCTGTCGTTGATCACCCGGATGTTGGGGGCCAGCTCCAGCAGCTTGTCCCCAGCGGCGCGGATGACGTCCAGGTCCTCCGTGTTGTAGGACTGGCCCAGCACCTTCAGGGCGATGCCGTTGATCACCCGGTAGTTGGCGGTGAGGGCCACGCTGTCCGCCAGGGCCGGGTCCCACAGGTCCTCATAGCCGGTGAGCTCCACGTCCGTCAGCGCCGGGTCGTAGACCAGCAGGGGGATGCCCGCCCCGTGGGGCACGGTGTACTCGTTCTGGGGGTCGTAGAACTGGGACATAAAGACCGGGTTCAGATCGGCGTAGCTCTCCAGCCGGGCGGTGTCCAGCTTCTGGGCCAGGCCCTCCTGGATCACCAGCTCGATGATATAGTCGTCGGCGATCACCAGGTCGTAGTCTCCCCCCTCCGTCTCCTCCAGCTTGGCCAGCATGTCCTCGTCGTAGTCAAAGTTGGAGTAGCGGATGCGCACGCCGGTCTCCTCCTCAAAGCCGGAGAGGATCTCCTGGGGGAACATGCCGTCCCAGGTGTAGAGGTTCAGCTCACCCCCCAGCTTGCCGTCCTCCCCGCCCTGCGGGCTCTGGCCGCAGCCGGCGCAGAGCGCCGCCGCCAGGGTCAGGGCCAGGGCCAGGGCCCGCCTGCAAATAGATGGTTTCATTTCAAACGTACCTCCGTTAAATGGAATGTTCCCCCGGCGGGAGCTCCCGCCGGCGCTTCTGCCGCCCCACCAGGGCGGCTCCCGCCAGCAGCAGAACCGTCACGGCCAGCAGGACCGTGGCCAGGGCGTTGATCTCCGGGGTGACCCCGGTTTTCAGCTTGGTGTAGATTTTGACCGGCAGGGTGTTGACCCGGGAGCCAGTGACGAAAATACTGATCACCACATCGTCAAAGCTCATGGCAAAGGAGAGCATGACCCCGGAGAGAATGCCCGGCGCTATGGCGGGGAATGTGACGTCCCAGAACACCCGGAAGGGGCCGGCCCCCAGGTCCATAGCCGCCTCCTCCAGGGACTTGTCCATCCCCACCAGCCGGGTGCTCACCATGGAGTAGACGTAGGGGATGCAGAAGGCGGTGTGGGCAATCACCAGGGTCACCATGCCGAAGGGCAGGTTCATCAGGGAGAATACGGAGAGAAAGACCATGCCCAGGATGATCTCCGGGATCATGATGGGCAGCATGGAGACCATGGCCACCGCCTCGTTGAGGCGGCTCTTTTTCCGGTACATGCCGATGGCCCCCGTGGTGCCGATCACCGCCGCGGCCAGGCAGCTGAAGAGAGCCAGAATGAGGCTGTTAACCAGGGCCTCCCGCAGGTCCCGGTCCCGCAGCAGTTCGCCGTACCACCTCAGGGAGAAGCCCCCCCACACGGAGGATATCTTCGACTCGTTAAAGGAGTAGACCACCGTGAGGAGGATAGGGACGTAGGTGAGGACCGTCACAAGGCCCACGTAGACAAAGGGCCACTTTTTCGTTCGCATCGCCGTTACACCAGCCCTTCCAGCTTGGCGGTCCCGGTGAGCCTCCGGTACAGCCGGATCATCAGCGTGGTGAGGACCAGCAGCACCACCGAGAGGGCCGCGGCGAAGGGCTGGTTGCGCCCCCGGGTGATCTGCTCCTGGATAACGCTGCCCACCAGCACGATCTTGTTGCCCCCCAGCAGGTCCGCGATGAAGAACAGACCCATGGAGGGGATAAAGGTCAGCACCACCCCGGACAGGAGCCCCGGCAGCGTCAGCTTGAACGTCACCGTCCAGAACGCCTGGAGGGACGAGGCCCCCAGGTCCCTTGCCGCCTCCGCCAGGGTCCAGTCCAGCTTCTCCGCGCAGGAGTACACCGCCAGAATCATGAAGGGCAGCAGGGAGTAGACCATGCCCACCACCACGGCGGGGTAGGTGTAGAGCAGCTTCAGGGGCCCCTCCGTGAGATGGAGGCCCATGAGCAGCCGGTCTAGCACCCCGTTGCTGCGAAAGACGATGATCCACCCGTAGAGCCGGATGAGGGCGCTGGTCCAGAAGGGGATCATGATGAGCAGCAGCATCCGCCTCCTCCACACCGGGCCCATTTTGGCCATGAAGTACCCGTAGGGGTAGCCCAGCAGGGCCACCAGGGACGTGGACAGCAGGGCCAGCCGGAAGGACTCCTTAAAGGTATTCAAATACAGGGGCTCGAAGATCCGCCGGTAGTTCTCCAGGGTGAAGTCAAAGTCCACCCCCCACACCTCCGCCCGGCGCAGGAAGCTGAGGAGGAAGAGGTAGAGGATCGGCAGGGCCACAAAGAGGAGGGTAAAGAGGTAGATGGGCCCCAGCAGCAGCCAGGGGGTCCGTTTTTGGGAGGGAAGCCTGTTTTTGCCCATAGCCGCCTCCTCACTGCCCGTCGTCGGCCACGGGCACCGCGTGCTCCGCCAGCCAGCCGATCCGGCAGGAGCTCCCTTCCCGGATGTCGGAATCAAGGCCATACCGGCTGGCGGTGATCTGCTGGCCGTCGGCGAGCCGGAAGAGGATGCGCAGCTGCCCCCCGGCAAAGGACTTCTCCAGCACCGCCGCCTCCCGGGTACACTGGGGCTCCCCGGCCATGAGCACATTCTCCGTGCGGATGGCGTAGGTCCCGCCCCCCTCCCGGAGGATGTTGGCGCTGCCCACGAAGCTGGCCACGAAGCTGGTTCGGGGCCGGTAGTAGATGTCGTTGGGGGTCCCCACCTGCTCCAGCACCCCCCGGTTCATCACCGCGATGCGGTCGGACATAGTGATGGCCTCCTCCTGGTCGTGGGTAATATAAATAAAGGTAGTGCCCAGCTGCTTTTGCAGCCGCTTGAGCTCCAGCTGCATCTGCCGGCGCAGCTTCAGGTCCAGAGCCCCCAGGGGCTCGTCCAGCAGCAGCACCCTGGGCTCGCCCGCCACCGCCCGGGCGATGGCCACCCGCTGGCGCTGCCCCCCGGAGAGCTGGGAGGGCATCCGGTGGCCGAACCCCTCCAGCTGCACCAGCTGGAGCAGCTGCGCCACCTTGGCGGCGATGGCGTCCCGGGGGACCTTTCGCAGCTTCAGGCCGTAGCCGATGTTCTCAGCCACCGTCATGTGGGGGAAGAGGGCGTAGTTCTGAAAGACCGTGTTGACGGAGCGGCGGTTGGGCTCCAGGGAAGTGATGTCCTCCCCCTCCAGCACCACCGACCCGGCGTCCGGCGCCTCCAGCCCCGCGATGATCCGCAGGGTGGTGGTCTTGCCGCAGCCGGAGGAGCCCAGAAGGGTGATGAATTCCCCCCGCTCTACCGTCAGGTCGATCCCCTCCAGCACCGGCGTCCCGCCGAAGCGCTTTCGGACCCCCCGCAGCTCCAGTATTGTCTGCTTGTCCATAGTAAACCGCGTTTCACCTTTCTAGTCTCTGCATATGGCGCATTCTCCGGTATCATATCACAGCAAACAGGTGTTTGCAACCCTTTTCCGGCAAAAAACAGGGGCAGAGATTCTTTTTTGATGCGCCGGGGAATGCCTATCTATACGTTAGCCCCCGGAGCTAGCGAGTAGATAGGCACTCCCCGAAACCAGGTGAAGAACCCACTTTCCCCCTGGTGGAAGGCCGCAGTGGGATAAAAAAATTTCCTCCAGGGACTTGACCTTCCACCGGCTGGAGGGTGTATAAGGGGGACAGACAACCGAGAGGAGGCGGCAGCTATGCTCACCATTTCCCACTACACCAAGACCTATCCCGGCGGGAAGACCGCCGTGGACGACCTGACCCTCCACGTCCCGCCGGGGGAGATCTGCGGCTTCATCGGCCGCAACGGCGCGGGCAAGACCACCACGCTCCGGGCCGTTGCCGGGGTGATGGACTTCACCCAGGGAACCATCTGCATCGGCGGCCACGATGTGCGGCGGGAGCCGGTGGCAGCCAAGTCCATCACGGCCTTTCTGCCGGACAACCCGGACCTGTACGAGTTTATGAGCGGCATCCAGTACCTGAACCTGGTGGCGGACCTCTACGCCATCCCCGCCCGGCAGCGGGAGGAGCGCATCCGGCGCTATGGGGACAGCTTCTCCCTGACGGCGGATCTGGGCGGGGCCATTGCCGGCTACTCCCACGGCATGAAGCAGAAGCTGGCCCTCATCTCCGCCCTCATGCGCCGGCCCAAGCTGCTGATCCTGGACGAGCCCTTCGTGGGTCTGGACCCGGAGGCCTCCCACCTGCTCAAGGGGTATCTCCAAGAGCTGTGTGGGGAGGGCGGGGCGGTGTTCTTCTCCACCCACGTGCTGGAGGTGGCGGAGAAGCTGTGCCACACCATCGCCATCATCCAGGACGGGCGGCTGGTGCGCCACGGGCCCACGGACCAGGTGGTGGGGGACTCCAGCCTGGAGCAGGTGTTCCTGGGCCTTGGGGAGGAGCGGAAATGAGAACGTTTTTGGTTCTGGCCCGGGTACAGCTCCGGGCTCTGCTGGTCTCCTTCCGTGTGGGCGGCAGCAGAAAAAGAGCCGCCTCCGGCTGGGCGGCTCTGGTCCTGATGGCAGGAGTGTGCCTCTACGTATCCGGGGTATACAGCTTCGCCCTGGGGGGCCAGCTGGCCCAGGCGGGGTGCCTGGAGCTGCTGTTGATGATGCTGCCCGCCGCGGCGGTGATGGCGGGCCTGGCCTGTACCGCCTTTGCCGCCCAGGGGGTGGTCTTTGGCGGCCGGGACGCGGATTTTCTCCTCTCCATGCCGGTGGACGCCTTCACGGTGCTGCTGGCAAAGCTGACGGCCCTCTACGCGGAGAACCTGCTGCTGTGCGCCTTCCTGGTGCTGCCCGCCGGGGCGGCGTGGCTGTGGTTCGGCGGAGGCGGCGGGGCGCTGTTCGCGGTCCGGCTGGTGATTGGCGTTCTGTTCCTGGCTCTGCTGCCCACGGTGCTGAGCCTAGCGGCGGGATACCTCCTCAGCTGGCTGGGGAGCCGCCTGGGCAACCGGAAGAGCGTGAATTTGGTCCTGTGCCTCCTGCTGACGGCGGGCATCCTCTTTCTGGTCCTCCGGCTCAACGGCCTGGTGGGAGCTCTGGCCGCCGGGGCCCTGGGACTGGGGGAGGGCGGCGGCCTGTGGAGTCTGCCCCTCCGGCTGTTCCAACAGGGGGTGTGCGGCGACTGGGAGACGCTGGTGATGATCTGCCTCATATCCCTGGCCCCGGCTCTGGCGGCGGTCTGGCTCTTTTCCCGCAGCTACCGGCAGATCCTCACCGGCCTCCATAGCCGGGGCCGGCGGGAGGTCTACCGCCTGGGCCGTCTGCGGACGGCGGGCCGGCGGCAGGCCCTCCTCCGGAAGGAGGCGGCGCGCTACTTCGGCACGCCCATCTACCTCTTTAACACCGGCATCGGGCTGATCGCGCTGCCGGCGGGGGGAATCGCGGCGGCGGTGATGGGCGAAAAGCTCCGGGCCCTGCTGGAGTCCACGGGACTGCCTGTGCTGGCCCTGGCCGTGGCGGCGGTGGGGACGGCCCTGGCCATGGTGGCCATCACTGCCTCCTCCGTCAGCCTGGAGGGGCGGACCCTATGGATTCTGAAGTCCGCCCCGGTGCCTGCGGGGGAGGCGCTGGACAGCAAGGCCGGCTTCCAGCTGCTGCTGGAGGCCCCCTGCCTGCTGGTGGGGACGGCGGGCCTGGCCTGGGGACTGGGCCTGGGGGCGGCGGAGGGGGCGCTGCTGCTCCTGGCGGGCGGGACCTTCGCCTGCTTCACCGCCCTGCTGGGCCTGACGGTCAACCTGCTCTTCCCCAAGCTGGACGCGGTCAGCCCCATGGCGGTGGTCAAGCAGTCCATGTCCGCCATACTGGCCACCTTGGGCGGCATGGCCGCCGCGGCGGGGCTGGGCCTGGCGGTCTGGACGCTGGGAGGCATTCTGGGAGAGGCGGGGGCCCTGGCGGCGTGCGCCCTGGTCCTGCTGGTTCTCAGCGCCGGGCTGTACCGCTGGCTCCACACCCGGGGGGTGAGGCGCTTCGCGGAGCTGCTGTAGTGCCCTAGTTATTCGGCGGCACCGGGGGTTTCACCCCGGACCCCCTGGGGGAGTTCCGCGCTCCCGGGGGCCGGCTTAGAGCTGGGGCGGGCAAAGCCCGCCTAACGCCGGCGCCAGCCCCCAAGCCCCCGCTTCACGGGAGTCCGGGATAGGCCCTGCGCTTCTCAGCCACTGAGTTGGAAGCGTCCTTCTGCCACCTTGGCGTCCGCCCGGCTCCGCCTGCCGGCCGTAGGCGGTTGAAAACCGCCGGGCCTGTTGTTGGGCGAAGCCCAATGACGGTCCAAAGGAAGGGGCAGAGCTGCCGTCGGCCTGTGACCAGGACTGCATTTTAAAGGGAAAGAACCATCTCCCGTCTGCGCTGACGGAGATGGTTCTTTCCCTTCGTGGGCCGGCAGGCGAAGTGGGTAGACCTCGCTCTATCGGTAGAAACCGGGTCATTCGGCGGCTTCGCCTGCTGCTCCTCGGTGCACTGCGTAAAATCCCCTCGTAACACAGCGGGGGTCCCGTGGAGCGCCGCAAAGCGGCGCTTTCGCGCTAAGGCCGCCGCCTCATTATTTAAGGGCCATAACATAGATCTGGCAGGGGTTCCAAGGGTCCCACAGAGTGGGAAAGCACTCCAGCTCCAAAAACCCCATGCTCCGGTAGAAGGCGGCCGTGCGGTCGTAGGCCGCGTACCGGCCCTCCTCCACGGTCTTTACCTGCAAAAAGGCGTAGCCCCGGTCTCTGGCATAGGCGCGCAGGGCCTGGAAGAGGGCCCGCCCGATCCCCCGGCGGTGGTACGCCGGCGCGACGCCCATGACGGCCACCTCAGCCGTGTGGGGGCTGGTCTCCTTCAGCGTGATAAAACCCCGGACGCACGCCCCCTCCAGGTCCGCCCAGAAGGGCTGCTCCCGGCTCTCCCGGATGTAGGACGCGGTGCTCTCCGGCAGGCCGAACCACTCCGGCAGATCCTCCAGGATGGCCCGGGCGGCCGCCTCCCGCTTGTCCGGGTCCTCCAGGAACAAAACCATAGAAAATGTCCTTCCTATCAAAAAATTCCCGGGAATATACCTTGACAGCTCATGAAAAAAATGGTATACTAAATTGCTTTATATATAGAAAAGGGGTGGAAAAATCTCCACCTACTATCGGCAGTATAGCAGATTTGCCCGAAAAAAGCAAGAGAAAAATGCGAAAAAAGTTCCAACGCGCCCATGCGTATCAATTTGCGGAAAACTATGCCGGTGCGCCGCCGTCAAACGGGGCGGGCGGTCCGGACCGGCGGAAAGGCAGATGGTTGTAACAAGATGGCCAAGGACAAGTACTACGGCAAGACCCTGCGGAAGAACTTTGCCCGGCATGAGGAGATCATGCCCATGCCCAATCTGCTGGAGATTCAGAAGAACTCCTACCAGTGGTTCCTGGACACCGGACTGCGGGAGGTGCTCTCCGACGTAGGGGTGATCGGCGACTACGCCGGGGCCCTGGAGCTGAGCTTCATCGACTACAGCATGGACGAGCCGCCCAAGTACGACGTGGAGGAGTGCAAGGCCCGGGACGTGAACTACGCCGCCCCTCTAAAGGTCAGCGTGCGCCTGCGCAACAAGGAGACCGAGGAGATCAAGGAGCAGGAGATCTTCATGGGGGACTTCCCCCTGATGACCAAGTCCGGCACCTTTATCGTCAACGGCGCGGAGCGGGTGGTGGTCTCCCAGATCGTCCGCTCCCCCGGCATCTACTACGGCAAGGAGACGGACCCCAAGACCGACCTGCCCATCCTCACCTGCCAGGTGATCCCCTACCGGGGGGCCTGGCTGGAGTATGAGACCGACGTCAACGAGCTCTTCTGGGTCCGTATCGATAAGAACCGCAAGCTGCCCGTCACCTGCCTCATCCGCGCCGTGGGCCTCAAGACCGACGCCGAGATTCTGGAGTTCTTCGGGGACGATCCCACGGTCCTGGCCACAATGGAGAAGGACGCCTGCAAGACCTATGAGGAGGCCATGCTGGAGATCTACCGCAAGCTTCGTCCCGGCGAGCCCCCCACCCTGGATTCCGCGGAGACCCTGGTCAACAACCTCTTCTTCGACCCCCGCCGCTACGACCTGAGCACGGTGGGCCGCTATAAGTTCAACAAGAAGCTGACCCTGTGGGTCCGGGCTTCGGAGCGGGTGCTGCTGGAGCCCGTGGTCCATCCCGCCACCGGCGAGCTCCTCTATGAGCCCGGCCACCTCCTCACCAGGGCCCAGGCCCGGGAGCTGGACGAGATCGGCGTCAACGAGGTGGTTGTGGATGTGGACGGCAAGCCCATGAAGATCTTCTCCAACCACATGTGCAGCCTGGACCGGTACGTAGATTTCGACCCCCAGGCCGTCTGCGGCATCAAGGAGCGGGTTCGCTTCAGCGTGCTCCAGGACCTGCTGGCCCAGTATGAGGGCGAGGAGCTGGCGGAGGCCATCCGCGCCCACGCGGACGACCTGGTGCCCAAGCACATTATTGTGGACGACATCCTGGCCTCCATCAACTATATGAACGCCCTGAGCAAGGGTCTGACCGTGAAGGACGACATCGACCACCTGGGCAACCGCCGCCTGCGGTGCGTGGGCGAGCTGCTCCAGAACCAGTTCCGCATCGGCTTCTCCCGGATGGAGCGGGTGATCCGCGAGCGCATGACCATCCAGGACCTGGACGTGGTTACGCCCCAGAGCCTCATCAACATCCGCCCCGTCACCGCCTCCATCAAGGAGTTCTTCGGCTCCAGCCCCCTCAGCCAGTTCATGGACCAGACCAACCCCCTGGCGGAGCTGACCCACAAGCGGCGCCTGAGCGCCCTGGGCCCCGGCGGCCTCTCCCGGGAGCGGGCCAGCATGGACGTGCGGGACGTCCACTACAGCCACTACGGCCGCATGTGCCCCATTGAGACGCCGGAAGGCCCCAACATCGGCCTCATCAACTACCTCTCCACCTACGCCCGGATCAACGAGTACGGCTTCATCGAGGCCCCCTTCCGGAGGGTGGACCACGCCACGGGCCGGGTCACCGATGAGGTGGTCTACATGACCGCCGACGTGGAGGATCAGTATATTGTGGCCCAGGCCGCCGAGCCCACCGACGTAAACGGCTGCTTTGTCAACGAGCGCATCACCTGCCGCCACCGGGACGAGATCATCGGCGTGGAGAAGGAGAAGGTGGACTTCGTGGACATCAGCCCCCGGATGATGGTGTCCATCGCCACGGCCATGATCCCCTTCCTGCCCAACGACGACGCCAACCGGGCCCTCATGGGCGCCAACATGCAGCGCCAGGCAGTGCCCCTGCTGCGGCCCGAGGCCCCCATCATCGGCACCGGCATGGAGCACAAGATCTGCATGGACTCCGAGATCGTGGTCCTGGCGGAGGGGGACGGTGAAGTGACCAAGGTGGACGCCCGGTCCATCACCGTCAAGTACGACAGCGGAGAGGTCAAGGACTACCGGCTGGTGAAGTTCCTGCGCTCCAACCACACCACCTGCATCAACCAGCGGCCCATTGTGTCTGTGGGCGAGCGGGTCCACGGCGGCGACCCGGAAAACGGCGTCTCCGCCACGGTCCTGGCCGACGGGCCGGCCACCGATCAGGGCGAAATCGCCCTGGGCCGGAACATCCTGGTGGGCTTTATGACCTGGGAGGGGTACAACTACGAGGACGCGGTGCTCCTCAATGAGCGCATGGTCCGGGACGACGTGTACACCTCCATCCACATCGAGGAGTATGAGATCGACTCCCGGGACACCAAGCTGGGCCCCGAGGAGATCACCCGGGACATCCCCAACGTGGGCGAGGACGCCCTGAAGGACCTGGACGAGCGGGGCATCATCCGCATCGGCGCGGAGGTCCGCTCCGGTGACATCCTGGTGGGCAAGGTGACCCCCAAGGGTGAGACGGACCTGACCGCCGAGGAGCGGCTGCTGCGGGCCATCTTTGGCGAGAAGGCCCGGGAGGTCCGGGACACCTCCCTGAAGGTGCCCCACGGCGAGAGCGGCATCATCGTGGACGCCAAGGTGTTCACCCGGGAGGCCGGCGACGAGCTGGGGCCCGGCGTCAACCAGGTGGTCCGGGTCTACATCGCCCAGAAGCGGAAGATCTCCGTGGGCGACAAGATGGCCGGACGCCACGGCAACAAGGGCGTTGTCTCCCGCATCCTGCCCCAGGAGGATATGCCCTTCCTGCCCGACGGTACGCCCCTGGACATCGTGCTCAACCCCCTGGGCGTGCCCAGCCGTATGAACATCGGCCAGGTGCTGGAGGTCCATCTGGGCTACGCCGCCAAGGCTCTGGGCTGGAGGGTGGCCACCCCCATCTTCGACGGGGCCAACGAGGAGGACATCGCCAGCGCCCTCCAGGAGGCCGGCCTGGATCCGGAGGGCAAGAGCTGGCTCTACGACGGGCGCACCGGCGAGCGCTTTGACAACAAGGTCACCGTGGGCTACGTCTACTTCATGAAGCTCCACCACCTGGTGGACGACAAGATCCACGCCCGGTCCACCGGCCCCTACTCCCTGGTGACCCAGCAGCCCCTGGGCGGCAAGGCCCAGTTCGGCGGCCAGCGCTTCGGCGAGATGGAGGTCTGGGCCCTGGAGGCCTACGGCGCGTCCTATACCCTACAGGAGATTCTGACCGTCAAGAGCGACGACGTCACCGGCCGCGTCCGCACCTACGAGTCCATCGTCAAGGGCCGCAACGTCCCCAAGCCCGGCGTGCCCGAGTCCTTCAAGGTCCTGGTCAAGGAGCTCCAGTCCCTGTGCCTGAATATCCAGGTGCTGGATAAGGACGGCAACGAGATCGAGCTCAAGGACGACGATGACGAGATGACCACCTTTAACCTCAGCCGCATGGACCGGGACGACCGGGAGGAGTATGTGGCGGACGACGCGGCCTTTGAGGAGTCCGGCTTCGGCATCGAGGATGTGGACGAGGACGAGGATTTTGCCGGCGGCGACGATGACGATGACGACGGCGACTTTTAAGCGGAGGAGGAGCTGAGAGCAAATGAGTTACGTGGAATTTGACGCCATTAAGATCGGCGTCGCCTCCCCGGAGATGATCCGAGAGTGGTCCTACGGCGAGGTGAAAAAGCCGGAGACCATCAACTACCGCACCCTGAAGCCGGAGCGGGAGGGCCTCTTCTGCGAGAAGATTTTCGGGCCCACCAAGGACTGGGAGTGCCACTGCGGCAAGTACAAGAAGATCCGCTACAAGGGCAAGATCTGCGACCGCTGCGGCGTGGAGGTCACCCGCTCCAAGGTCCGCCGGGAGCGCATGGGCCACATCGAGCTGGCCACCCCGGTCAGCCACATCTGGTACTTCAAGGGCATCCCCTCCCGGATGGGCCTGCTGCTGGACATCAGCCCCCGCATCCTGGAGAAAGTGCTCTACTTTGCCAACTATATTGTCACTGACCCGGGAGAGACCCCCCTCATTAAGAACCAGATCCTCTCCGAGAAGGAGTACCGGGACATGCGGGAGAAGTACGAGGACGACTTCCAGGCCGGCATGGGCGCGGAGGCGGTGAAGAAGCTGCTCCAGGATATCGACCTTGAGCAGCTCTCCGAGCAGCTCCACGCGGAGCTCCGGGGCGCCTCCGGCCAGAAGAAGGCCCGCATTGTCAAGCGCCTGGAGGTGGTGGACGCCTTCCGCATCTCCGGCAACAAGCCGGAGTGGATGATTATCGACATCCTGCCGGTGATCCCCCCGGAGATCCGGCCCATGGTCCAGCTGGACGGCGGACGCTTCGCCACCAGCGACCTCAACGACCTCTACCGCCGGGTGATCAACCGCAACAACCGCCTCAAGCGCCTTATCCAGCTCAAGGCCCCGGACATCATCGTGCGCAACGAGAAGCGGATGCTCCAGGAGGCCGTGGACGCCCTCATTGACAACGGCCGCCGGGGCCGGGCGGTCACCGGCGCCAACAACCGGGCCCTCAAGAGCCTCTCCGACATGCTCAAGGGCAAGCAGGGCCGCTTCCGCCAGAACCTGCTGGGCAAGCGGGTGGACTACTCCGGCCGCTCTGTCATCGTGGTGGGCCCGGAGCTGAAGATCTACCAGTGCGGCCTGCCCAAGGAGATGGCCCTGGAGCTCTTCCGGCCCTTCATCATGAAGAAGCTGGTGGAGGACGGGGCCGCCAACAACATCAAGTCCGCAAAGAAGATGGTGGACAAGGGCAGGGCCGAGGTGTGGGACGCCCTGGACGTGGTGATCCGGGACCACCCGGTGATGCTCAACCGGGCCCCCACTCTCCACCGCCTGGGCATTCAGGCCTTTGAGCCGGTGCTGGTGGAGGGCCGGGCCATCAAGCTCCACCCCCTGACCTGCACCGCCTTCAACGCCGACTTCGACGGCGACCAGATGGCCGTCCACGTGCCCCTCTCCGCCGAGGCCCAGGCCGAGGCCAGGCTTCTGATGCTCTCCGCCAACAACCTCCTGCGGCCCCAGGATGGCGGCCCTGTCACCGTCCCCACCCAGGACATGGTGCTGGGCAGCTACTACCTCACCTACGTCAACAACCAGGAGCTAGGCACGGGCAAGGTGTTTGTGGATGAGGACGAGGTGATGCTGGCCTATAACGACCACGTGGTTGGCATTCACGCGCCCATCCGGGTTCGCCGCCGGTTCCAGTACCAGGGCGTCACCCACCAGAAGATTGTGGACATCACGGCGGGCCGCATCATCTTTAACCAGAACATTCCCCAGGACCTGGGGTTTGTGGACCGCAGCGACCCGGAGCACGTGTGCGACTATGAGATCAACATGACCTGCGGGGCCAAGGAGCTGGGCCGGGTGGTGGACCGCACCATCCGGGAGCACGGCTTTACCATGGCCGCCGAGGTGCTGGACAACATCAAGTCCACCGGCTACAAGTACTCCACCAAGGGCGCTATCACCATCTCCATCTACGACATGTCCGTGCCCGCCAAGAAGTACGAGCTCATCCGGGAGACGGAGCAGCGCATCGTGGGCATTGAGGACGAGTACAAGATGGGCTTCATGACCAACGACGAGCGCTACCGGGCGGTCATCCAGGAGTGGGAAAAGACCACCGAGGATGTCACCGAGGCCCTGCAGAGCAATCTGGAGGAGCTCAACCCCATCTATATGATGGCCACCTCCGGAGCCCGCGGCTCCATGAAGCAGATCCGCCAGCTGGCCGGCATGCGGGGCCTCATGGCAAATACCGCCGGCCGCACCATCGAGATCCCCATCAAGTCCAACTTCCGGGAGGGCCTGAGCGTTCTGGAGTACTTCATCTCCTCCCGGGGCGCCCGGAAGGGCATGGCGGACACCGCCCTTCGTACCGCCGACTCCGGCTACCTGACCCGCCGCCTGGTGGACGTCAGCCAGGAGGTGATCATCCGGGAGGACGACTGCGGCGTCCAGGAGGGCATTGTGGTGGAGGAGATCAGCGAGCACGGCCAGGTGATCGAGAAGTTCGCCGACCGCCTCCGGGGCCGCTTCCCGGTCCGGGACATTGTGGATCCGGAGACCGGAGAGGTCCTGTGCCCCGCGAACCGGATGATGGGCGAGGAGGACGCCCAGGTGCTGGAGGCCCACGGCATTCACAAGGCGGAGATCCGCACGGTTCTGACCTGCCGGGCACGCAGCGGCGTGTGCGCCAAGTGCTACGGCATGAACCTGGCCTCCGGCAAGCCGGTGGGCACCGGCGAGGCCGTGGGCATCATCGCCGCCCAGTCCATCGGCGAGCCGGGCACCCAGCTGACCATGCGTACCTTCCACACCGGCGGCGTGGCCGGCGGCGACATCACCCAGGGCCTCCCCCGGGTGGAGGAGCTCTTCGAGGCCCGCAAGCCCAAGAAGATGGCCACCCTCACCGAGATCGGCGGAACCCTCCGGTTCGAGGAGAGCAACAAGGGCTCCCTGCTGAACATCCATGTGACGGATACCGACGGCAACACCAAGATGTACTCCGTGCCCCACACCGGCCTGCGGGTCAGCGACGGGGACGTGGTGGAGAAGGGCACGGCCCTCAACGACGGCGCGCTGAACCCCCACGACGTGCTCCACACCCGGGGCGCCTCCGCCGTCCACAACTACCTCATCCAGGAGGTTTTGCGGGTGTACCGCCAGCAGGGCGTGGATATCAACGACAAGCACATTGAAGTCATCGTCCGGCAGATGATGCGCAAGTGCCGGGTGGAGGACGCCGGGGACACGGACCTGCTCTCCGGGTCCATGGTGGATGTGCTGGAGCTCCACGACGCCAACGACCGGGTCCGCGCCCGCGCCGCCGCCGGGGAGGTCCGGGAGGACGGCGAGCCTCTGCGGGAGGCGGAGGTGACGCAGCTGCTCATGGGTATTACCAAGGCGTCCCTGGCCACGGAGTCCTGGCTCTCCGCCGCCTCCTTCCAGGAGACCACCAAGGTGCTCACGGAGGCGGCCATCAAGCGGAAGGTGGACCACCTGACCGGCCTGAAGGAGAACGTTATCATCGGAAAGCTGATTCCCGCCGGCGCGGGGCTGGGGACCTACCGCAATATGGCGGAGAGCGTGGTTCCCGACCCGGAGCTGCCGGAGGAGCTGGCGCCGGAGGAGGGGATCTACACCGACAGCCCGGCCCTCCACGAGGGGCTCTTCGACGATCCGGAGCCCCCGGAGGACGGGGAGGCCGAACCCCTCCGCGGCGGCGAGCCGGAGGACAGCGAGTAGACAGACCAGGGCAGACTGGACAGCGCCCCGCCCGGCCGGTGGAAACCGGCCGGGCGGGGCTTGCAATGGCGCGGCGAATCTGGTACAATTTCCAACGGCGTATCCAGTAAGCCTTTTATAAAATATCACAATAAGAACAATTGGGAGGATTGGAACATGAGGAAACGTTTTGCGGTCCTGGCCCTGGCGGCGCTGCTGTGCCTGGGGCTGACCGCGCCCGCCAGAGCGGCGGGGGGCATCTCCGAGAGCGATATCACCTGGCTGTCCGGGGACAGCAGGCCTACCTTCTACAACCGGGAGCTGAACTGGATCTCCCTGGCCAACGGCACGGTCATCGACCGGGCCACGGGCGAGAGGGTCAGCAATTACAGTGGGGTGTTCCCCTTCTCCGAGGGCCTGGCGCTGGTGGGGGCGGAGGACGCCGACGGGAACGCGAAATACGGCTTCATCGACAGCACCGGCGCGGAGGTTATTCCTCTGGAGTACGATATGGCCATGCCCTTCTCCGAGGGCCTGGCCCTGGTGGCGAAGTATGACGCCAATGGGAGTGTGAAATACGGCTTCATCGACCAGACCGGCGCGGTAGTCATCCCGCTGGAGTACGATGTGGTGTACCCCTTCTCCGAGGGTCTGGCCGCGGCGGGGAAAATGGACGCCGCCGGGAACGTGGAAATTGGTTTCATCGACCAGACCGGCAGGATGGCGATCCCGCTGGATCATCTGTATTCTGACGGTTTCGATATGGAGAGCTTTTCCGAGGGCCTGGCCATGGTGGATACAGCGGCGGGATGCGGCTATATCGACCAGACCGGCGCGGTGGTCATCTCGCTGATGTACGAGCGCGCGTACAGCTTTTCCGAGGGCCTGGCCCTGGTGGACGGGAGCTATATCGACAAGACCGGGGCGGTGGTGATAGAATCGAAGGGCGGTTATGCGCAAAGCTTCTCCGACGGCCTGGCCATGGTGGAGGACGAAAGCGGCAGGGCGTTCTACATTGACACGACCGGCAGGACAGTGATCGACATAGGCGCGGTAATAGGGGTGTCCAGCGATATTTACGCCGCTGAGGACTTTTTCGATGGCCTGGCGAAGATCGTTGTCCGTACCGGTGACAATAGGAAGTATGGCCTCATCGATAAGACCGGGGCGCTGGTGCTCCCGGTGGAGTATGACTACATCGGCGGGGAGCCCACATCCAATGGAGGGAGCCAAACTGATACCTTTGACGGCCTGGTGTGGGTGGAAAAGGACGGTCGGTACGGCGTGTTCGACAACCCCTATGGGGGCTATGGAAGTCCGGCGGGCGGCGGCTCCGGCGGCCTGGGCGGCTCCGACAATACCGGCGGTTCTGACAGTGCGGACGGCTCCGACGATGCTGGCGGTACGGGCGGTTCCGGCGGGATCGGCGACTCTGACAGCACAGGCGGCTCCACTGGTCTGGGCGGTTCCGGCGGGACCGATGGCTCTGCCGGTTTGGGCGGCGCCGACGGCGAGGGCGGCTTCCCCGTGGTCCCGGTGGTGATCGGCGCGGCAGTGGCTGTGGTGGTGATCATCGGTGTGGTCGTGCTCCTGATGATGAAAAAGAAAAAGGCCGCGCCCCAGACCGCCTATCCCTCCCAGCCGGCTCCCCAGCCTGTGCCGCAAGCGGCGGCTCCGGTTGCACCTCAACCTGCGCCCTGGGCGTACAATCCGCAGCAGCAGGCTCCCCAGCCCGCGGCTCCGGCCGCACCTCAGCCGGCTCCCCAGGCGGCGGGCGGCAGGTTCTGCCCCAACTGCGGCAGTCCCCTGGCCCCGGGCGCCAGCTTCTGCTCCGCCTGCGGCCACGCGTTGAAGGCCAAGGAGAATGTCTGCTCCAAGTGCGGCCAGCAGCTGACGGAGGGCGCGAGGTTCTGCCCGTCCTGCGGCACGCCCCGGACGGAGTAGTCCAGAAAAACGGCGGACAGCGGCAGGTATACATACTTTTTCTTAAAAGCGTCGCTCGCCGGCGCCCAACGGGCGCCGGCGAGCCTAACCCGCCTTTCAGGCGGTCCACGGAAAAAGGCTCAAAAAGAACTTTAGCGGTTTTGCCTAGGGCCAGAGAAGCGTCAAGCGGCTCCGGAAGAATACCGCAATTTTGGAGATACCCGGTCCTAATGAGACTTAATCCAGTACAAATCCCTAATTTCCGCCCGATATGGCAGTACATCTAATTGGGAATCATGAGAAAAGCCAAGGGACTTGGAATGACACATTCCAAGTCCCTTGGTTTAACTAATTAAAGTTTGGGGCCGCCCTTTTCAAAGGGCGGTGGGTCCAGGGCAGAGCCCTGGTGGGTTTGGGCGAAGCCCAACACGAGCAGGGCCGATGATTTCTCCCAGCGCGGTGGCGAGCCGCCGGTTGTCCTCCGGCGCGCGCACGGCGGCGCGGTACCAGGAGCGGTCCAGCCCGTGGTAGTTCCCGCACCCCCGGAGCAGGATGCCCCGCTGCCGCAGGGGCTCCAGGAGCGGCACGGGGGAGGAGAAGAGCAGATAGTTGGCCTCCCCGGGGACCACCCCCAGGCCCAGGGCCTCCAGGTCCGCCTGGAGCCGGGGCCGCTCCGTCCCCACCAGGGTGCGGACCGCCCGGACGTAGTCCGCCTCCGCTAGAGCCGCGATTCCGGCGGCCTGGGCGGGTCCGGAGACCGGCCAGGGCTGCCCGGCCCGGGCCATGGCCGCCAGCAGGTCGGCGCTGCCGCCGAGGCAGTAGCCCAGCCGAAGGCCCGCCATGGCGTACAGCTTGGTAAAGGCCTTGAAAATCAGCAGATTTTCGTATTCCGCCAGCAGTCCCGCCAGGGAGTGGGCGGGGGGGTCCTCCAAAAAGCAGCCAAAGCACTCGTCCACGGCCAGCAGCGTCCCCGTCTCCCGGCACCGCTCCAGCACGGAGAGCAGGAGGGACCGGGGCGTGGTCCGGCCGGTGGGGTTGTTGGGCTCGCAGAGGAACACCATGTCCACCTCCGGCGTGATGAGCTCCAGAAAATCCGGCCGGACCAGAAAGCCCGTCTCCGGGCCCAGGGGATAGCGGACCACCTGGCACCCGGCCAGCTCCAGCGCCGCCTCGTACTCCGCGAAGGTAGGGGCGGTGACCAGGGCCCGCCGGGGCTTTTGGGCCAGAACCGCCCGATAGATGAGGTCCGCGGACCCGCAGCCGCAGAGGCATTGGGCGGGGTCCACCCCCTCCGCCCGGGCAATCGCGTCCCGAAGGGCCCGGCAGAGGGGGTCCGGGTAGCGCTCCGCGTCCCCCAGAGCTTGGATCGCCGCCCGGCGGACCCCCTCCGGCAGGCCCAGAGGGCTTACATTGGAGGAGAAATCCAGAGGCGGACGGCCGTACTCCGCCTCGTACCCCGCCCAGTCGCCGCCGTGCAGCAGCTCCGGTGGCCTTTTTTGCCGATTCATGAATGTCATGCACCACGCTTTCAGACGGCGGGGGCCCTGCCCCCGCACCCCCGCCGCCTTTTGAAAAAGGCGGGCCAAAACTTTTTAAGCAAAACTTCGCTCTGCTTATGGTTTTATTATGTCGTATGAGCGAAACTCCCTTTTACTGTTCGTGCTGATAAAGGTCCGCTTTCTGACCGGACAAAATTGAATTTGATTCCACTATTCGATGGGTTTTTCGTAATATTCCACATCAATTGCCGTTCCGTCCGGATAATACTCCTTACCGGATTTGATATATACAGGCGTTGAATGCCGTCTGGCCGGGTCCTATGCCGCCCTGCCGCGTTAAAAAATCTTGCAATACACAAGGTATTCCCGTGTAGATCGCGCAACGGGCGCATCGAGCGCCCATGCGCGATTGAATTCCACACGGCCCCTCGATGGCGTTAGGCGGCCAAAGGCCGCCCCAGCTGCCGGCCCACTAGGGCCGTTGTGGAGTCGCATTTGCCTTGCTGGAGAGCAAAATCCTCTGCCCATCCAGCATTCCCCGCCTGTGAATACAGCTTCTTAAACTTACCTGACTATAAATTGCCGCGGCTTCAAACCGACAATATAAAAATAAAAGGGGAGAGCGAAACGGAGTTTCGCGGCAAAAGTTTTTCTTTTTGATGCTTTTTCTTTTTTCAAAAAGAAAAAGCATGTATGCCATACGCTCCCAGCACCCGCGCCGCGAGGCCCAGGAGCAGGGCCAGGAGGCCGGCGGCGAAGAGCATCCGGTTGGCCCGCAAAATATCCTCCGGCTCCGCCGGGCGAAGGGGGTCGCCGATGGTAGGCTTGTCGTACACCGTCCCGAAGTAGGAGGCGGGTCCCGCCAGCTGGACGCCCAGGGCCCCGGCGCAGGCGGACTCGGTCTGGGCGGAGTTGGGGCTGGCGTGGTTGTGCCGGTCCCGCCGCCAGATGCGCCAGGCGTTTTTCCCGCTGTGTCCGGTGAGGGCGGTCCCGGCGATCCAGAGCAGGGCCGCCAGCCGGGCGGGGAGGAAATTGGCGGCGTCGTCCAGCTTCGCCGCCGCCCGTCCGAAGTAGAGGTAGCGGTCATTTTTATAGCCCACCATGCTGTCCATGGTGTTGATGGACTTATAGACCAGGGCCAGGGGCGCGCCGCCCAGCAGCATGTAGAGGAGGGGAGCGGCCACGCCGTCGGAGAAGTTCTCCGCCACCGTCTCCACCGCGGCTTTGGTGACGCCCTCCGCCGTTAGGCTCTGGGTGTCCCGGCCCACGATGCGGCTCACCGCCCGGCGGGCGGCGGGGAGATCCCCCCGGGCCAGCTCCCGGTACACGTTGGCGCTCTCCGAGGCCAGACCCCTGAGGGCCAGGGCCTGCCAGCACCAGAACGTTTGCAGGGCGAAGCCCGCCGCCGGGTGGAGCCGCTCCGCCAGGAGGCAGGCCCCGCCGCAGAGCAGCAGCGTCCCGATCGGCAGCGCCGCCGCCAGAGCCGCGCCGCCCCACAGCTCGCCCCGGGGCGTTTTGGGGAGGCGGGAGCGGAGCCGGCCCTCCAGGGCGGAGATGGCCTTGCCCATATACACCACCGGGTGGGGCATCCAGGCCGGGTCGCCCAAGAGCAGGTCCAGCAGGAAGCCGCAGAGAATGGCTCCGGTCACTGCCATGGTTCCCCGCCCTCCGTATAGCACACCCGCTCCAGGAGAGACAGCTTCCGGTCCCGCCGCCAGAGGGCGGCGTCCAGCGCAAAGCCACACCCGCAGGGGCTCTGCCAGGAGAAGTAGTCCCCCCGGGGCAGGACGAAGCGCTCCAGCGCCGCCATCTGGGTCCCACCGTGGGCCACCACCACCAGATAGTCCTCCTCGGCCTCCAGGGCGCGGTCCACCAGGAGGGCAAAGGCGGCGCAGGTCCGGTGACAGAAATCCGCCTTGGACTCCCCGCCGGGCACGGCGTCCAGACAGCCCCCCTCCACCCAGGCCCGGTATGCCGGCCAGTCCGCCATCTCCCGGTAGGTTTTGCCCTCAAAGAGGCCGAAATCCATCTCCCGCAGATCCGAAATTGGATGGAGGCCGGCCTCCGGAAAGAGGAGCTCCGCCGTCTCCGCGGCCCGGCGGAGGGGGGAGACATAGACCGTCCGTGGGGAGAAGTCCGCCCGCGTCAGGGCGGCGCGTCCCCCGGGGGAGAGGGGGAGATCGCTTCGCCCCAGATACCGCCGCTCCTCGTTGTACGCGGTCGCGCCGTGGCGCAGCAGATAGACCCTCACTTTTCCGCCCCCTTCAGCACCATGGGCAGGCCGCAGAATACCCGAACCACCCGCTCCGCCCGCCGGGCCAGCAGGCAGCTCAGCCGTCCCGCCGCCTCCCGGGCCCGGCGCTCCCCGGCGTCCACGGGCACCACGCCGCCGCCCACCTCCGTGGCGATCACCACCTCCCGGCGAGAGAGCTCCTCCGCCAGCGCCTCCAGGCTCTCGCAGCCCGCCGCCAGGCCCTGTACGTCCCAGACGGCCCGGTCCGCCAGCTCCTCCATACCGCAGCCCAGCATTTGGCAGGCGTACGCCCGCTTGCCGCTGTACAGCGGCCCTGTAATAAAAATCATGCCAGTCCCTCCTCGATGATCTGGCAGCACACCAGCGCCGCCAGCATCCAAAGCTCCGCCCGCTGCAAAAACCATCCGGCCAGGTCCCCGGAGAGGCCTCCGAACTGCCGGAGGGCCGTGCGGTAGTACCGCCAGAAGGTCCAGAGCCCCGCCGCCAGCACCGCGCCGCCTGTCCAGCCCGCCGCCGCGATCAGCCCGCCTCCGGTGAGGACGCAGAGGGCAATCAGCACCCGCCCCACAACCTTGCGGTCCGCCGCCGTGGCGAAGGTGTGGGCCAGGCCCGTGTTCTTGGCCAGGGGGAACCGGCTCACCGCCAGGCCGGAGAGGGCCCGCTCCAGCACAAAGGCCAGCCCCATGGCTCCCAGGGCTCGGGGCGTGGGCTCCAGGGCCGCGGCCAGGGCCAGGTACATCACAAAATAGCCGCCCAGATGGATCACCGCGAAGGCCCCGCATCGGGGGTCCTTGAGGATCTCCTGCTTTTTCTCCGGCGGGGCGCAGCTGGCCAGGGCGTCCCAGGTGTCGGCGAAGCCGTCCAGGTGGATGCCCCCGGTCACCAGCACCGGCAGCAGGCACAGCACCGCCCCCCGCAGCAGGTCCGGCACGGGGAATTGGGCGCAGAGAGCGCACCAGAGCCACCAGAGCCCGCCGCAGACCAGGCCGATCAGGGGAAAGGCGCAGAGGGTATAGCGCATGTTCCGCGCGGTCCACACCGGCTGGGGCAGCGGCAGGGCGGAAAACATGGCGAAGGCCACCAGAATTGTCTCCACCGCTGTCACAGCGCCGCCCCCTTATAGTACTGCGGCAGGCCGCAGATCACCTCGCACACCCGGTCCGCCCGGCGGGCCAGGGCCCGGTTGGCCGCCGAGAGCACCCGGAGGTAGACGTCCGTGTCCCCGGCGTAGCGGTCCCCGCCGGTAAAGACCTCGCCGCTGACCACCACCAGGTCCTTGCACTGGGCCAAAAGCGCCTCCACGCCCTCCGTCACGGCCGCCAGGGCCCCGGCCTCCGTCCCGGCCCCGGCGGGGCTGTAGAGCTCGTTGGCGGTGAGGTTGCTCAGGCACTCCAGCAGCGCGCTCCCCCGCTCCGGCAGGCGGAGGGAGGTCAGATTGGTATAGCGCTCCACGGTTTCAAACTCCTTCTCCGCCCGCATCCGGCGGTGCCGCTGGATCCGGGCGCGGCACTCCCCGTCAAAGGGCTCCATGGCGGCGACGTAGTACCGGGGCCTGTAGGGCGAGGCCAGAATCAGGCTCTCGGCGTAGGCGCTCTTGCCGCTGGCGGAGCCCCCCACCACAAGGGTAAACATCCCCTCAGCCCCCCTTCGGCGTATAGGCCTGCATGCCGTAGCCGTCAAAGGTGGTGCCGTCCCGGTACAGGGCCAGGGCCATGTCCAGCAGGGGCATGGCCGCTACCGCGCCGGTGCCCTCCCCCAGGCGCATCTCCGCCGTGATAAGGGGCTTTTTCCCCAGCGCGTCCAGCACCAGCCGGCCCGCCGGCTCGGCGGAGACGTGGCTGGCAAAGGCGGCTTTTTTCGCCTCCGGGCTCAGCCGCGCGGCGCACAGGGCGGACACGGTGCTGATGAGGCCGTCCATCAGCACCGGCACCCGGTACAGCGCACCCCCCAGAAACACTCCGCACATCCCCGCCAAGTCGAACCCGCCCACCTTGGCCAGGATGTCCAGGGGGTCCGCCGGGTCCGGCCGGTTTTGTTCCAGGGCCGTCTCCACGGCCCGGACTTTGCGGCGCAGTCCCTCGTCCGAGAGGCCGGCCCCTCGGCCGGTCAGCTCCTTAGGAGGCCGCCCCAGCAGGACGCTGGCCACCGCGGCGCTGGTGGTGGTGTTGCCGATGCCCATCTCCCCCGCCGCCAGCAGCCGGACGCCCGCCTCCTTCTGCTCCCGCACCAGGTCGATCCCGGTGAGGACGGCCCGCTCCGCCTGCTCCCGGGTCATGGCGGGGCCTTGGGTGATGTCCCCGGTGCCGTTGGCGATCCGGCGGTCCAGCACGCCGGGTGTGGGCGGAAGGTCCAGGACCCCCAGATCCACCGGCGCCACCCGGCACCCGGCCACTGCCGCCATTTTGCACACCGAGGAGCGCCCCGCCGCCGCGCTGCGAGTGACGATGGTGGTCACCGTGTGGTCCGACTGGGCCACGCCCTGGGTCACCACACCGTTGTCCGCGCACAGCAACAGCAGGGCCCGGGGCGAGAGGGCCACCTCCGCGCTGCCCGTCAGGGCGGCGATGTCCTCCAGGGCCGTCTCCAGCAGTCCCAGGCTCCCCAGAGGCTTGGCGATGCTGGCCCACTGCCGGTGGGCGGCCTGCCGCGCCGGCTCCTCCCGGCTGTCCGGGGCAATGACCCGAAGGGCCTCCTCTACAGATTGAAACAGCATACTCACTTGGCTCCTTTGTATGAAATGAAAAACCGCAGGCGCTCAGGCCCGAAAAAAGACGCTCCGTGCCGGAGCACGAAGCGCGGGAAACCCCGCCGCGGGCAGGACGGGGCCGATTCAGAAAACGCATCTCCGGTTTCGGCGGAATGCCGCCAGGCTGCCTGTGTATCTGACTTAGCTCCCAAGAGAGCATCACAGTGACCGACTCGCAGGGCCTCTCACCCTATTCCACACGCCGCGTGCGCGGCGGCAGCTGACGCCATATGAACTTGTAAATATTATAGCACGGCCGCCGTCTTTTTGTAAAGGACGATTTCCGGAGGCGAAGCCCCCGGAGCTGCCGAATAGATAGGCATTTACCCCGAATGCCCCGCAGAAAAGGAGAAAAAAGCCCTTGACATGTGGCCCGGGCCGGTGTATCATACAATTAATCAAAAAGTTAAATAAACGGGAGAGGGGGCGGTGCTCTGCCGCTGCAACAGACGCTGCGGGCCCTGGCGGACCCCACCCGGCGGGAGATTCTCAGCCTGCTTAAGAGGAGGAGCCTCTCCGCCGGGGAGCTGGCCGGCCGCTTTCCCGTCAGCGCTCCGGCGGTCTCCAAGCATCTGGCGGTTTTGCGGGAGGCGGGCCTCATCCGGGACCGGCGGGAGGGGAAGCACATCTACTACGAGTTGAACGCCTCCGTGCTGGAGGAGGTGATGCTGTGGCTTTCGGAGCTGAAGGGAGGTCCACCATGAGACGGCTCTATCCCATTGTCCGGGCGCTCATTGTTCTGGGATTCATCGGCACGGCGGTGTTTCTGGTCTTTGCCCCGGACACGGTTGCCGCCCACTTCAACGCCGCCGGGGAGCCGGACCGGTACGGCAGCAAGTACGAGGCCCTCCTGCTCCCGGCGGTCTCGGCTCTGATGGGGGGCGCGTTCCTCCTGTGCGCCCGAGCCGCGGGGAAGCGGGGCGCGGCGCTGTACGAGAGAATCTTCCTCTGGACGGCCCTGGGGGAGGTGGCGCTGTTCCACGGCATTGGCGCCTATGCCATGTGGAAAATGTCGGGGGGCGGGTCCGGCAGCGGCTTGAATCTGGCCGGCGGTGTGGACTATCTGCGCCTCACCTCGGTCCTTGTGGGCCTCCTGCTGGTGCTGCTAGGCAACGTGATGCCCAAGGCGCGGCGAAACGGCCTTTTCGGCGTCCGGACCGCCTGGAGCCTGTCCGGCGGCGAGGCGTGGCGGAAGAGCCAGCGGTTCGGGGGCTTCGCCTCGGTGGCGGCGGGCCTGCTGCTGGCGCTGCTGGGCGTAGTTCTGGAGGGCTGGGCGAGCCTGGCTGCCCTGACGGCCGTGCTGACGCTCTGGGCCCTCGCCTGTGTTGCGGCGTCTTACCGCTATTCCAGGTGCGAAAAGGGCGGGGAGAGCGAATATAGTGACCACAGTTGAAAAGTGGTAAAGTTTCGGGCCGCCCTTATGATTTTGCAACGGCCACAGTGATTTTGCATGGCCCCATCGAGGGGCCATGCAAAATTTAATTGCGCAACAGCCCCTCGATGCGGCTGTTGCGCAATCTCAGTGGCCGTGCAAAATTGCACAATCACAAGGGCGGTGGGGTCTTGCTCGCGTCATTGGGCCAGAGGCCCAACGACTGCTGGAGCGGCCAGAGGCCGCCCCAGCCTAAGCCGCGCAGAGCGCGGCCCACGGGACGGAGCCCGACATGTACTCGTTCTCAACTGCGGCCACTATAACGCTGGGGAGGGTTCTCCCGATACCTACCGTATCGGGAGAACCCTCCCTGTATGCTGCCGGGAATCAGGGGCCGCTCAGTTCTGGTAGACCGCCCGCATGGCCTTATAGGTCATATAGCAGTCCAGCTTGGACACCACCTCGAAGGGAGCGTGCATGGCCAGGACGGGCACGCCGGCGTCCAGGGTATCGATGTTCCGGTTGGCCATGTAGCAGGCCACGGTGCCGCCGCCGCCGGCGTCCACCTTGCCCATCTCCGCCATCTGCCAGATGACGCCGTTGGCGTCAAAGATGCGGCGGGCGTAGGCCACCAGCTCGGCGGAGGCGTCGGACGCGCCGCCCTTGCCCCGGCTGCCGGTGTACTTGCACAGGCCAACGCCGTAGTTGAGGTAGGAGGAGTTGCGCTTCTCGTATACGTCGGAGAAGTTGGGGTCGTAGGCGGCGGTGACGTCGGCGGAGAGGCAGAAGCTGTTCTCCAGGCAGGTGCGCAGCGGCACGCCCTGTCCCGCGCAGAGGTCCTCCATAAAGGTGTCAAAGGCGGCGGTCTGCATGCCGGAGACGCCTACGGAGCCGATCTCCTCCTTGTCCGCCAGGATGCACACGGCGGTCTTGGCCGGCGCGGCGCTCAGATCAAACAGAGCGCGCAGAGCCGCGTAGCCGCAGACCCGGTCGTCGTGGCCGTAGGCGCCGATCATGCTGCTGTCCAGGCCGATGTCCGTGGCCTTCACCGCCGGGACCGCCTCCAGCTCGGCGGAGATGAAGTCCTCCTCCGTGAAGCCGTACTTCTCATAGAGCAGCTTCATAACGGCCAGCTTCACCCGGTCCTTCTCCTCGCCCTCCAGGGGCTCGCTGCCGATGAGCAGGTTGAGCTGCTCGCCATTGATGCCCTCGGCAAGGCTCTTCTTATTCTGCTCCGCGCCCAGATGGGGCAGCAGGTCGCAGATCACCAGCTTGGGCTCGTCCCCCTCGCCGATGGACACGGTGACAGTGCTGCCGTCCTTGAGGGCCACCGCGCCGTGGAGCTCCAGGGGGATGGTGACCCACTGATACTTGCGGATGCCGCCGTAGTAGTGGGTTTTCAGGTAGGCCAGCTCGCTGTCCTCGTAGAGGGGAGAGGGCTTCAGATCCAGCCGGGGACTGTCGATGTGCGCGGCGGTGATCTGCGCGCCCTCGGCCAGACTCTTCTCGCCGATTACCGCCAGGAGCAGCATCTTGTTCCGGTTGTTCAGATAGACCTTGTCTCCGGCCTTCAGGGCCATGCCCCGGACATAGGGCTTGAAGCCCTGGGCCTCGGCCTGGCGGACGCCCTCGGCCACGCACTCCCGCTCCGTCTTTCCGGCGTCCAAAAACGCCTTGTAGTCCCGGCAGTACTCGCTCATCTCCCGCCGCTCCTTGGGGTCCAGCCGGTCATAGCCGTTCTTTTTCTCCACCAGAACCTTTTCCTTCCACTCTTTTGCGTCCATGTCTCCGTATTCCTCCTTATTTTTCAGTCCAAGCAGGTCCGCGAAAAAGCGGCCCGCCAGTCTCTCAAAGGCCTCCCGGCTCTCCGCCCGGTTCTCCAGCGCGAAGCCGCAGCACTCCCGGTACCATTGGTCCGGCTTCTGTGCCGCGATCCGGGCGCCTGCCCGGCCATCGTCCAGCCGGTCCCGGGCCATGATCCGCCGCAGGCGCGGCCCCGGAGCCGCCGTGACGGCTACGGTGAGGCCGCACAGGCCCCCTATGCCTGATTCTACCAGATTTACCGCGTCAATGGCAACCCCTTTTTGCGTACAACTTTTTATTTTTTGTTCCACGGCGGCGTACATGGCGGGGAAGACGATGGCGTTGAGCCGGTCCAGCTCCCCGGGGCTTCCAAAGACCCGGGCGGCCAGGGCCCGCCGGTCCAGCTCCCCATTGGGCAGGAACACGCCGCCGAAGGCCCCCTCCAGCGCCTCCCGCAGCTCCGGGGACTCCCGCAGCAGCTCATAGTACAGCGCGTCGCAGTCCACGATCTCAAAGCCCATCCGGCCCAGGACCCGCAGGGCGGTGGTTTTGCCGGAGCCGGTGGGACCGGTGATGCCGATGACGGTCATGGTTCGCCCTCCCCCAGGTCCACAATCTGGAAGCCCGCCGCTTTTTTCAGCCGGTTGGCCACCGCCAGGCCCAGCCCGGCGTCCCCGGGGCACTGGGCGAAGATGGCGGTTACGTCCGTCCCGTCAAAGGCCCGCAGGGCCTCAAAGACCCGCCGGGCCTGGGCCGCCTTGTCGCCGGCGGGGCCGATGGCCTCCACCGCGCAGCCGGGGAACTGGCCGGCGTACTCGTCAAAGCAGATGACCCCCGTATACTCCCCTCTATTCTTCCGGATATACCGGGCGGTGCGAAGGGCGTCGCCGGCCACCACGGTTACCGGGGCCTTGGGGGCGTAGTGGCGGTACTTCATGCCCGGGGCCCGGGGCTTCTCTCCGGGGGAGAGGGGGGAGAGGACCGCCTTGTCCACGGCAATCTCTCCCAGGACCTCCTCCAGCCGCTCCAGGGGCAGCCCGCCGGGGCGCAGAAGCCGGGGGATGGGGGCGGTCAAATCCACAATCGTGGACTCCACCCCCACGCCGCAGGGCCCGCCGTCCACAATGGCGTCGATGCGCCCGGCCATGTCCTCCAGCATGTGGGAGGCCCGGGTGGGGCTGGGCCTCCCGGAGCGGTTGCCGCTGGGGGCGGCCACGGGGACCCCCGCCGCCCGGAGGATGGCCAGGGTCACCGGGTGGTCCGGGCAGCGGACCCCCACCGTGTCCAGGCCGCAGGTGACGGCGTTTGGCACGTTTTCCCGCCGCCGGAGGACCATGGTCAGGGGCCCGGGCCAGAACCGCTCCGCCAGGGCGTAGGCCGCGGGGGGGATGTTCCGGCAGAACCGCTCCAGCCAGGCCGCCTCCGGGATGTGGAGGATCAGGGGGTTGTCCTGGGGCCGGCCCTTGGCCAGGAAGATGCGGCGCACGGCGTCCGAATTCAGGCCGTCGGCCCCCAGGCCGTAGACCGTCTCCGTGGGGATACCCAGAAGCCCTCCCGCCCGGAGGATGGCGGCGGCGGCGGCAATATCCTTTTCACTAAGCAGCTTTGTGTTCAAAAAAACGACCTTCTCCCTAGAGCCTGTATTAGAACCTGTATTCACAATCTCAAACGACCGCCTGGGCGGGCCTTTTGCCGCCCTGCATCGTTAAAAAATCTTGAAATCCACCCAGGATTCCTGCGATTTTTTGCCTCGCAGGGCGAGCAAAATTCCTCGCCCATCCGGCATTTTCGCTTATAAATACAGGTTCTTAAAACCGACAACATACCCAACAGCGGGTCTTTTCCGCCATGCATTGCCAATTTTCCTTGCAATACATCCAGTATTCTGCAACGGCCGCATCGAGTGTCCGCGCAGAATTGAATTGTGCGCGACCGATCCGTTAAGCGCCGCATAGCGGCGCTTTGAGCGCTAAGCCGTCCGAAGGACGGCCCGCGGATGCGGTCATTGCACAATCCAGTATGTCTGCGTCAAATTGGCTTCACCTGGCGAAAAAATCCCTCGCTGTTGGGCGCATGCCAGTTTAAAACAGACTCAAGCAGGGTGTTGATCCCCACCTCCTGGACCTGAGCGGCCATGTAGGGCACGCTGGGGGCATCCGTGCAGCTGACCGGCCGTCCGGCCTCCACAACGCCGCAGCACAGGCGCTGCCGGGTCATGTCCGCAAAAAAGTAGTGGTCCATCTTCCCCCGTTCCTCCCAAGCGCAAAACAACGTTTGCGCAAAAAGCGTTTCTTTTTGATTCTTTTTCTTTGTTCACAAAGAAAAAGAATGTATGCCCCAACGTTTCGTCCCTACTCCCCCTGGCTCTCGGCGAGCCTGGCGGCCTGGTCGGCGGTAATGAGGGCGTCGATGATGGGGTCCAGGCCCCCGGCCATGACGGCGTCGATGGAGAAATTCTTCACATCCCCATTGAGCCGGTGGTCCGTCACCCGGCCCTGGGGGAAATTATAGGTCCGGATGCGCTCGGAGCGGTCGCCGGAGCCCACCTGGCTTTTCCGCTGGGCGGCGATGGCGGCGTCCTGCTTGGCCTGCTCCGCCTCATAGAGCTTGGAGCGGAGGATCTTCATGGCCCGGTCCTTGTTCTTGTACTGGCTGCGCTCGTCCTGGCACTCCACCACCACGCCGGTGGGCAGGTGGGTGATGCGGATGGCGCTCTCCGTCTTATTGACGTGCTGGCCCCCGGCGCCGGAGGAGCGGAAGGTGTCGATCTTCAGGTCGCCGGGGTCGATGGTGAAATCCACCTCCTCCGCCTCCGGCAGCACGGCCACGGTGGCGGCGCTGGTCTGGATGCGGCCGGAGGACTCGGTCACCGGCACCCGCTGGACCCGGTGGGCGCCGCTCTCGAACTTCAGGCGGGACCAGGCCCCCTCGCCCTCCACCAGGAAGCTGGCCTCCTTGATGCCGCCCAGCTCCGTGTCGCTGCGGCTGACCACCTCCAGACGCCAGCCCCGGCTCTCCGCGTAGAGGGCGTACATGCGGAAGAGGTCCGCGGCAAAGAGCATGGCCTCCTCGCCGCCCACGCCGCCCCGGATCTCCACCACCACGTTGCGGCTGTCGTTGGGGTCCCTGGGCAGCAGGAGGAGCTTCATCTCCTCCCGGAGCCGGTCCATCTCCGCCTTGGCGGACTGGATCTCCTCCTGGGCCATCTCCCGGAGCTCCGGGTCCTCCAAAAGCTCCCGGGCGGAGCGCTCCCGCTCCTCCGCCGCCCGGTAGGCCCGGTAGGCCTCCGCCACCGGCTCCAGCTCCTTCTGCTCCCGGGTCAGCCGCCGCAGAAGGTCCGGGTCCGCGTAGGTGGCCGGGTCCTCCAGCTGGCTGACCAGGGCCTCCTGGCGGTTGGCAACCGCCCTCAGCTTATCCAGCATGTTATCCAGCATGGCCGGACCCCTTTCCGCCGTCCCGGATGCTGGCCAGGAAGGAGTCCCGCCAGAAGTCGGCTCCCACGCTGTCCGGCCGGATGGTGACCGCCCCCACGTGGGGCGTGCGGACGTAGAGGTCCATCTGGTCGTAGACCTCCTCGTAGCGCACGTCGCTGCCCCGGGTGATGACGTAGGCCACCCGCCGCAGCTCCTCGCCGTGCTCCCGCAGGAAGCTGCGCACCGGCGCGCTGCACCGGCCCGCCCACACCGGGGTGCCGATGATCACCAGCTCGTAGGCGCTCAGGGGCAGCACGGTCCGGAAGGGCTTCACCGGCGGCAGCTTGCGGGCCATGGCCTGCATGCCGCTGCGGAGCCACCCCTTCAGGCCGGAGCGGTCCACGCCGTCCTCCAGCCGGACCAGCTCGCAGCCCAGCTCCTGGGAAATTTCCCGCATCAGCTTCTCCGTGCTGCCGGTGCGGCTGTAGTAGACGCATAGTGTGTAGGACATCGTCCATCCTCCTTTTTAGAAGCTGTATTCATAAGCGCTGAACGCTGCCTGAGCCGCTTTTTTACAGCTTCTTATCCGAAAACAAGCTCCGCCGCCACGCCGAAGGCCTCCCGGACGTAGTAGTTCGCTGTCAAGAGGAAATACTGTACAGGCATTCGGGCCGCTACGGGCACCATATCGCCGCCCAGATACATGGCCGCGCGGCAGAGGTGGTAGTCGCTGGTGACCACGGCCAGGTCACCCGTGACGCCCCGCTCCTCCAGAAGGGCCAGGGAGTAGCGGATGTTCTCCTCCGTGTTGGTCGCCCGCTCCTCCAGGAGCACCCGCTCCGGGGGGACGCCCCGGGCGGTGAGCCAGTCCGCCATGCACCGGGCCTCTGAAATTTCCTCCCCCCGGCCCCGGGCCCCGGAGACCACCACGGGCACGTCCGGCCGGTCCGCCAGGTAGTCCAGAGCCGCCTCCAGCCGGGTCAGAAGGCTCAGGGAGGGCGACCTTCCGTTGACCCCGGCCCCCAGGACGATCACCGCCGCCACCGGGGTCTCACGGTCCGTCCGGGCCCAGGAGAGGACCCAGGCCTCCAGCACGGCGAAAAAGGCGAAGCCAGCCGCCAGCAGCGCCAGGAAAATCCTCCGGAGCCAAAGGGCCCACCGGCGCTTCTCCCTCCACCGGGTCAGCAGGGCGAAGAGCGCCAGCGCCCCGGCGGCGCACAGGAACAGAAAGCCCGTAAACCGCACGGCGGTGTAGACAAACCGCAGCAGCAGTCCCAGAGTAAGACTGATCCCGGCCAGGATATAGCAGATTTTTTCGGTTTTTTTCATCTGCTAGGACTCCGCCTCCTCCGCCAGCTTCTCCCACCGCTCCATCAGCTCCAGGAGCCTGGCGTCCAGCTCCTCCTTTTTGGCGTAGGCCGCGCTGTAGCGCTCGTAGTCGCAGGCGGTGGCCTCCAGCTCCGCCTCCGCCGCCTTGAGCTCCGCCTCCAGCTTCTCCAGCTCCTTCTCGCAGATGGTCAGCTGCTTCCGGGCGGACTGCTGGGCCCGGCCCCCCTTGGGGGCGCTCTTAGGCGGCTTCTTCTCCCTCCTGTGGGGCTGCTGGCTCTGGAGCTGCCTCTCCCGCTCCTTGATCTCCCGGTAGCGGCCGAAGGGCACCGGGTAGTCGGTGATGACGCCGTTCTCCAGCTCCCAGATCCGGGTGGCGAAGCGGTTGATGAAGTAGCGGTCGTGGCTGACGAAGAGCAGCGTCCCCTCGTAGGCCTCCACCGCCTCCTCGATCCACTCCCGGCTGGCGATGTCAAGGTGGTTGGTGGGCTCGTCCAGAATGAGGAGGTTGATCTCCTCGTCCATGAGCATGCAGAGCCTCAGGCGGCTCTGCTCCCCGCCGGAGAGGACGGACACACTCTTAAACACGTCCTCCCCCCGGAAGTTGAAGCTCCCCAGCCGGTCCCGGGCGGTCTGGGTGGTGATGCCCCGCTTGGCGTAGAGCATGGTGTCCACCAGGTTGCGGCTGGGGTCGTCGAAGCGGATGATCTGGGGCAGGTAGGCGGTGCGGACCGTGGGGCCATACTTGACCCGGCCCCGGTCCGCCTCCTCCTCGCCCATGAGGATCTTCAGCAGGGTGGATTTGCCGGTGCCGTTGTCCCCCAGCAGGGCGATGCGCTCGCCGCCCTCCACCAGGAGGTTCACGTCGTGAAAGAGCTCCCGGTCCCCGAAGGACTTGCCCAGGTCCTTGAGGAGCAGCGCCTCGTCGCCGAAGAACTCCTTCTCCCCGAAGCGGGCGGCGAGAGCCTTGGCCTTTGTGGGCTTCTCCGTCTGGCGGATACGCTCAATGCGCCGCTCCATGGAGAAGGCCCGCTTATGGAGCTTGTCCGCCCCCATGAAGGCCCAGAGGTGGAGCTTGTCCGCCGCCTCCTGGAGCTGCTTGATTTTGGACTGCTCCTTCTCGTACTGGCGCAGCTTCTCCTGGTAGCGGCGCTCCTTCTCAATGGCGTAGAAGGTGTAGTTGCCGGCGTAGAACTCCGCCCTGCCGTTTTCGATCTCGACCACCCGGCTGATGGTGCGGTCCAGGAAGTAGCGGTCGTGGCTGATGGCCACCACCGTGCCCTTGAAGCGGCTGACATAGTCCTCCAGCCACTCCACCGCGTGGAGGTCCAGGTGGTTGGTGGGCTCGTCCAGCAGCAGCACGTCCGTGTCCTCCAGGATGAGCCGGGCCAGGTTCACCCGGGTTTTCTCCCCGCCGGAGAGGCTGTCGAAGAGCTGGGCGCGCATCTCCGGGGAGATGGAGAGGCCGCCGGAGACCTTGTCCACGGCGGTGGCCGTGTCGTAGCCCCCGATGCCCTCAAACCTGGCGGAGAGCTCCCCGTAGCGGCGCAGGGTCTCCTGGCTGCTGTCGCCGGCGGACATGGCGGCGGTCAGGGCCTCCATCTCCTCCGCCAGCTTCCGGTGGCGGGAGAAGGCGGTGAGCAGCACGTCCTCCACCGTATAGCCCGCCGGGTAGACCGGGATCTGGGAGATGAGGCCCAGACGGCTGTCCTTGGCCAGGACCACCTGGCCCTCGTCCGGCTCCAGCTCCCCGGTGAGAATGCGGAAGAGGGTGCTCTTGCCGGCGCCGTTGCGGCCCAGCAGGCCCACCCGCTCCCCGGTCTCAATCTGGAAGGTGAGACCGTCGAGAATGTTATTTCCAATTTCAAAGGACTTTTTCAGTCCGCTGACGCTGATTTCAATCATGGCATGTTCCTATTTTGATTCTTTCGTGGGGGGTGCCGATCTATTGCCAACAGCGGCAAAGGAACCGAAACGCCGTTGGGGGCCCCCGCTTTACGGGAGTCCAGGATAGGCCCTCGGCTTCTCAGCTCCTGAGTTGGAAGCGTCCTTCTGTCAGCTTGACGTCCGCCCGGCAGGCGAAGTGAGTGGATATCGCTCTATCGGTAGGAAGCGGGTAATTCGGAGGGTTCGCCTACTGATTTTCCACCGCACTACGTGAAATCCCCCGTAAAACAGCAGGGGTTCCGTGGAGCGCCGCAAAGCGGCGCTTTCGCGCTAAGGCCGCCGCAGGCGGCCAGCGGGGGGGCGCTTAGCCCCCGGCGTGTTTTTGGGTACTTTCTGCACGGGCAAAAAGTACCCGGGGGCCCGCTCCAGCCCTAAGCCGGCGAAGCCGGCCCACGGGGGCCGCGCAGGCCCCGGAGCTGCCGAATAGATAGGCACCCCCGATTTAAAAGGAATATTCCCTCAGGTAGTCCGCCGCCAGGTCGAACCGGTTGAGAAAGTGGGAGGCCTTCAGCAGCACGGCGTCTCCGGGGCCGAAGAGGGTGAGGAGGGCGTCCCGGGCCTCGTCCCGGCTGGAGAACCAGCGCACGTCCGGGCACCCGGCCCCCTCCGCCTCCGGGACCATCCACCGCTGGGAGCGGGGCCCCACGGCCAGCAGCACCTCGATGCCCAGCTCGCCGGTGAGGCGGCCCACGGAGCGGTGGCCCTCCTCCTCGGCGGTTCCCAGCTCCGTCATGTCCCCCAGCATGGCGATCCGCTTGCCGCCGGTGTGGCGGGCCAGAATGCGCAGATCGGCCCGGACGGACTTAGGGTTGGCGTTGTAGCTGTCGTTGATCATGAGCCTGCCGCCGGGCAGACGCTCCAGGCGCAGGCGGTTGTCCGCCGGGGTGTAGGCGGCCACGCCCCGGATGATCTCCTCTCGGGTGAGGCCCAGCCGCTCCGCCGCTACAACCGCCATGGCCGCCAGAGAGGCCATATGGGCGGCGGGGGAGGGGATGTAGAGGGGATAGCGGTCCTTTTCCGTTACAATGGTGCAGCGCAGGCCCTCCATGCCCTGGTACTCCATCTGCTCTACATAGGCCGCGCAGGGGGAGCTGCCGAAACGGCACCAGGCGGTCTCGCAGTCCAGGTGGAGCGTGGCCAGCAGCGGGTCGTCGCCGCTGAGCACCGCCAGACCGCCGGGGCGCAGGTTCTCGAAGATCTCCGCCTTGGCCCGCAGGATGTCCTCCCGGCTGCCAAAGTGGGAGAGGTGGACGTCGCTGATGTTGGTGATGATGGCGATATCCGGCCGGATGGCCTGCCCCAGAGCGCGGATCTGGCCGAATTCGTCCATGCCGGTCTCGATCACCGCCGCCTGGTGGGTGCTCTCCAGGGACAGCAGGGTCAATGGAGCGCCGATGTCCCCGTTGAGGTTTCCGGGCGTCTTGAGGGTGCGGTAGCGCTGGGACAGGACCTCCGCCAAAAGCTCCTTCAGGGTGGTCTTGCCCATGCTGCCGGTGATCTGCACGATAGGGAGGTCAAAGCGCCCCCGGTACCAGCCGGCCAGGTCCCGGAGGGCCCTTCTGGTGTCCTCCACCTGAATATAGGTCCGGTCGGGCCGCAACCGCTCCGGCAGACGGGCGCAGAAGCAGCCCGCAGCCCCCTTCTCCAGGGCCATGTCGATGTAGTCGTGTCCGTCAAAGCGCTCCCCCGTCAGGGGCACGAACCAGGCCCCGGGGGCGATGCTCCGGCTGTCGGTGGAGAGCTCCGAGACGGCGCGCTCCGGGTCGCCGTGGAGAACGCCGCAGACGGCGGCGCGCATCTGGGCGGCTGTCACAGGGATCATATGCCGGTCCTCCTGTTTAAAACTGTTCCGAAAATCCGGGCAAAAGCCCTTGCTTCGGGATGTACGCTTACTGGAGGGACAGCTCCAGAATCTGCCGGCAGAGCTCCGGATAGGAGATGCCAACAGCGGCCGCCTCCTTGGGCAGCAGGCTGCCCGGAGTCATGCCGGGCAGGGAGTTGATCTCCAGGCACCAGGCGCGGCCCTCGCTGTCCAGAATAAAGTCCGTGCGGGAGTATGCCTTCAGGCCCAGGGCCCGGTGGAGCTTCAGCGCCGCCTCTCCCATGGTCCGCCACTGCTCCTCCGTGATGGGCGCGGGGCAGATCTCCTGGCTCTGGCCGGCCTGGTACTTGGCCGCGTAGTCGAAGTAGGCTCCCGGCTGGGCGGTCATCTCCACCGCCGGCAGATACCGGTCCCCCAGCACGCCCACAGTGAGGTCCCGGCCGGCGATCTTCCGCTCCACCACCACGTGTCCGCCGTAGCGGAGCATCTCCTCCAGGGCCGCGGCCAGCTCCTCCCGGGTGTCCGGCAGGGCCACGCCCAGGGAGGAGCCGCCGTTGATGGTTTTGACCGCGCAGGGCAGGGGCAGCTCCCCGGTGAGCCGGGGGATGTCCTCCGGGCCGTAGGCCAGCTCCCGCCAGGGAGCGGTGGGGATGCCGGCGCGCTCCATTATCTGCTTGGTGACGGCCTTGTTCATGGCCATGCCGGAGCCCAGGTGGCCGGAGCCGGTGTAGGGGATGCCCAGGAGGTCGAAGGCGGCCTGGACCCGGCCGTCCTCGCCGCACTCCCCGTGGAGTCCCAGAAAGACCGCGTCCGCGCCGGCGCAGGCGGCCAGCACGCCGGGGCCGAAGAGGCTGGCGGACTGGTCCGCCCGGCTCCGGCGCACCGCCTCCAGGTCCGGCGCCTCCGCCGCGATGGCGTCCGCGCCCCGGAAGCGCTCCGGGAAGTCAAAAATTTCCTCCGGCCTGCCGGAAAACCCCTCCAGACCCAAAAACATATCCACCACCACCGCCCGGTGGCCCAGCGTCCGCAGGGCCTGGCAGATGTTCTGCCCGGACACCAGGGACACGCCCCGCTCCGGGGAGAGCCCCCCGGCCAATACAACAATATCCAACTCAGCTTGCGCTCCTCTCGCTTTTTGACCGCCGCGGCGGCCATTCACAGTATAGTATAACATGGCCCGGCGGAAAATACAACCAGCAGGAAAAATCGCCGCAGCTTTTCGATAGCCGGGGGAGCCGATCTACTCGACAGCCCCAGGGGCTCCGCGCCGCTGGGGGCTTCCGCCCCCAAGCTCCTGTTTTGCGCGGTTCTGGTAAAGCGTGATACGCGAAGCCCCTGAATCAAAAGCGTCCTACCGATAGAGCGATATCCACCGGTTTCGCCTGCCGAACGCCAAGGTGGCAGAAGGACGCTTCCAACTCAGGGGCTGAGAAGAACAGGGCCTATCCTGGACTCCCGTAAAGCGGGGGCTTGGGGGCGCTAGCCCCCAACGGCGTTTTGGTTCCTTTGCCGCTGTTGGCAAAGGAACCGGGGGCCCGGGGCCGCGAAGGCCCCGGTGCTATCGCCCGGCAGGCATCTACGGAGAGCGGGTAGCGGTTCGATTGCGGCCGCACACCGTAGTACTCGTTGACAGCATCTCTTATCGCCTGTGCCAGGTCATTGATGCATTGCCTCGAAGCGTAAGCAAATGAGGCGCTGGGATTGTTTTCCGCGTTTACAATCCGACGGCGGACTGCGCGCACAAGTTTTTCTTCGTTTTTGAGCTCCTCTCTGAGCTCCTCTGGAATTTCAACCTCATAAAACGCAAGAAATTTCAGAATCTGCCCGTCCGGCAGCTCGGAGAGCGTTTCCCTTTTTGGGGGCTCCCTGAGAGACCAGAGGAACGCGCACAGCGGGGCGAGGAGCAGCGCAACCGCCGCGATGGACATCCATTTCCGCCTCATGCCGGTCATTTACCCCCTCCTCTAATCCGCTTGGCCGCCTGGCAGAGCTATATGATTTAACTAAAATCCAACTCTGGATCCCTCATAATAGTGCTGCGAGGCGGACCGCTGCAAGGCTTGCTGATCCAGCGGCTGCTCCGCTGGTCCCCGCAATCACAGCCGTCTACAATCTCATAATAGTGCCTGCTGCCGGAGTGGTACTCATTTCCTGAATACCGTTCGGAGTAAGCGTGCGTATTTCCAAATACGATATAGTAAATTGGTCCATAATAAGAGTAGTTACCAGGAAATGTGCCCTCATCATCAACGCCTTCCCCTAGCCAGATTCTGGAGTCGGAGGGAAGATAGGTATAGGTTAGCACAGCGGTTCTGCCAATTTTATGCCGCCAAACGTTGCCGAACAGTCTCATAAAATGGTAGTCATGCCAAAAATCACCATCATATCCATATCGGATACAAATGGCCGTTTGGCCGGATCTAAGCGATTGAGAGGTGGGACGCGTTGATGGTGTACTTACACACGCATATCCCATGCTTTCCAAATCAAATTTTGTAAATTGTGCCAGTTCATATATGGTACACTCTCCAATAGGCTTATACATTCCGCATATAATTCCCGGGTCCAACAATTCATTTCTGCCAATAGCATATCCATAGCAATTATAAGATTTCATGGTTTTGGGATCCCAAGAATATAGGGTACTGTCTTGTAATTTATAGCCTGAAGTTGAGTATGGCGATATTTGGGGGGATACGCCGTAGTAGTCGTTCACAGCATCCTTTATCTCATTTGACAGATCATTGAGTACGCAGCTCCCATACTGAAATCTGACCGCCGGATTCTCTTCAGTCCGAACAATCCAAATGCGTATCCCATCTATATAGTTTTCCACAGATTCAATTTCGTCTGGAATTTCAATCTCATATGCCGCAAGAAATTCCAGTAGTTGCTGGTCTGAGAGCTCGGAGAGGACCTCCTTGGCGGTTGCCTCTTGCGGGGACAAAAGGAGTGCGCAGAGCGGGGTGAGAAGCAGCAGAGCAATCAGCGTGAAAATAAATCTCTTTTTCATAACAACCTCCTATTCTACCACATACATTTGACAACTGTTCTGCTCTGTATATAAAATATATGGTATCTGCCTGTCCTCTGTCAACACATTTCCCATCCCCCCGGGCCGAAAATCAAAAAAATATAAAATTTCCTCTTGACCTTTTGGGCGCTGATATGGTAATATAGGACCGCAATTAAAAAAGCGGCCCTGAGGCCGCGCATAAAAACTGTGACGGAGAGGGCTCCGGCGATGTTTTTCAGAGAACCGGCGGGTGGTGCGAGCCGGGAAAACAGGACCGAGGGTTTGTAGCTCCCGAGTTGGAAGGAAGAAACCGGTTTTCCGGGAGTAGAACCTTCCCGTGGCTGCCGCGTGAGTGCATAGGACTTGCTGGAGTCCGACGAGGGGCGTCCCCCTAGGGCGCAATTTGAGTGGTACCGCGGGTATTTTAGGATACTCGTCTCAAAGATTTCCGTATCTTTGGGGCGGGTATTTTCTTTGCTCCAAGGAGACACAGTGAAGGAGGAAGCGACCAATGAAGCAGCAGACTGCCGCCGGGCTGGACTTCAAGCTCCAGGAGATGGCCCAGCGGATCCGGGACCTGCGGGAGATCGTGGGTCTGACAGCGGAGGACATGGCGGGGATGACCGGCGTGACCCTGGCGGAGTACCGCCAGTGCGAGGCCGGGGAGAGCGATTTAAACTTCGCCTTCATCTACCGCTGCGCCCAGGCCCTTGGGGTGGACGTCACCGACATCATCGAGGGCTCCAGCCCCCGGCTGAGCAACTATACCCTCACCCGGGCGGGGGAGGGCCAGCACATTGAGCACGCTCACGGCATGACCTACTACAACATGGCGGCCCGGTTCAAAAAGCGGGTGGCCGAGCCCCTCTACGTGGTGGCGGAGTACAGCGACGAGGCCCAGCTGCGGCCCATCGACTGCACCGCCCACGAGGGCCACGAGTGCGATATCGTGCTCTCCGGCCAGCTGAAGGTCCAGGTGGGGGAGCACATCGAGATCCTCAACCCAGGCGACGTGATCTACTACAACTCCAACGCCCCCCACGGCATGATCGCCACCGGGGGCAGGGAGTGCGTCTTTTACGCTATTGTCCTGGAGGGTCCGGAGGACGCCCTCCCCGCCCCCGCCAGGGAGAAGAAGCTGGAGCGCCCCAACCTGCCGGAGCGGGCGGGGCAGGAGCCGAAGATCTGGGAGAAGTTCATCGACGTGCAGGAGGGCTCGGACGGCTCCCTGCAAAAGATCGCCTTCAAGAACGCCGACAGCTTCAACTTCGCCTTCGACGTGGTGGACGGCCTGGCCCGGCGGAAGCCGGAGAAGCTGGCCATGCTCCACGTGGATCGGAATAAGGAGGAGCGCTACTTCACCTTCCAGGATATGTCCCGCTACTCCAGCCGGGCGGCCAACTACTTCCAGTCCCTGGGCATCAAGCGGGGGGACCGGGTGCTGCTGATCCTCAAGCGGCACTACCAGTTCTGGTTCGCCATTCTGGGCCTCCACAAGCTGGGGGCGGTGGCCCTGCTGGCCTCCAACCAGATGGTGGAGCACGATCTGGCCTACCGCTACGAGGCCGCCGGCATCTCCGCCGTGGTCTGCACCTCCAACGGGGAGGTGTCCTATCACGCGGAGCGGGCGGCGGAGCAGTTCCCCGACATGGTGAAGATCATGGTGGACGGCTGCCGGGAGGGCTGGCACGACTTTGACAGCGAGTTCCGGCTGTTCAGCGACGAGTTCGTCCGGGAGAAGGACGCCCCGGCGGGGGAGGACCCCATGCTCATGTTCTTCACCTCCGGCACCACCGGCTTTCCCAAGGCGGCGGTCCAGTGCTACAAGTACCCTCTGGGCCACTTCGTCACCGCCAAGTACTGGCACTGCGTGAACCCGGAGGGCCTGCACCTGACCATCAGCGACACCGGCTGGGCCAAGAGCATGTGGGGCAAGCTCTACGGCCAGTGGCTCAACGAGGCGGCGGTGTTTGTCTACGACTTCGACCGCTTCCACGCCTCGGACATCCTGCCCATGTTCGCCAAGTACCATATCACCACCTTCTGCGCCCCGCCCACCATGTACCGCATGCTCATCAAGGACGACCTGAGCCGCTACGACCTGACCAGCATCCAGCACGCCACCATCGCCGGGGAGGCGCTGAACCCGGAGGTGTTCCATCAGTTCCAGAAGGCCACGGGCCTGAGCCTCATGGAGGGCTTCGGCCAGAGCGAGACCACGGTGATGATCGGCAACCTGGTGGGCATGCGGCCCAAGCCCGGCTCCATGGGCAAGCCGGTGCCCCTGTACCCGGTGGACCTGGTGGACCCGGAGGGGCGCAGCGTCCCGGACGGCCAGGTGGGAGAGATCGTCATCCGGGCGGAAAAGACGGACATCTGCGGCCTCTTCCGGGGCTACTACAACAACCCCGAGGGCACCGGCGCCGCCTGGCACGACGGGCTCTACCATACCGGCGACACCGCCTGGCGGGACGAGGACGGCTACTACTGGTACGTGGGCCGGGTGGACGACCTCATTAAGTCCTCCGGCTACCGGATCGGGCCCTTCGAGATTGAGAGCGTCATTATGGAGCTGCCCTATGTGCTGGAGTGCGGCGTCTCCGCCGCCCCGGACGAGGTCCGGGGCCAGGTGGTCAAGGCCAGCATTGTTTTGATTCCCGGAAGGGAGGGCACGGAGGAGCTGAAAAAGGAGATTCAGGACTACGTCAAAAAGCACACCGCGCCCTATAAGTACCCCCGGATCGTGGAGTTTAAGGACGCCCTGCCCAAGACCGTCAGCGGGAAGATTATGAGAAATAAACTGTAGGCTTTTTACTGCAAATGCCTATCTGCACGACAGCTCCGGGGCTCGCGCCGCCCCGGACCCGGCGGTTACTTTGCCACCAGCGGCAAAGTAACCAAAACGCCGCCGGGGGCTAAGCGCCCCCCGCTGGCCGCCTGCGGCGGCCTTAGCGCGAAAGCGCCGCTTTGCGGCGCTCCACGGGACCACTGCTGCTTTGCGAGGGGGCTTTACGCAGTGCGGCGGAAGATCAGCGGGCGAAGCCGCCGAATGAGAAGCTTTCTACCGACAGAGCGAGGTCTACCAACTTCGCCTGCCGGCCCTCGAAGGGATAGAACCATCTTGGACGCGCGCCGACGGGAGAAGGTCCTTCTTTTTGAAAGAAGCATCTTTCATGCCCACCCGACGCAGGGTCTGCCCCCTCCTTTGGGCCGTCATTGGGCTTCGCCCAACGACAGGCCCGGCGGTTTTCAACCGCCTATGGCCGGCAGGCGGAGCCGGACGAACACAAAGGTCGCAGAAGGACGCTTCTGACTCAGGGGCTGGAAAGCCGAGGGCCTATCTTGGACTCCCGTGAAGCAAGGGGGGTCCAGCCCGTAGGGCTGGCGCTTTTTGGCGTCAAAAAGCGGCCCCGCGCCGGGGCGCGGAATATCCCCGGAGCCGCCGAATAGATAGGCACCCCATTTGGAAAGGAACGATCCCCTATGGACCACAAGCGCATTACCCTCTTCGCCGGGCACTACGGCTCCGGCAAGACCAACATCGCCGTGAACTACGCCCTGCTCCTGGCCAGGGAGGGGAAGCGGACCGCCATCGCGGACCTGGACATTGTGAACCCCTACTTCCGGACCAAGGACTCCGCCCGGGAGCTGGAGGCGGCGGGGGTGGAGCTTATCTCCCCCCAGTTCGCCAGCTCCAACGTGGACCTGCCGGCCCTGCCGGCGGAGGCCTACCGCCTGGTGCAGGACAAGGACCTATACGCGGTGATGGACATCGGCGGCGACGACCGGGGGGCCTACGCCCTGGGGCGGTACACCCCCTATATCCTGGAGGAGGGGGACTACCGCATGGCCTTTGTGGCCAACCCCTGCCGCCCTCTGACAAAAACCCCGGAGGAGGCGCTGGAGGTGATGCGGGAGATCGAGGCCGCCGGGGGCCTGCCCTTCACCTGCATCGTCAACAACGCCAACCTGGCCCACGAGACCTCCCTCCATACGGTGCTGGACGCTCTGCCCTACATGAAAAGGCTCAGCGAGCTCTCCGGCCTGCCGGTTTGGCTGACCAGCGCAGAGGAGTCCGTGGCGGAGGCGCTGGCGGGGTGGGTTCCGGAGGTACTGCCCATGAGGCTCCAGGAGAAGTATTTCGATCTGCCCGAACAAAAGGACCCGCCGAAGCCCCGGCCGCTTTTCGGATGAGAGGAGGCACCTATGCCCTGTGTCCACGAGTTCTGCCTCCTGCCGGAGGCCCCCGGGCCGGAGGAGGAGTTTGCCTACGCTCCGGAGCGGTACCCGGACCGGACTGCGGTGGACGACGACCTCTTAAACGAGTGGGCAGGCCGGCGCCGGGACGCCCTCTGGGCCGTTCCGGTCTATTTCGAGAGCCTGCACCGGCCGGAAAAGGGCCTCGCCTGGTACGGCGTCACCCTCATTCCGCCGGACTCCGCCCTCCTCCTTCGGGACCTGCTGGACGCTCCGGACTTCGCGGAGCTGGCGGCGCTGCTGAAGCGGGCGGCGGCGGAAAACAAGTTTATCATCCACTATGGGATATAAAAGGAGAGTTTATATGGCAAAAGTAACGTTCCAGACGGACCTCTGCAAGGGCTGCGGCCTGTGTGTGGAGGCCTGTCCCAAGCACATCCTGGCCATTGCCAGGGAGAAGATCAACCAGAAGGGCTACCACCCCGCCGAGATGACGGACCAGGACGCCTGCATCGCCTGCGCCTTCTGCGCGACGATGTGTCCGGACTGCATCATCACTGTGGAGAAGTAGGGAGCGGCCAGAGGGGTTCTACCAGACTCCCTCCGCCCTGGCGGAGGAGGCTGCGCCGGGGCGTCGCGCCCTACGGCCCCTTGTCCGGCCCACGGGAATCAATTTTTCACTTGTCAAGGTTCTCTTCGTACGATCTTACTATCCCGCCGTACACGGCCTGACGTCCGGCCTGGTTACACTTGCTTTCGGACATGGCTACCGCGGAGGTTTGTGCTCCCTCAGCCTTGAGAGGAAAAACGGCTCCGGGTTGTACGGAAAGGCGTATCCCAGACAGATATTTTCGCGAAATTGATTTCCCCGGACACAGGCAAGTCCAATCCCCAAAGGCAAAGCAGGACTTTGCCGCAAAAAGTTTTTCTTTTTGATTCTTTTTCTTCGTTCACGAGGAAAAAGAATGTATGCCAAAACGGTAAAGGAGAGTATTATGGCAGAACGAGTCTTAATGAAGGGGAACGAGGCCATTGCGGAGGCGGCGATCCGGGCGGGCTGCCGGCACTATTTCGGCTACCCCATCACGCCCCAGACGGAGATTGCGGCCTACATGGCCAAGCGGATGCCCAAAATTGGCGGCGTATTCCTCCAGGCGGAGAGCGAGATTGCCTCCATCAACATGGTCTACGGCGCGGCGGCGGCGGGCATGCGGGTGATGACCTCCTCCTCCAGCCCCGGAATCTCCCTGAAGAGCGAGGGCCTCAGCTACATAGCCGGGTCCGACGTGCCCGCCTTTGTGGTGAACGTGCAGCGGGGCGGTCCGGGCCTGGGGGGCATTCAGCCCAGCCAGTCGGACTACTTCCAGGCCACTAAGGGCGGCGGCCACGGGGACTACCGGATGATCGTGCTGGCTCCGGCCAGCGTACAGGAGATGGCCAGCCTCACGGTGAAGGGCTTCAACCTGGCGGACAAGTACCGCATGACGGCCATGATCCTGGCGGACGGCACCATTGGTCAGATGATGGAGCCCATCTCCTTTGAGGACGTGGAGGTGGAGACCTACGACAAGCCCTGGGCCCTCACCGGCACGGGGATGAAGCGGGAACACAACATCGTCAACTCCCTGTACCTGAAGCCGGACGAGCTGGAGCGGACCAACTTCCAGCGCTACGAGAAGTACCGGACCGTGGAGGAGAGCGAGGCCCTCTGGGAGGAGTACCTGATGGAGGACGCGGAGATCTGCGTGACGGCCTTCGGCATTGCCGCCCGGGTGGCCAAGAACGCTGTGGCCGCCGCCCGGGCGGAGGGCATCAAGGCTGGTCTTATCCGGCCCATCACTCTCTGGCCCTTCCCCAAGGCGGCCCTCAGGCGGGCGGCGGACCAGGTGAAGGCCTTTGTCAGCGTGGAGCTGAACATGGGCCAGATGATTGAGGACATCCGCCTGGCCACCGAGTGCCGCCGGCCCGTGAGCCTGTGCAACCGGACGGGCGGCATGATCCCCAGCCCGGATCAGGTGCTCTCCAGCATCCAGGCAGCCGCAGGCTGCCGGGACGGCCGTTTGTCCGAAGGACAAATGACGTCCCCCGCCCAGAAAGGAGGAAACTGACATGGCAACCGTATTCCAGAAGCCCCACGCCCTGACGGACGCGGCGCTCCACTACTGCCCCGGGTGCCCCCACGGCATCATCCACCGGCTGGTGGCCGAGGCCATTGACAGCCTGGGCATCGAGGGCCGGACCATCGGCGTGGCCCCGGTGGGCTGCGCGGTGATGGCCTACGACTACTTCCGCTGCGACATGATGGAGGCCGCCCACGGCCGGGCCCCCGCCTCCGCCACGGGCATCAAGCGCTGCCGGCCCGACTGCATCGTCTTTACCTACCAGGGGGACGGCGACCTGGCCTCCATCGGCATGGCGGAGACCGTCCACGCCGCCGCCCGGAACGAGAATATCACCGTCATCTTCGTCAACAACGCCATTTACGGCATGACCGGCGGCCAGATGGCCCCCACCAGCCTCCCCGGCCAGGTGACCCAAACCAGCCCCTATGGCCGGGACGTGACCCACTGCGGCTGGCCCATCCGGGTCTGCGAGCTGCTGAGCACCCTGGAGGGCCCGGAGTACGTGGCCCGGGTGGCGGTCAACAGCGTCAAGAACGTGAAGGCCGCCGGAAAGGCCATTGAGAAGGCCTTCCGCAACCAGGTGGAGAACAAGGGCTTCTCCCTGGTGGAGGTGGTCTCCGCCTGCCCCACCAACTGGGGCATGACCCCCCAGAAGGCTCTGGAGTGGGTGGAAAGCGACATGATCCCCTACTACCCCCTGGGGGTCTACAAGGACAGGACCGCCGCAAAGGAGGCTGAGGCGAAATGAAAACCACACAGATTTTAATCGCCGGCTTCGGCGGACAGGGCATCCTCTTTGCCGGGAAGTTCCTGGCCTACAAGGGCCTGCTGGAGGACCTCCAGGTCTCCTGGCTCCCCTCCTACGGCCCCGAGATGCGGGGCGGCACCGCCAATTGCAGCGTCATTCTCTCCGAGACGCCTGTGGGCTCCCCCATCATTACCGACCCGGACGTGCTCATCGTCATGAACCTGCCCAGCCTCCAGAAGTACGTGGACGCGGTGGTCCCCGGCGGGCAGATCTACGTGGATTCCACCCTCATCCACGAGAAGGTGGAGCGCACAGACGTGGATGTGTTCTACATCCCCGCCACCCAGATGGCCAGCGACGCCGGGGTCTCCACCCTGGCCAACATGGTGCTCATGGGCCACGTGCTGAAAAATAACCCCCAGCTGACCTTCGACGGCACGGAAACCACGGTCCAGAAGTTGGTCCCCCCCACAAAGCAGCAGCTGGTGGACCTGAATATGAAGGCCCTCCAGGCGGGCCGGGACTACCAGCCATGAAAATCTCCTGCATTCAGATGGATATGCGCTTAGGCCAGGTGGACGCCAATTTCACCCGGGCCGAGGCGCTCATCCGGGAGGCCGTCCGCACCGGCCGGCCGGACACGGCGGTCCTGCCGGAGACCTGGAACACCGGCTACTTCCCCGAGGACCTGGCCCCCTGCGCTGACCGGGACGGGGCGCGCACTAAGGCCGTGTTCTCCGCCCTGGCAAGGGAGCTGCAAATCAACATCGTCTGCGGCAGCGTGGCAAACCGGAGAGGGGACGGATTCTACAACACCGCCTATGTCTTTGACCGCTCCGGCGCGGTTGTGGCGGAGTACGACAAGACCCACCTCTTCACCTACGCCGGGGAGCATGAGCACTTCCGGCCCGGGGACCACACCTGCCGGTTCACCCTGGACGGCGTCAGCTGCGGCCTCATCATCTGCTACGACCTCCGGTTCCCGGAGCTGACCAGAGCATTGGCCCTGGAGGGGCTGGAGCTGCTCTTTGTCCCCGCCCAGTGGCCCGAGAAGCGCACCGTCCACCTGGAGACCATGGCACGGGCCCGGGCCATTGAGAATCAGATGTTCCTGGCCCTCTGCAACAGCGCCGCCTCAGATACCGCCTGCGGCGGTCACAGCGCCATCCTCGACCCCTGGGGCGAGTACCTGGCCCGCGCCGAGAGCGGCGAAACTACCATCACCGGTGAGCTGGATTTCTCTGTAATCCAGGGCATCCGCTCCTCCATCAACGTGTTCCGGGACAGAAGACCGGAATTGTATTAGGCATACATTTGGCATACATACTTTTCTTTGTGAACAAAGAAAAGTATCAAAAGAAAAACTTTTTTCGCAAAGCTTCGCTTTGCTTACGGTTTTTCTGAAAGAGCCTGGTACAAACACTGGAGCAGGGCGCAAGCCTTGCAAAGAGCAGTGTTCCGGTTCAACGCGCAACACCGTTACCGGGCGGAAATTTAGGAACAGCAGTGGGTCTAGTCTCGAAATAAAAAGCTCTTTTTCATTCTTTTTCTCTCGAGAAAAAGAATAAACAACAACCTGAAAGGTGGAATCGAACATGTCCTATGAATTTCCCGTGAAGCGCACCACGACGCCCAAGGCGAAGCCGGACCAGAGCAATCTGGGATTTGGCAAGTACTTCACCGACCACATGTTCCTCATGGACTACGACGAGGGGCAGGGCTGGCACGACGGCAGGATCGTCCCCTACGGCCCCATCAGCCTGGACCCCGCCAGCTGCGTGCTCCACTACGCCCAGATGATGTTTGAGGGCATGAAGGCGTATCTGACGCCGTCGGGGAAGATCAACCTCTTCCGTCCGGACATGAACGCCAAGCGGCTCAACCGCACCAACGAGCGCATGTGCATCCCCCCCATGGACGAGGAGCTCTTCATCGAGGCCGTGAAGGCCACGGTGAAGGTGGACGCGGACTGGATTCCCTCCGCCCCCGGCACGGCCCTCTACATCCGGCCCTATATCATCTCCGACGAGGTGAGCTTCTCCGTGGAGCCGGCCAAGCACTACCACTTCATCATCATCCTCTGCGCCGTGGGCGCCTACTACGACATCAACCGGGGCGGCCTCACCGGCAGCCACATCTACGTGGAGGACGAGTACATCCGCGCCGCCGTGGGCGGCACCGGCTTCGCCAAGGTGGGCGGCAACTACGCCGGCGGCATGCGGGCCACCAAGAAGGCCCTGGAGAACGGCTGCAAGGAGGTCCTCTGGCTGGACGCCCACGAGCATAAGTACGTGGAGGAGGTGGGCACCTCCAACGCCTTCTTCATGATTAACGACGAGGTGATCACCGCGCCTCTGGGCGGGTCCATCCTCCCCGGCGTCACCCGGGACAGCACCATCACCCTCCTGCGCAAGTGGGGCTATAAGGTCTCCGAGCGGCGCCTGGCCATCGAGGACGTGGCTGCGGCCAGTAAGGACGGCTCCCTCCAGGAGGTTTGGGCCACCGGCACCGCCTGCGTTATCTCCCCCATCGGCTACCTGCGCTACAAGGGCGCGGACATCGTCATCCGGGACGGCGGCGTGGGCCCCCTCAGCCAGAAGCTCTACGACCAGCTCTACGGCATGCAGACCGGTACCGTGGCCGACGATATGGGCTGGATCGTGCAGATCTGACAGGAGCCCATTTGCCCCGGAAATATGGATGGTTACGCAATGACCGCAATAAAACGCGCGATGACCCCTTGAGGGCCATCGCGCGTTTTATTGCAATCTTCGTAGGGGCGAGCATCGCTCGCCCCTACAGGATGTTGCGTATTCTGATGATTGCTATACAGTTTCTTCCGACTTCAGGGATCCCGGCGCTTGACCGCGTCCACCGCCCCCAGGACCCGCTCCTTCACCTGGGCCAGAGAGCCGGAAACTGTGGCGCCGGCGGCCATGGCGTGGCCTCCGCCGCCCAGTAGCCGGCAGGCCTCCGTGGCGTTCACCCGGCCGTTGGCCCCGGTGCGAAGGCTCACCTTCCACTGGCCGCCGGGCAGCTCCCGCAGCAGCACGCCGCAGTCCACCCCCTCGATGATGCCGGCCAGGGCGGAGAGATCCTCCGCGTCGCTCTCCGCAGCCCCCAGCTCCTCCATGAGGGACAGGGGGACCGTGAGAAACACGCCCCGGCCTTCATGAAAGTACTCCAGAGTTTGGTAGAGCGCCGCCTCCAGGGCGATGCGCCGGGGGCTCTTGGTACGAAAGTGGCGCTTATTCACGGAGAAGTAGTCAATGCCCGTCTCCAGCAGCGCCGCCGCCGTCCGGTGGGTGGCCGCGGTGGTGTTGGCGTAGACAAAGCAGCCCGTGTCTGTGGCCACGGCGGCGTAGAGGGGCAGGGCGATCTCCGGCGTCACGGGGCCCAGCTCCCGGCAGATCTCATACACGATCTCCCCGCAGGCGGCCCGGGAGGCATCTACGCAGGAGGCTTCGCCGAAGCCCTCGAAGGAGGGGTGGTGGTCGACGGCCAGGCCAATGCGGTCAAAGTACGCCTCCGCCGCCGGGTAGAAGAGGCTCCTGGCGGCGATGTCCACGGAGACCACGAAGTCCGGCGAAAAGTCCTCCGGCGCCCAGTAGGGCGCGGCATAGACGGCGTTGAGCTCCGAGGCCTCCGGGTTCCGGAGCACAAAGGCCCTCTTCCCCAGCTGCCGCAGGGCGGCGCAGAGCCCGGCGGCGCAGCCCATGGTGTCGCCGTCCGGCCTCCGGTGGGTTAAAATGAGAAGGTTGTCCCGCCCCGCCAGCAGGGCGGCGGCCTCCTGTACGCTGAGCCGGCTCATTCCTCATCCTCCAGAACAATGTGCTCGTTGGCCGGGTTGGCCGGCTTGACCACATTGGGGTCCCGCAGCATCTCCAGAATGTGGGCCCCCTGCTGGATGGAGCCGTCGGGGATAAACTGGAGCTCCGGCGTATAGCGAAGCCGAAGCGCCGCCCCCAGCTCCCGGCGCAGATACCCGGCGGCGGACTTGAGCCCTTTGAGCATGTCCTTCTCCTGGACCTTGTCCAGGGCGGAGACGTAGATTTTCGCGTAGCGCAGATCGCTGGTGGTGTCCACGTGAGTGACCGTCAGCAGCCCGCTTTGCAGGCGCGGGTCCTTTACCGTGCGCAGCAGGGCCGAGAGCTCCCGCTGGATCTCCTCGTTGATTCTTCCGATTCTGTTGCTTGCCATAGCTGTCCTCTTTTCTTTGCCCTTCTCTTCTATTGAAAGTACCTGTCTGCATGATAGCCCCGGGGCTAACGCCGCTGGACCTACGGTCCAGACCCCCTTGCTTCACGGGTGTCCAGGATAGGCCCTCAGCTTCTCAGCCACTGAGACAAACGCGCCCTCCTGCGGCCATAGGCGGTTGAAAACCGCCGGGCCTGTCGTTGGGCGAAGCCCAATGACGGCCCAAAGGAAGAGGCAGACCCTCCGTCGGGTGGCCGTCCGGGATGCTTCTTTCAGTGGCAGCACCATCTTTGTGGGCCCCGCCGCCCTCGGCGGGGCATTCAGGGCAGATGGTTCTGCCCCTTCGTGGGCCGGCAGGCGAAGTGAGTGGATACCGCTCTATCGGTAGGAAGCGAGTAGTTCACGGGGCACCCAAGACTCTTCACTTCCACCCAATCTACGTGAGCTCCCCCGTAAAACAGCAGGGGCCCGGGGGCGCTTAGCCCCCGGCGTGTTTTTGGGTACTTTTTGCACGAGCAAAAAGTACCCGCGGGGTTCGGCGTTAGGCGGGCTTTGCCCGCCCCAGCCCTAAGCCGGCGAAGCCGGCCCACGGGGGGCGCGCAGCCCCCGGTGCTATCGAGCAGATAGGCACCGTCCGGCCTCAGCGGAGGGCCGGATCATCACTGAGTCCCAGCAGATAGTCTGTGGAGACCTCGAAGAATTTAGCCAATAAAATCAGTTTTTCGATGGTAGTCCCCCGAAAACCACTTTCAATGGTGCTGATTGACTTGTGCGTCAAACCAAGCACTTCTCCCAACTCTTTTTGACTTAGTCTCCGGCTTTTCCTGAGCTCCTTTACTCTCTGTGAAAAAATCTCCAGGTTTTCCATATAAATCCCTTGGCTATACCTTTGAGTTGGACTATAATCATACTAGAAGGTACATTTTGATGATAAGGAGAAAATACAATGAACATTATCTTCGAGCAGCTCTTCCGCGCCTGGTGCCCACCCTACGACCCGGACAGCTTCCCGGACTACCTGCAAAAGAACCCTGTGACGGCCTACGGCCAGTACGCCTTCGAGGAGGGCTTCAAGCTGGCCCTCCAGCTGACCGTCTCCTGCTTTGAGCCGAAGGACATCAAAAGCTCCCGCTAAGGGAGAGGGGCGGGCGAAGCGCCCGCCCCATCCTCTCACTGTTCAATTTGCTCCATCACAAAGCACTCAATGATATCGCTTTCCTTGATATCATTGAATTTTTCAACCGTCATGCCGCACTCGTAGCCGGAGGCGACCTCCTTCACGGAGTCCTTGAACCGCTGGAGGGAGGCCAGAGCGCCCTCGTGGATCACTACGCCGTCCCGGACAATGCGGACCTGGCAGCTGCGCTGGATCTTGCCGTCCTGGACGTAGCAGCCGGCCACCGTGCCCACGCCGGAGACCTTGTAGGTCTGGCGCACTTCCGCGTGGCCGATGAGGGCCTCCCGGAACTTGGGGGCCAGCATGCCCTTCATGGCCGCCTCCACCTCGCCGATGGCGTCGTAGATCACCCGGTACATCCGCATGTCCACGTTGCTGCGGGCGGCGCTGTCCCGGGCGGAGGCGTCGGGCCGCACGTTGAAGCCCACAATGATGGCCTTGGAGGTGGCGGCCAGCATCACGTCGCTCTCGCTGATGGCGCCCACGCCGGAGTGGATCACCCGGACCCGCACCTCCTCATTGGAGAGCTTCTCCAGGCTGCTCTTCACCGCCTCGGCGGAGCCCTGCACGTCGGCCTTGACGATGATGTTCAGGTCCTTGACCTCGCCGGCCTGGATCTGGCTGAAGAGGTCCTCCAGGGAGACCTTCTGCACCGGGGCGGCGGCCTTGGCCCGCTCCTCGCTCTTGCGCTGCTCCACCAGCTCCCGGGCCAGCCGCTCGTCCGCCACGGCGTTGAAGGTGCTGCCCGCGCCGGGGACCTCCCCCAGGCCCGTGATCTCCACAGGCACGGAGGGGCCGGCCTCGGTGAGCCGGGCGCCCTTGTCGTCCACCATGGCCCGGACCCGGCCCACGGCGGTGCCGGCGATGATGATGTCGCCCTGCTTCAGGGTGCCGTTCTGGACCAGCAGGGTGGCCACGGGGCCACGGCCCTTGTCCAGACGGGCCTCGATCACCGTGCCCTGGGCGGCCCGGTTGGGGTTGGCCTTCAGCTCCGCCACCTCGGCGGTGAGGCTCACCATCTCCAGGAGGCTGTCAATGCCCATGCCGGTCTTGGCGGAGATGGGACAGACGATGGTCTGGCCGCCCCACTCCTCGGCCACCAGCTCGTACTCCGTCAGCTGCTGCTTGATGCGCTCCGGGTTGGCGTCCGGCTTATCCATCTTGTTGATGGCCACGATGATGGGGATATTCGCCGCCTTGGCGTGGTTGATGGACTCCACGGTCTGGGGCATGATGCCGTCCTCGGCGGCCACCACCAGGATGGCGATATCCGTCACCATAGCGCCCCGGGCCCGCATGGAGGTGAAGGCCTCGTGGCCGGGGGTGTCCAGGAAGGTGATGGGCTTGCCGCCGATCTGGGTCTGGTAGGCGCCGATGTGCTGGGTGATGCCGCCGGCCTCCCCGGAGGCCACGCTGGCATCGCGGATGTAGTCCAGCAGGGAGGTCTTGCCGTGGTCCACGTGGCCCATCACCACCACCACGGGGGCCCGGGAGATCAGGTCCTCCGGACGGTCCTCGGTGGCGTCGATAAGCTTCTCCTCAATGGTGACCACAACCTCCTTCTCCACCTTGCAGCCCAGCTCCTCGGCGATGATGGCGGCGGTGTCGAAGTCGATAAACTGGCTGAGGGAGGCCATGACGCCGTTTTTCATCAGGCACTTGACCACCTCGGCCCCGGTCTTCTTCATCCGGCTGGCCAGCTCCTGAACGGAGATCTCGTCGGGAATCTTCACCGTCAGAGGCGTCTTTTTGGCAATCTCCAGCTGGAGGCGGCGCATCTTCTCCGCCTCCTCCTGGCGGCGCTTGCTGGAGAAGGACGCCTGGCCCCGCTTCCTGCCGGCACCGCCGCGGAACTTCTCCTTGCCGGACTCCCGGTCCCTGCGGCCCCCCCGGTCGCTGCGCTCCGCCATATCCTGGAGCTTCTCGTCATATTTATCCAGGTTGACATTGGTGGCCTTGCGGGTGTCCACAACCTTGGTCTTAGGCACTCTGGAGGCGGGCTGAGCCGGCTTTTGCTGCTGCTGCTGCTGCTGCTGCTGCTGCTGCTGCTGCTGCTGCTGGCCCGGCCTCTGCTGCTGAGAGGGCTGCTGGCCTTTGGGCGGCGGATTGCCCCCCTT
>CATLAL010000010.1 GCA_949878425.1 uncultured Oscillospiraceae bacterium
ACCTCTCTGCTGGAAGCAGCTTCTTCACGCGTTCCCATTGTTCTTTTGTCAATTCATATCGCTTCATGGCCCTATTTTCGCACTTTTATTTGATTTGTGCAATATTTATTTTTCAAACAAGCCCTAGAACATCGGATTTTAGTCACCGGGAACACAAAAGCGAATTGGGAGATTTCTTTTGGATGACCCTGTCCATGTGGTAATGTCCGAAGATGTGGTATTTGAACTTGCACCGCTGTCAGTTCAGTTTTTTGTCAACCTCCAGGCCCGGATAGCGGAACTTGATGCGGATGGTTTCAGCGTCCAGGACAGTGATCTGCTCCACAAACTTGCGGGTGATGGCGTCATCGTATACCGCAAATTTTGTTTCCCGCTGTTCAACAAACTCCTGCAGGCTGTTCATCCGGGCCGCTTGGCCAGCCTGCCGTTCATCCGCCTGCCGGAGCGATCCAAGCTGGTGCAGGATGCTCTCCCGCTCCTCTGCGATCTCTCTGAGTCGGACATGCCGTCCGCAGCTCCATGCGCCAGTGCCTCTCCGGGTCACTCTGTCCTTGATATAGCTGGCGTGAGCGTTCCGGTGTCAATATTTTCTTTTTCAAATTGGACGGTCACACCCAGCCGCATCAGCTCCCGCAGAGCGGCAAAGGGGCTGTGTCCGCCAAGAGGGATGAACTGCTGCTGATTCCGGTCAATATGCGGGATGGAAGCATCCTGGCGGCAGGGCGGGGAAATCCGGAGTGGAATGATTCCGCGCCTCACGGGGCAGGGCGGCTCCTGTCCAGAACGGAGGCCCGGCGTACTTTGGATTTGGAAGCGTACCGGAGGGCGATGGAGGGAATCTATACCACATCCGTAAACGAGCATACGTTAGACGAGGCGCCGATGGTGTACAAATCCCTGGGTGAAATCCTTGAGACGGTTGGAGAAACCGTGGACATTATTGACTTGATGAAGCCAATCTACAACTTTAAATTCCATGGCTGGCATGGAAATACCGCGGATGAAAAAGCGGAGAATGTTCATGACTGATATTTATTCCTGGATTTTATCTCCGGAGATACGCGACTACCTCCGGGGAAATTACCGGCCAACTCTGATGGAGCGGCAGGCGATGATTCGCGGCGCTTACAAACCCATTGAGGAAAAGCTGTCCGCTCTCCAGGAGCTTCTCGGCGAGGCGGAGACGGAGGGGGACCGGATATTTCTGGAAAAGGTAATAGGGGTCTACCAGTTTGCGGTCCGGGAAATTCGGGAGTGCCGCCGGGACGAATTATATTTTTATCGTACCGCAGTACAATTCGGCGGAGACAGCGGCCTGTTCGCGTTTCCGTTTACTTACCTGGGCGGCACGGAGGCTGGAATTTGCCGTTCCTATCAATGGAACTCAGGTGAAAACGAGTCCTTTGACTGTCCGGCTTCCTGCGGCTATACGGTGCAAAAATGGCGGCGGAGGGGGGCGTGGAGGCCGGTACTCAGCTTTGACCTAAAGCCGATAAACGAGGAATATCGAACAACCCGCTTTCATCTGTATGATACTTTGATGAAGCAAACAAAAATGACCCGGGAGGAATGGGAGAAAAGCTGTGACCCGGAAAGGCCCCATCCCTATTTGCTCCCCTTTTCTACCGGAGACTTGGTGTACCTTGACGCACCCTTGCTTGAACAGCCAGTATACGGCGTTCTGTGCTGTTGGACCAGTGACTGTCCCGATTGCAGTGGTGAGCGGTATATACTTATGGGCTATATTGAAAACGAACGGTTTCGGCCCATGGATTTGTCTGGGCATGACGTTGCTTTTGGCGGTTCCGAATACCGCGTGGTTGATTGGCTGCGCAGTGTTTCTATGGAGGAGCTGCCCGCCGGTCAGGAGATTTTGGGGGAGATCGGGGCATATCTCCGGCGAACAAACCATCAGGACTGGGCTGCGGCCAAGTATCAGTTCATGCACATTTTTGTGCGCAGCCAGAATATAGCCGGTTATCTGCCGTATCGTGTGCAGCAAGCGGCACTAGCTGAACTTGTGGGAAATTATTGTCCAAATCATCCCAACACTCACTTTTACAAATAAAATGCTATTAGGAAAAAATACCCTTGACAAATCTGCTCTCAGCTTACCCGCCGCGTCCATGAGACGGGCCGGTTCTATGACGCGGACCTGGAGGAGCTGCGGCAAAGCTATGACGGGCTGTGGGACGCGGCACAGAAAATCCTCACCTCTCTGGCAAAGCTCCAATAACGATATAAACCTCCAGGACACACTTTCCCTGGAGGTTTATGGCTCTAAATTGTTCTCGTCAAAAAGTGGGGAAGCGAAAAAAGCATCAAGCCCAATGCCCAACCCTTGGCACATCTCATGGATTACCCGCAGTTTGACAGAATCGTAGGAGCAATTTATAACATTTCCTATCGTTGACTTTGGTACGCCGCTTTTCATGTAAAGCTGGTACTGCGTCATGCCCTTTTCATTGAGCAGCTGTGTCAGCCGTTCGCTGACTGCCTGATTTAGCTTCACCCCATCACCACCCTGTCGCAAAAATTGTAACAGGACAGCTCAGAAAATTAGTCCCTGCAACTGTACTATTTGCGGATTTTGTGCTATTATGCAGAGAGCAGGGAATGGGGGTGATGCGGATGATTGTCACGTTCTGCGGACACAGCAAACTATATCAGACCGGCGATTTCTCCAAGTGGCTGGATAGAATACTCCCATCGCTCATAGAGGGCGGCGCGGCCACCTTCTACCTCGGCGGCTACGGAGACTTTGACAGTCTGGCAGCGGCGGCGGTGAGACGGCAGAAAGCGGTTTATCCCCACATCACCGCCATTCTGGTGCTGGCTTACCTCAACCGGGAAATCGACACTTCCCGCTATGACAGCACTACCTATCCGCCCCTTGAAAACGTGCCGCCCCGCTACGCCATTGTCAGGAGAAACGAGTGGATGGTCCGGGAGAGCGACGCGGTGATCTCCGGCGTCACGCATGGGTGGGGTGGGGCGGCGAAAACTTTGGACTATGCGCGGCGCAGACAGAAAGTAATTTTTCAATTCCCAAGACATCGGGAATAAGCGGCGGGGCCGCATCCTTGCAAAAAATTGCCGGTGCGGTTATGCTGGTATCAAATCAAATTCAAGAGGTGTTTATCATGCTGACCTATGAAAAAGTGTTGGGATGGTTTGTATGTGAACCAGAATAGTGCGGTCGGAGAGCCGGATATTCGTGATCTGAACTTTGATGGTGCGGAGGATTTTGGTCTGCTGGCAGTTAGCTCTTATCCGCACAACGTACCATATAGCTATTTCCTGTGGAATCAAGAGACAGACCGCTTTGCATATGGGTTTACCTTGTGTGGCAGCGGTGCATTGGAAATCGACCTGCAAAACCGGCAGTTGATTGAGGAAGAACACGATGTACTTGGTTCCTACGAAACGGTCTACGCCTACGCTGAGGACGGTTCTCTCCAGAAACAATAACATCTGGATTAGATTTTGCGTCAGTAGAAATCGAAGCAAAGACTTGGCGGGCAATCAAAGTCCGCCGGGTCTTTTTGCATCATAAGAAGAAACGAGCAGCATTGAATTTGTTTTAAGATGTGTGCTATCCTTGCAGAGCAGACATTGAAGCAGTATAATATAATTGCAAACGACCTGATGAACCCTTCATAAACTGCCAGCCCCCAAAACAGAGAACTCAAAAAATGGTTGATAGAATGTCTTTGACTGCGGTTATAGAAAAGAGGTTGCCCAATGCACGACAAAATTTTAGTGGTTGATGATGAACAGGAAATCTCCGATTTGGTGGAATTATATCTCCAAAATGAGAACTACGAGGTGTTTAAGTTTTACTCGGCTAAGGATGCCCTTGCCTGCATTGAATCCACTGAGCTTGATTTAGCCATTCTGGATATTATGCTGCCAGAGGTGAACGGCTTTGCCCTCTGCCAGAAGATCAGGGAGCAGCATACTTATCCTATCATCATGCTGACAGCCAAGGACGAGGAAACTGATAAAATCACTGGCTTGACCCTGGGAGCGGATGATTATGTCACAAAGCCTTTTCGCCCTTTGGAATTGGTAGCAAGAGTAAAGGCCCAGCTCCGGCGGTATAAACGATATAACCCCGCCCAGGCTTCCGGTCAGGAACAGGCATCCGATTTGCTCCTGCACTCTGGCCTGGAAATGAATACGGGTACTCATGCCTGCCTTCTGAATGGGAAACCGCTTTCCCTGACACCAACCGAATTTTCTATTTTACGCATTTTATTGGAACGCAAGGGAAAGGTTGTCAGCTCCGAGGAACTGTTTCACAAAATTTGGAAGGACGAGTATTACAGCAAAAGCAACAATACGATCACCGTCCATATCCGGCATCTGCGTGAGAAGCTGGGAGACACCATAGATAATCCAAAATACATTAAAACGATATGGGGAGTGGGGTATAAAATTGAAACGTAAATCAAGAAAAATTCCATATCTGATTATTATGATCTCGATTAGCGTCTTACTTTGCTTGGGACTTTATTTCCTTGTTGACAAAGTATGGAATGGTAGCTTTGTGGATTGGTTTGAGTGGAACTTCATGCAGACGAGAAATGCTTATCTTCCAGAGGCTGGACAAGAGGCTATTATCCATGAACCAATGTGGTGGAAAGTAAAACAGTTGGTACTTGGGGTTTTTATTGGAACCATCACAGTGGGAATTATCATTGGATTTATTGTTTCACATTTCCAAGCAAAAGCGGAAAAACGGAAATCTATAACCAGCATCAGCCAAATGCTCCGAGACTATATAGGACAGGCGGACGAGGGCTCTAATGTGTTCCCGCAGGAGTATGCGGAAATCGCCGTACAGATGGCAGAAATTAAAACAGCCATGCTCCGCAGCGAACAGGCCCTCCGGAACGAGGCCGCGCAGAAGAATGACTTGGTGACGTATCTGGCCCACGACTTGAAAACGCCCTTAACCTCCGTTATTGGCTATTTAAGTCTGCTGGACGAAGCGCCTGATATGCCGCCGGAGCAGAAAGCAAAATATACCCATATTGCGCTGGACAAGGCAAACCGCCTGGAACGGCTGGTGAACGAGTTTTTTGAAATCACCCGGTATAATTTGCAGCAAATCACGCTGGAACAAGAGCAGATTGACCTTTACTATATGCTGGTGCAGATGGTGGACGAATTTTACCCCATCCTATCCGCAAAAGGAAATACCGCTGTTCTTCATGCTAATGAAGATTTGAGCGTCTGCGGCGATCCAATGAAGCTGGCCCGCGTATTCAATAACATTTTGAAAAACGCGGCGGCATACAGCTTTCCAAATTCTGAAATCATCATTTCCGCCGAAAAGCAGGACAGGCAAATGATAATCTTCTTTGAGAACCAGGGGCCGACCATCCCGGAGGAAAAGCTGTCCAAAATATTTGAGCGTTTCTATCGGATGGACGAGGCCCGCAGCTCCAATGCGGGCGGGGCCGGACTTGGGCTTGCGATTGCAAAGGAGATCGTCACACTCCATCATGGAACGATCACAGCCGAAAGCCATGAAAATGCAACGGTATTTACCGTATCGCTGCCTATCACTAATTAGGAAAACATCAAGCTCCTGTTAGGATTTTCTTAGGAAACCAACAACAAAATATTAAAGCATGATCCGATTGCTCTTGATATGATTTTCATACCGAGGGCAATCGGATTTTTGCATTCAGAGAAGGTGTGCTATGAAAAAATATAATGTGGCAGTCCTGTTTGGCGGCTGTTCCCCGGAATACAGTGTTTCGCTGGAATCAGCCCACGCGGTTATTACGCACATGGATCGGACAAAGTATTACCCTGTTCTGATAGGCATTTCCCCCAAAGGGGATTGGCTCTATTTCACCGGCACGGTGGAGAAAATCAAGCTGGATACCTGGAACAACCCTGACGACTGCGCCCCAGCCCTGGTATCCCCTGACCGGGATGCCCCTGGACTTTGGGTTCAGACAACCGCTGGTATGGAGAAGATTTCTCTGGATGCCGCTTTCCCTGTTCTGCATGGACGCAACGGCGAGGACGGGACGGTGCAGGGGTTTTTTGAATTGGCGGGTATTCCATTGGTAGGGTGCGGTGTGCTGGCCTCGGCGCTGTGCATGGACAAAGACCGGGCGCACAAGCTGGCACAGGCCGCAGGCATCACAATACCCTTGTCCACTGTGCTGACAAAGAAAGCCCGCAAGGAGGAGGCTTTTACTTGTGCTGAAAAGCTGGGGTATCCGCTGTTTGTAAAACCTGTCCGGGCCGGTTCTTCTTATGGTATCACAAGGGTTGCGGAGCGCGGTGGACTGTCTGCGGCTCTGGAGCTGGCCTTTGCATACGATGACCACATCATTTTGGAGGAGGCGATCTCCGGCTTTGAAGTCGGGTGCGCCGTTTTGGGAAATGACACCCTGACGGTGGGGGAACTGGACGAGATCGAACTGGCGGACGGCTTCTTTGATTTTACAGAGAAGTATACGCTGAAAACCTCCGCAATCCATGTTCCGGCCCGCATTTCCCCCGCGAAAACGGCAGAGATGAAAGAAGCCGCACGGCGAATTTACAAGGCCCTTGGGTGTCAGGGATTTGCGAGAGTGGATCTATTTTTGGACAAGGACGGCCGGGTGGTTTTTAACGAGGTCAACACCATTCCCGGCTTTACCGCCCACAGCCGTTACCCCAGCATGATGAAAGCGGTTGGAATGTCCTTTGAACAGGTTATTTCCAGCGTAATCGAATTGGCGGTGAGCAAATGAACAGCCTGATTTTGGTCAATCGCAGACACGCATATTCGCAAGACACAGAACAAGACCTGATCCCTGTTCATGAGGACTATCCCAGTATCCTGCTGGAGCGGGAAGCAGCTCACGCCCTCTCTCTTATCATGGCGCAACTGGACGGGTGGCGGTTTATTGCCCCTGTGAGCGGGTGGCGCTCTCTGGAGGAACAGTTGACAATTTACGAGGAATCGCTCCGGGAGAACGGCCCGGAGTTTACAGCGAAATTTGTAGCCATGCCCGGACACAGTGAGCATCAAACAGGGCTGGCAATCGACCTGGGGCTGCGTCAGCCGGACATTGACTTCATCCGTCCGGCTTTTCCCTATGAGGGCATCTGCCAAAAGTTTCGGGAACTGGCCCCTGCTTTCGGGTTTATTGAACGCTACCCAACGGGGAAAGAGCATATTACCGGCATCGCTCATGAACCGTGGCATTTCCGCTATGTTGGTATGCCCCATTCAGAGATCATGACCTTTAAGGGGCTGACATTGGAGGAATATCTGGCATGAAGATGCAGGCGGCGCTGATCCATTGGTCGAGAGGCGAGAACCTGGGACTGTACTGGAAATTCTTTTGGTGGAGAAAACAGTGTTCAGTGCGCATTGTCCGGGATGTGTTGACCTTCTTCTTGAACCGAATGGCCCACCGGCATGGCGGCTACATTGGAAACGGAGCCAAGTTTGACAGCAAGCCCATCCTGCCTCACGGACTTCATGGCATCTATATTTCCCGTTATGCCCATGTCGGAGCTGATTGCTGGATTTATCAGAATGTCACCATTGGCTCGGTTGACAGGAAAGCCCCGCAGATTGGAGATCACTGTTTGATTGGAGCTGGCGCGGTTGTTATTGGCGACATTACAATAGGTGATTTTGTAAAAATTGGAGCTGGGACGGTGGTCTGTACGGATGTGCCGAGCCATTCAACCGTTGTGTCTCAACCTTCAAGAATTATTGTCAGGGGAACCGGAGCATGACGGAGTTTTATCAGGGCCGCGCCTGGATTGAATTGAGCCGGGCCGCTCTGCGGCATAACGTGGAACAGCTTCAAGCTCTGCTGCCTCCAAACTGCGCGTTGATGCCTGCGGTCAAGGCAAATGCCTACGGACATGGCGCTGTTTTGATTGCCAGAGAACTCAATGCCCTGGGCGTAAATGCCTTTTGCGTTGCCACTGTTTTTGAAGGGATAGAGCTGCGGCAAGGCGGAGTTGCGGGGGAAATCCTGATACTCGGATATACGCATCCCCAATATGTCCCACTCCTAGTTCAATATCATCTGACACAGACTATTTTGGACTATCCCTGTGCGTTAGAGTTGAACGCCTGCGGCCAGATTATCCATGTCCATATCAAATTGGACACCGGGATGCACCGGCTGGGGGAGCGCTGCGAAAATCTGGATAAAATTCAGCGGATATTCGCTTGCCAGTTTCTTCACATAGAGGGAGTTTATACCCATTTATATGAAGATGATCTTACCCTGCCGTCAAACAGAGAAGCCGCCCTGACGCAAGGCAGAGCCTTTTATCAGATGGTAGACCGCCTAAAACACATTGGCTGTCACATCCCCAAGGCTCACATTCTTGCCAGCAGCGGCCTGCTCCATTGTTCTGAACTCGGTGGTGACTACGCACGAGCCGGGATTGCGCTCTACGGCCAGTTGAGTACAAACGATGAATGGAAGAAAGCTTGTGTTGTGTTGAAGCCAGTCCTCTCGCTGAAAGCCCGAATAATCTTGATAAGAGAGATTGCCGAGGGAGAGGGTGCTGGGTATGGGCATCAATTCCAAGCAAAGCGAAATACAAAAATAGCGGTCGCCGCCATTGGGTACGGAGACGGGATACCCCGCAGCTTGTCCAATGGCGTTGGAGCCGCATTAGTCCAAGGGTGTATAGCGCCGATTGTGGGACGTATTTGCATGGATCAGACCTTGTTGGATGTGACAGATATTCCATCCGTTGTTTCTGGAAATACTGCTGTGTTTATCGGAGCATCCGGGGAACGGGAGATTACGGCCTGCGATGTTGCAGAACAGGCCGGGACGATCTCAAATGAAATATTAAGCTGTTTGGGCAGGCGATTGGACCGGAAGTGGGCAATTGTGGTTTAACCCGATACCTACATACGGCCTGCAACATTCGTCTCCCCTACATTTATCAAATCATTTGCCATAGCGCAGACAGCAGCCAGGACCAGCCGCCGCCCCTGTTCCGGGCAGGCCCGGTAAAGCCCAGCAATCTCCTGGATTTCGCGCTCAGACTGTTCATCTGCCGGATTGAAGATTGCGTCAAAGGAAGTGCCAAGCGCCGTTATGATCGTATAAAGCACCTCGAATGACGGATTTGCTTCTCCTTTTTCGATACTTGCAATGTGGCGGGTGGAGAGCTTTGTTAGCTCTGCCAAAATGTCTCAAGGCTTACTTTTCCCGGTCGGTCTTTTTCTCCGGCGCGGTGCGCTCCGGGGGCTGTTTCTCTTTCCACGCATCCAGCAGGGACATAATCTGGTCTTTCATCTCCCGGGCGTGGTGTCCTTGCCGAAATACTTGTTCAGTTCAGCGGCGGAAATAATCACCTTGTCTACCTCCTTTTTCTCACGGCTCAAAATGCCGTCAATCACATCGCCGTTCAGTTTCCCGTCCTTATCCAGCTTGCGGAGCTCCTGGGCCTGGGAGAGCGAGGGGGACGCCTGCTCGCCCTCAATGGAAACGGCGATAAACCTCTGGTTCTTGGGCTTGATGAACGAGATTTCCACGGCGGGGGTGAAAGACAGCTTTTTCTCGTTCACCATAGACTGGAGCTCCGGCACAAGCTCGGTCAGCCGGATATACCGCTGTACCTGCTTGTAGTTCATGCCGTTCCGCTCCCCCACGATTTCCGTGGAGCGTTTTCCAACGTCCCCGGCGGCCACGCCCTCCATCTTCGTCCCCTGATGGCTGATGGCCTCCACCTGCATTTTCAGCGACTGGGCCTTTTCCATCGGCAGAATCTTTTCCCGGTGGCGCAGGTTGTCGTCCGTCATCGCAAGGATGGCCTCGTCATCCGTCATGTTGCGGACGATACAAGGCATATTTGCAAACCCGGCCAGCTCACTGGCCCGCTGGCGGCGGTGGCCCGCGATGATTTCATAGCCGCCGCCCTCCCGGGGACGCACCAGCGCGGGCTGGTGTACGCCGTTGTCCTTGACGGACTCCACAAGCCCTTTCATTTCCGCATCGTCCCGCACCCCAAAGGGATGGTCTTTGAACGGGAACAGCTCCGAAAGTTTGAGATAGACAATCTCTTCCTTTTCAGCGCGGGTCGCGTCACTGGGCTGGGGCGGCGGCTCCGGCGCAGGAGCGGCGGGGGCCTCTTGATATTACAGTGTTCCTATTAAAACACAAGCATATGTATTAGGTGGTGACTTCACCCTTTACATAGTAACTCTTGGTTACTTATGGAGTTCGATTCACCTTGTAATTCATCGTCACGGCTCAATCTTTCGTACAATGGGTGATTTTGGTTTTCAGCATTGGAACGTCCTCCTTCAATGAAAAATGCTCTAAGAGCCTCTACTTCTTTACCGAAAAATCGGATAAACAAGTCTCTTAGAGCATAAATCACCTTAGGCTTTTTGAGGAATATTGCTGCACGAAACCTGGGAGCAAAGCGTCAGCTTTGCGAATAAAATTTTCTTTTGATACTTTTCTTTTTTAAAAGAAAAGTATGTATGCCTAGGCGCTGTTTGGGTGTATTAACATGTTTCAAACAAGCCCTAAATGCGAGGGGGCGTCCTTCTTCTACGGGATGCGGAAAAACCGCCTTCCGTTCTCCAGAGTGGCTTGGGCGCACGCCTCCGGGGAGATGCCCTTGAGCTCCGCCAGCTTCTCGCAGACGTAGGACACGTAGCCGGAGTCGCAGCGCTCCCCCCGGTGGGGGACCGGGGCCATGTAGGGACTGTCGGTCTCGATCATCACCCGCTCCAGGGGGACGGCGGCGGCGGCCTCCAGGGCCCGCCGGGCGTTTTTATAGGTCAGCACGCCGGTAAAGGACACCATCCACCCCAGTCCCACCAGCTCCCGGGCCATCTCGGCGCTGCCGGAGAAGCAGTGGAATACCCCCCGGACCCGGGGAAAGGCCCGGATAAGGCGGAGGCTCTCGGCGTGGGCGTCCCGGTCGTGGACGATCACCGGCAGGTCCAGCTCCTCCGCCAGGGCCAGCTGGTCCCGGAACACCCGCCGCTGGAGCTCCCGGGAGGGGTTGTCCTCCCAGTGGTAGTCCAGGCCGATCTCCCCGATGGCCACCGCCTTTGGGCATTTGGCCAGCGCCCGGAGGGCGTCCAGGTCCTCCGGGACGTAGGGGCCGCAGTTTTCCGGGTGGTAGCCCACGGCGGCGTAGAGAAAGGGGTATTTTTCCGCCAGCGCCACGGCCGTCCGGGAGCTGGTGAGGTCGCACCCCGGGTTCACCACAAGGGCCACCCCCCGGTCCGCCAGGCCGGAGAGGACCTGGTCCCGGTCGCCGTCAAAGGCGTCCGCGTCGTAGTGGGCGTGGGTATCAAAAAGATTCATGGGGATTCTCCTTTCGAAGCGGCAGCGCCGCTGGGATTTATTGTACCAGATAACCGGGGAGGAAGCAATTCTTTTTACCGCCGGCTTTGGTCACGATGCTTATTTTTTGACAACAATTCTGTATAAAATACCTGTTGACAGGGGGGTGGGAGCTGGATACAACAAAACTTTAGATTATAACTCCTTGTGAGGCATTACCATTTCGATCATCTGGTCGTTTTGTGTGCCGTTCAGGAGTTTTTTCATGCTTACGCACGGAATTGGGAGAGATCGGAAACATGATCGCAGTGAAAAAGATCAACAACAAGGTTGCGGTCTGCCGGGACGGCAACCAGCAGGAGCTGATCGCCATCGGCAGGGGCATCGGCTTTCCGCCCGCCCCCTACGAGCTGACAGACCTCAGCAAGGTTGACAGGACCTTCTGCGACGTGGCCCAGCAGTACATCCCCCCTCCTGAACGGCATTCCCCCGGAGATCATCGATTTCACGGCCCGCCAGCTGCTTGGACATCCAGAACAAGCTGCCCTATGAGACCAGCCCTAACCTGGTGCTGACCCTGGCGGACCACCTGGCCTTTGCCATGGAGCGCGCCCAAAAGGGCATCCTTTTCTTTTGTGAACAAAAGAAAAGGATCAAAAGAAAAAACTTTTTGTTCGCAAACTTCGTTTGCTCATGGGTGAATTTTTAGAAGCTGTATTCACAGGCGGGGGATGCTGGATGGGCAAAGGACCCGGCGGAGGGTGAGGTATAATCCGCTTCTCCCCGGGCGCTCCCCTTCCGTCCAAAGAGAAGAGCTGCCCCTAGACTGCTGTTCGTCATAGAGAACGGCCTGGATACGGCGGGCGAGGCCGGCAGCCGATGAGTTGGTTGTGGGCGATGAGGAGATGGCCCACAAGGTAGCTTCTGAGGCATCCGCTGCTCTGGCCAACTTCTGCCGCAGCGGCTACGCGGACAGAGACCTGTCGGTATTTATGAGAGAGAACCGTGTGCAGCAGTAAATTTTGATCTCCCCAATAACGTCCGGCTTGCATAGAGCAGGGGGACCGCGCAGGCGGTCCTCCTGTTTTTGGTTATAGTGCTGTATTTTGCGTTGGTAATTCTGTACAAAACGCTTGTTGACAAAAACCGCCGGATTGGCTATAGTATGACTTGGGTGTAACTCTTCGGGAGGCATGACCAATTCGATTCCTTATTAGGGATCGCTTTGTGTATGCTTCGCGGAGGGTTTTCTTTGTTTTTCGGTACAGCCCGCCGCGTCCCCTTCCGTCCTGAGCGGGAAGCGTGACATAGACTGCTGTTCGTTCTGGAGAGCAGCTTGGATGCGGCGTGCGGGCCGGTGGCCGATGAGCTGGTTCCCTCACCGTACGGCCCGCCCGCCGCGTCCAATATCCCGAAGCTCGGTCCAGGGGCAAAGGAGCTATCTTTGGCCGGCCGGACAGCCGGCTGAGATAAATTTAGGAGACCAAAAGGAGAAAAGACATGAACAAGAGAGCAAAGTCCCGGAAATTCCTGTCCCTGCTGCTGAGTCTGGCCATGGTGCTGGGCATCTGCGGAACGGCCCTGGCCGACGAGGTGACGGGCCTGGAGGACGAGTCCGTCACCGTCACCGTTGACGGGGAGGACGTGGAGCTGGCCAACGCCGACGGCGAGAGCGTGGCTCCCGTCATCATCGACGGCAGCACCTATCTGCCCATCCGTGCCGTGGCCGAGGCTCTGGGCCTGGACGTGGAGTGGATCGGCGGCGCCACCCGGGAGGTCCAGCTGACCACCGGCGGCGAGACCGCTCCCGCCGACACCGCCGCCGTGGCAATGGCCACTGTGGAGCTGCCCGCCGGCACCCTGCTGGGCTACGAGGACGACGGCGTCTACGCATTTAAGGGCATCCCCTACGCCACCGCCGAGCGGTTCCAGAGCCCTGTTGCCGTTGAGGCCTACCCCAATGGCTTCTATGCCGCCCTGGCCTACGGCCCTGTAGCGCCCCAGGACAAGACCCTCCCCAACGAGCTCTCCAGCGGTGATATCATCCTTGCCGACTTCGTCAATCCCACCAGCGCGACTTCCGACATGATCGGCAACGAGACCTGCCAGTACCTGAACGTGTGGAGCAGCGACCTGACCGCCAAGAAGCCGGTCATCGTGTTCTTCCACGGCGGCGGCCTGAACAACGGCGCTTCCAACGAGCAGTCCGTCTACACCGGCGAGTTTATCGTTGAGAGCGAGGAGGCGGTCTTTGTCACCGTTAACCACCGCCTGAACGTGCTGGGCTTCCTGGATATGTCCGAGTACGGTGAGGAGTACGCCAGCTCCGCCATCGCCGGCATTGAGGACTGCGTGGTTGCCCTCCAGTGGGTCCATGACAACATCGCCAAGTTCGGCGGCGATCCCGGCAACGTCACCATCGTGGGCCAGTCCGGCGGCGGCGTCAAGGTTTCTACCCTGGCCTGCATGTCCGACACCGTGGACCTCTTCGACAAGGTCTTTGTCATGAGCGGCCGCATTTCCAATGTTCCCAAGAGCGTGGGCCTGGAGACGACCCATAAGCTGGTGGATTACCTGGCTTCTCAGGGCGTAGCCAAGGACGACATCCTGGAGACTCTGGTCAACATGCCCTACGAGGAGCTCTACAATACCACCAAGGCCGCCGGTGTGAGCAACTGGTCCAACACCTGCTACGGCAACGGCACCTATGAGACACCCCTCATCGACAACGAGGGCAACATCAATCCCTACGCCGCCCAGCGCACCTGGATTATCGGCGCTGACTACAGCGAGATGTCTGTTAACGCCTTTGGCCTGATGGGCGCTCTGAACATGGACGAGTATCTGCCCAACATCACTGACGAGATTGCCACCGAGCGCCTGACCGCGAAGTACGGCGACAACACCGAGCAGTTTATTGCGCTGTACAGAGAGGCCTATCCCAACAAGCCCCTGGCCGAGGCCCTGTACCTGAACCCCAGCGCGGGCGGCAATACCACCGTTAATTTCAGCGGTCAGTCCCGCAAGGAGACGATTGAGGTCCTCTGCCCCGCCCTGGCTGCCGGCGGCGTGACCGTGTATAACTATGTCGCCGCCTATACCCTGCCCGTCTTTGGCGGCGTCACCACCCACCACTGCGCCGACATTGGCTTCTGGTTCAACTCCATTGCCAAGAACGACTACCTGGTGCAGGGCGACCGGGCCAACGCCTACGCCCTGGCCAGCACCATGAGCGGCGCTCTGGCGGCCTTCGCCGCCACCGGCGATCCCTCCACCGCCGAGCTGGAGTGGAAGCCCTGGACCGCCGACGAGCACAACACCATGGTGTTCGACACCGAGAGCTATCTGGGCACCGACTTTGATACCGAGCTCTACAAGCTGATGTTTGCCGAGTAAAACCGGTTTCCTCTCTTGAAAGCGAAGGGGGGAGGAGAGCGCCGCTCTCCTCCCCCCTTCGCGGCGCCCGGCGCGGTCATCCAGCTCTACGGCGTGACCCTCGGCAGTCTCTATTCCAGAGAGGGCAGCAAGAACTACACGCTGACTGTTCCCGGCAGAACGCCGCGATTACCCGCCTGGAGATGTGCCGGCTGCTGGCCAAGGCGCTGGAGATCGCCCCCTCCCAGGCGGAGAGCGCCTTTCCCGATGTGGACGACCCCCTGCGTCACCGCCCTGGCGGAGCTGGAGGTGATCGAGGGCATTGACGGCAGCTTCCAGTCCGACGGCGATCTGACCCGGGCCCAGCTGTGCAAGATCCTGTGCACCGCTCCGGCCGCCGGCGATTGATCCCAAAGGCTCGCATTCTTTTTCTTGAAAGAAAAAGAATCAAAAAGAACTTTGTTCGCAAAGCTATCGCTTTGCTCATGCGCTGTTATATGTATTCCGGCAAAATAAGTGAAGGCGGGAAGAGCGTTTGCTCTTCCCGCCTTCGCTTGTACAAAAGTAAAAACACATGAGAGAAAGGCGACAGCCTTTCGATTAAAGTTTCTTTTGATTCTTTTCTTTTCAAAGAAAAGAATGTATGCCCCAATGTATGCCGTTACTCCTCGATCTGGCGGATGACGTCGATAATGGTATTATCGCGGTACATGACGACGCCGACGACCCGGTCCTTATAGCGGATGGGGTCGGGGCGGCCCACCAGGGCGAGGGCCTTATCCCGGAGCTCCTGGATGGTATAGACGTGGATACCGGCCTTACGGAGCTTCTTAGCCACCTCGGGCCGCCGGGGGTTCACGGCCACGCCCTGGTCGGTGACCACCACGTCCACCACCTCGCCGGGGGTGACGACGGTGTTCACATGGTCGATGACGCAGGGGATGCGGCCCCGGGTGAGGGGGGCCACCACCACGGAGAGGCTGGCGCCGGCCGCCGTATCCGGGTGTCCGCCGATGGCGCCGCGGATGACGCCGTCGGAGCCGGTGAGGACGTTGACGTTGAAGTCCGTATCGATCTCCAGGGCGGAGAGGATGACGAAGTCCAGCTGGTCCACGGCGGCGGCGGAGAGGAAGCTGGCGTAGTAGGTGGCGCTGATCTGGTGGTGGAACCGGTTGAGCTTCAGGGAGTGGGCGGCGTCCAGGTCAAAGCTCTGCACGTCCAGGATACGGTCGATGAGGCCCTCCTCGTGCATGGCGGCGATCTGGCCGGTGATGCCGCCCAAAGCGAAGCGGCAGTGGATCTTCCGCTCCAGCATCATGTCCCGGAGGAACCGGGCCGTGGCCAGGGAGGCCCCGCCGGAGCCCATCTGCATGGAGAAGCCGTCGTAGAAGTACCCGGCGGCGTCGATCACCTGGGCGGCGGTCTGGGCGATGAGGAGCTCTTTGGGGTTCTTGGTGTAGCGGGTGGCGCCGCTCATGATGCCCTTGGGGTCGCCGATGTCCTCCATCATCACGATGTAGTCCACGTTGTCCTCCGGGATGGCCCAGGGGGCGTTGGGGTAGCCCACCAGCTTGTTGGTGAGGATCACCACCTTGTCGGCGTACTCCGCGTCGGTGCGGGCGTAGCCCATGGAGCCGCAGGCGATGGTGCCCCCCTCCTCCCGGCTGTAGCCGTTGGCGTTTCCGTAGGGGTCGCAGCTGGGGGCGCCCAGAAAGGCCACGTCGATGTGCAGCTCCCCGCTGCGGATGGCGGCGGCCCGGCCGCCGTGGCTGCGGAATACCACCGGGCAGTCCATGAGGCCCCGGGAGACCTGCTCCGCCAGCTCGCCCCGGAGGCCCGAGGTCTCGATGTGGGTGATGACGCCGTTTTTGATGTGCTCAATCAGGGGCGCGTGGACGGCGGCCAGGGAGCTGGCGGCCAGGGTCAGGTTGTGAAAGCCCATCTCGGCCAGCTTATCCACCACCTGGTTCACCACGTGGTCCCCGCCCCGGAAGTGGTGGTGGAAGGAGATGGTCATGCCGTCTTTCAGCCCCGTGGCCCGGATGGCGTCCTCCAGGGAGGGGAGGACCTTGTTCTCCCGGGAGTAGCGCTCCAGGAAGGTGTCCGTGTGCTTGGCCGGGGCCTTGACGTAGGCGCCCCGGTGGTTGATCTCCCCGATGTGGGGGATCTGGGAAAGCAGCTTCTCGTCCATGGCTTACTCCTCCTCGTCCTCTTCTTTCGCGGTATAGGCCTCGAACAGGGCAATGAGCCGCTGGGCCCGGGTGACCACGGGGCGGTCGATCATCTTGCCGTTGAGGCTGGCCACGCCGCTGCCCTTGGCGTTGGCCTCGGCAATGGCCTCCATGACGGCGTAGGCCTTTTTCAGGTCCTTCTCGCTGGGCAGGAGGGCCTTGTGGAGGATGCCGATCTGCCGGGGGTTGATGACGCTCTTGCCGTCGAACCCCAGCTTGCGGATGAGGGACACCTCCGCCAGGAAGCCCTCCTCGTTGTTCACATCGGAGTAGACGGTGTCCAGGGCGGCGATGCCGGCGGAGCGGGCGGCGTTGAGGATCATGCTGCGGGCGAAGAGCAGCTCCGTGCCGTCGGCCCGGGTGGTGCGAAGGTCCGTCACATAGTCCTCCGCCCCCAGGGCCACGCCGATGAGCCGGTCGGAGGCGTGGGCGATCTCCCGGGCGCTGAGGACGCCGCCCGAGCTCTCAATGGCGGCCATCATGCCGGTGGCGCCCACGGGGATGCCGTGCTTGGCCTCGATGCGGGCGATCTCCCGCTCGCAGTCGATGACGTCCTGGGCGCTGTCGGTCTTAGGCAGGCGGACCACATGGACCCCGGCGGGGATAATGGCCTCCAGGTCCTGCACCCCCAGGCCGCTGGAGAGATCGTTGATGCGGACCACGATCTCCTTCTGACCGAAGTCCAGGGTTTTGAGGGCGTTGTGGACCAGGAAGCGGGCGGTGTCCTTCTCCGTGTAGGCCACGGAGTCCTCCAGGTCGAACATGATGCTGTCCGCGCCGTAGATGCGGGCGTCGGTGATCATGCCCGGGTTGTTGCCGGGGACGAACATCATGCTCCGGCGCAGGCGTTCCTTTACGTAGCGCTTTTCCATCACTTCGCCTCCCACTGGTAGTCGCTCCGCTCAGCCGCCCGGAAGGCGGCGGCGGACGCCCGGGCCCGGACCGTGCAGTCCAGGGCGCCCTTGTCCACGGCGGAGACCTCCGCGTGCTCCACGCCCAGGCCCGCCAGGGTCTCCCGGATGACGGCCTCGATCTGCCGGCCGAACTGCTGCATCACGTTGCTGCTGAGGTCCAGCGTAATGCCGCCGGACTCCTTCGGATCAATGGTGATCATAATGTCGCCGGACTCCATGGTGCCGGCAACGGCGGTCTTTTTCAGCTGCATGCGATTTCCTCCTGTTTTGGGCGCCCTTTTTGGGCCCGGTCATTGCTGCCGGTGGCGTCAACGACCGGGCCGGTGGCCTGCGGCCACCTGGCCGGCCCCAAACTTTATTTTATCCCAATTTCTTCGCCAGACGCTCCGCGATGGCGTCCAGGAACTCCTCGCTGTTCACGGCCCTGGCCTCGAAGCCGGGTTCCACCAGGCCCACCAGGTCCTTGGTCATGATGCCGGCGTTGAGGGCGTCGAAGCAGGCCTCCTCCAGCTTGTTCGCGTAGTCCGCCAGACCGGCGAGGCCGTCCAGCTCGCCCCGCTTGCGAAGGGCCCCGGACCAGGCGAAGATGGTGGCCATGGAGTTGGTGGAGGTCTTCTCACCCTTCAGATGCTTGTAGTAGTGCTTGGTGACCGTGCCGTGGGCAGCCTCGTACTCGGTGGTGCCGTCGGGGGCGACCAGCACGCTGGTCATCATGGCCAGGGAGCCAAAGGCGGTGGAGACCATGTCGCTCATCACGTCGCCGTCGTAGTTCTTGCAGGCCCAGATATAGCCGCCCTGGGAGCGGATCACCCGGGCCACCGCGTCGTCGATGAGGGTGTAGAAATAGGTGATGCCCAGCTCCTCGAATTTCGCCTTGTAGCCCTCGAACTCCTCCTCGAAGATCTTCTTGAACTCCCCGTCATAGACCTTGGCGATGGTGTCCTTGGTGGAGAACCAGAGGTCCTGCTTTGTGTCAAGGGCGTACTGGAAGCAGGAGCGGGCAAAGGAGCGGATGGACTTATCCTTGTTGTGGGCCCCCTGCCAGACAGTGGGGCCGTCGGTCTTCTGCACGGTGACGGTCTTTTCCTCCGTGCCGTCGTCGCTCTTGAAGGTCATGGTGCAGGTGCCGGGCTTCTCGGTGACAAAGTCCACGCTCTTGTACACGTCGCCGTAGGCGTGACGGGCGATGGTGATGGGCTTTTTCCAGTTTTTCACCACAGGCTTGATGGCGTCGATGCAGATGGGGGTGCGGAACACCGTGCCGTCCAGAATGGAGCGGATGGTGCCGTTGGGGCTCTTCCACATTTCGGTGAGCTGGGGGTACTCCTCCATGCGCTGCTTGTTGGGGGTGATGGTGGCGCACTTGACGGCCACGCCGTACTTCTTGGTGGCGTTGGCTGCGTCCACCGTCACCTGGTCCTTGGTCTCGTTGCGGTGGAGAAGGCTCAGGTCGTAGTACTCCGTTTTCAGGTCCACAAAGGGCAGGATGAGTTTGTCCTTAATCATGGCCCACAGGATGCGGGTCATCTCGTCGCCGTCCATCTCCACCAGGGGGGTGGTCATCTTGATCTTTTCCATGGGAATCTCCTCCTCGCACGTATCATTGTTATGGTTAAAAGCGGCAGAGCTCCGCTCTCCGGGTTATTTCTTCAGAAATTTGCTGTCCTCGGCGGAGATGCCCGCCGCGTCCTCCACACAGCGCTCCGCCCGCATATGGAGATCGTACTTCTCCCGCAGATGGGAGATCTCCTCCATAACGGGGGAGGCGTGGTGGACGTCCAGGGCCTCCTGGTCCCGCCAGGCGTCCACCAGGAGGACGGTCTCCGGGTCGGACAGGGAGAGGTAGTAGGCGTAGCCCCCGTTGCCCGGCTCCTGCCGGACCCGCTGGGCGATGCCGCTGCGCTCCATCTCCTCTGCGAACCGGCGGGCGCTGCCGTCTGTCCCTGTGTAGTAGAGGTGCATGATAATGCTCATAGCCGCGCTCCTTCCTTGCTGCAGTGGGTGGGCCCCGCCCCCCCCGTGGGCCGGCTTCGCCGGCTTAGAGCCTGTTTAATATCTCAACGTGTGCGGATTGACGAGGGGATTTTTCGCCAGTCAAGGCGTGAGGCCGAAGGAATACCTTGTGTATTTCGAGGCCGAACAACGCAGAGCGGCAGAAAATCTGCCGTCAAGCCGTATATGGGGAGATTTTAAACAGGCTCTTAGGGCTGGGGCGGCCAAAGGCCGCCTAACGCCTGGGCGGGGCGCCACCAGCTAAAGGTTTGCTTCGCCTTTCAGAAACCGGCGCTGAAGTCTCTCAGCCTTTCCCGTACCCGGCGGCGTAGTAGTTCATGAGGCAGCCCTCCTGGAGGATGAGCCGCTCGTCCGCCGTGAGGCCGGCGCACTTGAGGGCCAGATCACACACGCTGCCGTCGGCGCGGACCACCTTGGCGGGGATGTCCTCCACGCCCTGGGCAATGGCCGCCTTTACGCCGGGGATGTAGACCCAGTCGCCGTCCGCGTAGGGGAATTCCGCCTCCGCGTCCATGGTGAAGGGCACGATGCCCCAGTTGATGCAGTTGGAGCGGTAGCGCTTGGTGGCGTACTCGCAGCAGATGTTGGCGAAGCCCCCCAGCACCTTCTGGCAGCTGGCGGCCTGCTCCCGGGCGGAGCCGTCTCCGGGCTTGTTGGCGAACACGCAGGAGCCCACGGTGGTGCGCCCGGCGTCGCCGCCCACCTTGGAGAGGACCTCCGCCACCTCGGCGGGAACCTCGCCCCGCTCCCGGGCCTCCTCCAGGGCGCGGACCGCCTTGGACCGGCCCACGTACTCCGGCACCCGGCGGCTGAGGGCGAACTCGCTGAGCCCGATGGGGTTGGAGCGGTAGGAGCTGGTTTCCCCGGAGGGAATGAGCTCGTCGGTGGTGGTGACGGGATCGTGGATCACCGCGCACAGCTTCACCAGCAGGTCCTCCTCCAGCTTGGGCATGTGGGGCCAGTCCTTGATGTTGGGGCCGTAGCGCAGCTCCACCGCGGAGTCCGCCTTGCCGAAGCCCTCGTAGCACCGCTTGGCGTAGACGCCGCCGTCGTAGTGGTACGCCAGCTCCTCGGCGGTGGGAGATTCATAGTCGATGTCCGTGGCCGCCGTGAGCACGCCGCCGTTGCGGGCGGTGGCGGCGATGGACCGGGCGTCCATCAGGGCCACGGCGGAGATCTGGCCGTTTCCGGGTTTGGAGCCCTCCCGGTTGGCGAAGTTCCGGGTGGCGTGGCGGATGGACAGGGCGTTGTTGGCGGGGGTGTCCCCGGCGCCGAAGCAGGGGCCGCAGAAGGCGGGCTTCATGACGCACCCGGCCTCCATCAGCTTGGCCGCCGTGCCGTTCTTGGTGATGGCCAGGGAAATCGGGGTGGAGGAGGGGTACACGCTCATATCAAAGTAGCCGCTGCCGATGGACTGGCCGTCCAGGATGTGGGCGGCCTCCACAATGTTCTCGTACATGCCGCCGGAGCAGCCCACGATCACGCCCTGGTCGCAGGTGACCTTGCCGTCCACAATGTTCCGGCGCAGATCCATGGTCACCTTGCCGCCCAGCTGCCTGTTGCAGGCGGCCTCCACCTCGGCGAAGATCCGCTCCGGGTCGGCCTGGAGCTGGTGGACCGTGTAGGCGATGGAGGGGTGGAAGGGCAGGGCGATCATGCACTCCACCTTAGAGAGGTCGATCTTCACCACGCTGTCGTAGTACGCGCCGCTCTGGGGCTTCAGCTCCTTGAACTCCTCGGGCCGGCCCACGTTCTCATAGTACTTTTTGATGGTCTCGTCCGTCTCCCAGATGGAGGTCAGGCAGCTGGTCTCGGTGGTCATCACGTCGATGCCGATGCGGTAGTCACAGCTGAGCTCCTTGACGCCGGGGCCCACGAACTCCAGCACCTTGTTCTTCACGTCGCCCTTGGGGAAGGTGGCGGCCACCAGGGCGATGGCCACGTCCTGGGGCCCCACGCCCTTGCGGGGCTTGCCGTCCAGGTAGACCAGCACCACCTCCGGCGCGGGGACATCGTAGGTGTTCTCCAGCAGCTGCTTGACCAGCTCGCCGCCGCCCTCGCCCACGCCCATGCAGCCGTAGGCGCCGTAGCGGGTGTGGGAGTCGGAGCCCAGGATCATCTTTCCACAGCCCGCCAGGCGCTCCCGGGCGTACTGGTGGATGACGGCCTGGTTGGCGGGGACGTAGATGCCGCCGTATTTCTTAGCCGCGGAGAGGCCGAAGGCGTGGTCGTCCTCGTTGATGGTGCCGCCCACGGCGCAGAGGCTGTTGTGGCAGTTGGTCATGGCGTAGGGGATGGGGAACTGCTTGAGGCCGGAGGCCTTAGCGGTCTGGATGATGCCGACGAAGGTGATGTCGTGGGAGATGAGGGCGTCGAACTTGATGCGCAGCTTTTGGGGGTCAGCGCTCTTGTCGTGGGCGCGGAGGATGGAGTAGGCGATGGTCTTTTCCCTCGCCTGGCCGGGAGCCTCCTGGCCCTGGGCGTCCTCCGCCCAGACAATCTGGCCGTCCACCAGGTACGCGCCCTTTTTGATGACTTCTACCATGTTGTTGCCTCCTGTTATAGTCGTTGTCCAGGGGGGTCCGCCCTGGACACCTGTCTGGCTGGCTTGAGTGTAGCACAGTCCCAAACCTTTGTGAACAGGAATTTTTCAAGTTTTCCATTTTCGTATGGTTGACGAAGAACCCCCCTGCAAAACCAGCGGTTTTGCAGGGGGGTGAAGGATGACTTGCAGATTTTCGCCCGGTTTGCAGGATGAAATGCGGGGCCCAAAATGGAGATTTGAAGAGCAGGCCCGGCCCCGCGGCAAAAAGTTGCACAAAGGCGGGAGCTGATTTCAATTGTCAAGGTACGCTTCGCACGGTCTTAGTATCCCGCCGTACACGGCCTGGTACCTGGCCTGGTTACACTTGCTTCCGGACGTGACTACCGCGGGGCTTTCCGGCCAATTTTGCCGTCTGCCGCGTTAAAAATTTTTGACGTACAACAGTACGCCTGCAAATTTTTGCCTGGCATACGGCAAAAATTTGCTCGAAAATCCCCTCATTTCTCTTATGTGAACAGGCCCTGGGGCCCCGTCCTAATACTCCCGCAGGACCAGCTCCGTGACGCCGGGGTTCAGGCCGAGCTCCAGCCGGAGGACCTTGGGGTGCCTGGCGTAGACGGAGCGGACCATGTCCCGGAGGGCGGTGCCGGCGTGGCAGCCGTGGACCACCTCCAGGCGGTAGACGGAGGGGCGGGCCCGGCGGAGGGCGGCGTCGATGGCGGCCTGGGCCTGGACGCAGGTCATGCCGTGGAGGTCCAGACATAGGGTCCCGCCGGAGACGGCGGTCTGCTTGCGTGGGGTCATGCGGACTTTTCCTCCTCAAAAATATATAAGCAAAAGGAAGCTTTGGGCAAAAAGTTTTTCTTTTGATTCTTTTCTTTGTTCACAAAGAAAAGAATGTATGCCTCGTATGCCCCCGTCAGAACAGCTGCAGCTGGTCCATGGCAGCCTCCCGGGCGGGGGCGGCTTCGCGGGTGACGCTGGGGGGGAGGCTCTTCAGGAAGGGGGAGGGCTCGGGGCCGGTGGTGAGGATGAGTTCCTCCCGGGCCCGGGTGAGGCCCACAAAGAGGAGCCGGCGCTCCTCCTCCGGGTCCGCGCCCCTGGCCTCCAGGGGCAGAAGCCCCTTGTCCAGCCCGGCCAGGAACACCGCCGGGAACTCCAGGCCCTTGGCGGCGTGGATGGTCATGAGGCGCACCGCGCCGGAGGTCCAGCGGCGGCCGCCCTCCCGGCCCGCCGCCCGGCGGAGGTCCGCCTCCCGGCCCAGGGCCAGGGCGTCCCAGAGGGACCGGAAGGTCTCGTGAAAAACGGCCATGTTCCGGAGCTTGTCCAGCTCCGGCGAGGCGCCCCAGCGCTCCTCCCACCGGCCGATGAGCCGCCAGGGCTCCTCCTCCGCCGCCAGGGGCCGCCAGAGGTCCGCCTGGTCCAGGGCGTCCAGGGGACAGAGGTTCTGGGCCGCCTCCCGGGCGGCGGCGTCCGAGGGCTCCAGCAGCCACCGGAAGAAGGCCAGGGGTCCCCGGACCTCCGGGGCGTCCAGAAAGTCCCAGCGCCCGCTGACCACGCAGGGGATGTCACTGCGCCGGAGGCATTTCTCAATGACCGCCAGCTGCCGCCGGGTGCGGCAGAGCACGGCGATGTCGGAGAAGGAGCGGTCCTCCCGCTCCCGGTCCAGGGACTGGGCCTCCAGCATGTCCACCCCGCCGGCGAGCCGGGCGATCTCCCCGGCGATCCAGGCCCCCTCCTGGGCCCCGCCCCCGGTCTCCACCAGCCGCACCGGCCGACCGGAGGGGCGGTTGGGCCGCAGAGCCCGGTCCCCGCCGGGGTTCTCACGGATCACCGGCAGCGCTGCCGCGAGGATCTCCGGCGTGGAGCGGTAGTTCTCCGCCAGACGGACCACCAGGGCCTGGGGGTGGTCCTCCAGCAGCCGCCGGAAGCACGCCCCGGAGGCCCCCCGGAAGCCGTAGATGGCCTGGTCCGGGTCGCCGATGACAAAGAGGCTCTCGCCGCCCCGGCTCCAGGCGCGAACCAGGTCGTACTGGACGCCGCTCACGTCCTGGAACTCGTCCACCAGCAGGTGGCGAAACCGCCGCTGCCCCGCTGTGTCCAGCTTCAGGGCCTCCAGCAGCAGGTCGTCAAGGTCCAGCGCCCCCAGCTCCTTCAGACGGGCGCAGTAGGCGTCGAAGAGGGCCGGGTCCAGACCCGCCTCCTCCGGGGAGAGGCCGTTTTTCACCTGGGACACCGCCTCCAGCAGCGCCCGGGGGCTCCGCCGGTCCCCCTGAGAGCGGAGGACCGCCCCGGCCAGCTCCAGGGCGTCCCCCTGGCTCACCAGACGCACGGTTCCCAGCAGCTCCAGACACAGGGCGTGGAAGGTGCCCGCGTGGACCTTGGCCGCCCGGCGGGTTCCCAGCCGGTCCCTCAGCCGGGCGCGGAGCTCCCCTGCCGCCTGGTTGGTAAAGGTGACGGCGGTGATCTCCTCCGGCGCGGCCCCCCGCTCCTCCACCAGGTGGAGGATGCGCTCCGTCAGAGTCCCGGTTTTCCCCGTTCCCGGCCCGGCGATCACCGCCGTCACCGGATCCGGAGACTGCGCCGCCTGCCGCTGCTCCGGGTTGAGAGAGCGGACCGGGTCTGGGGCGGCGGCGGGCCTGAGGGGGGCCTTCTTCCGGGAGACGGCCGCTTTTCCCGCCCGCTTCGCCGGCGGCTCCGCCCCGAAGAGGGACTCCTGGCCGCTCAGCCGCTGCCGCTCCCCGGGCGTCAGCAGGGAGATGACGCCGTACTCCCCGTCAAAGCCCGGCCGCCGGACCACCTGGCCCGCCCGCAGACGGCGCAGTCCCTCGGCCACGCAGGGCCCGGCGACGCGCTCCGCGTCCTCTATGGGAACCTCCCGCAAAATGGAGAACTCCGGCCCCAGCTCCTCCAGCATCCGCTCATAGAGGGCCGCCGTCCCCTTGCAGGCGGCGGAAGCGCCGGTGGCGGAGGCGATCACCTCCGGCAGGGGGGCCAGGCTCTCAAAGGGCCTCGCCCCCTCCGGGCGAAAGCCCATTGGCCGGTCCGCCAGCTCCTCCACCCGGTGCTCCACCCCGATGGTCAGCTTTTTCCCGCACACGGGGCACAGCCCGCCCCGCTCCCGGGTCTCCGCCGGGGTCAGGCACACGCCGCAGTTCCGGTGGCCGTCCAGGTGGTATTTCCCCTCCTCCGGGAAGAACTCTACCGTGCCCAGAAAGCCCTCCCCGGTGCGGATGGCCCCCACCAGGGAGGGGTAGTCCGCCTCCCCCGCCAGCAGGTCCGCCTCCCGGCCAAGCTTGGCGGGGGAGTGGGCGTCGGAGTGGGAGACCAGGGTGAGGCCGTCCAGGGCGGAGAGCCGCCAGTTCATGGGCGGGTCCGAGGAGAGGCCCGTCTCCACGGCGTGGATGTGGCCGGTGAGGTCGCCAAAGCACTCCTCCATGGCGTCGAACCCGGAGAAGGCCCCGAAGAGGGCGAAATGGGGGGTCCAGATGTGGGCGGGGATGAACTCCGCCTCCGGGCAGACCTCCAGGGTCAGCTCCAGCAGGTCCCGGGTGTCCAGGCCCAGGATGGGCCGCCCGTCGGAGCGGATGTTGCCGATGGCCTCCAGCCGGGCGGAGAGCTTGTCCGCCGCCTCCAGGCTGGGCAGGAGGAGGAGGGAGTGGACCTTCCGGGTCTTGCCGTGGCGCTTGTAGATGCAGCTGATCTCCCCGGTGACAACGAACCGGGGGGCCTCCCCCGGAGCCGTGCCGGCCAGGCGCAGGTCCTTCCGGAGGGCGTAGACCCCCTGGCCGGCGGGAACCAGCTGCTCCGCCAGCTCCCCGCGCCAGGCGGGGTGGGTGAAGTCGCCGGTTCCCAGCAGGGAGATGCCCTTGCGCCGGGCCCACCAGTCCAGGTGGGGGGCGTCGCACTCCCGGCTGGTGGCCCGGGAAAAGCGGGAGTGGATGTGGAGATCGGCAATGTACATGGCGTGTATCCTCTCTGGTTCCGCGGTCTCTCTCAGTGCTTGTATTTTGTATTATAGTGGAATCTCCCCCGGAGCGCAACCAAAAGCCCCGCCTGGAAAAATTTTTTTCTCCATCCCCCTTGACAAACCGTACATACTGTATATACTGTACATATACAGATAGACGGAATGGAGGCGGGAAATGGACATCATCATCAGCAACTCCTCCGGAGCGCCCATCTACGAGCAGATCTGCCGCCAGGTGAAGGGGGCCGTGGCCGCCGGGAAGCTGAAGGGCGGGGACCCGCTGCCCTCCATCCGGGCCCTGGCCCGGGACCTGCGCATCAGCGTCATCACCACCAAGCGGGCCTATGAGGAGCTGGAGCGGGAGGGATTTATCTGCACCGTGGCGGGAAAGGGCAGCTTTGTGGCGGCGCAGAACCTGGAGCTGGCCAAAGAGAGCAGCCTCCGGGAGCTGGAGGGCCACCTCTCTGCCGCTCTGGAGCTGGCGCGGCAGATCGGCATGACCCTGGAGGAGCTAAAAAATGTACTGACCGTATTAGACGAGGAGGAATAGACAAAATGGAGTCGAACGCCATCGAAATTCGGGGCCTGACCAAGCGCTACAAAGACTTTACCCTGGACCACCTGGACCTGGACCTGCCCTACGGCTGCGTACTGGGCCTGGTGGGGGAGAACGGGGCGGGCAAGAGCACCACCATCCGCCTCATCATGGACGCCCTGGAGCGGGACGGGGGGACCGTCTCCGTGCTGGGGACGGACAACCGGAGCCGGGAGTTCCTGGACCGGAAGGAGGACGTGGGCGTGGTGCTGGACGGGACCTTTGTCCCGGAGGTGATAAGCGCCAGGCAGCTGGGAAAGGTCCTGGCGGGGACCTTTAAAAACTGGGACCAGGCCGTCTACGATGGCTGGATCAGCCGCTTTGAGCTGCCCCTGGACAAGAAGTTCAAGGACTACTCCCGGGGCATGGCCATGAAGCTGGGCATTGCGGCGGCCCTGAGCCACCACCCCAGGCTGCTGCTTCTGGACGAGGCCACCGGCGGGCTGGACCCCATGGTCCGGGAGGAGCTGCTGGAGACGTTCGCCGACTTTGCCGCTCAGGACGGCCACGCCGTGCTGCTGAGCAGCCATATTGTCAGCGACCTGGAGCGCATCTGCGACTATATCGCCTTCCTGCACAAGGGGAAGCTGGTGCTGTGTGAGGAGAAGGACGTGCTGCTGGACCGGTATGGCATCCTGAAATGCACCAAGGAGCAGCTGGGGAACATCCCGGCGGAGGCCGTCCACGGCAAACGGGTGGGCGCCTACGGCGTGGAGGCCCTGGTGGAGCGGGCGTTCATGCCCCGGGACCTGGTGGTGGACCGGGCCAATCTGGAGGATATTATCCTGTACATGGTAAAGGAGGAGAAGGAAAAATGAGCGGACTTTTGAGGAAGGATTTATACGTGGCGGATAAATCCGGACGGTTATTACTGGTATTGGCCCTGGCGTTCAGCATGGTGCCCAGTCTGGGGACCTTCGGCAGCACCTACGCCATGATGCTGGCTTTCATGATGCCCATGAATTCCATCGCCTACGACGAGCGGTGCAAATGGGACCGCTATGCCGCCATGCTGCCCTACCGCCCCGGACAGATCGTGTGGAGCAAGTATGTGCTCAGCTACCTCTTCACAGCGCTGGCAGAGGGAATCCTTATCCTGGGCACGGTGATTCGGAATTATTTCCAGGCGTCGGTAGACCTGTCGGAGGAGCTGCAAATGGGCCTCCTGTTGGTGACGGCGATGCTGTTTATCACCGCCCTGGGGCTCCCGGCGATCTATCGGTTCGGGTCGGAGAAGGGCCGGCTGGTGCTGATTCTGGTCATGGGCGCCGGGATCGGCGTCGCATTTGCCGTGACCAATCTGCTGGAGGAGATCCCGGATCAGCCGAAAATGTCCTTTCCGGTGCTGATGCTGGCAGCAGCAGCGGCAGCGGTCGCTGCCACCTTCAGCTCCTTCCGCCTGAGCGTGTACTTTTATCAAAGGCGGCAGAACGGGGCCTATGACTGAGGGAGGACAGCTGCTAGGGCCTGTTCACATAAGAGCCTGTTTCATATCTCGATGTGGTCGGATTGACGAGGGGATTTCTCGCCAATCAAGGCGTGAGGCCGAAGGAATACTTTGTGTATTTCGAGGCCAAGCAACGACGAGCGGCGGAAAATCCGCCGTCAATCCGTGTGTAGCGAGATATGAAACAGGCTCTAAGGCGAAACGCGGGCCTTTTCGGCCAATTTTGCCGTCTGCCGCGTTAAAAAATTTTGACGTACGACAGTACGCCTGCAACTTTTTGCCTTAGAGATAGAATCAATACATGGGGGCCGGTGGGGACATCGGCCCCTACGCGGTGACTGCGCTCCGCGCTGCCAGGATGTCTGGGGATATCGGGACGGATCCGCTTGCGGCGGAGACCCGGCTGCTTCAGTGTTTTCTCAAATTGGGCGGCCGCACCTACAAGACAGCGCTTATGCTGCGCCATTGTAGCGCCTGCAGGCGCACAGGCTTTTCTGACCGGCGGAGCGGTCTCCACCGGCAATTTCCCCCTTTACAGGACGCCCGGTCTTATGGCATAATAGAGAAAATACGGAAACGGAGGCTTTTTTATGCCCATTATTGAATACGACGCCTACAAGCAGAAGCTGGGGGCCATGAAGCCCCGGCTGGCCAAGCTGGCCGCGGCGCTGGATCTGGAGGGGGCCCGCCGGGAGGTGGAGGAGCTGGAGGCCAAGACGGAGGACCCGGACTTCTGGAACGACGTGCCCGGATCCCAGAGGGTCCTCCAGCGGACCAAGCAGCTCAAGGGGAAGCTGGAGCGGCACGCCCGGATGCTCAGCCAGTGGGAGGACCTCACCACCCTGGTGGAGATGGCCATGGAGGAGGACGACGGCAGCCTTCTGCCGGAGGTGGAGGAGGGCTATGGCCGGCTGGAGGCCGCCCTGGAGGAGGCCAATCTGGCCACCCTCCTCACCGGCGAGTACGACGCCAATAACGTTATCCTCACCCTCCATGCCGGTGCCGGCGGCACGGAGGCCCAGGACTGGTGCCAGATGCTCTTTCGCATGTATACCCGCTGGGCGGAGCGCCACAGCTTCACCGTCAAGACCCTGGACTACGAGGAGGGGGACGAGGCGGGCATCAAGTCCGCCGCCATCTCCATTGAGGGGGAGAACGCCTACGGCTTCCTGCGCAGTGAGAACGGGGTCCACCGGCTGGTGCGCATCTCCCCCTTTGACGCCAACGCCCGGCGGCAGACCTCCTTCGCCGCCGTGGAGGTGATGCCGGAGATCGACGACGACACCAGCGTGGAGATCCGGCAGGAGGACATTGAGATGCAGGTCTACCGGGCCTCCGGCGCCGGGGGCCAGCACGTCAACAAGACCAGCTCCGCCGTTCGCCTCATCCACCGGCCCACCGGCGTGGTGGTCTCCAGCCAGCAGGAGCGCAGCCAAGTCCAGAACCGGGAGAACTGCATGAAGATGCTCCGGGCCAAGCTGATGGAGATGAAGGCCCAGCAGCACGCGGAGAAGATCAGCGACATCAAGGGCGTGCAGATGAAGATCGAGTGGGGCAGCCAGATCCGCTCCTATGTCTTTATGCCCTACACCCTGGCCAAGGACACCCGCACCGGCTTTGAAAACGGCAACATCAACGCCGTCATGGACGGCGACCTGGACGGCTTTATCAACGCCTACCTCACCGCCAGCGCCACCGGGGAGCTGAAAAAGTAGGTCCGGCCTCTGAAAACGTCTGCTATCACAGGCTATTCTCACTATCTCTTGAGAAGGCGGGGTGAGGCGGTGCCATTCGACAATCGTGCGGTTGGGAGGACGGTACGCCGCCTTCGCAGCAAAAGGGGCCTATCCCAGGATGTCCTGAGCGGGTTCGCGGGCATTGCCCGCACGCATCTGACGATGATTGAGAACGGGGACAAGCAGGCCAATTTTGAAGCTCTTTGGAAAATTGCCAATAGGCTGGATATGCGTCCCAGTGAGCTGGCTGCCCTGATTGAGGCTGAAATCGGGCGGAACGGTTGACGCGCCAGCGGACGATATATCCATCCATCCTCTGCGATTAAAACAGCGGGCGTCCCATTCCAGGAATGGGGCGCCCGCCGTGTCACACTTGGGAAGAATGGGATGCTAAACAGGCTCTTACGCCTCCAGCACCGTCTCCAGGGTATCCAGCAGGTTGGCCACGTCGATGGGCTTGGGGATATGTCCGTTCATGCCGCACTCCAGCGCCGCCTGCCGGTCCTCCTCAAAGGCGTTGGCGGTCATGGCCAGGATGGGGATAGACGCCAGCTGCCGGTCCTCCAGCTGCCGGATGGCCCGGGTGGCCTCATAGCCGTTCATCACCGGCATCTGCACGTCCATGAGGATCAGCCGGTAGTACCCCGGCCCGGCCTGGCGCAGCATCTCCACCGCCTCCCGGCCGTTCTCCGCGCAGGAGACCTGGAAGCCCGTCTCACTGAGCACCTCCGTGGCAATCTCCCGGTTGAGCTCGTTGTCCTCCGCCAGGAGGATGCGCCCCCGTTCCCGCCGCTCCGGCGCCGGAAGGACGGGCGACGCCTCCTTCTCCTTTTGGGGCGCTACCACCTCCTCCAGGCAGCTGCGCAGCTCCGAGAGGAACAGGGGCTTGCCGCAGAAGGCCGTAATGCCCGCCGCCTTCGCCTCCTCCTCAATATCCGACCAGTCATAGGCCGTGAGGACCACAATGGGGGCGCTGTCCCCCGCCTCCCGGCGGATGCGCCGGGCCACCTCCACCCCGTTCATATCCGGCATGAGCCAGTCGATGAGATAGACGTGGTAGGCGTCCCCCCGGGCGGCCGCCTGGCGGGTTCTGAGCACTGCCTCCCGGCCAGAGAGGGTCCACTCCGAGCGCATGCCGATCTGCTGGAGCATGCCCGTCACGCTGTCGCAGCTGTTGAAGTCGTTGTCCACCACCAGGGCGCGGCAGCCCTGGAGCTCCGGAATGGTCCGGGGCCGCGCCGGCTCGCCCTGGACCCGGAAGGAGAGGCAAACCACGAATTCCGTCCCCTGGCCCTGCCTGCTCTTCACCGAAATGCTCCCATGCATCAGATCCACCAGGTTCTTCGTGATCGCCATACCCAGGCCAGTGCCCTGGATCCCGCTGATGGTGGAGTTGCGCTCCCGCTCAAAGGGATCGAAAATCCGCTGGATAAACTCCTCGCTCATGCCGATGCCCGTGTCCTTGACGTGGAAATCGAAGCTGGCCCACCCCTCCTGCTCGCAGGGCTTCTCAATGATCCGCAGGGTGATGGTCCCCCCCGCGCCGGTAAATTTGACGGCATTGCCCAGCAGATTTAAGAGGATCTGGTTCAGGCGCAGCTTGTCGCAGAGCACCTCCTCATTGCGCACGTCTACCGCGTCAATAAAGAGGTCCTGCTGCCGGGCGGCGATCTCGGACTGGAGGATGTTGCGCAGCTCCCGGAGGATGTCCGGCAGGCTGCACGGCTTCTCCTCAATGCGGATCTTTCCGCTCTCAATGCGGCTCATGTCCAGCACGTCGTTGATGAGGCTCAGCAGGTGGTTCCCGGAGGACATGATCTTGTTCAGGTAGCCCTGTACCCGCTCCTTCTGGTCAATGTGGGCCAGGGCCAGGGTGGTAAAGCCAATGATGGCGTTCATGGGCGTGCGGATGTCGTGGGACATGTTGGAGAGGAAGGCGCTCTTGGCCTGGTTGGCCCGTTCAGCCTCGGCCAGAGCGTTTTCCACCAGAAGCCGCTGCTCAATCTCCCGCTGGATGGTGTCTGTCACGATCCGCTTTGCCAGCACCACCTGGAAGTCCGTGCGGTCCGCCACCTTGGTGAAGCTGAACTGAATGTACTCCAGCTTCGCGTGGGAGCTGTTGCGGACAGTGACATTGTAGATTTTCCGGTCCCGCAGCTCCTCCAGAATCCGCTCCACCCCGGTGGAGGCAAACCACAGCTCCCGGTCCTCCTCGTGGACGTAGCGCGCGTAGGCGGCCACCGCGTCGGCGTACCGGCTTTTGGAGAGGGCCTCCGTCACCTCCGGCAGGCTGGCGTCGGCCAGGTAGACGGACAGGCCCCCGGTCTGCACGTTCAGCAGGCCGATATAGTTGTAGTCGCTGCTCAGTCCGGCGATGATCTCATAGGCGTCCTCCACCAGCTTTTTCTGGGCCACCTCGTGGCGTATCTCGTCGTCCACACTGCGAAAGCCCAGCAGTACCCGGTGGGACTCCTCCCACGCGCCGGCCCGGGCGGCCTTCATCTGGAAATATTCGATCTCGCCGCCCCGCATGGTGCGGTACGTGGTGTAGCAGGTCTCCTTCTCCGCCAGCTCCTCCGCCAGGCGGCCGGTGGAGCTGGCCTGCCGCAGCAGCTCCCGGTCCGGCTCGTAGACCACATCCCGTATGTAGCGCTCCATACTGTCCGCCAGGGAGATCTCCCCCACAAAGATGCTGCCGTACCGGCGGGAAATGTCCTCGTTCATGCGGTAGGGCACGGCCATGCCCGTATCCAGGTCCGCGAAGTAGACGGACCCGAAGTCCACGCTGAGGGCCTCGATCATCTCCGCCTGCCGGTTCTTCTCCTCCAGCCTCTCCCGCTCCTCTATGGCCTTTTGGGCGGTGCAGTCAAAGAGGAAGCGCTGATAGATTCTCTCCCCGTTTTCCTCCAGCAGCTTCACCCTGCCCGCTACGTTGACAATCGCACCGTCCCTGTGGCGGACCCGGTAGGAGATGCTGGCGCTGTCCCCCACCCGCTGGAGCTGGCGGATTACCGCCCGAAGCTTTGGCTTATCCTCATCCAGGACAGAGTCGGCTATCAGGCTGAAGCCCGCATCCATCATCTCCCGCTCCGTGGCATAGCCCAGGATATCCAGCGCGGCCTGGTTGACGCTGTATATGCGGTGGCCGTCCAGGCTGTGGCGCATGACGCCGCAGTCCATGGTTGCAAAGATAGCCTCCAGAACGCCGCTCTGCCGGTCCAGCTTCTCCTGCTCCGCCCGGCTGACCTTGCTCTCCCGCTCAATATAGAGAATATTCTGGAGCACGCGGCCCAGCCGCCGCACGGCCAGGCGCTCCTCCTCGGTCCACTGCCGCGTTTTCCCGAAGTCTATGACCCCCACGGCCCCCGCGTATTCGCCGCCCCGCATGGCGCTGTAGTGAAGGATGCCCGCGCCGGCGTCGTTGGGGTCCAGGCCCCGGTCGCAAAGGCCGTCCTGCCCGTACTGTGCCAGCACCTGTTCCCAGTCCTCCCGGAACGTGTGGGTTTTCCCCAGCAGATTGTAGCGCTGGCAGGAATAGCTCACATGGGTGAACAGGATCCCCCTGCGGTCTACCAGGATCTCTCCCACATAGACAAAATCCACGTCCAGCTTGACGCGGTAGGCGTCCAGCAGCCGCTGGATATCCGCCGGTTCCACATGGTCCTTGCATAGGACGGCGTCAAAGTACCCGTATAGATTTTCGTCTACTCTCGTGGCCGCTTCCATTTGCTTACTCCTCCTTCTGCATCCCGCGGACAGGCCGCGGAGCGGTTTGCTCAGTTGGCCCTATTATAGCAGACATTTTCCCGTAAAGATAGCCCCAATTGCGTCCCTTCGCCAGAAATTGCGCCGCCGGGTTCCGCTCCCGCGACAGCGCGGAGAGTCCCTCCACCCGTTCCGCTGGGCTGCGTTGCTTTGACTTGCAATACACAAAGTGTTTCTGCGTCAAACCGCCTTGCCCGGAAAAAAATCTGCGCTTGTCTGCCATTCCGCTAGATTTTAGACAGACTTTTAGGGCACATTTTCGTTTCCCTCTGCGTCTAAACAGATAAACAGGCTCTAAGGAGGCGTCCTATGGTCTCAAGGCCCCTGCTGGCGCTGTACAGTCTGGCCCACCTGTGGGTGGATCTCAGCTGCGCCCTGCTGCTCTTCGGTCCCCTCTCCGGTACGCCGGTTCTGTATCTGCTGCTCTACAATTTCTGCGCCTTTGCCCTGCAAATGCCTCTGGGGCTGGCGGCGGACCGGCTGAGCCGGTGCGGACCTCTGGCCGCCGCCGGGTGCTGCCTCACAGCCCTGGCCTATCTCTCCCCTCTGCCCCTGCCCGCCGTTCTGGCCGCCGGGGTGGGCAACGCCCTCTTCCATCTGGGCGGCGGCACGGACGTGCTCCGCGCCAGCGGGGAGCGGGGCGCGGCCCTGGGGATCTTCGTCTCGCCGGGAGCGCTTGGGCTGTATCTGGGCACCCTGTGGGCCCTGGGCGGCTCAGCCCTCCTCTGGACCGCCCCGGCGGGACTGCTGGCCCTGGCCTGGGCCATCTGGCTCCTGCGCCGGAGGGCCGCCCCCCGTTCCAAAGGCCGGAGCTCCCCTCCCTCCGGCGGCTCCTGGGCCGTCCTTCCCCTCCTTCTGGTGGTGGTTCTGCGGTCCTATATGGGCATGAACCAGTCCTTCGCCTGGAAAAGCCAGGGCGCTTGGGCGCTGTATCTCACCCTGGCGCTGGCCCTGGGCAAGACCGCCGGCGGCTTCGCCATGGACCGCCTGGGCCCCCGGCGCGCGTCGGCCGTCAGCCTGGCCCTGGCCGGGGGGCTGTATCTGGCCTCCGCCCTGCCTCTGGCGGGAACACTGGCAGTGTTTCTCTTCAACATGACCATGCCGGTGACCCTCTGGGCCGTGGCCCGGGCCCTTCCGGGGGCGGAGGGCTTCTCCTTCGGCATTCTGACCTTTGGGCTGTTTTTGGGGTTTCTCCCCTCCTACCTGGGCTGGCCCAGCCTGCTGTCCGGCCCCGCCGCCTGTGCCGCCGCCTCCCTGCTGAGCCTGGCCCTGCTGTACTTTCCCCTGGGCTCCCTGGCCCGCCCCGCCGCCGGCGCGGGCGGCGGAGAGGGGGTGGGCGATGCTTGAAGCGCTCGCGGTCTCCCTGGTCCTGACCCTGGCCCTGGAGGAGCTCTTCGCCCTGGCGTGGGGGGTGCGGGGCCGGCGGGAGCTGCTGCTGGTGGCTCTGGTGAACTGTCTGACCAATCCGCCGGTGGTCCTGCTCCACGCCGCGCTGACCGGCCCCTGGCCCCAGTACCGCCTCCTGACCACCGCCGCCCTGGAGGCCGCCGCCGTTTTCACCGAGTGGCGCTGCTACCGCGCCTTCTCCCGCCAGCTCCGCCGCCCGCTGCTCTTCGCCCTCGCCGTTAACGCTTTCTCCTATGGCGCCGGCTGGGTTGCGCAGCATGTACTTTTTTTGGTTACTTTTTCTTAAAACAAAAAGTAACCAAAAAGAACTTGGGCGGCGCTTGCGCCGCCAGAGGCGGCCTATCGGTTTCGCGCAAAAAGCTTTTCTTTTTTGACTCCGTGGGCCGCTTTAGCGGCTTAGGCTCGCGAAGCGGCGCTTTTTTCTTTGTTCACAAAGAAAAAAGAATGTATGCCTAGGCGCTGTTTGAAAAATGGGAATATGCCCAAGAGCGAGGGATTTTTTCGCCAGGCGAAGCCGATTTGACGCAGGCATACTGGATGTATTGCAAGGAAACTTGGCAATGCATGGCGGAAAAAGACCTGCTGTTTGGGCGAGTTAACATTTTTCAAACAAGCCCTAACAATAAAGGAGGAGTATATGATGAAAAGACTGCTGAGGCTCTCACTGGCGGTACTGCTGCTTCTGGCGCTGGTTCCGGCGGCGGGGGCGGACGTGATTTGGGAGCCGCAAAACAGCTTCTACGAGACCCACCGGGACCAGTGCGAGTATGTGGGGCGGGGGTACTACGCCAACGGGCGGGAGGGCTTTATCACCCTCTGGGAGGCCCCGGAGGGTGACCGCTTCACTGCCCAGTACGAGAACGGCCAGGAGCTCACGCTCTACTACCGGTACCGGGACTGGGGCTGTCTATCCCGCTGGGAGGACGGCCGGGAGGTCTCCGGCTGGGTGCCCCTGTCGGACCTGGTGCTGGTCTACGACCACATCTCCTTCGCGGAGGAGTACGACATCCGGCCCTACGCCGGCGAATTCGCGGGCTACGCCGGCGGGGCCCAGAGTGTACACTTCTACGAGTACCCCGGCGCGCCGGAGGTGAAGTACACCTGGGCTCTGGACGACCCGTCCTGGGACGTTCTGGACCGGCTCACCGGCGCCGGCGGGGAAAGCAGCTATATCTCCTCCGTCTTTGTGGACGAAGAGGGCCTGACCTGGGGGTATGTGAGCTACCTCTTTGGCCGTCTGAACGGCTGGTTCTGCCTGGACCGGCCGGACGGCACGGATTTTCCCCTCCGGGACATCACCCAGCCGGAGCTGATCGCGGCCCAGACGCCGGTGCCGCCGGCCGCCGCCTACCTGCCCTGGCTCCTGGTGGCCGGCGTGGTCCTGGTGACCGGGGGACTGCTGTTCTGGTTCTATGGACGCCGGCGGAGCAGGACGGACGCCTGATGAAAGGGAGGCGGGGCAGCGCCCCGCCTCCCCGTTACACGGGTCTGCTTTGCGCCGCCAGCAGCTCCGCCACCAGCTCCGCCGGCTGCTGCGTCCCGCGGGCAATCCACTGGTTGATCCAGCCATAAATACCGCAGCTTATGAACGATGCGGCGTAGGCTGACGCGTTGTCCAACTCCTGTTTTGGCCCGTAGCGCTCCAGAAATACGTCCATAAACAGGTGAGGCAGGTCCCGCTGCTTCAGAGCAGATACAGCTCCCGATTCTTCTCCAGATGGACAAACAGACTCCTGTACAACTCCGGTTACAAACGTGTTCCGCTCCATGCTGCCCATGATGGCACATCTGCTGCATCGAAAAGTCAAGCGCTATTTTGAAGGGGAGTATAGACTATGGGAAATGGAAAAAAAGTTTAGGGCCGCCCCTTTCAAAGGGCGGTGGGGTCTGGGGCAAAGCCCCAGCGGGTTTGGCGTTAGGCGGCCAGAGGCCGCCCCAGCCCTAAGCCGCGCAGAGCGCGGCCCACGGGGCGGAGCCCAACTCTTACTTGTTCTTAGAAGCTGTATTCATAAGCGTTGAACGCTGTCTGGGCCGGCTTTTTTCCGCCCCGCGGCGTTAAAAATTTTTGAAATACACAAAGTATTCCTGGAATTTTTTGCCTTGCAGGCCGGAAAAATTCCTAGCCCATCCAGCATCCCCCACTTGTGAATACAGCTTCTTAACTGTGTTCACTATAATACCGTTCCCTGAAAAAGACCATCTGCATATTAAAAAAGAGCCGCCGCGCAGTACGCGCGGCGGCTCTTTCGCATATACTCTTCTCAGGACTCGTAGACCGAAACCTGCTTCCGGTCCCGGCCCAGGCGCTCGAAGCGCACCACGCCGTCCGCCTTGGCGAACAGGGTGTCGTCGCTGCCCAGACCCACGTTGACGCCGGGGTGGATGTGGGTGCCCCGCTGGCGGACCAGGATATTGCCCGCCTGGACGTGCTGGCCGTCGGCCCGCTTGGGACCCAGGCGCTTGCTCTTGGAATCACGGCCGTTCTTGGTGGAACCAACGCCCTTTTTATGGGCGAAGAACTGCAAGCCAATGTTCATCATGCTTGTGTGCCATCCTTTCTGTAAGATGCTGGCAGGAGGCTACTGCGCCTCCATGACTTCAATATGGTCGGGATACTCGCTGTGGAGCTGGCTGAGATACACCATCATCCCCGTCAGCAGGTCCTGACAGGCGTCCTCCTCGGCGGGCCCCAGAGGACCGGGGAGCCGGAGGGAGATAAACGCCTGCTCCTCCTGCACCCTGACCGGGGCGGATAGACCCATCACGTCGTTTAAAACGCACTCCACAAGGCGGACCGCGCTGGTGACGGCGGCGCAGACGATGTCCTCCCCCGCGGCGGCGTAGCCGCTGTGGCCGGAGACGTCAAAGCCCAGGGTGCGGCCTCCCGACCTGCGGAAGGTAACGGTTGTCATGCCTTAGGCGCTGATCTTCGTGATCTCGACCTTGGTATAGGGCTGCCGGTGGCCCTGCCGCCTGCGGTACCCCTTCTTGGGGTTGTACTTGAAGATACGGATCTTCTTGCCCTTGCCGTTCTTCATCACCTTGGCCTCTACCTTAGCGCTGGAGACGGTAGGCGTGCCGATAGTGGCGCTCTCGCCGTCCAGCACCGCCAGAACCTGGTCAAAGACCACCTGCTCGCCGGCCTCGGCGGGCAGCTTCTCAATGAACAGGGTCTCGCCCTCCGCCACCTTGTACTGCTTGCCGCCGGTAACAATGATTGCGTGCATTCCTTTTGCACCTCGCTTTCCTTTATTGTGGGGCACTGACCGCGCCCCTTTACGGGCTCGCTCTCGTGGGTGGCGCGAAGGCGCACTTCAACCCATTCAAAGCGGCTCATCTAGTATAACAGCGCGCCCTCCGTTTGTCAACTCCTCTGTGGAAAAAAAGGGGAAAATTGGAGTCCAACAGCCTCTGAGGGCCTGATTTTTCCCACCGGCCCGCCAGTGGCCCCTGTCTGGGCCTCCGGGTCTCTCTTGACTTTTGGGGGGATTGTGGTATGATAAATGCGACAGATTCTGCGGCCCTCCCGGAGACATCCCGGAAGGCTGAGGGGGAGAGGTTTACTGCTATGGAAAAGAAATCGGTTGTCATACGCGCCGCCATCATGCAGCTTCTGGGGCTGGCGGCGCTGCTGGTCTCCATCTACGTCCGGGGTTTGGGGGGCGCGGAGCCCCTCCTGTACCGGATTTCCTGCTTTCTGCTCTATCCGCTGGGCGTGTGCCTGCTGAGCTATGTGCTGTGGATGCTGCTGCTGCGGGGCCTGGGGGTCCGCATCGCCCCCGCCGTGCCCCGGGTCATCCTCAGCGTGCTGCCGGCGCTGCTCATCCTGGTCTACGGCGTGGTCCACCTCATCTACTGGGTGCTGGGCTGGCGTCCGGTGGGGGTGACGGACATGGCGGTCCAGCTGGAGGCGGCTGTGCGCAACCCCATCGCCATCGGCGTGATGCTGGGGGCCATGCTCTTCCTGGTCCTGGGCCTGGAGACCCGGCCCGCGAAGGCAAAGGGAAAGGGAAAGGAGAAAGAGCCCGCCCCGCCCTCGCCCGCTCCCGCTGTGCAGGCCAGGGGATAAGAGCGGCCTCACAGCGCCGGCTATATCGAAACCTGCCTGAACCGCCGGGACGAAAACGCGCCCCCTGGGACTTCCCAGGGGGCGCACGGTATCCTTTTCAAAGCGGGGCCCTACCGGGTCTCACTCCTCCTCGGCGCCGTCGGTCTCCAGCACGCCGTAGCCGCCGTTCTTGCGGCGGTAGACGATGCTGACCACGTCCTCCATATTCCGGTACACGAAGAAGTCGTGGTCCAGCAGGTTCATCTGCAAAATCGCCTCGTCCTCGCTCATGGGCTTGGCCGCCACGTGCTTGGTGCGGACCACCTCGAACTCGGTCTCCTCGCTGACGTCGAACTCGGCGGGCACGGTGGGGACCAGAGCGTCCTGGCGCAGACGCTTGCTCAGGCGGGTCTTGTTCTTGCGGATCTGGCGGTCAATGGTGGAGCAGGCCGCGTCAATGGCGCCGCGCATATCGCCGTCTCTGGATTCCTCCTGGGCGCGGAACAGGGTGCTGCCGCTGCTGATGGTAATTTCGACCACACAGCGGTGGCCCTTTTCCACAGAGAAGGTCACAAGTGCTTTGGCGTCTTCCCGGAAGTAGCGGTCCAGCTTGGAGATCTTCTTCTCGGCATACTCCTTAATGGAGTCGTTGAGGGACACCTTTTTGCAGGTAAATGTGAACTTCATAAAATCGCTCCTTTCCTTCTCCCGAGTGGGGTATAGGAGTAGTATACCATTTTTCTCCAGGCTTGTACAGATCAATTTTCGCAATTTTATAGTCAAGTAAGTTCAAAAGGATCTGTTTGATCCTTTGAACCCAGCGGCGAACCATCGCCGCTGGAGGCCGCGTGGGCGGCCTTGACTTGTACTTCATAGGGAACAAAGTGCGCTTCGCGCGTCAGCGGGCCTCCCCCGCCCCGGTCCGGCCCTCCCCGAAGTTCCGCTGGAGCCAGGCGTCGCAGTGGGAGACCCAGACGGAGCAGGACACGGAGAGCCGGTGCAGCTGGTCCGGAGCGAACACCGTCCGGTCCGCCAGGGACTGGCCGTGGACGCCGTGGGGATAGATGTGCAGCTCGTGGGATACGCCCTTAGCCTCCAGGGCCCGGGCCAGCTGGAGGGTATTCTCCACGGGGACCGTGACATCGTCCGCGGTGTGCCAGAGGAAGACGGGCGGCATCCTGCGGTTCACCCGCTTCTCCAGGGAGGCGGTCTCCACCAGCTCCTCGTACCGCTCCCCCAGCAGGGCGGCAAAGGAGCTCCCGTGGGCCATGTCCCCTCCTGTCACTACGCTGTAGCAGAGGATCGCGCCGTCCGGGCGGAAGGCGGGGGATTTTTTCTTTAAGGGCCGGTAGATCTCCGGCTTGTTCCACATGGCGGCCGCGCACCCGGCCAAATGGCCCCCGGCGGAAAAGCCCATGGGAATCACGGCGTGGGGGTCCGCGTGGTAGCGCTCCCAGTTGGTGCGGACAAAGTCGATGGCCGCCAGAAGCTGCCGCTGGGGGATGGGCCAGCGGGCCGCGGGGGCCACGCTGTAGCGCAAAACGAAGGCCGCGTAGCCCAGGCCCGCGAAGCGCAGGGCCACCGGCTCCCCCTCCCGGTCGGAGAGGAACTCGTACCCGCCGCCGGGGCAGATGATGAGGGCCGGGCGGAGCCGGCCGGGCCCCAGCTCGGGGAAGTTATCGGGGGCATAGACGGTCAGCTCCGCCGCCTCCTCCGCCCCCGGGACGGACAGCCGGACAGTTTCGTAGAGCATGGAAGGGCCTCCTTTCATGCCTTTTCTTCAGGGAAAAAGCATCCGTTGGAACGCCTCCCCCGCCGGAGGGCGGCGTTCTTCTCCAAAATCGTATAGGAAACACTGTTGGGAACGAGCAGATGTTGGGCTTCGCCCCGTGGGCCGCGCTCTGCGCGGCTTAGGGCTGGGGCGGCCTCTGGCCGCCTAACGCCAAACCCGCTGCTGGGGGTTCACCCCAGACCCCACCGCCCTTTAAAAAGGGCGGCCCTAAACTTTATTACGTCTCAACTGTGGCAACGATATGTACGTCATACGGTTCCTCGATTAAAAGCGCAGCATCGTCATCGGGCAGAAACCCAGGAATAGCAGTGGGTTTAGGCTCGCCGGCACCCAACGGGCGCCGAAAGCGGCGCTTTCAAGAAAAAAATCAGTTCACCAGCAGGGCCGCTCCGGTACTGCGGAAGTTCAGCACGTGGCAGATCCCCCGGCCGGCCATGGCCTCCATCCCCTGGACGAAGCCCTCCAGCAGGTCCAGGGGAACAAAGGCCGCCACCGTCCCCGCGAAGCCGCCGCCGTGGACCCGGACCGCGCCCCGGCCCCCCAGCAGCTCCTCCGCCAGAGCCTGGAGCACCGCCAGGGGCTGGGCGGCGCTGTCCCGGTAGTTGGACGCATTTTGCAGGAACATGAACGAGGAGCGGCCGGACTGGCGGGCCAGGCGGAAAAACGCCTCCATATCCCCCTCCTCCAGGGCCTGGCACTGAAGGGGGACCCGTCTGTCCTCCTGGAAGAAGTGGTAGGCCCGGAGCACGGCCCGGTCCCCGCACAGGGAGCGCAGGCGGGGGATGGCCTCCAGGAACGTCTCATAGCGCACATCCCGCAGAAACTGCCTGCCCAGACACCGGGCCACCTCCCCCATCTCCCGGGGGATGGCGGCGAAATCCTCCACCAGGTCCGCGTGGCTGACCTGGTCGTCCAGCATGCACAGCGCGCAGCCCCGCTGGGCCAGATCCAGGGGAAAGCGGCGGACTAGGGGGGACTCCGGGTCCCGGATGTCCGCCTCAATGACGCCGCCCACAGCGCAGGAGAGCTGGTCCAGCAGACCGCTGGGCTTGCCGAAAAAGCAGTTCTCCGCGTAGTGGGCCGCCAGGGCGGTCTGCACCGGCGTCAGGGATCCGGCGCAGTAGAGGTGGTTCATAATGGAGGCCACCAGGACCTCGAAGGCGGCGGAGGAGCTGAGCCCCCGGCCCCGCAGCACATTGGTGGTGGTATAGGCGTCAAAGCCGCCGATGGCGCGGCCCATCTGCCGAAACCGGGCGGCAATCCCCCGGACCAGAGCCGGGGAGCTCCCCGTCTCCGGCGGATGGACGCACAGGTCCCCCAGATCCACCTCCGCCATGCGGTGGTTCCTGGATTTGACCCGGATCACGCTGGAGCCGTTTGGTACCACACAGGCGATGGTGTCCCGGTTGACGCTGGCGGCCAGTCCCCGGCCGTGCTGGTGGTCCGTGTGGCTGCCGCCCAGCTCCGCCCGTCCGGGCGCGGAGAACAGCCAGGTGTCCGAATCTCCGTCGCAGGGAAATACGTCCGCGTACTCCGCAACCAGCTCTTGCAGGCGGCCGCAGGCCTCGGCGGCGTCATCGCCGTAGACCGGCTCCAGCCGCTGCCGCAGCTCCCCCCGCTCCAAAAGCTCCAAAAGGCGTTCCCGTCTCATGCGCTCCTCCTCTCCCTCTCCTCGTTACCGCTCCCGCTCCAGCACGTAGAGCCGGCTGCCGCAGTCGCCCATCACCCGGGTCTCCCGGTCGTACCCCGTGCCGGAGAAGCCCTGCCGGAGCCAGGCTCCGGCGCTCATCAGCACATCGCCGGTGGCGGCGAGGTCCTCCTCCTCGCCCGGCAGCTCCACCACCCGGGCCGCCGCCTCCGCCAGGGAGCCGGACCGCACGCGGATGGGGGAGACCATATTCACAAGGGAGCCAAAGGCGGCCAGCTCCGTGAGCACGGGCCGCACGCTCAGCCGGTAGGCCGCCGGGGCCTCCAGCCCCCGGGCCATGAGGCGCACCGCCGGGGCGTTGGCCCGGTTCTCCCCCTGGAAGAGGAGGGCCAGGGCCGTCCGGCGGTCGCCAGAGACGCTCATCATCTGCCAGAGGCCCCCGTCGCCGCCCTGCAGGCGGTAGAGCTGGCCGTATTGCAGGGTGTCCCGGTATTTCTTATAGAAGGCGATCTGGCCCGCCACCCGGGTCCGCTCCCGGTCCGACAGGGCCCCCAGATCCAGCTCGTAGCCCAGAAGCCCCAGGGCGGCCACCTGGAAGCGGCTGTCCAGCGGGGCCAGGCGCAGGGTCTGGTGGTTGGGGCTGGCGCTGACGTGGGAGCCCCAGACGCTCTGGGGGTAGCCGAAGCTGGCGTTGTACTGCATCCGGCAGCGGCACAAAGCGTCGGTGTTGTCCGAGAGCCAGACCTGGGGCATGTAGCAGAGCATCCCCGGGTCCGTGCGGTTGCCGCCGCTGGCGCAGGACTCGAAGAGAATCCGGGGGAACCGGGCCGTCAGAGCCTCCAGCACCCGGTAGAGCCCCAGAACGTACCGGTGGCGGACCTCCCCCTGGCGCTTTGGCGGCAGGGCGGCGGAATAGTCGTCGGTGAGGTTCCGGTTCATGTCCCACTTCACATAGGCGGGACGGGCCTCGCCGAACACCTGGGTCAGGGTAATGATGAGGTGGTCCTGCACCTCCCGCCGGCTCAGGTCCAAAACGTACTGGCACCGGCCCACGGCCTGGCTTTTGCGGCCCAGGATCCAGTCCGGGTGGGCACGAAAGAGGTTGCTGTCCTCGCTGACCATCTCCGGCTCCACCCACAGGCCAAAGTCCATCCCAAGCTCCCGGATCTTGTCCGAGAGGCCCCGGAGGCCCCCGGGCAGCTTCTTCTTATTGACCACCGTCCAGTCCCCCAGGGAGCAGGTGTCGCTGTCCCGCTTGCCGAACCAGCCGTCGTCCAGCACGAAGAGCTCCGCCCCCAGGTCCCGGCCCTGCTTGGCCAGGCGCAGCAGGTCCTTCTGGGTGAAGTTGAAGTAGAACCCCTCCCAGCTGTTGACCAGCACCGGCCTGGGCCGGTCCCGCCACCAGCCCCGAACCACATGGCGTCGGATGAAGCGGTGGAGGTTGCGGCTCATCTGGGCCAGGCCGTCCCCCCAGGTCATGGCGGCCTCGGGGGAGGTAAAGCTCTCCCCGCTCTCCAGATGCCAGGCGAAGCCCTGGGGCGCCATACCGTGGAGGATGCGCAGCTTGCCGTAGGGGTTGCCGCTGGCGCAGGCGAAGTGGTCGCCGCTGTAAAGGAGGTGGAAACCGAAGCAGTCGCCGTGGTCCTCGCCGGCGTCCCGCCGGCGCAGAAGGAAGAAGGGGTTGGCCCGGCTGGAGGAGGTGCCGGTCCTGCTGCCGCTGACGATGGTCCCGGGGCCGCAGGGGGTCTCCGTGGGCTCGAACTCCCGGGCCCAGGAGCCGTTGAAGGTGGTGAAGAGAAAGTCCTGGCTGTCCAGGTCCACCTGGCCGCTCATCAGCCGCAGGACCGTCACCGGCCTGTCGCCGCCGTTGATGAGCCGGGCGGAGCGGGTGATGACGTCGCAGTCCGGGAGGACGGCGTAGGTCAGCTCCAGCCGCAGGCCCGACCGCTTCTCCGCCAGGAGCAGGCGCAGGGCCTCGGCCCCCTCCGCCCCCGGGCAGGCGCTGGGCAGCCCCTCCAGGGCCGGTTTCTCCTCCAGAAGCTCCGAGCGCTCAAAGCGAAAGTCCGTCAGGGTGTCCCCGTCGGCGGTGCGCACCACGGCGAAGGGCTCCCGCAGATCCCCCAGCCCGGGGAAGGACGCCTCCAGGGCCATGTCCTCCAGGGCCGTGCCCTCCAGGCCGGCGGCGCTGCCCGGCCAGTGGCGGGTCTGGGGCACCAGCGCGCCGTAGCCCGCGCTCAGGTCCAGCCGCCTGCCGTAGTACAGGTGCTGCAAAAAGCCCTGCTCCGTCACCTGGAAGCAATAGGCCGTCCGCTCCGTCTCCAGCAGAAAAAACGATCCGCTCTGTCGTATCATAAGCACTCCTGTCCGTAAGGCCGGTCCCCCGGCCTACCAATAGTTTTCCGCGGCCCGTCCCTACTCCCCGATGTGGTGGGCAATGCGCCGCATAATCATGTCCAGGGCCACCAGGTTGTGGCCCCCCTCCAGGACGATAATGTCCGCGAAGCGCTTGGAGGGCTCCACAAACTGCTCGTGCATGGGCTTGACGGTGGTCAGATACTGCTCCACCACGGACTCAATGTTCCGCCCCCGCTCCTTCACGTCCCGGAGCACCCGGCGGAGAATGCGCACGTCCGCGTCCGCGTCCACAAAGATCTTGATGTCCATCATGTCCCGCAGCGCCGGGTTTTGAAAGATCAGCAGCCCCTCCACAATGATAACGGCGGCGGGGCGGATCTCCACGGTCTCCTTGGTGCGGTTGTGCTCCTTGTAGTCGTAGATGGGGCACTGCACCGCCGTGCCGGCGCGCAGGGCCTCCAGGTGGCGGAGCATGAGGTCCGTCTCAAAGGCGTCCGGATGGTCGTAGTTCTTGCGGCAGCGGACCTCGAAGGGGACGCCGGTGAGGTCGTTATAGTAGTTGTCGTGGTGGACGACGCCCACCGCGTCGCCGAAGCGCGCCTTGATGTGCCGCGTCAGGGTGGTTTTGCCGCTGTTGGTCCCGCCGGCAATCCCGATAAAAATCGTATCTGTCATAGCCGTCCCTCCCAAGCCTTTTTCCTTATTATAGAGGGACGCCGCGGGAAAAGCAAGGGAAAAGGGAACAATTTTTGTCAGCTTCCGTCGAATGAAAAAAAGGCGGTTGACTACCGCTCCAAAACTGGTTATTATGGATATTACCAAGAAAAATCACCAAGGAAAATTCCCAGGAAAACCCCAAGGAGGACTGTCTGTATGAGCAACCGTGTGTGCCCCCAGTGCGGGGAGGAATATTCCACCACCTATAAGAGCTGTCCCTTCTGCGAGGAGGAGGAGGCCATCCGCCAGGGAACGCCCCTCCGCCGGCGGGGCGGCAGGCGGGTGGACACCCAGCAGCGCCGGAGCGGCGGCGCCGGCGGCGTGCTGCTGCTGGTGACCGGCGTCATCATTCTGGGCGTAGCCGCCTTTGTGTTTTTGGGGGACTGGGTGGCGGATACCATGGGCATCCGCAAGGACCCCGCCCCGGCCAGCAGCCAGGATGGGGATCCCGCCGGAACGGACGGCCCGGACGCGGCGGACGGGGAGACTGACCCTGTCGGGGAGAACCGCCCCGTACAGACGGATCCTCCCCCGAACCAGGAGGATCCCGCCGCGCCAGACGGCTCCGCTGATCCCCCGGAGCCCCCCGGACCCCTGGCGCTGTCCCAGTCCGCCATTCAGATCGCCTCCGGCGACACCGCCCGGCTCACCGCCTCCGGCGGAGCCGGGGAGGTCTCCTGGTCCTCCTCCAACGAGCATATCGCCACCGTGGACGGCGGGGCCGTCACCGGGGTGGCCGGGGGCACGGTGACCATCACAGCCGCCAGCGGGGAGGAGTCCGCCTCCTGCACGGTGACCGTCACCGGGGAGCCCTACGTCAGCGACCTGCGGCTGAAGCTGAATAAGACGGACTTCACCCTGTCCTCCACGGACCCGGACGTGCAGATGCGGGTCATCAACCGCGACACCAACAAGGACTACGAGGGCCCGGTGATCTGGACCAGCAGTGACTCCTCCAAGGCCGCCATCAGCGAGACCGGCCTCGTCACCTGGGTGAGCCGGGGCACCACCACCGTCACCGCCACCGTGGAGGGACAGGTGCTTGAGTGCATTGTCAGGTGCGCAAGGTAGGCAGACCCCCGCGGTATGCAGGTAGTGCCTATCTGCTCGATAGCACCGGGGGGTTCACCCCCGGACCCCCGGGGATATTCCGCGCCCCGGGGCGGCGTGAGCCCCGGTGCTAGCGTATAGATAGGCATTTCTTCCAGATGCCCCGCCGGGGACGGCGGGGCCCACATGAAAGCGAGGTACGCCACCGTGCTCTACCATGTATCCCCCGCGCCGGGCATCCGGGTCCTGCGCCCCGGCGTGTCCTCCCACGGGAAAGCATATGTGTACGCTATTGACAACATGACAACCGCCCTCCTCTTCGGCGCGCCCCACGACGACTTTGACCTGATGCTGGATGCGGACGAGGCCGGCAGGCCCGAAATCCACGAGTGCTATCCCGACGCCTTCCGGACCGTCTACCAGGGGCGGCGCTGCTCCCTCTACGAGGTGGACGAGACGCCCTTCCGCCGGGGCGTCACCGGCTGGGAGCCGGAGCTGGTGTGTGAAACAGAGGTCAGCGTGCTCCGGGAGACGCCGGTGGAGGACCTGTACGCCCTGCTCCAGGAGCGGGAGGCCCAGGGAGAGCTCCTGGTCCTTCGGTACCGGGACGAGCCGGACTACAAGCGGCGGGTAGCGGAGCACGTGGTGGATCGCCTCATCCGCTTTGACCTCCTGGAGCGGTTCGAGACCGCGGACCCCCGGGGCCAGCGGTACTACGGGGGCATTGTCAGCGCCCTGCGCTCCGTTATGGACGGACACCTCCTGTAAGCCCGCTTTAGCGGCCCCTCCAATGAAACAGATACCGCGGACGCGGCGCAAAACACTGTTTTGCGCCGCGTCCGCGTCATTTTGAGAAGCTGTGCCAACAGCCAAAGGCGTGTGCTGGGGCTATTGGTACGGCTTCTGAGGTCTTGGAAGCTGGATACTATCCCCGCTCGTCCCGTATCGCGCGGGCAAAGGGCAGCACAATGGCGTTCAGCGCGGCCATGGCCTCGCCGTAGTTGAAGTACTCCTGGGCGTTGTTTTCCTGGCAAAGGCGGTCGGAGACGGACTTGAGGGCGGCAAACTTCACCCCGCCCCGCAGGCAGACCTGGGCAATGGCGCCGCCCTCCATCTCGCAGAGGGTGGGGGAGAAGGTCTCTGCCACCCAGTCCGCCCGCGCCCCCTTGGTCAGGAACACCTCTCCGGTGGCCACCCGGCCCACCCGGTGGGCCACCCCCTGGGCGGTGAGGATGGCGCTGAGGCGCTCCGTCTCGCTGGTGGGGAAGTCCACCCGGTCCACTGTGGAGACCAGGCCGATGGGGTCGCCCATGGCGGTGGTGTCCACATCGTGCTGGACAAAGTCCTCTGCCAGCACCACCGTGCCAATGGGCAGGTCCAGGAAGCTCCCGGCCACGCCGGCGTTGACGATCCAGTCCGGGCGGTACCGGTCAAGGAAGAGCTGGGCGCTCATGGCGGCGTTCACCTTCCCCACGCCGCCCACGTAGGCCAGAAGGTCCGGCTCAATCTCGTAGATTTTTACGCCGCTTACCGTCTCCAGCAGCTTGGGCGACGCGGTTTTCAGAATGCTCCTGATCTCGCCCTCCAGGGCGTAGGCCAGTCCGATCATGGGGGTTGTCCTCCTTATATGTTGATGCTTCATTATACCACAGGTCCTTTTTGTGGTAAAGAAGAAAAGTTTATTGATATTCGATAAAAATATATTGACAAACAGAAACTGTGCTGGTATGATATGGGCACAATCAACAAGGAGGTACGAGGATATGGGACGAGTGGGACTGGTGCGGACGCTGAAGGGAACCACTGTGTTTCTGGCAGTGATGGCGCTGGCGTGTTACCTGGGGATCTTTCCCCAACAGATACGGGAGGCGGCGGACATGTACGATATGGCCTGGCTGGAGGCGCCGGGGATCGCCGCCATCAGCGTCAGCGCCGTCCCCATCGCCGTTGCCCTGGTGTTTTTCTGGATGATCTGCACGGAAATTGGGCGGGACAACTCCTTCTGCCGCAAAAACGCCCGGCTCCTCACCGGCATCGGCTTCTGCGCCCTCATTGACACCGGCTACTGCGCCGTAGGCACGGTGACCATTGAGCTGATGGTGGGCTCGCCCATCTGGCTGCTGGGGCTGGGCGTGTGCACGGCGGGGCTGGCCATCGCCCTGGCGGCGTTTCTCCTGAGCCACCTGGTGCTCAAGGCCGCGGAGCTGAAGTCGGAAAACGATCTGACCATATAGGAGGGAGCGCCATGCCGATTCTTGTCAATTTGGACGTCATGCTGGCCAAGCGGAAGATGACCCTCAGCCAGCTCTCCGAGCAGGTGGATGTCACCATCGCCAACCTCTCCGTCCTGAAAACCAATAAGGCCAAGGCCGTCCGCTTCACCACCCTGGAGGCCATCTGTAAGGCCCTGGACTGCCAGCCGGGGGACCTGCTGGAGTATACGCCGGAGTAATGCTTAGGGCTTGTTTGAAAAATGTTAACATGCCCAAACGACGGGTCTTTTTCCGCCATGCATTGCCAATTTCCCTTGCAATACATCCAGTATGCCTGCGTCAAATTGGCTTCGCCTGGCGAAAAAATCCCTCGCTCCTGGGCATATTCCCATTGTTCAAACAGCGCCTAGACGCAGACTCTTTAGGCATACATTCTTTTTCCCGTGAGAAAAAAGAATCAAAAAAGAGCTTTTGCGCAAAGCCTCGATTTGCTTATGGGGGTGTACGATGCGGATATACATCTTTTTGGCGGGATGCTTCCTCCTTCTCGCGGCCTGCGGGGCCCTGGCGGAGGAACGGGAGCCCGTCCTGCCCAGGGCGGAGGACCTGGAGCGGGTGGCCATTACCGGCGGCGGGCTGGACGTATCCATCACAGACGGCAGCTCCATTGCCCGGTTACTGGAGGACCTGGAGCGGTCGGTGCTGGGGAACACCGGGATCCCCAGCGTCCGGGATATCCCGGAGGAGGGGGACGGCCTGGTGCGGATCGATTTCGGGTTCTCCTCCGGCGGGACCGGCACGGTGTTTCTCTGCCGGCAGGGGGACCGCCTCCTTCTGGAGCAGCCCTTCCAGGGGATCTGGGAGCTGGACGGCTCTTTGAAGGACTCCCTCCTGTCCGCCAGGGAGCTGGCGGGCGGCCAGAGGTCAAAAAAGGAGTGATGCAGCTATGACAGAACCAAATCACGAGATCACGCCCCAGTCCGGCCCCCCCATGCAGCCGGCAATCCCGCCCCGAAAGCCCTGGCCGGTGGAGCGGAGGGAGCGCCGCCTCCTGCCGGTGTCTCTGCTGCTGTCCTATCTCCTCATCAGCTTTCTGCTGGACTGGATGGGGGGCCGGTGGATGCGCCTGCCCGGGTTGGGGGTGACGGTTCTCACCGCCGGGTGGTACGCCGCGCTCTTTGTCTACCGGGGAACCGCCGGGCTGGAGCGGCGGGTCAACCGGCTGCTGCTGGGGGCGGCGGCGCTGCTGGCCCTCACCTTTGTCCTGTTCTCCAACCAGTGGTTCCGGTACTGGAACTGCGGAGCCCTGGCGCTGGTGCTGGCGGTCCACACCTGGGAGCTCTGCGGCGGGGCCCGGCTGCCCTGGGACCGGGCGGGGATGCTGCTTGAGCGGCTGTGGCTGCTGGTCAAGGGGCCCTTCGTCCGCTGCGGCGCCCTGCTGGACGCGGCCCAGTCCGCCCGGGACAGCCGGAAGCTGGCCCGGAGCCTGCCAGTTCTCATCGGGGCGGCGGTGACGGTCCCCGCCCTGTGGCTGATCACCCGGGTACTGATGGATGCGGACGCCCTGTTTGCCCTGGCGGTGGGGCGGCTCTTTGGCCGGACCGCGGGGCGGCTGGGTCCGGCGCTGGCCCGTCTGCTGCTGGCTGTGTGCGTCACGCCCTTTACCTTTTCCCTGCTGTACTTTGCCGCCCACACGGAGCAAAAGGACCACCCGGTCCGCCTCCGGAAGAAGCGGGAGAGCCTGCCCGCCGCGATTCTCTTGGGGGCCATGGACGGGCTGTACCTCTTCTTCCTGGCGGTCCAGTCCGCGGCCCTCTTCGGCGGTCCGGCCTACCTGGCCCAAGCAGGCATCAGCTACGCGTCCTACGCCCGCAGCGGCTTTTTCCAGCTGGTGGGCCTGACGGGGCTGAACGCGGCGGTGATTCTATCCTGCCTCTGGCTCTGCCGGGCGGACCGGCGGCTGCGGATTCTGTCCACAGCCCTGGCGGCGCTGACGGCGGTGCTGCTGGTATCCGCCGCCTGGCGGATGACCCTGTACGTCTCCGCCTACGGCCTGTCCTTTAAGCGCCTTCTCACCTACTGGGGCATGGTGATGCTGGCGATCCTCCTGGCGCTGACCCTGCGGAAAATCTGGCGGGAGGAGTTCTCCCTCTTCCGGGCCGCCGCGCCCATCGCCCTGGCCGGGTGGCTGGTGCTCAACTACTGCAGCATCGACGCCATCGCCGTCCGCTACAACGCCGCCCAGGTGTCGGCGGGACGGCTGGCGGAGAGCGCGGTGGGGGACCTCTTCTATAGCGGGGACGCGTTCAGCTATGACGGCCTGAACGCCTGCCGCCCCCGGTGTCCGGCGGACCCGGCGAGCCATCTGCGGGAGATGGCGGAGGCGGACTGCCAGAGCTGGACCACCTGGAGCCTCTCCGCCTATCTGGCCTCCAGAGGTTAGGCGCCGGACCGTCAGCCGGCCTTCCACGCGAAGCAGGCGTATCCGGCATACATTCTTTTCTTTTTAAAAGAAAAGAATCAAAAGAAAATTTTATTCGCAAGGCATTCGCCCTGCTCTCCTTATAAGGGCGTAGGGTGCACAAGCCACCGCGGCAGCCAAGTCCGGAAGTAAGTGCGGCCAGGCCGTGCACGGCGGGATATAAGACCGTGCGAAGCGTACCTTGAAAATTGATTTCCCCAGGCCTCCTCCGTTTCATTTGACTTTTCCCGCCATTGGGGCTACAATAGGGGAAATGAGTGAAGGAGGCCTGCTCCATGCTGTATTCCGACCATCCCCGCGTCCACTACGCCAAGGCCCAGCTGGCGGAGGTGATCTGCCAGTTTCGCTTCCCGGCCATCCTCTCCATCGGGGCCAGGGAGCCGGTGGATTTTCAGGACGCCGTTCGGTCCATGTTCCCCCGATACGCGGCCAAGGAGGAGCGGCCCGGCCCCAAGCTCACCGGCCTGGGCTCCGGCGGCCCCAAGCTGGAGGCCCAAAAGCCCGTGGTTAACCACAACTTCGTCTCCGCCAACGGCCGCTGGAAGCTGAACCTCACCAGCACCTTTATCTCCCTGAGCACTGTCAGCTACCCCGGCTGGGAGGAGTTCGGCCAGCACTTCGACATGCCCCTGGCCCAGTTTATCCGCATCTACCAGCCCGCCTTCTTTGAGCGCATCGGCCTGCGGTACGTGAACATCTTCTCCCGCAAAAAGCTGGACCTGGAGGGGGAGCCCTGGCGGGAGCTGTTCACCTCCTACTACCTGGGCATTCTGGCCGCGGAGGACGTGGACGAGCGCAGTACCCGCAAGTGCTCTGTGGACACGGAGCTCTCCCTGGACGGCAGCTGCCGGGCCAAGATCCACGCTGGCCCCGGCATGGTCAAGCAGAACCTCCCCAACGCCCCCCAGGACCCGGAGGTGAAGTTTATCCTGGACATGGACCTCTTCATGGGCGGACAGCTGGACCCCCGCATGGCCGCCGGCGGCCTGGAGACCCTCCACAGCCACTCCACCACCCTCTTCCAGGGGGCCATTACCGACCGCCTGCACACCGCCCTGGAGCCGGATTGATATAGCCAATCAAGCTGGGAACGAGCAAAAGTTGGGCTTCGCCCAAACCCAACAGGGCTTTGCCCCGTGGGCCGGCCTTTGGCCGGCTAACGCCTGGACCCACCGCCCCTTGAAAAGGGCGGCCCTAAACTTTACTGTTTTGAACTGTGGCCACTATATCTGTATAGCGCAGCACGTTCCTCTTAAAAACAGAAGCCGGGCGGGCTATTATAGCCCGCCCGGTTTTTCAACTATTTCTGAGACATGCCGGCAATATATGCCTTGATCAATGTCTTGATCTCCTCCGGAGTGTAGGATTCCGTCCCGTCTGCCGATTCAATGCTATCAATCAAGTCGTAAGCCATGGATTTTTAAATCTCGTTGGACTCTCTATCCGCCGGCATACTGCTCCTCCTTTCATACAGGCCGTATCACTCGTTCCTATGATAAAACTTATCATGGGAATTCCGCTGTGTCAATAAAAACGCGCGGCGGGCCTGTACTGGGCGGAGGGATGGGCTCTTTGTCTTACTTGATGCTCTCGCCCCGGGCCTTTTTCTCCTCGATCTCCCGGAGGGCGTCCTTATGGCTGAGGTTGACGCGGCCCTTCTCGTCGATCTCGGTGACCTTGACCCACATCATGTCGCCGATCTTGCACACGTCCTCCACCTTCTCCACCCGCTTGTTGGCCAGCTTGGAGATGTGGACCAGGCCGTCCTTGCCGGGGGCCAGCTCCACGAAGGCGCCGAACTGCATCAGGCGGACCACACGGCCGTAGTAGAGGGAGCCCACCTCGGGCACAAAGACGATGGCATCGATGGCGGCCTTGGCGGCGTCGCAGGAGGCGGAGTCGGCGGAGGCGATGCGGATGGTGCCGTCGTCCTCAATGTCGATCTTGGCGCCGGTGTCGGCCACGATCTTCTGAATCACGCTGCCGCCCTTGCCGATGACGTCCCGGATGTTGTCGGGGTCAATGTGCATGGTGATCATCTTGGGAGCCCACTTGCACACCTCGGGCCGGGGGGCGGAGATGCAGGGCAGCATGATCTGGTCAAGGATCTCGCAGCGGGCGTCGTAGGTGATGTCCAGGGCGTTTTTGATGATCTCCATGGTCAGACCGTCGTTTTTCAGGTCCATCTGGATGGCGGTGATACCCTTCTTGGTGCCGCCCACCTTGAAGTCCATCTCGCCGTGGAAGTCCTCCACGCCCTGGATGTCGATGAAGGTGGTGAAGGAGCCGTCATCGTCCTGGATGAGGCCGCAGGAGATGCCCGCCACCGGGGCCTTGATGGGCACGCCGGCGTCCATGAGGGCCAGTGTGCTGCCGCAGATGGAGCCCTGGGAGGTGGAGCCGTTGGAGCTCACCACCTCGGATACCACCCGGATGGCGTAGGGGAACTCCTCCTCGCTGGGGAGCACCGGCAGCAGGGCCCGCTCCGCCAGGGCGCCGTGGCCGATCTCCCGGCGGCCGGGGGAGCGGGAGGGCTTGGCCTCGCCCACGGAGTAGCCGGGGAAGTTGTAGTGGTGCATATACCGCTTGGCGGTCTCCGGCCAGATGGTGTCCAGCTTCTGGGCCGCGGTCAGCATGTCCAGGGTGCACACGCTGAGGACCTGGGTCTGGCCCCGGGTAAAGAGGCCGGAGCCGTGGACCCGGGGCAGGACCCCCACCTCGGCGGCCAGGGGCCGGATCTCGTTTTTCGCCCGGCCGTCCACCCGGTGGCCCTCCAGCAGCCAGGCCTTGACGATCTTCTTCTGGAACTTGTAGGTGAACTCCTCCAGATACTTGTCCATATCCGGATAGTCCTCCAGGTACAGCTCGTGCCAGCGGTCGATGAGCTTGTTCCAGCGGGCCTCCCGGACATTCTTGTCGTCGGTGTCCATGGCCTCCCGGGCCTCGTCCATGGTGGAGGCCACGATCTTGTCAAAGAGCTCCTGGTTGAAGTCCGCGTGGGGGTAGTCGAACTTCTCCTTACCGATCTCGGCCACCATCTGGTTGATGAGGGCCACCTGCTTCTGGTTCTCGGTGTGGGCCAGCGCTATGGCCTCAAACATGACGTCGTTGGGGATCTCGTTGGCCCCGGCCTCGATCATCACCACCTTCTTGCCGGTGGAGACCACGGTGACGTCCAGGTCGGAGACCTGGGACTGCTCATAGGTGGGATTCACCACCAGTTTGCCGTCCACATAGCCGATCTTCAGTGCGCCCACGGGGCCGTTCCAGGGGATGTCGGAGATGGCCAGGGCGGCGCTGGTGCCGATGAGGGCGGCGATCTCAGGGGAGCAGTCCGGGTCTACGCTCATGACGGTGGCCATAATGGCCACATCGTTGCGGAAGTCGCCAGGGAAGAGGGGGCGGATGGGCCGGTCGATCACCCGGCTGGTGAGGATGCCCTTCTCCCCGGGGCGGCCCTCCCGGCGCATGAAGGAGCCGGGGATGCGGCCCACGGCGTACATCTTCTCCTCAAAGTCTACACTCAGGGGGAAGAAGTCGATACCGTCCCGGGGCCGGGGGGCGGCGGTGGCGGTGACCAGGACCACCGTGTCGCCGTAGGTGACCATAACGGCGGCGTTGGCCAGCTCGGCGATCTTGCCGGTCTCCAGGGTGAGGGGACGGCCCGCCAGGTCCATGGTGTACTTGCGGTAGTTGGGGAACTGCTTCTTTTTAATAATCGTTGACATAGTCTGCTCCTTTCACTTTCTAAAAACCTTCGGGAGCCTACCTTTTAGCACTTGATTTCACGGCCGACGGTCTCCGTCAGCGGCAAAACCAACTGCTAAAGAGGTATCCTCCCGCTGCTTCCGCGAAATCCGCGGGTCGAAGGGACGGCGCACAGGGACGGAAAAGGCGGGGAGCAAGTTGACACTTTCTCCCCGCGCAGGTCCTTACTTACGGATCCCCAGCTTGGCAATCAGGGCGCGGTAGCGCTCAACGTCCTTCTTTGCCAGATAATCCAGCAGGCTGCGGCGCTTACCGATCATCTTGTACAGGCCGCGGCGGCTGTGGTTGTCCTGGGCGTGAACCTTCAGGTGCTCCGTGAGCTGGTTGATCCGCTCCGTCAGGATGGCCACCTGAACCTCCGGGGAGCCGGTGTCCGTGGGGTGCGTGCGGTTGGCCTCGATAATTGAGGTCTTCTGGTCCTTCTGCATCATAGCTTTTTTCACCTTTTCTATAGAATTCTCCGCAAGCCGCGCCGGGGCAGGTGCCGCCGCCGGCGGAGCAGGGGAACCTGCTTACAGCAGCCGGGCTTACTATAGCACATCTCGTTACTTTTGTAAAGAGAAAATTCGGGAAATATTGAAAAAATCTTTACTTTCCTCACCCCAGGGCCCTTGGCGCGGACTCCGGGCGCAGAAAAGCCGGACCCGCGCGGCGCGGGCCCGGCTCTCTCGTATTGCCGCTGATTTTACTCGGTCACATAGGGCAGCAGCGCGATCTGGCGGGCGCGCTTGATGGCGTCGGTCAGCTGGCGCTGGTGCATGGCGCAGGTGCCGGTGGTCCTGCGGGGCAGGATCTTGGAGCGCTCGGAAATAAAGCGGCGCAGCTTGGCGGCGTCCTTATAGTCGATGTGCTCGCATTTATCCACGCAGAACTGGCAGACCTTCTTCCGCTTCCGGGGAGCGCCGGAGCGTGCGGGCCGGTTTTCACGTTCCATAGCCATGGTTCCATCCTCCTGATTTCAAAATATGGCGGTCTGGGCCGCCGGGGGCGTCAGCGCCCCGTCAGAACGGCAGGTCGCCGTCCTGATCGTCGATCTCGGCAAAGCCGGAGCTCTCCTCGCTGGGGGGCGCGCCGTAGCCGTTTCCGCCATAGCCTCCGCCGCCGTACCCGCCGCCGTAGGCGGGCTGGGCCGGAGCGCCGTAGGCCGGCGGGGCGCCGTAGCTGTCCCGGTCCGGAGCGCTGTCCCGCTTGTTGTCCCCAAAGTAGACGTTGTCGGCCACTACCTCCGCGGAGCGGCGGTTGTTGCCCTCCCGATCCTTCCAGTCCCGGATCTGGAGCCGGCCCTCCGCCACGGCCATACGGCCCTTGGCAAAGTACTTGCAGACGAACTCCGCCGTCTGCCGCCAGGCCACCACGTCAATGAAGTCCGTGCTCTTTTCGCCGGAGTCCCGGTTCTTGTAGTCCCGGTCAACGGCAAGGGTAAAGCTGGTTACGGAGACGCCGGACTGGGTGGTGCGCAGCTCCGGGTCCCGTACAAGGCGCCCCATTATGATAATGCGGTTCAACATGTGGTCTCTTCCTCTCGTTACTCGCCCTTGCAGACGATCATGGAACGCAGGATGCCGTCGGTAATGCCCAGCACACGGTCCAGCTCCTTGGGGAAATCAGGATTGCTGGTGAAGCTCATCAGGACATAGTACCCCTCGGTCTTGTAGTCGATGGCGTAGGCCAGCCGGCGCTTGCCCCACTCCTCTACCTCCACGGCGGAGCTGTGCTGCTCGGCCAGCGCCTTGAACTTCTCCACAGTGGCGGCGATGGCCTCCTCGCCCTGGTTGGGATCGATGATATACACGACCTCGTAGTTATCCGAAATTTTTGCCATGGTTTGCACCTCCTTTTGGACTGATGGCCCCCGCTCGCCGGCGGGAGCAAGGATTTTGCGCCTGCGAAACCGCAAGCTTTATTATTATACCGTTTTTTTCCCGAAAGTCAAGGCGTTTTTCCGCATTTTTCACGGAAATCAATTTTGTATATCCCAACGGATGCCCCGGTGAGGACGGCGGGGCCCGCATTTTTTCACGCTGTTTACACGGGCAGAACCTGGAAGCTGTATTCACAATCTCAAACGCCGTCTGCGCGGGGCGGAGTGCGTTTTTTATTGGTGTTTCAGCGCCTCAATGGTTGCCGCCGGATCAAGGACCCTGCCAAAGCAATAGGTCTGGCCCCCGCTCTCGTGGAGCAGCTTCGAGGACCAGAACGCCCTCCTCCCCGGCCCTCGGACGGCGTCCGCCGCCTCCTGATAGCCCGGCGCATAGAGGAGAGGCCAAGGGTGATGGAGATGACCCGGATCTTCTCCCCCTCGGGGAGACTGCGGTTGATCTCCAGCGCCCGGTCGATCCCGTCGGCCACAATGGACAGATCATATGGCGTATCCGCTGTCAGTATAATGTGTGAAATCGCTGGCAATATAGTAGAGCTTGGCCCCGGGCGCTACCCCCACGTCCCTGCCCACGGCAATGCTGGCCACGGCGGAGCAGAAAGCACATGGTTGCGTTGTCATCTTTGGCGGGCACAAAGCCCGCCTGCATCCTTCGCCTTACCCTGTGCTCCCTGCTCTCGCCTCCTTTTTTCTCATTATTTCTGGGAACTGCTCTAGGAGGACAAGCCGGGGGGGATTGCCCTGCCGGTACAGAGCTCCCCGGAGGACGTCCTCTGGGTTTGTCCGCTCACGGCGGACAAACTGCCCTGCATGCCGTCCGCGTCCGTCCTTCTGCTCTCTTTTCATTTGTTCCCTCCCCTGGGAATTTGTCAAAATACACAAAAAATTGTTGACAAACCCACCCGCTCCTGGTATGATGCTGTTAGCACAAAAAATTTTAAGTCAACACTAAATTTTTGAACTAAAGGAGGAGTCATGAAAAACATTGTTACGGCGGCCAACGCCCCCGCGGCCATCGGCCCCTACTCCCAGGCGGCGGAGCACCAGGGCGTCATCTATGTGTCCGGCCAGCTGCCCCTGGAGCCAGAGACCGGCGCGCTGAGCCAGGGGGACATCCAGTCCCAGACCCGCCTCATCCTCACCAACATCTCCCACATCCTGGAGGCCGGCGGAAGCTGCCTGGCAAACGTGCTGAAGGCCACCATCCTCCTGAAGGATATGGCCGATTTCGCCGCCGTCAATGAGGCCTACGCCGGATTCTTTCCGGAAAACCCTCCGGCCCGGGTCTGCTACCAGGTGGCCGCCCTGCCCAAAAACGCCAGCATTGAGATAGAAGTCATCGCGGCGAAGGGAGTGTGACGCCCCTATGAACTGCTTTGAAGATAACGCCGTCAATCTGGATATACTGAGGAAGCGGGCCTTCAACGGCCGCTGGGCGGAGGTGGGCGAGGGCGTCGTCCCCCTGACGGCGGCGGACCCGGACTTCCAGGTGGAGCCCAAGGTGCTCCAGGCCATGAAGGACTATTTGGACGGAGGCTATCTCTCCTACACCCCCAAGCTGGGCTTCCCGGAGTTCCGGGAGGCCATTGCCCAGGGCATCAACGCCCGGAAGAGCGAGGGCGTCGAGCCGGATCTGGTCCTCCCCCTGGACAGCGCCGCCCGGGGCATGTACGTCATCGCCGGCGCGTTTCTGAAGCCCGGGGATGAGATGGTGATCTTTGACCCGGTGGACTTCCTGTTTAAGGAGTCCTGCCTGGCGGCGGGGGGCGTGCCGGTGCTGTTCCCGGCCCGGCCCAGGGCCGACGGCACGGGGCTGGAGCTGGGGGATCTGGAGGACTATATCACGCCCAAGACCCGGATGATCGGCCTGTGCAACCCCCACAACCCCTGGGGGACGCTCTACACCCGGGAGGATCTGGAGCACATCCTGGACCTGGCCAACCGGCACAACCTGTGGATCATGAACGACGAGATCTGGTCCGATATCGTCTATCCGGAGCAGCCCTTTCTCAGCATCAACCAGGTGGAAGGCGACAAGAGCCGGGTGATATCGGTCTACGGCTTCTCCAAGAGCTTCGGCGTGGCGGGTTTGCGCATCGGGTGCGTGTACTGCAACGACCGGGCGGTCTTTGACAAGCTGGTGGAGGAGTCCGCCGTGCTGACCACCGCCGGCGGCATCTGCTCCATCTCCCAGGTGGCGGGAACCGCCTGCATGCGCCACGGCTTTGAGCGGCTGGACGCCTTTTTGGTCCACCTGCGCCAGAACCGGGACTACGCCCTGGAGCGGCTGAGCCGCCTGGAGGGCATTACCTGCCGGAAGCCCCAGGCCACCTACCTCCTCTTCCCCGATATCACGGCCACGGGGCTCGCCAGCCAGGACTTCGCCGCCTTTATGGAGAAAGAGGTGAAGCTGGCCATTGTGCCCGGGACGGAGAAGTTCTTCGGCCCCGGCGCGGAGGGTCACATCCGCATCTGCTTCGCCACCAGCCGCGCCATCCTGAAGGAGGGCCTGGACCGGCTGGAGCGGGGCATGGAGCTTCTGAAAACACGGTAACAAGAGGAGGTCCGCCATGTATCAAGCGCGCGTACTGTCCCTGCGGGAGCGGGAGAAGGTCCGGGACCGGTGGCTGGAGATCCGGCTGGAGCAGTTGCTGCCCCAGCTGATGGAGGAGACGGACATCGACATGTGGATCGTCACCTCCCAGGAGGGCAACGAGGACCCGGTGATGAAAACCCTGCTCCCCGCGCCCATGCTCACCAGCGGCCGCAGGACCATGCTGGTGTTCTTCCGGGGTCCGGACGGCGCTGTGGAGCGCCTCTCCATCTACCGGCCCGGCTCCTGCCTGGACAAGTTCTACCGGGCCATGTGGCTGAGCAACAGGGACGGCGACTGGTCCCAGTTCGCCTCCCTCTCCCCGGACAAGGGCATCAAAAACGGAAACGTGGGAACCCCGGAGACCCAGCTGGAGTGCCTCAAGCGGGTGATCGACCAGCGAAACCCCAGAAAAATCGGCCTCAACTACAGCGCCGCGACCGCCTTCGGCGACGGCATCAGCCACAGCGCCTTTGAGCTCATCCGGGAGGGCATCGGCGAGGAGAACGCGGCCAGGATCGTCAGCGCGGAGCCCCTGGCCGTCCGCTGGCTGGAGACCCGGACCCGGGAGGAGATGGACGCCTATCAGGGCATCGTCATGCTGACGGAGAAGATTCTGGCCCAGGGCCTCTCCGGCGACGTGATCCACCCGGGCGTCACCACCGCAGAGGATCTGGAGTGGTGGCTGATGCAGCGCTGCGAGGACCTGGGGCTTCGCCCCTGGTTCCCCTTCATGGTGGCCCTGCGCCGCCACGGGAACGTCGGCCTGTCCGGCAGCGTGGTGATCGAGGAGGGGGACATCATCCACTGCGACGTGGGCCTCTCCTATCTGGGGCTGTGCTCCGATATCCAGGACAACGCCTACGTGCTGCGCCGGGGGGAGACCGAGCCCCCCAAGGGCATCCGGGACCTCTTTGAAACCGGCAAGCGGATGCAGGACATCGTCACCGGCCAGATGGCCCTGGGCCGCACCGGCAACGAGATATTGTCCGCCAGCCTGGCCCAGGCGGAGCGGGAAGCCATCACCGGCATGGTCTACTCCCACCCCCTGGGGGTCTACGGCCACTCCGCCGGGCCCACCATCGGCCTGGTGGACAACCAGAAATTCGTCAAGGGGATGGGCTGCTACCCCGTCCACGACAACACGGCCTACGCCCTGGAGCTGAACGTCTACGGGCCCATCCCGGAGTGGGGCGGCCAGACGCTGATGCTGGGCATCGAGACCGACATCCTCTTTACCGGCGGAAGGGTGGAGTACCTCTACCGGCAGCAGGCCCTCCGCCTGGTCCGCTGAGGCGGTCCCGCCGAAGGCGGGCGAAACATGGGAGCTGTTGCTCCCGGCCCTTCAGCCCGGGAGTAATAGGATAAATGTGAACGCACAACAAGAACAACAAGGAGGAGAACGTATGAAAAAGATCCTGTCCATCCTGCTGGCCCTTACCATGCTGCTGGCCCTTCTGGCCGGCTGCGGCGGCAAGAACAACAACCAGGACGGCCAGCCGTCCGGCAATCCCGGCGGCAGCCAGGGCGCTGACGCAGACCAGCCCGCCACCCGGGAGTCTCTGACCGTCGCCGTGGCCAGCGAGCCCAAGAGCCTGGACGCCCACGGCGCCAACGACAGCAGCTCCACCACCATTAAGCACCTCATCTACGACACTCTGCTCCGGCAGGCCGAGGACGGCAGCGCCGCCCCCAACCTGGTGGAGAGCTGGGACTATGAGGACGACCTCACATTGAACCTCCACCTGCGCTCCGGCGTCAAGTTCCACAACGGCGAGACCCTGGACGCCGGCGACGTGCTCTACAACATCAAGCGGGCCTACGCCAGCGACTACGCCAACTGGATGGTCTCCACCGTGGACCTGGAGCAGAGCAAGGTGGTGGACGACACCACCGTTCAGCTGAAGCTGACGACCCCCACCGGCGCCATGCTGGCCCAGCTGTGCTTCCTCTACATTGTGGACGAGCAGACCGTGGAGGGCGGCACGGACATGGAGGAGGCCCCCATCGGAACCGGCCCCTTTGTCTTTGACAGCTGGTTCCGGGGCGACCGCATTGACCTGAAGACCAACCAGGAGTACTGGGGCACCGTGGCGCCCTTCAACACCCTCACCATGCGCGTCATCGGCGAGTCCTCCAGCCGCGCCATGGAGATCGAATCCGGCGGTGTGGACATCGCCATCAACATCGCCTCCAACGACATGGCCAACCTGGACGCCAACCCCAACGTCACCCTCATGAGCGAGGCTGGCTACAGCAACTCCTTCATCGGCTTCAACTGCTCCACGGAGCCCTTCAACAACAAGACCCTGCGCCAGGCCGTCAGCTATGCCCTGGACCGGGCGTCCATCGTGCAGGCGGTCTACAGCGGCACCGGCTCCCTGGCCAACGGTCCCATCGCCCCCACCATCTGGGGCTATGACCCCGACCTGGAGGGGTACAGCTACGACGTGGAGAAGGCCAAGGCCCTGATGGCGGATGCCGGCTACCCCGACGGACTGGATGTCACGCTCACCATCAGCGACTCCCAGGAGCGGGTGGACATCGCGGAGATGGTCCAGAACCAGCTGGGCAAGATCGGCATCAACGTCACCGTGGAGCCCCTGGAGAACGCCACCTACCTGGACCGCATCATTGCCGCCGACTGTGAGATGTTCATCCTGGGCTGGGTGACCAACACCGGCGACGCGGACTACGGCATGTACGAGCCCTTCTACACCGGCCAGCCCACCTGGTCCAACACCGCCACCTACAGCAACCCCGAGGTGGACAGGCTCCTGGACATCGGCAAGCAGAGCACTGACAGCGACGTGCGCTTCGACGCCTACTGCCAGGTGCAGCGGCTCCTGGTGGAGGACGCCCCCTGGGTGTTCCTGTGCAACAAGAACGAGTCCGCCGCCTGCCGGAGCGATATCCAGGGCTTCCAGGTCCCGCCCTCCGGCCGGTATGAATTCAATACGATCACGTTTCACTGATTCCCGGAGCGCTCCGGGAGCCCGTCGGACGCCCTGGCGCTGAGCTGCGGCGCCGGCGTACGGATCGGGGTGCGGACACATGGCATGCAGGGTCCGCACCCCATTTTTATTAAAGCGGATAAAAAAGTTTAGGCGCTGTTTGAAAAATGGGAATATGCCCAATGGCGAGGGATTTTTTCGCCAGACGAAGCCAATTTGACGCCGGAATACTGGATGTATTGCAAGGAAACTTGGCAATGCACGGCGGACCCGCCGTTTGGGCATGTTGACATTTTTCAAACAAGCCCTAGGGCCGCCCCAGCCCTAAGCCGGCCAAAGGCCGGCCCACGGGGCGAAGCCCTGGCGGGTTTGGGCGGAGCCCAGCCTTCACTCGTTTTCAACTTGATCTGCCGTAAAGGAGATGCACAATGAGCTATTTTGCCGCTGCCACGTGGCAGTTTTCCCGGAAGGGCGTCCAGGCCGCCGCGGCGGCCCTGGCGGAGGGCCTGAGCGCGCTGGACGCCATCGAGAGGGGGATCTCCGCCGTGGAGGACGACCCGGAGGTGCTCTCCGTGGGCCTGGGGGGCTACCCCAACGGCCAGGGGGAGTGCGAGCTGGACGCCGGCATCATGGACGGCGCTACCCTGGGCACCGGCGCGGTGCTGGGCCTCAAGGGGTTCCCCCACCCCATCAGCGTGGCCCGCAGGCTGATGGAGCGCACCCCCCACACCGCCGTGGCCGGGACGGGGGCGGACGCCTTCGCCTTTGAGCAGGGCTTCCAGCGCCGGCAGGTCTTTCACCGCAGGGCCTATGACCGCTGGTTCGACATCCGGGAGCAGTACCTGAGCCGGGGGCAGAAGTACCCGCCCCTGGACGCCTGTACGGCGGGGCGCTACGGCGCCACCGGCAACATCGAGCTGGACGACGTCAAGCGGGAGGGCGACGGGGACCGCAGCCACGACACCGTGGGCATGATCGCCCTGGACGCCGCCGGAAACCTGGCGGCGGGGACCTCCACCAGCGGCCTGTGGCTGAAGATCCCCGGCCGCATCGGCGATACGCCCATCATCGGCTCCGGCTTCTACGCGGACAGCGCCGCCGGCGCGGCGGTGGCCACCGGCGTGGGGGAGGAGATCATGCGCGGGTGCATGAGCTGCCTGGCGGTGCTCTACATGGGCGAGGGCCTGAGCGCCCAGGAGGCCGCGGAGAAGGCCATGGCCAAAACCCACCGGCGGCTGGCCGGGGTCCGGGGCGGAGACAGCCGGGTGGGCAAGATGGCCCTGGTTTGCGCGGACAAGTCCGGCGGCGTGGGGGCCGCGGCCAACCACGAGGAGTTCTACTTCTGCTGCGCCCGGGACGCGCTCCAGGCGCAGGTGACCGCCGCGCCGGTTATCCGCTAGCGTGGTATTATAGTAAACGCAGTTGAGAACGAGTAAAAGCTGGGCTCCGTCTAGTGGGCCGGTCCTAAACTTTACCGCTTTTTAACTGTGGCGACTAGGGCTTGTTTGAAAAATGTTAACACGCCCAAACAGTGGGTCTTTTTCCGCCATGCATTGCCAATTTCCCCTGCAATACATCCAGTACTGGGTCAAATTGGCTTCGCCTGGCGAAAAAATCCCTCGCTCTTGGGCATATTCCCATTGTTCAAACAGCGCCTATACGCCGGCGATTCTCTCGTCGCCGAGGAACGAACAGCAAGGAGATGAAAGGAATTTGGCAAAATATATCTGCAAGCGGCTGCTGCAAATGATCCCGGTCCTGCTGGGCGTGGCGCTGATCGTGTTTACCCTCATGTATATCACGCCCAGCAACCCGGCCAACATGATCCTGGGGGACACCGCCACCCCCGAGCAGGTGGCGGCCCTGGAGGAGGAGCTGGGCCTCAACGACCCCTTCCTGGTACAGTTCGGCAACTATATTCTGGGCATTGTCACCCGGTTTGACTTCGGGACCTCCTGGTTTACCGGAAAGCCCATTGTGGGCGAGCTGCTGCTCCGCTTCCCCAAGACGGCCCTGCTGGCGGCCCTGAGCGTGGTGCTCTCGGCCATCATCGGCATCGTCTGCGGCGTGGTGGCCGCCACCAAGCAGTACTCCATCTTTGACAACCTGGCCACGGCCATCTCCCTGGTGGGCGTATCCATGCCGTCGTTCTGGCTGGCGCTGATGCTGTGCCTGCTCTTCGCGGTGAAGCTGGGCTGGCTGCCGGTCTCCGGGTCCTACGGGTGGGAGTACTGGGTGCTGCCGGTGGTCACCCTGGGCACCAGCGGCGCGGCCAACATCATGCGCATGACCCGCTCCAGCATGCTGGAGGTGATCCGCATGGACTACATCCGCACAGCCCGGGCCAAGGGCCAGTCGGAGCGCATGGTGATCACCCGCCACGCCTTGAAAAACGCCCTCATCCCAGTGATCACCGTCATCGGCATCCAGTTCGGCAACCTGCTGGGCGGGTCGGTGCTGGTGGAGTCGGTCTTTGCCATACCGGGCCTGGGCAAGTACGGCGTGGACGCCATCAAGCAGCGGGACCTGCCCGCGGTGCTGGGCAGCGTGCTGTTCCTGGCGGTGACGTTCAGCTTTGTGAATCTTCTGACAGATATCCTTTACAGCTTTATCGACCCCCGCATCCAGACCTCCCTGGGGCCCTCCAGGCGGCAAAAGCGGGCGGCGGCCGGTAAGGCGGAGGAGGGCGCGGCATGAAAAAGAGAGGTCTGATCCGGCAAAACAGTCCCTGGATGGAGATCCTCAGCCGGTTTTCCCGGAACAAGCTGGCCATGCTGGGGGCCATCGTGCTCCTGCTGCTGATCCTGTCCGCCCTCTTCGCCGACGTGCTGGCCCCCTACGGCATGGACGACCAGGACGTGAGCCAGGCCCTCCAGGGCCCCTCCGCCGAGCACTGGTTCGGAACCGACAAGTTTGGCCGGGACCAGTTCAGCCGCGTCCTCTACGGCGGACGGGTCTCCTTGCGGGTGGGCATCGTGGCCGTGGCGGTGGCCCTGGTCTTCGGCGGCACCCTGGGCGTCATCGCCGGCTATGTGGGCGGCAAGGTGGACAGCGTCATCATGCGGATAATGGACGTGCTCATGGCCGTGCCGGGCATGCTGCTGGCGGTGGCCATCGCGGCCTCCCTGGGCGCGGGCCTGGGCAACATGATGATCGCCATCGGCATCGGCAACGTACCCGGCTACGCCCGCATCACCCGGGCGGCGGTGATGTCGGCCAAGGGCAACGAGTACGTGGAGGCCGCCCGGGCCACCGGCGCCGGCAACCTGCGCATCATCCTCCGGCACATCCTGCCCAACGCCATCGCTCCGGTGATCGTGCAGGCCACCCTGGGCGTGGCCAGCTCCATCACCGCCTGCGCCATGCTGTCCTTCCTGGGCCTGGGCGCCGCGCCCCCCACGCCGGAGTGGGGCGGCATGCTCTCCACCGCCAGGGACTACCTGCGCACCCACGCCTATATGGCCATCTTCCCCGGCCTCTTCATCATGATTACCGTTTTCTCCCTGAACGTCATGGGCGACGGGCTCCGGGACGCCATCGACCCGCGGCTGAAGGATTAAAAGGAGGGAGGCTGAGATGAACGAGATGAATGATATTTTGCTAGAGGTAAAAGACCTCGCCATTGAGTACCGCACCAGAAAGAGCCTGGTGCAAGCGGTCAACGGCATCAGCTTCCAGGTCCCCCGGGGCTCCACGCTGGGCCTGGTGGGCGAGACCGGCGCGGGCAAGACCACCACCGCCCTGGGCATTATGGGGCTCATCCCCGTGCCCCCGGGGAAGGTGGCCGGCGGGGAGATCCTCTTTCAGGGGGAGGACCTGCTGCAAAAGAGTCCCGCCGAGATGCGCGCCATCCGGGGCAAGCGGATCTCTATGATTTTCCAGGACCCCATGACCGCCCTGAACCCCATTCTCACCGTGGGCGACCAGATCTGCGAGGTGATCCGCCTCCACGAGAAGCTCTCCAAGCACGAGGCCGTGGCCAAGGCCAAGGAGATGCTGGAGCTGGTGGGCATCCCCGGCGAGCGCTACGGCGAGTTCCCCCACCAGTTCTCCGGCGGCATGAAGCAGCGGGTGGTGATCGCCATCGCCCTGGCGTGCAGCCCCATGCTGCTCATCGCCGACGAGCCCACCACCGCCCTGGACGTCACCATCCAGGCCCAGGTGCTCCTGCTGATGAACAACCTGAAAAAGGAGCTGGGCACGTCCATGATCCTCATCACCCACGACCTGGGCGTGGTGGCGGAGACCTGCGAGAACGTGGCCATCATGTACGCCGGGGAGATCGTGGAGATGGGCACCCTGGAGGACATCTACGAGCACGCCCGGCACCCCTACACCCGGGGGCTCTTTGACAGCATCCCGGACCTGGACGTGGAGCAGGACCGGCTGAAGCCCATCGCCGGGCTGATGCCGGACCCCAGTGCCCTGCCCGTGGGGTGCAGCTTCGCCCCCCGGTGCCCCTACCGCACCGCCGCCTGCGAGGCCGCGCCGGTGGGGAGCACCCAGCTGTCCCCCACCCACTGCGTGCGCTGCGTCCGAGCCGGCGAGCTGGCCGGCGGCAAGGAAGGAGGTCAGGCGTAATGGGAACCATCCTGGAGGTTAAAAACCTGAAGAAGTACTTCCCCACCCCCCGGGGCATGCTCCACGCCGTGGACGACGTGAGCTTCTCCCTGGAGGAGGGCAAGACCCTGGGCGTGGTGGGCGAGTCCGGCTGCGGCAAGTCCACCCTGGGCCGGGTGATCCTCCACCTGCTGGAGCGGACGGAGGGAACCATCCTCTACAACGGCGCGGACATCTCCAGCCCCTCCAAGCAGGAGCTCAAGCAGCTGCGCCGGCAGATGCAGATCATTTTCCAGGACCCCTACTCCTCCATCAACCCCAGAATGCGGGTGGCGGATATCATCGGCGAGCCCATGAAGATCTACAAGACCTGCTCCAGCCGGGAGGAGTACGACCGGCGGGTGGCGGAGCTGATGGACACGGTGGGCCTGGCCCAGCGGGTGGCGGACGTGTACCCCCACGAGCTGGACGGCGGCCGCCGCCAGCGCATCGGCATCGCCAGGGCGCTGTCCCTGGACCCTCGGTTCATCGTCTGCGACGAGCCCGTCTCCGCCCTGGACGTGTCCATCCAGGCCCAGATCCTCAACCTGATGCAGGATCTCCAGGAGGAGCGGGGCCTCACCTATATTTTCATCACCCACAACCTCAGCGTGGTCCGCCACATCTCCGACGACATCTGCGTGATGTACCTGGGCAAGCTGGTGGAGAAGTGCAGCGCCAAGGAGCTCTTCCAGAGCAACCTCCACCCCTATACCAAAGCCCTGCTCTCCGCTATCCCCCGGCCCAAGATCGGGGGTACGCCGGACCGGATCATCCTCAAGGGGGAGCTGACCAGCCCCATCAACCCCAAGCCCGGCTGCCGCTTCGCGCCCCGGTGCCTGTACGCCAAGCCGGAGTGCTTCCAGCGGGAGCCGGAGCTGGCGGAGGTCCGTCCGGAGCATTTCGTGGCCTGCCACCGGGTCAAAGAGGTCAACGGACTATAGTGGAGGCGGGAAAAATGGAGACAATGGATCGAGAGGCGTTTCTGGCGCTGACCAGCGCCCACCCCCAAAACGGCGCGGTCCAGTGGGCCCGCCGGGCCGGGCGCTCCCTCCTGCGGCTGCGGATCTACCAGGAGCGGAACCCGGATTCTAACCCCTACTACCCCAAAAACGAGATCCTCCGGCGCTGCATCGCGGCGCTGGAGGAGATCGTGGCCGCCACGGGCCCCAAGGACTGCCGGGGGCCGGAGCGGGAGCTGCTGGAGTCCCTGGAGGCGGCGCCCGACGCCCTCCGGCGGGACTACGCCTACTACGCCGCCCACGATCTGGTGTCCATCGACCGGATCGCCGGCGGGCACAGGAGCCCCATCGCCAACGATACGGAGATCGATATCAGCATCTATCTCATGGACGGCACGGACCCCTCCGCCGTCTCCGCGGCGGCGGGGGAGATCTGCCGCCGCCACGGCGTGCGCCTGCGGGAGCTTGCCCAGTGATACAGGGAGGATTTGACCATGTTTGACAAGTACCAGATTCCCAGAGAAAAGATCCGGCAGCTGGAGGCGCTGCTGGCCCGGCAGGATATTGACGGACTGCTGCTCGTCTCCCGGGAGGCCGGGGACCCCATTTTGCCCTTCCTCATCGGGGACGACACCGTCCACCTGGGCGCGGCCTTCTTCATGCGGGATGGAGAGCACATCATGATCACCAGCCAGTCCGACGAGAAGAAGTTCCTCCAGTCCGGCATCTTCTCCCAGGTGCTCACCTACAGCAAGAGCCTGGAGGAGGTGTTTGTGCCGGTTTTTGAGCGCCTGGCCCCCAGACGGCTGGCCCTGAACGTGTCGGAGAACGACGTCATCGCCGACGGCCTCACCTACGGCCTCTACCGGATGCTGGAGCAGATGCTGGGCAAAGAGCGGCTCTCGGCGGTGGAGGTCTCCGGCGAGAGCCTGGTCCGGGAGCTTTGCAGCGTGAAGAGCGAGACGGAGATCGCCTATCTCCGAGCGTCCATCCAGATCACCAACGACATCTACGACGAGGTGTTCGACCGGGTCCGCTGCGGCATGTCGGAGAAGGAGATCGGGGACCTCTTCGTGGAGGGCATGAAGGCCCGGGACGTCTGCAACGGCCTGGGGGCCCCCTACGACTACCCCATTGTCTGCATCGTCCGGGAGGGCCTGGCCCACCGCTCCCCCGGCGACGCCAGAACCCGGCCCGGGGATATCCTCATCTGCGATTTCAGCGTGAAGTACCGGGGCTACATCTCCGACATTGCCCGCACCGCCTACTTCCTGGCCCCCGGGGAGACGGAGCCCCCGGCGGACATCCAGCACGCCTTTGACACCGCCCGGGGCGCCATCACCGCCACCATCGACTTCATCGGCCCGGGCAGGCAGGGCTGGGAGGTGGACGCCGTGGGCCGCAAGGCGGTGGAGGACGGCGGCTTCCCCACCGTGCGCCACAGCGTGGGCCACCCCATTGGCCGCAAGTGCCACGACAGCGGCACCGCCCTCTCCCCCAAGCGTCCCAACAACATGGCCGCCTGCTGCCGGCCCATCGGCTGCGGCGAGGTCTACGCCATTGAGCCCACCGTCATCCAGGACGGGGGACTGCCCTGCATGCTGGTGGAGGAGAACGTAGTGATCCGGCCCCAGGGCGCGGAGGTCCTCAGTCGCCGCCAGGACGCGCTCTACCTCATCCCAAGCGGGGAGGCCTGAGATGCTGAATCGGGAACAAAGGCGGGAGCTGCTGGATATTTTTACCAGTCTCATCCGCATTGACTCCTCCAATCCCCCTGGCAATGAGGCGGCCGCGGCGGCGTATATCGCCTCCCTGCTGGAGGGGGAGGGCATCGCCGTCCGGCTCCTCCAGAAGGCCCCGGACCGGGTGAACGTCTACGCGGAGATCGGCCAGGGGGACCGGCCGCCGGTGCTGCTGCTCTCCCACATCGACGTGGTGCCACCCGCCGGCGGGTGGGACTACCCGGCCTTTGAGGCCGTCCGGGAGAACGGCCGGATCTACGGCCGGGGGGCCATTGACACCAAGCACCTGACCGCCATGGAGATCGCCTGCACGCTCTGGCTCAAGCGCTCCGGCGTCCCCCTGGACCGGCGGATCATCCTCCTGGCCACCGCCGACGAGGAGGCCGGCAGCGGGTACGGCATGGGCTTTTTGGCCGAAGAGCACCCGGAGCTGCTGCCCAGCGGCTGCGTCATCAGCGAGGGGGGCGGCTTCGTCATGGAGCAGGCGGGGCAGAGGCTTCGCACCTGCACCTGCGGGGAGAAGGGCCGCTGCTCCATCTCGGTGGAGCCCACGCAGGCCCCCACCGGCCCGGAGGTCTGGAGCACCCCGGCGGGGCGGCTCCTCCGGGCCATGGCGGCCATCGCCGCCTGTGAGCCGGAGCCGCGCCTCACGGAGCCCACCCGGGCCTTTTGGGACATCGTGGGGGGCCGATTTGAGGACCCCACTGTGAAAAACCTCTGGGAGTACGCCACCAAGAGCTGCCTGGCCATCGACGCCTATGAGATGGAGTTTGCCGCCGGCGGGCCGCAAAAGCCCCTGAGCCTCTCCTACCAGTATATCGACGGCACCACCCGGCAGGAGGTGGAGGAGCTCCTGGCGTCGCTGCTGGGGGACCAGGAGGTCCGCTATGAGATCGGCCCCCTCTCGGAGGGCTACACGTGCAGCCTGGAGAGCCCCTTTTTCCGGGAGCTCTGCCGGGCCTCCCGGGAGCTGGACCCGGAGACGAGGGTGCTGCCCATGATCGCCCTGGGGCGCACAGACGGCCGCTTCATCCGCCGCAACGTCTACGGCTACTCCCCCCTGCTGGCGGACGTGCCCTTCTCCCAGGTGCTGAAGATGGTCCACGGACCCAACGAGCACATTACCGAAGCTTCCCTGTATTTTGGCGCTGAGGTGATCTACCGGGCCCTTCTGGGGACGGTGGGCGCGCCGGCGGCCGGGCAGGGGAGTTCCCAAGAAATGGAGGAATGCAGCAATGACTAAAATTGCGGAGCAGAAGCTGGCCCAGGCGGCCCAGTACCTGCGTCAGGCGGATATCGACCTCTGGCTCATCTACGCCAGCGAGGGCAGCGACCCGGCCGTCAGCCTGCTGACCGGCCTGAAAACCGTGGGGAGGACCTTCTTCCTTTTGACCAAGGAGGGGGACCGGTACGTGCTGTGCCCGGGGATCGACGCCCTGGAGAGTCAGAACAGCGGCCTGTTCCACGAGGTGGCCGCCTACGCCTCCGACCCGGCGGAGCAGCTGACCGCCCTGGTGGACCGGCTGAACCCCCGGTCCATTGCCCTGAACTACTCCACGGAGGACAACCTCTGCGACGGCCTGACCACCGGGCGCTACCGCTACCTGGCCCGGGTGCTGGAGCGGTACGCGGACCGCTTTTGCAGCTCCGAGCCCCTGCTGCAAAAGATCCGCAGCAGCAAGACCTCCGAGGAGGTGGCCGCCGTGCGCCGGGCCGTGGCGCTGACCGAGGAGATCTACGCGGAGGTCTTTGCCCAGCTGCGCCCGGGCCTCACGGAGCGCCAGATCGGCCAGATGTTCGTGGACGGCATGAGCCGCCGGGGTGTGGTGGAGGCCGCCAGTAAGGAGCTGACCATGCCCATTGTCATGAAGGAGCGCATCGCCCACCGGGAGCCAGGGGACGCCGTGCTCCAGCCCGGGGACTTCCTCATCATGGACTTCGGCATCGACTGCATGGGCTATTGCAGCGACATCTCCCGGACCGCCTATTTCCTGAAGCCCGGGGAGACGGAGGCTCCGGAGCGGTTCCGGATGCTCTTTGACGCCGCCTATGGGGCCATCTCCGCCGCCTTCGCCGCCGCGAAGCCCGGCGTGAAGGGCTGCGAGGTGGACGCGGCGGCCCGGAGTTACCTCACCAGCCGGGGCCTGCCGGAGATCACCCACGCCACCGGCCACCAGGTGGGCCGCTATGAGCACGACGGCGGGACCATGTTCGCCCCCCAGTGGAAGCGCTACGGCGCCGCCCCCCTGGGCACGGTGGAGCAGGACATGATCTTCACCCTGGAGCCCACCATCCTCCTGGAGGAGGGGGACTTCAGCGTGCTGTGCGAGGAGGACATTCTCATTACGGAAACCGGAGCCGAGTTCCTCAGCCACCGCCAGAGGGAGCTGGTGCTGGTGCCCTGCTCCAATACGGAAGGAGGGCAATAACATGGCCCACCGGCCGATGCGCACCACCGCCCGGGAGCTCACCGACCCCGCGGCCATCAACCGGATTCTCCTGGCAAACCACATCATCCGCATCGCCTTCTACGACGGGGACATCGGCTTCCCCTACATCGTCCCCATCAACTACGGCTATGAGTACGACCTGGCCAGCGGGAAGCTCACCTTCTATGTCCACTGCGCCAAGGACGGGCGCAAGCTGGACCTCCTGCGGAAAAACAACCGGGTGGCTTTTGAGATCGACGAGAGCTGGGGCCTGCGCCAGACGGAGTCCGCCTGCAAGTGGGGCCTCAACTTCAACAGCGTGGTGGGGGAGGGCTACCTCTCCATCGTGGACGATGAAAATGATGTTGAAAAAAAGCGGGGATTAGATATAATAATGATAAAGCACGGACGGTTCCAGGACCTCAATTACAGCCCGGAGTCCTATAAGCGGACCACGATCCTGAAATTGGAGGTGGAGCGCTTTACCGCCAAGGTCTACCGGGACCGGACCGTCCCCGCCGAAGAGAGCGGACTGATGTCTGCCGAAAAATGAACGAGGAGTACAGACAGTGCAAAAACGGGATTTCCAGAAGTACGTCAAGATTTATCAGCCAATTATGGAGGCCATGCACGCCATGCTGGGCGAGTATTCGGAGTTTATCCTCCACGACCTGAGCATGCCGGAGTCGTCCGTCACTGCGGTCTGCGGCAACGTCACCGGCCGGCAGATCGGCGCGCCCACCACAAACCTGGTGATGGAGACCATCTCCAAGTACGGGGACGAGGCCCAGGATATCCTGTGCTACCCCTCCGTGGCCAAGGACGGCCGGCAGCTGAAATCTATGACAACCTTTATCCGCGAAAAGGGCAAGATCGTTGGCTGCCTGTGCTGTAATATTGATCTGACAGAGTACATAATGGCCCAGAAGCTTCTGTGCGGATTCTGTAAGACCCGCTCGCCGGCGGAGGAGGAGCCCAAAAAGGAGGTCTTTGCCCAGGAGATCAGCGAGGTGGTGGAGGACATCATCCGCTTTGAGCTGGACAACCTCTCCAAGCCCATCCCCCACATGACCCGGGCGGACAAGCTGGCCCTGGTGGAGACGTTGGAGGCCAAGGGGGTCTTTGACGTGAAGGGCTCGGCGGAAACCGTGGCCCAGCATATCGGCGTGTCCGTGTTCACCGTCTACAACTACATCAAAGAGGTCCGCAGCAGCAACAAGGCCGTGTGACGGAGGCGCCTATGGAGATAAAGCTTGCAAAAATTGTCCAAAGACTCAACCAATCCGGGGCGGACGCCCTGGTGCTCCACGCCCCCCAGAACCGCCGCTACCTCACCGGACTGCGCGCCAGCGCCGGCACGGTGGTGGTCACTTCCCGGGGGGAGGCGGTATTCGTGGTGGATTTCCGCTACAGCACCGCCGCCCGGCAGGCCCTGGGGGGCTCGCCCATGGCGTGTGAAGAGGTCCCGGTAGAGGAGCAGGACCGCTGGGTGGGCTCCTTCCTGCGCGGCAGCGGCTGCCGGCGGGTCCTCATTGAGGACCAATACCTCCCCCTGGCCAGGGCCAGGGAGCTGGAGGCGCTGTGGCCGGCGGAGCTGGCCGGCTGCGGCTGGATGGAGGAGCTGCGCGCGGTCAAGACCCCGGAGGAGCTCCGGTGCATCCGGACCTCCCAGGAGATCGCGGAGAAATCCCTGCTGGAGACCCTGGAGCGGGTCGCCCCCGGCATGACGGAGCGGCAGGTGGAGGCCTATCTCACCTGGCGGCTGCTGGAGAACGGCTCGGAAAACGGCGTGTTCGGCATTGTGGCGGCCTCCGGGCCCAACAGCGCCCTGCCCCACGCCGTGCCCACGGACCGGGCGCTGGAGCGGGGGGATCTCCTGCTCATCGACTTCGGCGCCCTCTACCGGGGCTGGTACTCCGACATCACCCGCACCGTGGCCATCGGCCGCGCCGGGGAGGAGGAGCGGGCGGTCTACGCCCTGGTTCAAAGCGCCTGCGAGGCCGCCATTGCCGCCGTCTCCGGCGGTGTGAGCGCCGCTGCGGCGGACGAGGCCGCCCGGAGCGTCATCCGGCAGGCGGGGTACGCCGGCTTTTTCGGCCACGGACTGGGCCACGGCGTGGGGCTGGACATCCACGAGCTGCCCCGCCTGCGGCCCGGGTCCCGGGACACCCTCCGCCCCGGAAACGTGGTCACCGTGGAGCCGGGGATCTACCTGCCGGAGCGGTTCGGCGTGCGCATCGAGGACCTGCTGGCGGTGGAGGAGAAGGGCTGCTCCCGGCTCACCCGGATGAGCAGAGAGCTTATTGTACTTTAATCATGCAAAGAGGGTCCTCCGGCTTTTAGACCGGAGGGCCCTCTTTATTCAACGAGTAGGAGTTGGGCTCCGCCCAAACCCACCAGGGCTTTGCCCCGCGGGCCGGCCTTTGGCCGGCTTAGGGCTGGGTCGGCCCGAAACTTTTTCGGCTTTGAAATGTGACCTATAACCGCCTATCCCTTTTTCGCCCGCTTTGCGGCCTCGCTAGCCTCCCAGAGGCGGTCCGCCTCCGGGCGCCAGCAGGCGGCGTAGGAGGCGCACTTGTCGCAGAGGTGGTCCACGCTCTCCGGGGACTGGAGGTCCGTGGAGTGGGCGCCGGTATCCTTTACCATCTTGCGCAGCTTCTCCGGGTTCTCCAGCATGGGGCAGGGCCGCAGGTGGTTCTCGTCAAAGGGCTGGCCGTCGTGGTAGGCCATGAAGATGGGGCCCCGGAGGCACTCCAGCAGAGTATTCTCCCGGATGTTGGAGTCCGAGTAGTGGATAAACACGCAGGGGTCCACGTCGCCGTTGGCGTTGATGTGGAGGTAGCGGCGGCCTCCGGCGATGCACCCGCCCACGTACTCCCCGTCGTTCTGGAAGTCCATGGCGAAGATGGGCTTGGTGGAGCGGATCTCCCGGACCCGGCGGTACATCTGCTCCCGCTGGGCGGGGCTGGGCAGCAGCTCCAGAGCGGCGTCGTTGCCCACGGGCATGTAGTGGAAGTACCAGATGAAGGAGGCCCCCCACTGCGTCAGCTGGTCGATGAAGGCCTCGGAGCTGATGGAGTCCAGATTCTGACTGGTGTAGCAGGCGGAGATGCCGAAGGGCAGCTTCTTCTCCTTCAGCAGCTCCATGGCCCCCACCACCTTCCTGTACACGCCGCCGCCCCGGCGGCCGTCGGTGGCGGCCTCAAAGCCCTCCAGACTGATGGCGGGCAGGAAGTTCTTCACCCGCAGCAGCTCCTCCGCAAAGGCCTCGTCGATGAGGGTGGCATTGGTGAAGGCCAGGAACTGGCAGTCGGAATGCCGCTCGCACAGAGTGATCAGATCCTTTTTCCGCACCAGGGGCTCGCCGCCGGTGTAGATGTACATGTAGACCCCAAGCTCCTTGCCCTGGCGGATGATAGAGTCAATCTCGTCAAGGCTCAGGTTCAGCTTGTTGCCGTACTCCGCCGCCCAGCAGCCGGTGCAGTGGAGGTTGCAGGCGCTGGTGGGGTCCAGCAGGATGGCCCAGGGGATGTTGCAGCCGTACTTTGCGCGCATGGCCTCCTGCCTGGGCCAGCCGATGATGTTGGCGTTGAGGAAAAAGTTCTCAAAAGTGGCCTTCAGGACGTCACGGTCCACGTCCCGAAAGATGTTCATCATGAGCTGGTGCATGTTGTTGTCCGGGTCATTGATCACCGCGCGGAAGGCGTCGCGCTGCGTCTGGAAGCTGTCCGGCCCGTCGCCCGCCAGACGGTCCACCCAATCCATCAGCTTGGGCAGATTCTTCTCCGGGTCCTTCTCGATATAGCCAAAGGCTGTCTTCAGGCCGAGTGCCGTCAAGGTTTTCGGGATCATGGGAATTCTCCTTTCTATCTTTGCTGAGGTGCTTTCAGCATATCGTCCGGCGTCCCCCTTTTCAATGGGCAAAATACCTCGCGTGTCGAAAAAAACAGCACGGGAGATATTTTGTCTAACACGTTTTCTTGAGATGTATTGTGTAAAGGGTGATTTCACCAGACCACTACATTACATTGACTGCGGTTCATTTGTGGCAGAATGGCACAGGTTGGAGGGGCGGTGATCGACCAGCAGGAGGGAACCGAAGCAGGAGCGTCTGGGGATGGCCTGGGCGCTCCGTTCTCTTTGTTGGTCCTCTGCTAAGTGCGCACTTGCTCGCCACCAGCCAGGGGCCGATGGTGGTACTGCCTGACGGCAGCCGTGCGCCCTCCGGGGCGGCTCCGCTGGGGTGTCCTTCCCTGCCGGTATATACCGGCAGATGCCAACAGCGGCTTGTGCATCGGACGCAGCCGCGCCGATCACCGGGGGCTTGGGGGCCATCGGTCACCAGCAAGCTGCACCGGGTATATACCGGTGCATTGCTTGCTACTACTGTCAACGCCTATAAAAGAGGGTTGCAAGCTGTCTGCGATGATGGTATACTTTGCTCATGCCAATTCGACAAACAAAAATTCGGATAGTGCTGTAAGTGGAAAGAAGTGCCGCAATGAAATACTTGATACAATATATCATAGATTTTACAGCGTTGATGTTCCTGTATGCTTTCGCCTTTTTTAGGAAGTGGAGGCCCCAGGGCAAAGATGTCCTACTTGTCAACACGCTCATGTACGCCTATCTCTCGTTAGTACTCTTTTTTACCATGATGCCGGTGATCGCATCCATCCCATTTATGCTGGATCATCCCTATACGCCTATGAATCTGGTGCCGTTTATTGACGTTTCTTTGGGAAGAGGGGATTTTTTCAGGCAAGTGGTCTTGAATGTTATCATGACACTCCCCTTCGGCTTTCTATTTCCTCTGACCCGGGACAAAAGAGCCAATCTTGGCGTGACAGTGTTTTTCTGCTTCTTGATGAGCTTGGGTATCGAACTCTTACAGCCGTTCTTCGACCGCACCTCGGACATCACAGACCTGATTACAAATTTGATCGGCGTAGTGCTGGGCTATGGCCTTTATGCTATTTTTAAGCCGATCACTTTCTGGGTCTTGGAACGCTTGAAAACAAGATAACGGACTGTTTTTCAGTAAATTTCCATTTATCAGGGGGATTTCATCTTTTGGGTGAAATCCCCCTTGACAAATGTTCTCTTGTGTTTTGATACTCTCGCTGTCCCCCTGCGCCATATCGTCTTTCGACAGGCGGCAGTAGAGGGCCGTCCGTAAAACGCCCATTCAGATGACCTCCTTTATCTGATTTCCGCTCTCATTGTATTGCGTATCTTTCACATTCTCAAAGGTGCGAACAGAACAGTTTCCCCGCCGCACCGCATCCACCAGCAGGGACACAAACACCTCCCGCATATCCCTGTTCCCGGAATAGACCGCTTGCACCCTGATTTTGGGGTGCGTGACCCTTCTTGCCATAGCCGTACCTCCCGTCAAACGGAGAGGGGGGAGCGCCCACAGGCGTTCCCCCCTCAGCTTGTCGATAAAGTGATTTTCCACATGAAAATCAAGTCGAAAATGTTCCTAACAAGAGTTGCTTATTTGGCAAGAATCCTGGCTTCATAACATTCTCACTTTGGCTATACTCAAACAGAATCACGCTTGTTTTCAAACATAATGTATCGCTTTTTAGGGAGAAGTCCTCACGGTTTCTTTTAAAGATATTGCAACTTTTTCGCTCTATTAAAATGCTCAAAATTGACTTTTTCTACAGTCTGAGGGGGGAGCGCCCGCAGGCGTTCCCCCTATCGTAAAATATCATTCAGAAAAGATGTTTTGCAGGGATAGAAAGAGGGCTTTCGTTTCCTCTTTCGTCAGAGTAATGCCCTTGCCGCACTTCTCCCGTCCCGGCGACCAACTGCGAATATCGTACTTCGGCTCCGCGCCGTTCCACGATACCAGGTTGATTTCCTTGGTGTAACCGCTGCCGCTGGTGGACAGCACAG